>NZ_JAOWGI010000028.1:0-782947 GCF_030333225.1 Citrobacter sp. CK202
GTGGAGCGGTAGTTCAGTTGGTTAGAATACCTGCCTGTCACGCAGGGGGTCGCGGGTTCGAGTCCCGTCCGTTCCGCCACTTATTAAGAGCCCTGAGCTAACGCTCAGGGCTTTTTTCTTGCCTGCTGTTCCATTATTGCTTATTTCGCAAAAATCCTCTGCGTTCTACGATCTTTTTCCGCATAAAAACAACCGCGATAATCCCTCCTCAGTTAACGACACAACAATTAATGAGGAACTTAATGACAATCCCTGCATTTGGTTTAGGTACTTTTCGCTTGAAAAACGATGTTGTTATCGCATCGGTCAAAACAGCGCTGGAACTGGGCTATCGTGCAATTGATACTGCACAAATCTATGATAATGAAGCGGCTGTTGGTCAGGCGATTGCCGAAAGTGGCATCCCGCGCGGCGAGCTGTACATCACCACCAAGATCTGGACTGAAAATCTCAGCAAAGAGAAGCTGATCCTGAGTCTGAAAGAAAGTCTGGAAAAACTGCGCACTGATTATGTGGATCTGGCATTGATCCACTGGCCGTCACCAAACGATGCGGTATCTGTCGAAGAGTTCATGCAGGCGCTGCTGGAAGCAAAAGAGCAGGGACTGACGCGCAAAATCGGTATTTCTAACTTTACTATCCCGTTGATGGAAAAAACCATTGCCGCTGTCGGCGCAGAAAACATTGCGACTAACCAGATTGAACTGTCTCCGTATCTGCAAAACCGCAAGGTCGTGGATTGGGCAAAACAGCATGGAATTCACATCACCTCTTACATGACGTTGGCTTATGGTAAGGCACTGAAAGATGAAGTGATTGCCCGTATTGCCGCTAAGCACAATGCGACTCCGGCGCAGGTGATCCTTGCATGGGCAATGGGAGAAGGCTACTCCGTAATTCCTTCTTCCACTAAACGTGAAAACCTGGCAAGCAACCTACTGGCGCTCGATCTGCGTCTGGATGCCGAAGATAAAAAGGCGATTGCCGCACTGGACTGCAACGATCGCCTTGTCAGCCCGGAAGGTCTGGCGCCAGAGTGGGACTGATCGGCTAACATTCTCTCTGTATCCTTAACCCTCTTTTACAGCTCCTTCGGGGGCTGTTTTTACATGATCGCTGAGAAAATCGATAAATGCCCGAATGCGGGTACTGACCGCACGATCGCTGTAATAAACGGCACTGAAAGGCATCTCTACCGGTAGGCGCTTATCGGCCATCAGCTCCACAAGCTCTCCCCGCGCGATTTCTTTATCAATCATATAGTCAGACAGGCAGGCGATCCCGTTACCACTCAGACAAAGCTGCTTGAGCGTCTCACCGCTATTTGACGACAGACCGCTGCTGATTTCATGGAGTTGTCCGTCGCTGCATGCTACAGGCCATGTATTGAGCGAAGCCGGTTCAGTGAATCCGAGACATAGATGCTGTTTTAACTCTTCAATGGTTTCGGGTTTGCCAAAGCGGGCAATATAATCCGGCGACGCGATAATCTTTCGATAACTGGTAAAGAGCGGGCGGGCGCGCAGGCTTGAATCGGTCAGCGTCCCGGCACGTATGGCGACATCGACCTTTCGTTCAATCAGATTGATGAATGTTTCTGAGGAAACCAGTGATAGCGTCATTTCTGGATAACGCTCGCGAAAAGGCTTAACCAGCGGCATCAGAAAGTGCAGTATCACCGGCGTGGCGGCGTCGATACGCAACAGACCGCGTGGAGTGCTTCGCGTTTCCATCACCTCCGTTTCAGCGGCGGCCATGTCTTGTAGTATTGACTGCACGCGACGAAAATAACGTTCGCCTTCTTCCGTCAGACTCAACTGGCGTGTTGTGCGATTAAGCAGACTCACGCCCAGTTTCATTTCCAGCTTTTTGACCGCCCGGCTGACCGCAGAATTCGCCTGTCCAAGTTGCTCCGCAGCGCGGCTAAAGCTACCGCTTTCGACTACGGCAACAAATATCACGAGTTCTTCTGAAGTGGCTTTCATTTTTGCACCTGAAGCAAAATTACATTGATATTTTGGCTATTTTTTCATTAAAACATCCTGGGCTGTTGGTTTCAATCTGCGCGTGAGGTGTGGTGGCCGGAGCGCCTGTTCTGACGGCGTTAACCTGTGATCGGTTGGATAGGCCAGTTCGCGCTGTTCCTGGTTAAATTTACGGAGGTAAGCGCTTGCTTACAAAACAATATGTAACTGCTCGTTGAAAGTGTGAGCTAAAATCCCTATAACAGAATAACCAGTCCGTGCCCGGGCTGGTTGACGTTACAGAGGTTTTAAAGTCAAACGTGCGAAAAAATACTTATGCCATGCGCTATATTGCCGGACAACCCGCCGAGCGGATTTTACCGCCTGGGTCGTTTGCGAGTATTGGCCAGGCATTACCCGCCGGAGTGCCGTTAAGCAGTGAAGACCGCATTCGGATTCTGGTGTGGAATATCTTTAAACAGCAGCGGGCCGAATGGTTATCGGTGCTGAAAAACTTTGGCAAAGATGCGCACCTGGTTTTATTACAGGAAGCGCAAACCACGCCCGAACTGGTGCAGTTTGCGACCGCTAACTATCTTGCCGCCGATCAGGTTCCCGCTTTTGTGTTACCTCAGCATCCTTCGGGTGTTATGACGCTTTCTGCTGCTCATCCCGTCTACTGCTGCCCGCTGCGCGAACGTGAGCCCATCTTACGTCTGGCGAAGTCAGCGCTGGTGACCGTTTATCCTTTGCCTGATACGCGATTGTTGATGGTGGTAAACATTCACGCCGTTAACTTCAGTCTTGGGGTGGATGTGTATAGTAAGCAGTTACTTCCTATTGGCGATCAAATTGCGCATCACAGCGGCCCGGTGATTATGGCCGGTGATTTTAATGCCTGGAGCCGACCACGAATGAACGCACTGTATCGCTTTGCGCGCGAGATGTCCCTGCGGCAGGTGCGTTTTACTGACGATCAGCGCCGACGGGCGTTTGGCCGTCCTCTTGATTTTGTGTTTTATCGAGGTTTAAACGTTAGCGAGGCTTCCGTACTGGTCACGCGCGCGTCCGATCATAACCCGCTACTCGTTGAATTCAGTCCCGGCAAACCTGAGCAATAAGGTGTGTCAGGTCTGCCGTGGGGCAGACCTGAAGTGGTGCTGCCCTTTATTTTGCAAACAACCAAAGGACAACACGATGACAACACACTCCCACCATGACAACGTCGAAAAGCAGTTTGGCTCTCAGGCAAATGCCTATTTAACCAGTACCGTTCATGCTTCTGGTCGTGACTTACAGCGACTGGCGGAACGGCTGTCCTCTTTTCCGCATGCCAGCGTACTGGATATGGGATGTGGCGCCGGGCACGCCAGTTTTATTGCTGCGCAGAACGTAAAGCAGGTGGTGGCTTACGATTTGTCTTCGCAGATGCTTGAGGTCGTCGTACAGGCGGCGAAAGAGAAAGGTTTAGAAAATATCGCGACCCGACAGGGGTATGCTGAAAATCTGCCGTTTGAGGATCACGCTTTTGATGTTGTGATTAGCCGCTATTCTGCACATCACTGGCATGATGTTGGGCTGGCACTGCGTGAAGTCAACCGGGTTCTGAAAGCGGGTGGCGTGTTGATTATGATGGATGTGATGTCGCCTGGGCATCCGGTGCGCGATATCTGGTTACAGACTGTAGAAGCGTTACGCGACACTTCTCATGTACGTAACTACTCCAGCGGTGAGTGGCTGTCTCTGGTGAATGATGCGAATCTGATTGTCGATACGTTGTTAACGGACCGCTTACCGCTGGAGTTCAGTTCATGGGTAGCGAGAATGCGTACGCCTGCGGCGCTGGTTGAGGCTATTCGTTTGTATCAGAAGAGCGCATCCGCGGAGGTAAAAGCGTATTTCGCTTTGCAGGAGGACGGTTCGTTTACCAGCGATACGATTATGGTTGAGGCGCATAAAGCGGCATAAATAAAAAAGGCACTGGGGGGAAACCAGTGCCTTTTCTGAGTCATGCTATCAGGAGTCAGGTGTGCTGCTGTTCTTCACAAACAACGTTAGCTGATCGCCTGGTTGCAGATTTGCTGTATCGCTGTTCCAGCGCATCACATCTTTGATGTTCACCCCGTGACGTTTGGCGATACTCGAAAGCGAATCACCTTTCCGCACACGATAGGTAATGCTATCGCTGTTGTTGGCCAGACGCTGTGCGCTACTGCCTGCGCCAATCGTCAGACTTTGGCCCACTTTCAGGTTAGATCCGCGCAGACTATTCCACTGCTGCAAATCTTTCGTGCTCACGCCAAGGCGTGCCGCGATGCCGGAAAGCGTATCGCCAGAGCGAACTTTGTAGCTACGGCTGTTCAGCGGCGTATTGTCTGCGACCAGCGTAGACTGTACGGCAGCAATTTCGCCTGAAGCCAGAGACTCACGCAGTTGTTCTGCATGCTTCTTTGGCACCATCACGTACTGTGGGCCGCTAACGCCTAGCGTAGAGCCTTTCACGCCAGCATTAAACGCCTTCAGCTTGGTGACGGACATGCCCGCCATATCTGCAACCTGCGCCATCTCAACCGGGCTGCTCAAACGAACGCGCGCCAGCGCACGGCTTTCGTCTGTGGTTGGCAGACGCACGCCATAGCGTTTGCTGTTTTTGAGAATATCGCTCAATGCCAGCATTTTTGGCACGTACAGCTTCGTTTCCTGAGGTAACGAAAGCGACCAGAAGTCGGTGGCTTTGCCACGCGCCTTATTCGCTTTGATTGCCTTCATCACGCGACCTTCGCCGCTATTATAAGCTGCAACGGTCAACAGCCAGTCGCCATCAAACATCTTATTCAGACGCTGCATCATATCTAACGCGGCCGTTGTGGAAGCCACAACGTCACGACGCGCATCATAATTGCGGGTCTGTTTCAAACCATAATTGCGCCCTGTGCTCGGAATGATCTGCCAGATGCCTGCGGCATTGGCGCCAGACGTTGCGTGAGGGTCAAAAGCGCTCTCCACTATGGGTAGTAGTACCAGTTCCATCGGCATGTTACGTTTCTTAACCTGCCCGGCTATCCAGTACATATACGGCTCTGCCCGTAAAGTTACATCGTGGAGATAGCTCTTATTGCGTAAATACTTCTGTTTCTGTTCGCGTATCCGGTTGTTCTCCGGAATTCCCATCTTTAGCTCGTCGCCAATGAAAGCCCACAAGTCTTGATCTGGCGCGAGAGACGTCCCATCGTCCATCCATCGTGCCTGACTCGTAAACTTTCCTGCTTCCCCTTGACCAGCTGCAGAAAGGCTCTGTGCGTGCTGTTGGACGTTGCCAGTGTTCTGAGACGACTGGCACCCCACAAGCAGGACAGAGGCGAGTAATATCGCTTTTGCCTTCATGTGTGTGTCAATAGTTGCTTAAAAGACGACCGATCATAACGGCGAAGTTCGCCAATGACAAGTAGGAATTGTCAGAAGCTGTCTTTCTTTGACCTTAACCAGGCAAAACGCTCTTCAGGTTGTTGCAACTTTGTTTCTTTGTTTATTTCATTAATTAAATCAGCATCTTCCGTTCTCAAAAAAATATTATTTTTCCGCTCATTTTTCAGAATTACGGGGAGTGTAATTTGGTTTTTTGCGCGTAACTCATTAACTTTACGATAATATTCATTTATGAACGAATCGTGCGGTAGGATGCTCAATGCAAACTTCATGTTTGCTAAAGTATACTCATGTGCGCAACAAATCAGTGTATCGTCAGGAAGGGCGCTGATTTTTTTAAGTGATTGATACATCTGTGAGGCTGTACCTTCAAACAGGCGTCCACAACCTCCAGAGAAAAGGGTGTCGCCGCAGAAAAGGTAAGGATGACTAAAGTAACAGATATGTCCTAAAGTGTGACCCGGTGTGGCAAATATACTAAATTCATGCCCTAAAACGAGGGCGCTATCGCCATCTTTGACTACGTGCGTGGTTCCCTTATCTTGTGTTTCTGCCGGTCCGTAAACCACTACGTGCGGAAAATGTTGAAGAAGTTCTTTCACGCCGCCAACATGGTCGTGGTGATGGTGAGTGAGGAAAATCGCTTCCGGCTGCCAGTTCTTCTCTTTGATGGCGTTTAGCACGGGAGCCGCTTCGCCAGGATCAACGATCAGACAACGTCCTTCATTATTACTCAGAACCCAGATGTAATTGTCCTGAAATGCGGGAATACTGTTAAGATTCATAAATTACCTCTTAGTGCGTAGCGGAAGGTTGTGATGAAACCGGCAAGGATCCCTCAAACAGTCATAGCTCCCCATCGCTGGGGCGATTTGCCCTGGGGTGAATACTATCGTGAGGCGCTGGAGCATCAGCTTAACCCGTGGTTCGCCAAAATGTATGGTTTTCATTTGCTTAAAATTGGTAATTTAAGCGCAGAAATCAACTCTGAAGCGTGCGCCGTTTCTCATCAAGTCAATATTTCCCTGCAAGGCGCGCCCGTCCAGGTTCAGGCCGATCCCTTACATCTTCCCTTTGCCGATAAGTCTGTTGATGTTTGTCTGTTGGCGCATACGCTACCGTGGTGCGTCGACCCACATCGGTTACTGCGTGAAGCCGACCGGGTGTTAATTGATGATGGCTGGCTGGTTTTGAGTGGTTTTAACCCGATTAGCCTGATGGGTCTGCGTAAGCTGGTGCCCGTCTTGCGTAAATCTTCACCTTATAACAGCCGGATGTTTACGCTGATGCGCCAACTGGACTGGCTCTCGTTATTGAATTTTGAAGTGCTGCACTACAGCCGTTTTCATGTTTTACCCTGGTCAAAGCAAGGGGGAAAGCTGCTGAGCATGCATATTCCGGCGCTGGGCTGCCTGCAACTGATTGTGGCGCGTAAGCGAACCATCCCGCTTACGCTTAACCCGATGAAACAAAATAAAAGCAAAGCGCGGATTCGCCAGGCCGTGGGCGCGACCCGGCAATACCGTAAGCCAGACGCTTAAGCCTCTGCCTGATAGCCAACGTCTTCCTGCGTAGGATTCATCGCTGCCGCACGCGCCAGCTCATCACAACGTTCGTTTTCAGGATGGCCGGCATGGCCTTTTACCCATTCCCATTTGATTTGGTGTTGGCCCAGCGCGGCATCAAGGCGCTTCCAGAGATCGACATTCTTTACCGGCTTTTTCTCTGCTGTTTTCCAGCCGCGCTTTTTCCAGTTGTGGATCCATTGCGTAATTCCCTGACGGACATACTGGCTGTCCGTGCTTAATGTGACTTCACAATGTTCTTTTAACGCTTCCAGCGCGACGATGGCCGCCATAAGCTCCATGCGATTGTTAGTTGTGAGGCTATATCCTTCACTAAAGGTTTTTTCATGGCCGCGATAGCGTAAAATAGCGCCATAACCACCAGGACCTGGATTTCCCAGGCAAGAGCCATCGGTGAAAATTTCTACCTGTTTAAGCATCTCTGGTAGACTTCCTGTAATTGAAATCGATCGTAAAACGACAAGTTTGACATAAATGACCGCTATGAGCACTGCAATTACACGACAGATCGTCCTCGATACCGAAACCACCGGTATGAACCAGATCGGCGCCCACTACGAAGGCCATAAGATCATTGAGATCGGTGCAGTCGAGGTCGTGAACCGCCGCCTTACCGGCAATAACTTCCACGTCTATCTAAAACCGGACCGACTGGTGGACCCGGAAGCGTTCGGCGTACACGGTATTGCGGATGAATTTCTGCTCGATAAACCCGTTTTTGCCGATGTGGTTGACGACTTCCTGGAGTATATCCGTGGCGCGGAACTGGTGATCCATAACGCATCGTTTGATATCGGCTTTATGGATTATGAGTTCGCCAAGCTCAGTCGTGGTATTCCGAAAACAAGCGAGTTCTGCAAAATCACCGATAGCCTGGCGCTGGCGAGGAGGATGTTCCCCGGCAAGCGTAACAGCCTTGATGCGCTTTGTTCACGCTATGAGATAGATAACAGCAAACGTACGCTGCACGGCGCATTGCTCGATGCCCAGATTCTGGCCGATGTCTATCTGGCGATGACCGGCGGGCAAACGTCGATGGCCTTCTCAATGGAAGGGGAAACGCAGCAGCAGCAGGGTGAAGCGACAATCCAGCGTATTGTCCGTCAGGCCAGCAAGTTACGCGTTGTTTTAGCGACTGATGAAGAGCTGATGGCGCATGAGTCGCGTCTCGACCTGGTGCAGAAGAAAGGCGGAAGTTGCCTCTGGCGAGCGTAATTCGGGGTTTTACGACGTAAAAATAGCCGTCCGGGTGATTTTTACAGCAAACGATTCAAAACGTGAGAAAAACCGTTGACGAGGTGCAAGGCAATCCGTAATATGCGCTTCGTTCCCAAGAGGAACACAACGCGGAGCGGTAGTTCAGTTGGTTAGAATACCTGCCTGTCACGCAGGGGGTCGCGGGTTCGAGTCCCGTCCGTTCCGCCACTATTCAGAAAGCCTGAATCAGAAATGATTCAGGCTTTCGTCGTTTTAGCCTTCAACAAAAATTATCCTTCTCTGTAGAAATGCCAGAATCGTTGCAGAGAAGGATGAACAATCATCAGCGTAACGTGAATGGGTCGGCGTCCTGCCATGCCGGAAATTTCTCGCGGTATTCCCGTAACGCCGTGAGTGACAGGTCTGCATCAATACGTGTCGCCTGATGTGGCTCGGCGGTGGCGATAATCTCTCCTTGCGGGTTAATCACCCGGCTGTCCCCACGGTAATGGTGCCCGTTGCCGTCAGTGCCAACACGGTTGCAGCCTGCTACATAGGCCTGATTTTCAATCGCGCGTGCGGTGAGCAGCGCCTGCCAGTGTAGCGAACGTGGAGCAGGCCAGTTCGCTACATACAGCGCCAGGTCATAATCATTAAGATTGCGGGACCATACCGGAAAACGCAGGTCATAACACACTAACGGCAGAATACGCCAGCCGCGCCATTCAACGACAACACGTTTATCGCCCGCTTGGTAATGATGATGTTCATCCGCCATGCGGAACAGATGGCGTTTATCATAGCAATGAACGTTGCCGTCAGGTTCAACCAGTAAAAAACGGTTTACCGGGCCACGTTCGGTTTGCAACGCAGCGCTGCCCGCAATCAGGGCATCAGTCTGTTGTGCTTTGGCCTGCATCCAGTCGATCGCATCTTCTTGCGGGAGTGACTGAAGTGCGGCTTCCATTGCAAAACCGGTGGTAAACATTTCAGGTAAAACAATGACGTCACGTCCGGTGATGGTTTCCAGCAGTCTGTCAAAATGACGTAAATTGGCCGGACCGTCCATCCAGACCAGCGGTTGTTGCAACAGGGTAATTTTCAAACCAGGCACGATCGGGGCTCCTCGTTGAACAGCATTTTTACACTGTAGCATGAGCATCAACGAAAATGTGGCAATAAAAAGCCCCGCAGAAGCGGGGCTTTCAGGGGAGGTGAGGATTAAGCGGCTTCGACTTTACGCACTTGCTTCTCTGGCAACTTTACCGGCTGAGTCGCCAGCGCGTCGGCATCAAAATCATCAACGTTAATGCTGCGCAGACGGCTTTCTTCCGCTTTCACCAGAATGGCGGCTTCATCGTTATCAATCAGCCCTTTTGCCAGCGCGTTATGCGCCAGTTCATCCAGACGGGTAAACGGCAGATTTTTACCCAGCTCTTTGCAGATCCGCTGGTGGATAGGATCTGCCGCTATTACGTCCAGCAGCGCTTCTTCCAGCAAGCCGACCGGGTTATGCTCGCTCGGCGTCAGGTATTGACCGCGACCGATACGTGAACGGGTTGCGCTCGGTACTTGTAGAATCTGCGCGACCTTATGATCCAGCTTGTCGGAAGGGGCAAGGTAGTGACGACCGGTTGGGAAGATCACCACGTTCAGCAGACCCGCAACAAAACGGTTCGGGAAGTTTTGCAGCAGTTCATCCATCGCTTGCTCCGCCTGATACAACGCATCCTGTACGCCCCAGTGCACCAGCGGCAGATCGGCTTCGTTACGGCCTTCATCGTCATAGCGTTTCAGCACGGCGGAGGCCAGATACAGCTGACTTAAAATATCGCCCAGGCGTGCGGAGATACGTTCACGACGTTTCAGGCTACCGCCCAACACCGCCATTGAGACATCAGACAGCAGGGCCAGGTTGGCGCTCAGTCGGTTAAGGTGCTGGTAATAACGTTTCGTTGCGTCGCTGGTCGGGGTGTAGCTGGTCAGGCCGCGGGTCAGACCGAGCCAGAAGCTGCGTACTTTGTTGCTACCGAAATGGCCGATATGTTTAAACAGCAGATTGTCGAACGCATTCACATCGTTGCTTTGTGCGGCGGCCATCTCTTCCAGAACATACGGATGGCAGCGAATCGCCCCCTGACCGAAGATCATCATGCTGCGGGTCAGGATATTCGCACCTTCAACGGTGATGGCGATAGGCGCCCCCTGGTAAGAACGCGCCAGGAAGTTGCTTTCGCCGAGCATAATGCCTTTACCACCGGTAATGTCCATTGCGTCGATGATGGACTGCTGGCCGCGATGGGTACAGTGGTACTTGACGATAGCTGACAGCACCGCCGGTTTTTCACCCAGCATAATGCCGTAGGTAATCAGCGACGCTGCGGCGTCCATTACGTAGGCGTTACCGGCAATGCGCGCCAGCGCCTCTTCAATACCTTCCATCTTGCCGATAGAGATTTTGAACTGGCGACGAATATGGGCATATGCCCCGGTTGCCAGCGCGACAGATTTAACCCCGCCGGTCGAGTTGGACGGCAGCGTGATACCACGGCCTACCGACAGGCATTCCACCAGCATACGCCAGCCCTGGCCTGCCATCTTCGGCCCGCCAATGATGTAGTCGATCGGCACAAAGATATCTTTGCCGTGCGTAGGCCCGTTCTGGAACGGTACGTTCAGCGGGAAGTGACGGCGACCAATTTCTACGCCAGGCGTTGAGGTCGGGATCAGCGCACAGGTGATACCCAATTCTTCTTCGCCACCCAGCAGTTTTTCCGGGTCAGAGAGTTTAAAGGCCAGGCCCAGCACGGTCGCGATAGGGGCCAGCGTAATGTAACGTTTGTTCCAGGTCAGGCGCATACCCAGCACCTGCTGGCCCTGCCATTCGCCCATGCAGACGACGCCAGTATCAGGAATTGCGCCCGCATCGGATCCCGCTTCCGGGCTGGTCAGCGCGAAGCAAGGGATCTCCTGACCACGCGCCAGACGCGGCAGGTAATGGTTTTTCTGCTCTTCAGTACCGTAGTGTTGCAGCAGTTCACCTGGGCCTAATGAGTTAGGCACGCCCACGGTAATCGCCAGAATCCCGGAAACGCCGGAGAGTTTTTGCAGCACGCGAGACTGCGCATACGCCGAAAACTCCAGGCCGCCATACTCTTTCTTGATGATCATCGCGAAGAAGCGATGCTCTTTCAGGTAGTCCCACAACTCCGGCGGCAGATCGGCTAATTCGTGCGTGATCTGGAAATCATTCGCCATACGGCAGGCTTCTTCTACCGGGCCATCCAGGAACGCCTGTTCTTCAGCGGTCAGATGCGGTTGCGGATAGTTGTGCAATTTTTTCCAGTCAGGTTTGCCCTGGAAGAGATCGCCTTCCCACCATGTTGTACCGGCATCAATGGCCTCTTTCTCCGTGCGCGACATCGGCGGCATCACTTTACGGAAGCTACGAAACGCTGGCGCAGAGATCATCGACTTACGCATCGGCGTAACGTTAAACGGTACGAGGATAATGGCCAGAGGAACCAGCACCCAGATAGACCACAGGCCAGCAACGCCCAGCGCGGCTGTCCATGCGAGTAAAATCAGGCTGCTGAGGAATAAGCTCACGCGGTGATAAAACAGCGCGCCGAGCAGAACAACCGTTGCGAGAATACTCAAAATCATCATAACGAAAAGCTCCCTTGCTTGTAGGAGGTCTGACCACTTGTGATGATATGGTTGTAGTGGATGTCATTTCTTTTAGCAATGTGTTTACAAAATAATTACAACGAAGCTCACATTGTTGCCGTTTTCACCGGCACAAAAAATCAAAAGCCAGCGGCATTCCTGTGGCTTGTGCTTCTCGCTTTCTGCGCTATCCGGTACACTGCATCTGTCAATTACATTCATGCTGAAGGATATCCTCATGTACCAGGATCTTATTCGTAACGAACTGAACGAAGCGGCGGAAACGCTGGCCAATTTTTTAAAAGATGAAGCCAATATTCACGCTATTCAGCGCGCGGCGGTCCTGCTGGCAGACAGTTTTAAAGCGGGTGGCAAGGTACTTTCCTGCGGTAACGGCGGCTCTCATTGCGACGCGATGCATTTTGCCGAAGAGCTGACCGGTCGCTACCGTGAAAACCGTCCAGGCTACCCGGCGATCGCTATTTCTGACGTCAGCCATATCTCCTGTGTCAGTAATGATTTTGGTTACGACTATGTTTTCTCTCGCTACGTTGAAGCGGTTGGCCGTGAAGGGGATGTGCTGTTAGGGATCTCAACTTCGGGCAACTCTGGTAACGTGATTAAAGCGATTGCCGCAGCACGCGAGAAGGGAATGAAAGTCATCACCCTGACCGGGAAAGACGGCGGTAAAATGGCAGGGACGGCGGATATTGAAATTCGCGTGCCGCATTTCGGTTATGCTGATCGTATTCAGGAAATCCATATCAAAGTGATTCATATCCTGATCCAATTGATCGAAAAAGAGATGGTTAAGTAAGCGGATAATTCTTTACTGTGTTTTTGCCGGATGACGACGTTAAAGCGTCTTATCCGGCCTACATTTGATTTGTCCAGGCCTGATAAGCGCAGCGCCATCAGGCGGTTCAGCGTTTTAAGGTAGGTGATGTATGTGCGAACTGCTCGGGATGAGCGCCAATGTGCCAACCGATATTTGCTTTAGTTTCACCGGGCTGGTTCAGCGTGGTGGAGGAACCGGGCCGCACAAAGACGGCTGGGGCATTACGTTTTATGAAGGTAAAGGGTGTCGCACATTTAAAGATCCGCAACCCAGTTTTAATTCGCCCATCGCCAGACTGGTGCAAGACTATCCCATCAAATCCTGTTCCGTCGTCGCCCATATTCGCCAGGCGAATCGTGGGGAAGTGGCGCTGGAAAATACGCATCCGTTTACCCGTGAGCTTTGGGGGCGTAACTGGACGTATGCGCATAACGGGCAGCTCAGCGGCTACAAATCGCTTGAAACCGGTAATTTTCGCCCGGTTGGTGAGACGGACAGCGAAAAAGCGTTCTGCTGGCTGCTGCATAAGCTGACGCAGCGTTATCCGCGCACGCCGGGCAATATGATGGCGGTATTTAAATATATTGCGACGCTGGCAGAAGAACTCCGTAAGAAAGGTGTCTTCAACATGCTGCTGTCAGACGGGCGCTATGTTATGGCCTATTGCTCGACCAATTTATTCTGGATCACCCGCCGCGCGCCGTTTGGCGTCGCCACGCTGTTGGATCAGGATGTGGAAATCGACTTCAGTTCACAAACCACACCGAATGATGTGGTTACCGTGATTGCAACGCAGCCGCTGACAGGAAATGAAACCTGGCAAAAGATTATGCCAGGCGAATGGCGATTATTTTGTCTCGGGGAGCGTATAGTTTGACGCCAGCTGTGGCTGAACCACTTCATGGCTCAACGGTTTGCTGACCACGTAACGGCCATCGACAACGGAAACCGTTGGTGGCTTACGGGTTTGCTCAAAGTAGTCGTAGCCCGGT
Source organism: Citrobacter sp. CK202 (assembly GCF_030333225.1). NCBI lineage: Bacteria > Pseudomonadati > Pseudomonadota > Gammaproteobacteria > Enterobacterales > Enterobacteriaceae > Citrobacter > Citrobacter sp. CK202. Next base: position 13,673 of record NZ_JAOWGI010000028.1, read on the forward strand.
TTTAGCTGCGTCCAGAAATCTTTGTAATACGAATACTTATGGCGCTGCATATTTGCATCGGTCATGCGGAAGGGATAGATGCTCACCTGTACGCTGGATTGCCCAAATACCAGGGCGCCGGTTACAAACTGGAAAATCTCATCAATGCCGCTGTCGGTCATGGCATAGCAACCGACGGAGACGCAGGCGCCGTGGATCATCAGATACTTACCTTCATAACCGTGTGCGCGGTCATAGGCGTTCGGAAAACCGATATTAATGGCCTTATAGAAACGGCTGTCCGGTTTGAGCTGATTACGCTGGACGCTGTAAAAACCTTCCGGGCTTTTAAAGTCACCCTGGCGCTGTTTGGGGCCTAAGCCACCGGAATAGTTGCAAATTTTGTAGCTGTCGAGCAATTGATATTGCTCACCCATCTTGACGTACAGATCGAGCGTACGCTCTTCTTTAAAGATCTGAATATAGACAGGCGACCCCATCAACTGCTGCTTATATTCTTTACTGACTGGCGTGGTTGGGCTGCTACTGCTTAGCAAACCGGCAAATGAGACGCACGGGATCAGAAGCATCGCAAGAAAAAATGCGATTTTACGCATACTGCTTATTCCTTGATAAAACGGTTACACACGCCAGAACGGCAAACAGAGTCCCCAAATCAGACTAATCCGTATTTGGTGCGCTCACATTATCACCACGGCAGTTTTTCGCAAGCCCCAGGCGATGCGTTTACAATTTAGTTTCTCTTTATACTGAAATTTAGCCGTCAAGGCAGTCAGAACCCGGCGCATTCTGCCGCGGCTTAATTTCCACTCGCTTCTCACAATACAAAATATACTGTATACTTAAACAGTATTGCAGAGGTGAGCCATGCGCAAAATCATACATGTTGATATGGACTGTTTTTACGCGGCGGTTGAAATGCGCGATAACCCGGCCCTGCGTGATATTCCCATTGCTATCGGCGGCAGCCGCGAGCGCAGGGGCGTTATCAGTACGGCAAATTATCCCGCCCGCAAATTTGGCGTGCGCAGCGCGATGCCGACCGGTATGGCGCTTAAGCTTTGCCCGCACCTCACGCTATTGCCGGGGCGGTTTGAGGCGTATAAAGAAGCGTCGCAGCATATCCGTGAAATCTTCTCTCGTTATACCTCGCGTATAGAGCCGCTTTCGCTGGATGAAGCCTATCTGGACGTCACCGACAGCACTTATTGCCACGGCTCCGCCACGCTTATCGCTCAGGAAATCCGTCAGACGATTTTTAACGAACTCCAGCTCACCGCATCAGCAGGTATTGCTCCGGTTAAGTTTCTGGCAAAAATTGCTTCTGATCTTAATAAACCGAATGGGCAATATGTGATTACCCCCGCCGATGTTCCTGAGTTTCTCAAAACCTTACCGCTGGGGAAAATTCCGGGGGTGGGTAAAGTGTCTGCGGCCAGGCTGGAAACGATGGGGCTGCGTACCTGTGAAGACGTGCAAAAGTACGATCTGGCGATGTTACTCAAGCGCTTTGGTAAGTTTGGCCGCGTGTTATGGGAGCGTAGCCAGGGGATTGATGAGCGGGATGTGAACAATGAAAGACTGCGTAAATCGATAGGCGTTGAACGTACGCTGGCGGAGGATATTCACGAATGGGCGGAATGCGAGGCGATCATTGAGCGGTTATATCCAGAGCTGGAAAGGCGGCTGGCAAAAGTGAAGCCTGACCTGCTCATCGCCCGTCAGGGGGTTAAATTAAAATTTAACGATTTCCAGCTGACCACTCAGGAGCACGTCTGGCCGCGTTTAAGCAAGGACGATTTAATCACGACGGCGCGTAAAACCTGGAATGAGCGGCGGGGAGGGCGGGGCGTGCGGCTGGTAGGGTTACACGTTACGCTACTGGACCCGCAACTGGAAAGACAGCTTCTGCTGGGGCTGTGACTTTGATGTATTGCCGGATGGCGCTGCGCTTATCCGGCCTACAAATCAGCGTGTAGGCCGGATAAGGCGTTTACGCCGCCATCCGGCAATGTTTCGTAGCGACTTACTTCGCCGGAATAGACTTCAGCAGTTCAGTCAGAAGCCGCCAGTAGTGACCGACGCTTTCGATATGAACCTGCTCATCTGGAGAGTGCGGGCCGGTAATGGTTGGCCCGATAGAGACCATGTCCATATCCGGGTACGGTTTTTTGAACAGACCGCATTCCAGACCCGCGTGAATAATCTGGATGTTCGGCGTCTTATTGAACAGACGCTGGTAAGTTTCACGCACCAGGTGCATTACCGGCGAGTTCGCATCTGGCTGCCAGCCCGGATAGCCGCCTTTTGCTTCGGTTTTCGCGCCGGCCAGTTTACCCAGTGAATCCAGCATGCTCACCACGTAGTCTTTACCGCTGTCGATCAGCGAGCGGATCAGGCAGTGGATTTCCACGTTGTTGTCGGTCATGGTCACAACGCCCACGTTCAGGGACGTCTCAACCACGCCTTTCGCTACGTCGGAATTGCGAATCACGCCGTTTGGCGTGGCGTTCAGCAGACGGATAAAGCCATCGCGGGACGAGGCAGTCAGCGCCGCTTTGTCGTTAGCGGCTGCTTCCAGCAGAACCACCAGATTCTTCTCTTTCTCTGCCAGCTCGTTTTTCAGGATCTCCTGATAAGCGTTCACCCGCGTTTTCAGCGCATCGACGTTATCTGCCGCTACGGCAACGGTGGCGAAGGCTTCACGCGGGATAGCGTTACGCAGCGTACCGCCGTTGAAATCAACCAGACGCAGACCCAGTTCTTCAGCATGATCCGCCAGGAAGCGCACCAGCAGCTTGTTGGCATTGCCGAGACCGACGTGGATTTCGCCGCCGGAGTGGCCGCCTTTCAGGCCTTTCAGCGTCAGTTTAAAGCTCTGGAAGCCCGCCGGAATGGCTTCACGGGACAGCGGCAGGTTAGAGGTAAAATCGATACCGCCTGCACAGCCCATGTAGATCTCACCTTCTTCTTCGGAGTCGGTATTGATCAGAATATCGGCCTGTAGCCAGCCTGGCTGAAGGCCGAATGCGCCGTCCATACCGGCTTCTTCCGTCATGGTCAGCAGCACTTCCAGCGGGCCGTGTGCGACGTTGTCGTCAGCCAGAACGGCCAGCGCGGAAGCCATACCAATGCCGTTATCCGCGCCCAGCGTGGTGCCGCGGGCTTTTACCCACTCGCCGTCAATATAAGGCTGGATCGGATCTTTGGTGAAGTCGTGTACGGTGTCGTTGTTTTTCTGCGGAACCATATCCAGGTGCGCCTGCAAAACCACTGGTTTGCGGTTTTCCATACCTGCGGTGGCAGGTTTACGAATCAGGATATTACCGACCCGATCGCGCTCAGCGTGGAAACCTTTCTCTTTGGCCCAGCCCATAATGTGTTCAGCGAGCTGCTCTTCATGGTAGGACGGATGAGGAATAGAACAGATTTTTGCAAAAATATCCCACAGCGGTTGTGGAGATAATTGAGACAGTTCAGACACGATAAGTCTCCTTGACGATGTCCTGCAAAACTTTCTTGCAGGCCACAGGGTTAGCAGATTGATTGTCACCACAAGTCGGGCTTGCGAGATGCGATTGAGAATACCACTTTCCTGGTCTTCGGGTAGTATAAAGCACGTAAAAAGAGGGCTGGATTCCGCGAAACACTGGTTTTTAGCGCGTCAGGTCTCTATAATCTCGCGCAACCTGGTTCACCCTCAATTTTTAAGCCGTAGATAAACAGGCTGGGACACTTCACATGAGCGAAAAATACGTCGTCACCTGGGACATGTTGCAGATTCACGCACGCAAACTGGCAAGCCGCCTGATGCCTTCTGAACAATGGAAAGGCATTATTGCCGTCAGCCGTGGTGGTCTGGTACCGGGCGCATTGCTGGCGCGTGAGTTGGGTATTCGCCATGTCGATACCGTTTGCATCTCCAGCTACGACCACGACAACCAGCGCGAACTGAAAGTGCTGAAACGTGCGGAAGGCGATGGTGAAGGTTTCATCGTGATCGACGATCTGGTCGATACCGGCGGTACTGCTGTTGCTATCCGCGAAATGTACCCTAAAGCTCATTTCGTCACTATCTTCGCTAAACCGGCTGGCCGCCCGCTGGTGGATGATTATGTGATTGATATCCCGCAGGACACCTGGATTGAGCAGCCGTGGGATATGGGCGTGGTATTCGTCCCGCCAATCTCTGGTCGCTAATCACTGAAATTTTCAACGCCTGGCAATGCCGGGCGTTGTTTTTTTTAGCCGCACACACGTTACAATAGGCCTCAGTAAGTACCCTTGGAGGCTGCACGAATGTCACAGGCTAACCTCAGCGAAACCCTGTTTAAACCCCGCTTCAAACATCCTGAAACGTCGACGCTTGTCCGGCGCTTCAATCACGGAACGCAGCCGTCCGTGCAGTCCACTCTGGATGGTAAAAACGTGCCGCACTGGTATCGCATGATCAACCGTCTGATGTGGATCTGGCGCGGTATCGATCCGCGAGAAATCCTTGATGTGCAGGCGCGTATCGTAATGAGCGAAGCCGAGCGAACCGACAAAGAGCTGTATGACACGGTGATTGGCTACCGTGGCGGTAACTGGATCTTTGAATGGTCGAAACAGGCGATGGAATGGCAGCAGAAAGCCTGCCAGGAAACAGACCCACAGCGCAGCGGGCGTCATTGGCTGCACGCTTCCTCGCTCTACAACATTGCGGCTTACCCGCATCTTAAAGGGGATGAGCTGGCGGAGCAGGCGCAGGCGCTGGCGAACCGCGCGTATGAAGAGGCCGCGCAACGCTTGCCGGGCTCGCTGCGTGAAATGGCGTTTTCGATCCCCGGCGGCGCGCCTGTCACTGCGTTTTTGCATATGCCGAAAGGGGATGGCCCGTTCCCGACCGTACTGATGTGCGGCGGCCTGGACTCCATGCAAACGGACTATTACACCCTGTTCGAACGTTACTTCGCGCCGCGCGGTATGGCGATGCTGACGCTGGATATGCCGTCGGTTGGATTCTCGTCAAAATGGAAGCTCACCCAGGACTCCAGTCTGCTGCATCAGCATGTGTTGAAAGCGCTGCCTGGGGTGCCGTGGGTTGATCATACCCGGGTGGTGGCGTTTGGTTTTCGTTTTGGCGCTAACGTTGCGGTACGTCTGGCCTACCTGGAAGCGCCGCGACTGAAAGCGGTAGCCTGTCTGGGGCCGGTGGTCCATGCGTTGTTAAGCGATTCACAACGTCAGGGGACGGTGCCGGAAATGTATCTTGACGTGCTGGCAAGCCGTCTGGGGATGCATGATGCGTCAGATGAAGCGCTGCGCGTTGAGCTAAATCGTTATTCACTGAAGGTGCAGGGGTTGCTCGGCAGACGCTGCCCAACGCCGATGTTATCTGGCTTCTGGAAAAACGATCCGTTTAGCCCGGAAGAGGAGTCCCGGCTCATCACCTCGTCATCTTCCGACGGTAAGCTGATGGAGATTCCATTTAATCCGGTGTATCGCAATTTTGACACTGCGCTGAAAGAAATTACTGGTTGGATCAATCACAGATTGTGTTAATGGATTGCTAAATTTTATTGTTTTGGTAAAACAGTTGCTTCACCAAAGGAGATCGCAATGACGTTACCGAGTGGACACCCGAAAAGTAGATTGATCAAGAAATTCACTGCGCTTGGCCCGTATATACGCGAAGGGCAGTGCGAAGATAATCGTTTTTTTTTCGATTGCCTGGCTGTTTGCGTCAACGTGAAGCCAGCGCCTGAGAAACGTGAATTCTGGGGCTGGTGGATGGAACTGGAAGCGCAGGAAAAACGCTTTACCTACAGCTACCAGTTTGGCCTGTTTGACAAAGAAGGTAACTGGACCGCCGTGCCGATTAAAGAGACCGAAGTGATTGAACGCCTGGAGTACACCCTGCGCGAGTTTCATGAAAAATTGCGTGCACTGCTGACTTCGCTGAATCTGGCGCTGGAACCCGCCGATAACTTCAAAGAACCGGTGAAGTTAACGGCGTAACATAGAATAATGCCGGATGACGCTACGCTTATCCGGCCTGCAACAGTGCAAAAGAGTAGGCCGGATAAGACGCCTGAGCGTCGTCATCCGGCAAATTAAGACAATCAGAACTGGTACGTCATACCAATCGCGACGATATCATCGCTGCTTACGCCCAGCTTGTTATCATCGTCAATCTGGTTGATTTTATAATCAACGAACGCGGACATATTTTTATTGAAATAATATGTTGCGCCCACATCGATATATTTCACGATATCTTCATCACCGATACCTTCAATATCTTTGCCTTTAGACTGAACATAGCCCAGGGAAGGACGCAGACCGAAATCAAACTGATACTGGGCAACCGCTTCGAAGTTTTGCGCTTTATTGGCGAAACCACCGGAAATAGGCGCCATGTTGCGGGTTTCAGAATAGATAGTCGCCAGGTAAATGTTATTGGCGTCATATTTCAGACCCGTCGCCCAACCTTCCGCGTTTTTACCTTGTCCGCGAGATTGCAGGTTCTGCTCATTGGTGCGGTCTGAATTGGCGTATGCGCCGATGATGGCGAAGTCGCTGCCGCCGAAGTCATAGCTCAGAGATGTGCCGAAACCGTCGCCATTCTGCTTTTTGACGTCGCGGTTTTCGTTTTTACCCTGATATTGCAGGGTTAAGTTCAGACCATCGATAACGCCGAAGAAATCGGTGTTACGGTAAGTTGCCAGGCCACTGGCACGTTTGGTCATAAAGTTGTCGGTCTGTGCAAGGCCGTCGCCACCGAATTCAGGGAACATATCCGTCCACGCGGCAACGTCGTACAGGGCGCCCAGGTTACGACCATAATCTAACGAACCGAAATCGTTCAGCTTCAGACCCGCAAAAGCCAGACGGGTTTTCTGACCGCCTTCGCTTTCTGTTTTGTTACCGGCGAACTCAGCTTCCCAGCGACCGTAACCGGTCAGCTGATCGTTAATCTGCGTTTCGCCTTTAAAGCCAAAGCGGATATAAGTCTGGTCGCCATCTTTGCTGTCATCATCACTGATGTAGTGCATCGCTTTTACTTTGCCATACACGTCCAGTTTATTACTGTTTTTGTTATACACTTCTGCTGCCTGCACGGATGCCGATGCAACAATACCCATCACCACTAATGCCAGAGTGCTCTTTTTCATTTTCATTCCTGATTTAAAATTACGCGCTAATATTCGCTGGGAGTGATCCCCGTGAAAAACAGGATGGTTTTTAACGCTCTGCAATGAAGGTTTTATGACAAATTAAGAATATTTTTAAAAAAGGATGATTTATTATTGCGGTAATAAAATTGTCAGAAACTGCCGCTACGCTTGCTGATCCTGCGCAACAAAATTTCATGCTTTGTGCTCTGGTTGTTGGCAACCGGGGCCAGTCCTGCTAAAACGTTCGTTTGATATCATTTTCCCCTATTTTGAATGGCAGAGAATCATGAGTGACAGCCAGACGCTGGTGGTAAAACTCGGCACCAGTGTGCTAACGGGCGGATCGCGCCGCCTGAACCGTGCCCATATCGTAGAACTTGTTCGTCAATGCGCGCAGCTACATGCCGCAGACCATCGTATTGTGATCGTCACGTCGGGTGCTATTGCCGCCGGGCGTGAGCATCTTGGCTACCCGGAACTCCCGGCGACCATAGCGTCTAAACAACTGTTGGCGGCGGTGGGGCAGAGTCGTCTGATTCAGCTTTGGGAACAGCTATTCTCTATCTACGGTATTCACATCGGGCAGATGCTGCTGACGCGTGCGGATATGGAAGACAGAGAGCGCTTCCTGAACGCGCGTGACACCCTGCGTGCGCTGCTGGACAACAATATTGTCCCTGTCATCAATGAAAACGATGCCGTGGCGACCGCTGAAATAAAAGTGGGCGATAACGACAATCTTTCCGCGCTGGCCGCCATTCTGGCGGGCGCCGACAAATTGTTGTTACTGACCGATCAGCAAGGGTTGTTTACCGCCGATCCGCGAACCAACCCGCAGGCTGAGCTGATTAAAGACGTGTACGGCATTGATGATGCGCTGCGTGCGATTGCGGGCGACAGCGTCTCTGGCCTGGGAACCGGGGGAATGGGCACCAAATTGCAGGCTGCCGACGTTGCCTGTCGTGCCGGAATCGACACCATCATCGCGGCGGGTAGCAAGCCGGGCGTGATTGGCGATGTTATGGCAGGCATTTCTGCGGGAACCCGTTTCCATGCGCAAGCCTCCCCGCTGGAAAACCGCAAACGCTGGATCTTTGGCGCGCCGCCTGCCGGTGAAATCACGGTGGATGAAGGGGCGACATCTGCGATTCTGGAACGCGGTAGCTCATTATTGCCAAAAGGCATTAAAAGCGTGACAGGTAACTTTTCGCGTGGTGAAGTGATCCGCATCCGTAACCAGGAAGGGCGCGATATCGCCCACGGCGTCACCCGTTATAACAGCGACGCGCTGCGCCGTATTGCTGGTCACCACTCTCAGCAGATTGACGCGATTCTTGGCTATGAATATGGCCCGGTCGCTGTCCATCGCGATGACATGATTACCCGTTAAGGAGCCGACGTATGCTGGAACAAATGGGCATTGCTGCCAAAGCGGCGTCCTACAAACTGGCGCTACTCTCCAGCCGCGAGAAGAACCGCGTACTGGAAAAAATAGCGGACGAACTGGAAGCGCAAACTGAAAGCATCCTGAGCGCTAACGCCCAGGACGTTGCCGAGGCGCGTGAAAACGGCCTCAGTGAAGCGATGCTGGATCGTCTGGCATTGACACCGGCGCGCCTGAAAGCGATTGCCGATGACGTCCGTCAGGTGTGTAACCTGGCCGACCCGGTCGGACAGGTGATTGATGGCGGTCTGCTGGACAGCGGGCTGCGTCTGGAACGTCGTCGTGTTCCGCTGGGCGTCATTGGCGTGATTTACGAAGCGCGTCCCAATGTGACCGTTGACGTCGCCTCGTTATGCCTGAAAACCGGCAACGCGGCGATTCTGCGCGGCGGTAAAGAGACGTATCGCACCAATGCGGCAACGGTTGCGGTGATTCAGCAAGCGCTGGAAGCCTGCGGCTTACCTGCTGGCGCAGTCCAGGCGATCGACAGCCCGGATCGCGCGCTGGTCAATGAAATGCTGCGTATGGATAAATACATCGACATGCTGATCCCTCGTGGCGGCGCGGGCCTGCACAAGCTGTGCCGTGAGCAGTCGACGATCCCGGTGATCACCGGCGGGATTGGCGTATGTCATATCTTTGTTGACGACAGTGCGGAGATCGAGCCGGCGCTGAAGATCATCGTCAATGCGAAAACCCAGCGTCCGAGTACCTGCAACACGGTGGAAACGCTGCTGGTGCATCAGGATATCGCTGCGCGTTTTCTGCCTGCGCTGAGCAAGCAAATGGCGGAAAGCGGCGTCACGCTGCATGCTGACGATGCGGCGCTGGCCCAACTGAAATCAGGCCCGGCGAACGTGGTAGCGGTGAAAGCCGAAGAGTATGACGACGAGTTCCTGTCGTTGGATCTGAACGTGAAAATCGTGGCCGGCCTGGATGACGCAATTGCGCATATTCGTGCACACGGCACTCAACATTCTGATGCGATCCTGACGCGCACTCTGCGCAACGCCGATCGTTTTGTGAATGAAGTGGATTCGTCCGCCGTTTACGTCAATGCTTCTACCCGATTTACCGATGGCGGACAATTTGGCCTTGGCGCGGAAGTGGCTGTCAGTACGCAAAAATTACACGCACGCGGCCCAATGGGGCTGGAAGCGCTGACCACCTACAAGTGGATCGGCATTGGTGACGATACCATTCGTGCGTAATTAAAACCGGAGTGATGCAAAATCAGCCACTTGATTCACAAGGCTATTGACGCATCATCCGGTTAGTTTTAACCTTCTACCCCGTGATTCACACTCGTGGTCATGTCCTTTCAGGGCCGATATAGCTCAGTTGGTAGAGCAGCGCATTCGTAATGCGAAGGTCGTAGGTTCGACTCCTATTATCGGCACCATTTCAAACTCTTCCCAAGTCTACCGAAATCAACTTAAAGCCCGTATACTGCGGCTTCAAGCCCGTATTTTATCTCCTGTTATCAACTGGACTCAACCGGAATCAAGTTACAGTTGGGGGCATAAGTGGGGGCATTCTGTGTTCGGTCCAGGGAGATGCCCCCAATGAAGCTTAATGCGCGACAGGTAGACGCTGCTAAACCCAGAGAGAAAGCCTACAAGCTGGCAGATGGTGCTGGTTTGTATCTTGAGGTTGTTCCCTCTGGTTCCAGATACTGGCGGATGAAGTATCGCTTCAATGGAAAAGAGAAGCGTATGGCTTTTGGTGTTTATCCAGCAGTGTCCCTTGCACAAGCGAGGGCACTACGTGATGAAGCCAAGAAAAAACTGGCCGAAGGTATCGATCCAGCGTTTGCCAAGAAAGAAGAAAAGCTGGTTCGCGATGTGCAACTCAATAATACGTTCCAGTCTGTGGCGCTTGAGTGGCACGGTACGAAGGTGAGCAGATGGTCAGAAGGGTATGCTTCTGACATTCTGGAGGCCTTCAATAAAGATATTTTCCCCTATATCGGCCAGCTGCCGGTGAATGAAATCAAACCGCTGGTTCTGCTTAATGTGCTGCGTCGAATGGAAAGCCGTGGCGCGACAGAGAAGGCCAAGAAGGTTCGCCAGCGCTGCAGTGAAGTCTTTCGTTACGCCATAGTTACTGGTCGTGCGGAATACAATCCTGCAGCGGATCTAACCAGCGCGATGTCAGGGCATGAATCGAAGCATTATCCCTTCCTGACTGTTGAAGAGTTACCAGACTTCTTTGAAGCCCTATCCAGCTATACAGGAAGCCCGCTAGTTGTTCTTGCCGCACGTTTGCTGATCCTTACGGGAGTTCGCACCGGTGAGCTTCGAGGTGCTTTCTGGAGTGAGTTTGATCTTGAGAAAGCGGTGTGGGAAATTCCTGCCGACCGAATGAAGATGAAACGGCCTCACCTTGTCCCCCTCTCTACCCAAGCACTAGAGATCGTACAGCAGCTCAAAGTGATGTCTGGGCAATATCCTCTTGTGTTTCCTGGGCGGAATGATCCCCGCAAAACGATGAGTGAAGCGAGTATTAATCAGGTGTTTAAGCGGATTGGATATACGGGGAAGGTTACTGGACATGGTTTTAGGCACACGATGAGTACAATTTTGCATGAGGAAGGGTTTAATACGGCATGGATTGAAACCCAGCTTGCGCATGTCGATAAGAATGCGATCCGTGGGACGTATAACCATGCGTTGTATTTGGAAGGAAGGAGGGAGATGATGCAGTGGTATGCGGATTATATTGATAACATTAGAAAACATAAGATAATCATGGTCTTATGATACAAACCTTAAATTGGTCGTTCATTAGTAGGTAGTGTGAAATCTAAAGCTTAGCTCCTCCGTTTTGGAGGAGTTCAACCCCAGTAATTTTTTTGTACTGATTTACATTTGCGTCTGACTGTCTGCTTAGTGCCAAAAGCAGAGGTTAAAGCAGTAAGGTCATGGTTATGTGATGAAACAGAAGATCTTCAGTGTTTATTTTTTATAAGATGGCTTAGGTCAGAGTTAACTAAGAAAAGATGAGGTAATAAAATGACAGATTATATTTATAATTCAAAAGGAAGCGCCGTAGGCTTTATCCGTGGGAAATATATACATAGCATGAACGGTAGTGCTGTCGGGCAACTTCGCGGAACACATGTCCACAGACTTTTTGGTCAATATGTTGGTGAACTCCATGAAAGCATGGTACTAAACAAGCATTTGGGGAATCTAGGGAATATAGGTAATCCGGGAAACCCAGGTAACGTGGGAAATCCAGACAACCCAGGTAATAGAGGGACTCGTAATTACGGATTTCCTGATGTATCAATTGACTTGTTTGGCGAATAGCTGTGCCAATTTCCGCTCTGTGCCAGGAGTGGAGGTTGCTGACTTCATGCTATGTTAGTACACATTATGAAGATAATTTGAATTGGCAAGGTCACATCATGGATACTTCTGAACACTGTAAAGAGGTCTACGCATACTTTGGTCTTGCGATGTATAGAGCACAATGTGTAGAGCAGTCGATAGTTCAACTTCTTATTTTCTTCGATTTTTTTACGAAAAATGTACCCACATTTACTACCCGCGATAAGTGGGAATTAGAGTTTGACAAGTTTGATAAGGTATTATCTGAGAAAACAATGGGGCAGCTTTTAGGCCTGATTAGAAAACTTGAGCTTCTTGATGGTAATATTGAAATCATGCTTTCAACAACTTTAAAAAAAAGAAACTGGCTAGCACATTCTTTTTTTGTCGATCATGCAGTAGATTTCATTAATAAAAATGGACGGGATCAGATGATTAGAGAGCTTAATGATTCAATCGAGCTATTTAATTCTGTTGAAGATATCCTCTACCCTATAGCACGTAACGCTGCACTAAAATACGGTTTAACCGATGAGTTATTGGACAAAATTCAAAGCGAACTGTGTAAATCTTCAACGAGTGATTATTAGGTAAGTTTAATTTCGAGAGTTTGAACTAGTTTTCCATTAGGTATCACAACTTCCTCTTTTCGCTCCGAGCGGATCCTCAATTCAGTTAGCTTGTCCGCTCAGTACCATGAATCGACTACAAAGGTACTCTGGATATCTAAAAGCTCATGGTTTGCTAGGATGGATATGTGATTGATATATCCATCTAGTTTTGGTCGATTTTTCTGCTGATATGTAACAGCTGAGGGTTATGGTCTAGACGTTGTATGTTAAAACAAAGCTGGAGTTATGTTTCCGACAAGAAATTTCTTGATAAAAAGGCCTCCAATTTTTGATGCCGAAATAAAATATTATTTGGTGATGTTATGTAAGGTTAATAACTTTAAAGTGTTAGTGTTTTTTTCGACTTTCGGCATGTCTATATCTCAATGGTGGCAATTTGTATTTTTTAGAGAAGACTCTCGTAAATGTTTGCTGGGAATCGAATCCATATTTATAGGCTATACCCATCACTGGCTCATTAGTCTCGATGAGATCTTTAGCTGCAAGTTTAAGTTTTTTATCTCTTATATATTTTCCAAGGCTGACTTCTTTTACCTGTACAAAAATCCGCTGAAGATGCCACTTGGAGTATCCTGCCCGCGCAGCAACATCCTCTATCTTCAGCGGCTTATGTAAGTTTGAATCAATCCATTGAGTTATCTCATCGACGATGTCTTCTGTTCTGAACATAGAACGACGCTCACTATAAGAGGGCTGTAACACATCCTGTTTGGGATTTTTTTTGATTTACTTATAGATTTCAGCAACCCCGTGCAGTCGGTTATTCCCCGTAGTCGACAGAATTTTGAACGATGTTGCTCCTTGCTCATCAGCCTTACGAGAGAGCGCATTCGATAATTCATCAAGCGTATAGGCATTGCTGGCTGAGACTAAACCTATCTTTTCTTTCCCATCTGCATGGTTAATTTCCTGAGCGGCAGATGCGGCATTCACTGCAATAAATCCCATGACTAATGAAGTAATAAGTAGTGATTTCATATCTAATACCTCTTTTAAACTCAATGTTTGAAACTGGATTCGTATCAGGGGAACTCTCCCCTCTGTACATTCAAATATACAGACCTAAGCTGTCATGAGACTGACCGCTATATGACAAAATTGTCAGGGTGGTAGATTGGTTAATTTTTTGAATACAGGTTCAGCTCGTTAATAATGCAGTCAGGTTCTTCACTCAGAGGCATATTGTCTATGTCCAGAACCCCATCATTTTTTTGTGGATCATCAGCCTGCAAATCTGAAAAGAGTGGGGTAAGATCCTGCTGTGCTTCGCCTCGCTCAGCCACCAGCTCGAACGTTTTATTTTTTGCCTCGTCGTTGCTCAGAACATCAACCAGCACTCGGGCGATTTGCTCCCGGGATATCACACCATCTTCCGGAGTGCCCGCATGGCGACGATCTCCCTGAAGCATAACGATTCTGTGCTCATCATCATTGTTGTAATCAAACCAGCCGGGCCTGACGATGGTATAGGGGTGACCACTGGCCCTGACCAGACGCTCGGCACGTCTTTTCCAGTCATGAACCTCAGTGCGTTGATTCCAGGTGCTGAGCCGTTCAGTCACGCCAATCGTGGTCATCAGGCTGATACGAACAGGTCTATTCTTGAAAATTCGTAAAATATTACGCACTCCGCCGTAATCGATCGCTCTGGCACCAATACGCCCCTGACCATCAGAACCGAGCGTGAAGATGATAGCATCAATATCTTTCGGTAATTCGGTGAGTGTTTCAGGCATTGAAACATTGCCGTATAAAACATCCGTGCCACGAGGAAGCAATTTTACTTTGTGTTTATTTCTGACCAGCGCGACGGGCTGATGGCCCATTTCGATAGCGATATTCACGACATGAAGACCAATACCTCCGGTCGCCCCTGCAACGAGTATTTTCATGATAAACCTTCTGATAATTCGGACTTATTTTCGATATGGTCAGAATATCAATTATCATTATTGTCAGTAACAGGGCTAAAATGATTGTGTCTATGAACACCCTTCATGAGTGTGCGATGAAGGGAATGCCTCCATAAGGAAATCTCCGATGCTGAAAGAAAACTTCAACGAACTGCAAATCTTTCTTGTGGTGGCAAGGGAGCGAAGTTTTACCAAAGCAGCGGGCAAACTGGGCGTTTCTCAGTCTGCACTCAGCCACGCGATGAGGGCCCTGGAGGAAAGGCTGAATATCCGCCTTCTGACCCGCACGACCCGAAGCGTTGCCCCCACAGAGGCCGGTGAGAGAATTATTGCCTGCCTTGAACCGCGTATTGCCGATCTTGAACAGGAGCTGGAATCGCTGGTTCAGCTGAACGGCACCGCCTCCGGAAATATTCGTTTATCAGCCGGGGAGCATGCCGCGCGAAGTCTGGTATGGCCGAAGCTAAAACCCTTCCTCAGGGAATACCCGGAAATTAATCTCGAACTGGTGGTGGATAACGGCTTTGTCGATATTGTTGAGGGGCGTTTTGATGCCGGGATCCGCCTGGGCGAAAGCGTGGATAAGGACATGATTGCGGTAAGAATTGGGCCGGATATGAGAATGGCAGTAGTGGGAGCGCCGTCTTATTTCGAGGCAAATCCTGCACCTGAAACGCCGCACGAACTACAAAATCACCGGTGTATCAATATGCGCCTGCCGACAGCCGGTGGGCTTTACCACTGGGAGTTTGAGAAGGAAGGGAAACCGTTACGGGTCCGAGTGGAAGGGCAGGTAACGTTTAATCTGCAGGCAGAAAGGATTGATGCGGCGTTATCAGGTTTTGGCATCGCCTGTATACCTGAAGACAGGGTGCAGGATTATATAAAGTCAGGAGAGCTTATTCAGGTTTTGCAGGACTGGTGTCCGTCTTTCCCCGGATATTACCTTTACTACCCGAGCCGTAAGCAGCATCCGCCCGCTTTTGCGCTGATGATCGATGCACTTCGCTACCAGGAATAACGGGTCCCCCATTCGCAGAGGGCCCGTTCGAGTGTTAACGGCCCACGCGAGCCTGATGCTCAGGAGAGTAACGTTCGCCGACGACTTTAATGGTTTCAAGCGCCTGGGTTATCTGCCGTGAGTCATCCTGCGAAAGAATGATGTCGGCAGCCGCCAGGTTTTCTTCCAGCCGGTGCAGTCTGGTGGTACCAGGGATAGGAACAATCCACGGCTTTTGTGCCAGCAGCCATGCCAGCGCAATTTGCGCAGACGTCACGCCTTTCTCTGCCGCCAGTTCACCCAGCAATGAGACCAGCTTTTCATTGGCTTCAATCGCCTGCTCGGCGAAACGCGGCACGGTGCTGCGGTAATCATCCTTGCCAAAAGTGGTTCCTGGCTTAATCGATCCCGTCAGGAAGCCTTTGCCTAATGGGCTGAAGGGCACAAAACCAATGCCCAGTTCCTCCAGCAACGGCAGGATCTCCTGCTCAGGCTCGCGCCACCACATTGAGTATTCGCTTTGCAGGGCAGTGACAGGTTGTACGGCATGCGCACGACGAATAGTTTGTGCACCCGCTTCGGACAGACCGAAATGTTTAACTTTGCCTTCAGCGATCAGGTCCTTCACTGTTCCCGCAACATCTTCAATGGGGACATCCGGATCGACACGATGTTGATACAGCAGATCAATAACATCAGTCTTGAGACGGCGTAATGATCCTTCCACCGCTTCACGGATATGCTCCGGACGGCTGTTTAAAATCTGCTGCTTGTTGTCGTCGCCAAAAGTAAAACCAAACTTAGTGGCGATGACCACGCGGTCACGAAACGGTTTTAAGGCTTCGCCGACAACTTCTTCATTAAGGAAGGGGCCATACACTTCAGCGGTATCGAAGAAGGTGACGCCACGTTCAACCGCAGCGCGAATGAGCTCGATAGCCTGACGAGTATCTGTCGCCGGGCCATAGCCATGGCTTAAGCCCATGCAGCCGAGCCCAAGCGCGGATACTTCGAGTCGGGATTTACCCAGATAACGTTTTTGCATTGAATGAATACCTCTTTTATCGCGACTTAAACATCAAGTTTGCGGCTAGTCAGCCATTCCACCATCGCCGGGTCGCGGTGAGAGAAGAAGGCGCTGGTTGCAGTGTCGAGGGCAACAATCTGCAGCATATCTTCAGAGCTGAGTTCAAAATCGAGAATGTTGATGTTCTCTGCCATGCGTTCTTTGCGCACCGATTTCGCCAGCGAAACGATGCCTCGCTGGAAGATCCAACGCAGCACAACCTGACCCACGCTTTTGCCGTACTTCTGGCCAATCGCCGTTAACACGGGATGCTGGAACAGGCCATTTTTACCCTCAGCAAACGGTGCCCAGGCTTCCGGCTGAATGCCATGGCTTTGATTCCATGGAACAGCATGCAGCTGCTGGTTGAAGGGGTTAACTTCAATCTGGTTCACCGCAGGGGCAACTTTGTTGAAGGCGATAAGGTCGGCCAGTCGGTCAGGATGGAAGTTGCTGACACCAATGGCGCGAATTTTGCCTGCCTGCTGCAGTTCTTCCATAGCACGCCATGCCCCATGGACATCGCCATAAGGCTGGTGAATCAGATACAGGTCGACGTAATCAAGTTGCAGCCGATTCAGAGAGCGTTCGAACTGTGCTTTAGCGCCTTCGTAATTGGTATCCTGTAGCCAAAGTTTGGTCGTTATAAAAAGTTCGTTACGTGCGATACCGGTCTGTTTCAGTGCGTTCCCGACCTGGGTTTCATTCTGGTAAGACGCGGCGGTATCGATCAGGCGGTATCCCGTATCGATGGCATCAATAACTGCTCTTTCGCATTCAGCGGCATCAGACATCTGAAACACCCCAAAGCCCAACAGGGGCATTTCAATACCGTTGTTCAGTTTTACAGTTTGCATGACGTTATCCTTCAGCTGTTGTGTTGGAAAAGCATAACGCAAAGTGATTTATTCGATTAGATGGGGTAATTAGCTAGGGTTTATTAGATGTGTTCATTAATTTTTAGGGAGGGGGGAAGGTCGGCTTTGTGCCAGAAGCGGACATTGGGCTGTGCATGTTATTCAGTTCTAGGTATCTTGGCTGACACTTAGCCAGTACATTTAATAAAGCATTTCAGTTACTGATGGAAGATGACACTTTCACCGAGGGGCGCTTTATTAATTCTGTCTTGATTTGCAGGGTAATCCCGGCCCGGGTAGCCCAGAGAGATGCCGAACAGTAATTTCAACGCGGGGTCCACACGCAGTTCTTTGCGGATGGTTTCGGCATAAAAGCCCAGCATGTTCTGCGGAATGCCTCCTAACCCGGGAGCGGTGAGAGACAGCAGAAGCGTCTGAGCGTACATACCTATGTCACCCGCAACACGAACGTTATCGCCCACTTCTGGCATAAAAAGCAGCACAACATGGGGCGCGCCAAAGAATTCCAGGTTACGACGTGAATCATCGCGACGCTGCTCAAAATCCTCGCATTTATCCTTATGTCTTGTTGCATCAGTCATACCTGATGAACTTAAAGCAGAAGAGTCAATAAGTTAATTAGCCCTGCCGCTTAGTAAGATTTCTCACAAAAGGCAAGATGGTAGGTAGGGCGAGAGAGCCTGCATTTTGTCAGAGGAAAGTGAATTATTCTCTCTTTTCAGAGGGAAGTTCTAAAAAGTTGAATGTGAAAAAAAGCCTGCTGTTAGCAGGCCATAAATGTTATTAACTCATTTTTTGTTCGCTTCTGATAAATAGGGTGAGTATGCAGTTAAACGTGAAGCATAGAGCATAACAAAAATGCTATAAATATTTCCTGGCCGCATTAAGTATCTCCTGTGACGTTAACTCCCTGTCAGAAGCTACGTAAACAATACCATGATCGCCAGTTAAGGAAGGAAAACTTGCAGACATAATCCGAAGATGTGTTTCTTCACCGTTTGGATATTCCTGCCTGATAGAGGATATACCTTCCAGAACTGTCGTGACTTTACAGGATTCAGCATTAAAGAAAACAAGGACTTTTATCATATTCTATTACCTTGTTCTCGCGTGAATGTCAACTGGCAGATGCCATTAAGGTAAAAGCAAAGACGTGATGCTTTCGGAGGCAGCCTCGCCTCTTACGCACTTTATTATTTAACAAGCAGTTAGCTTCTGCTTTCAGACTTTTATGCAGCAGTCCTGCACTTCATCACATCGGTCAGTACACTCATAATTGCGAAAAAATATGCTGACCTGATATTAAGAATAAACGACTTTCATCTGATTTAAGTTATGGATCTGTCTACTCAGGAATAATCCTTCATCGTTATCGCAGATCCACAATGATTTATTTATCGCAAAGTATTACGTTTGCAGCAGCAGGACCTTTGTCACCGCTGTGAATGGCGAATTCAACTTTCTGTCCTTCAAATAAAGTTTTAAAGTTGTCGCCATTAAGTGCAGAAAAATGGACAAAGATATCTTTGCTGCCATCAAGAGGAGATATGAAGCCAAAACCTTTGTCTTCGTCAAACCATTTTACCAGGCCTGTAATTCTTGAGGTCATACTGACTCCCGTTATATATGATTGTATTGATCGTAAACGTATAGTATTAAACGTATAGACTCATAAGGAGGGGATATCAGCGATAGCGCCTGGTAATGAGGACTGCCCGGAAAATGTTTAACGTTCGTTAGTACATCGAACTGTTGGAATTCATTAAGGCACAGGGAATCAATATAAGCAAATTATATTTTAGACGTCCAGAGGTCCTGCAAGGAAAATAAAAGTGGCTGAATACTATTTTCAATGTATAGTCTTAACGTGTTTTCAATAAGGAATTGACTTGTCCCATAAAATGACAGGAATTGTCAAAAGCTTTGACATTCTTAGTGGTAAAGGCCTCATCATCCCATCTGATGGCCGAAAAGACGTTCTGCTTCACATTTCAGCCGTTAACTCCCGCGAATCAGAATTACTCATCCCTGGAAGCCGCATAGAATTTTGCCGGATAAACGGTCTCAGGGGGCCTGTGGCTGCGAACATTTATCTTTCCTGATTTTCAGTGTGTCAAAATAAATAGATTAAAACTTAACCATATGTGGTACGGTGAAGCTCATTCATTGAAAGGTTAATGGTTATGTCTGTTATCAATTATGCAATGAAACTCTTCAGCAGTGCGTCCACTGCCACTGCTGCCTGTCCTGTTTGTGGCTTAAAATCAGCACAACCGTTGTCAAAAATCCGGCTCAACCAGGCCATGCTTTGCCCCGGATGTAAATCTCTGTTTATCTTCCAACGCTAGTTCGAGTAAAACCGCAGATCAGAGCCCATGTCCTATACTTATGTTAGATTCCGGCAGTTGTTAAATCCCTGATGCCTGACGCCCATCCTGAGAGAACGTTTCTGAACTGATTTCGCAACTGCTCCTGCGCGTTAACGTCGCATCAGAGCAATGCTATGAAAATGAACCCAAGAGCGTGGTTTAACCGCACCCGTATTCCGATGAATGCTGCCGAAAACGTAACGTTTTCGGCGAACGATCCTGCGAGTGAAAGCACACCGCGGTCAGAACTCTTTTCGACCGTCCAGATGGAGCGCTACGGTCAGAAGCTGGCGCAGACTCATAAAGTATCGCCGGATAAACATCCTTATTATCTTCTGAAACGGCTTGGCGACAATGAGGACGTCATCACCCAAAACTGCTATGAGCTTAACGCGGGTAAAAAGACCAGTATCATGCCCGCCGGTGAATGGTTGCTGGACAATTATTATCTTATTGAGGAACAAATCCGTACCGTCCGCCAGCACTTGCCGAAAAGTTTTGGAAAAGGTCTCCCGTCGCTGGTATCGCCACTGAATTGCCCACGAATTTATCATATCGCATCAGAGGCAGTTGCTCACGGTGATGGCCGCTGGGATGCCGCGAGCCTGACCAGCTATCTCACTGCCTATCAACAGGTGACACCGCTGACGCTAGGTGAAGTCTGGGCACTACCGGGAATGCTGCGCCTGGCGCTGATTGAAAATCTTCGTCGTATCAGCATGGAAGTGATAAATGCGCAGCAGGACAGAAACCTTGCCGATACGTGGATAACCAGGATTTTCGAATGTGCAAAGAGTGCACCTGGTAATTTAATCATGGTGGTTGCTGATATGGCGCGCTCTCGCCCCCCGTTAACCAGCGCGTTTGTCGCAGAGCTGATGCGGCGCCTGCAGGGGCATGGCAACGCGCTGTCGTTACCTCTGACCTGGGTTGATCAGTGCCTTCGGGAACAGGGGCTCACCACCGACGTTCTCATACATAGTTTCAATCAACAGCTTGCCGCCAGCCAGCTGTCTGTCAGTAACAGCATCGCGGGTCTCCGATTAGTGAGTGAAACGGACTGGGCTGATCTCGCCGAAACGATAAGCGTCGTTGAACAGGCATTACGCAATGATCCTGCCGGGATCTATCCCCGGATGCACTTCAATACCCGAGATCATTACCGCCACGTTGTAGAGATCCTGGCCAGAGACAGTGGTCTCAGCGAGCATGAGGTTGCTGACAGGGTGCTGGCGCTTTCAGAGGAAAAAGCACCCAATACACCGGAACATCATGTTGGTTATTATCTCGCGGGCGAAGGTCGACAGGCGCTGGAAATTCATCTCCTGGCAGACACTTCAGGACTCATACGCTTGCGGCACAGTTTCAACAGAATAACCCTGCTGTCATGGCTTGGCAGCCTGGCATTGTTGACAACCGCAGCGACCGCGGCAATATTGCACGAAACTGCCATGCAGGGCGCAGACTGGCTGTTAATCGCGGTGATATTGCCTCTGGTTATCGCTTTAACTCAGTTAATGAGTGATTTACTCAGTGACGCAACCACCCGTTTTCGCGTTCCTCGCCCCTTGCCGGGGATGGATTTTTCAACCGGAATTCCCGCTGACAGTGCCACCATGGTCGTCATCCCCTGCATGCTGACCAGCCACGAAAGTTTCAGCCAGCTCCTCTCCAGTCTTGAAGTCTGCTGGCTTGGGAATGAAAACGAAAATCTCAGGTTCGCGCTGCTCACTGATTTTGCTGATTCTGAAAATGAACCCTCGCCGGAAAGTCACGCGCTGCTCAGACAGGCGATCGCCGATACGCAGGCGCTGAATCGGCGCTACCCCTCCGGTCCACCACGTTTTTATCTGTTACACCGCCAGCCTGAATGGAACCCCGAGGAAGGAATGTGGATGGGCTATGAACGCAAGCGGGGAAAACTGGCGTTACTGAACAGCTGGTTGCGCCATCCGGGGACGCAATTCGTCAGCGTTGCAGACATGCCTGCTCACATTTTACCGGGTCACATTAAATACGTTATTACCCTGGACAGTGATACGGTGCTGCCGCGCGATACGGCTCACAAACTGGTCGCGGCGATGGCCCATCCGTTGAATACGCCAGAGTATGATCCGGTACGCCAGAGGGTGGTCAAAGGATTTGGTATTTTACAACCCGGTCTTGCGGAGGAGATACCACGCAACGGTCAGGGGCGTTACGCAGGCCTGCGAAGCAGCATACCCGGCAATAACCCTTATTCGATGATGTCTTCGGATATCTATCAGGATCTCTTTGGGGAAGGATCGTTCGTGGGCAAAGGGATTTACGATGTTGACATTTTTATGCAGGCCACTGCCAACACCTGCCCGGAAAATCTGGTTCTTAGCCATGACCTACTCGAAGGGTGCTATGCGCGCTCGGGTCTGCTGAGTGAGGTGTTACTCTACGAACAGTACCCTAATAATTATCTGTCGGATGTTGCGCGGCGTTCACGCTGGATCCGGGGCGACTGGCAACTGCTTAACTGGCTGAAACCACGTGTCCGAAAAGCCGATGGAGCCCGGGCCAGGAATCCGCTGACTGCGCTTTCTTACTGGAAATTACTTGATAATCTGCGTCGCAGTCTGGTCGCTCCCTCTTTACTTGTATTGCTGTTCTTCACCCTGCTTGGGGTACCCAATCCGGTTTACTGGCTGGGCATCTTATCACTGATTTGGCTGTTGCCAGCCATCCTATGCATCACCCATGACCTTCTCCATAAACCTCTGCGCCGCCGCCTGAAGCCGCATCTGTTACTGGTGGGGTCGGGCGCGCTGAAGCGTCTGTCTGGAATCGGTCTTAATGTTGCGATACTGCCGCACGAAGCCGGATATTCACTGAAAGCGATCGCCGTGACGCTATGGCGATTGGGGATAAGCAGGCGTCACCTCAGCCAGTGGGTCAGCCACAGCCAGGACAGCAATCAGGCCAGACCCACTGTTGCACGTTTTTATCAGGCGATGTGGCTGAATGTTGTCGGTGGCGTGGCGCTGATAATACTGACCGGACAATTTGCCCCCCAGCTACTGTGGATTGCGTTGCCGATCGGTTTGTTATGGTGCGTGGCACCGCTGCTGATGAGCTGGTTGAGTCGCCAGCCCGTGCGTAAGGTTTTTTCGCCAAATCAGAAACAAAAACAGCTGTTACGCCAGACAAGCCGTGAAATCTGGGCTTTTTTTGAAACCTTTGCCACAGCAAAAGAGAACTGGCTTCCGCCTGATAATTATCAGGAAATACCACAACCGACGGTGGCACATCGAACTTCCCCTACCAATATTGGTCTTTCGCTTATGGCTAACCTGACGGCATGGGACTTTGGCTACCTGCCTGGCGGAGAGGTGCTCCGGCGCGTGTCGCTCACGCTCGACACGCTGGATAAAATGGAGCACTACCGGGGCCATCTCTACAACTGGTATGACACCCGTACGCTGGTCCCCCTCAGTCCACGCTATATCTCCAGCGTCGACAGCGGCAATATGGCCGGGCATTTGTTGACGCTGCGTGCAGGGCTGTCCGCCATGCGTCATCAGCCTGTTTTAAACAGCCAACAGATACTGGCAGGACTGAACGATACGCTGGATATTCTGGAAAAACAGTGGGGTCAGAACCCACCTGACAACCTGAGACTGCTGCGCAAACACTGCCTGAGCGCGGTGTCACTCTCTCCACAGGCATTTTTCAGTGAACTGAAAAACATGAGCATCCAGTGCAACCATCTGTCCACGTTATGTCATCAGGGGGCGCCCCTTCAGATTCGCTGGGCAGGACATCTGGAGAATCAACTGGTTCAGTTCTGCAATGAGTGGTCGTTATTGCTTGGCTGGTTACCTGTATCGTGGGACGAACAGACGCTGCCGACGCTGAGCGAGCTTGCCCGTCAGACATCAACCGGTACAGGAACATCACAGGCGTCAGCGACGGAGCAGGCCCGAATGCGACTCAATATTATCACCGAGCTAGAACAGCGGCTGGATGAGCATGCGAGAATGGATTTCGCCTTTCTGTACAGTGAAGCAACCAGTCTGCTCAGTATCGGTTATAACTGTGACACGAATACGCCTGACAAGAGCCACTACGATCTCCTGCCGTCTGAAATCCGCCTGACCAGTTTTCTTGCCATTGCGACTAATCAGTTACCTCTTAAAAGCTGGTATGCGCTGGGGCGATTGTTTACCACGATTGATAATGAAACTGCCCTGATGTCATGGAGTGGGTCCATGTTTGAATATCTGATGCCGAATCTGGTGATGCCCACCTGGCCCGGCAGCCTGCTCGATGAAATGAGTCAGTCGGCGGTTATGCGCCAGATTCTCTGGGGGAAAGAACGCGGGGTACCATGGGGTGTTTCAGAGTCTGGCTATCATGCTTTTGATGTTCAGCATAATTATCAGTATCAGGCATTTGGCGTACCGGGTCTTGGTCTGCGCAGGGGGCTTGCCGATGACATGGTTGTTGCTCCTTACGCCACACTGCTGGCGCTGATGGTTTCCCCACAGAGAGCCTGTGAGAACCTGTTCAGGCTGCAAAAAAATGGTGCATGCGGCGAATACGGTTTTTATGAAGCGCTGGACTATACCCCCTCACGTCTTGCAACCGGCCAGCTTTATGCGGTCGTACAGTCCTGGATGGCGCATCACCAGGGTATGGCATTTCAGGCGCTGGCTCATGTGCTGCTTGACGCCCCCATGACTGAACGCTTTATGTCCAGTACGGTATTCAGGTCAGCGAGTCTCCTGTTACAGGAGCGCGTGCCGGATGCGGTCGATCTGTACAGTCCGCGCCGTCACTTTGAATCTCATGAGGGCAGGGTCAAACCCGTTCGCTATGAACCCCGTATTTTCTATAGCGTGGATACACCAGCTCCTGATATTCAACTCCTGTCCAACGGCCATTATCATCTGATGTTGACCGCGGGCGGCGGTGGTTACAGTCGCTGGAATGATATTGCACTCACACGCTGGCGCAGTGATACCACCCGTGATAACTGGGGAGCATTCTGCTACATCCGTGATACACAGACGGGGGATGTATGGAGCAATACCTGGCAACCGACAGGCAACTTCAGCGGACAAGACGAGGAAGTTTTCTTCACCGATGCGGGGGCTGAATTCCGACGCACCTTCGGAGAACTTAGCGTCAAAACTCAGGTGGTGATCTCCCCGGAGGATGATGTTGAGTTGCGACGGCTCACACTGATCCATCGTGGTCGCCAGCCCCGCTCTCTGGAACTGACAACCTATGCTGAAGTGGTAATGGCACCTGATGCCAGCGATCTGGCTCACCCTGCATTCAGCAATCTGTTTATTCAGACTGAGCTGGATCCTGAGCGTGGCGCCATTCTTTGCCACCGGCGCCCGCGCTCTCCGGATGAAGCGAGCCCCTGCCTGTTTCACATGATGGTGGTGCATGGCGATAACCGACATAACGTCTCGTTTGAAACGGACAGGGCAAAATTTCTTGGTCGTGGCAGAAACCCTGCTGATGCCCTGGCAATAGAGACGGGAGGGACGCTCAGCAACACGTCGGGGTCAGTGCTGGATCCGATACTGGCAATACGTCACTCCATCACTCTACAACCGGGGCATCCGGTCACGATTGATATCATTTATGGTATCAGCGAGACCCGCCAGCAGAGCCTGGCGCTGCTGGAAAAATATCGCGATTACCCTATTGCCGATCGCGTCTTTGAACTGGCCTGGTCTCACAGTCTGGTGGTATTACGCCAGATGAATGCCAGTGAAGATGATGCAACTTTGTTTAATCGTCTCGCCAGCGCTGTGCTTTACCCTGCCCAGGAGCTTCGCGCCGAAGGTCTGGTGATCAGCCGCAACCGGCGTGGTCAGTCCGGTCTGTGGGGCTGGGCAATTTCAGGCGATCTGCCGATAGTGCTGCTCAGTATAACCAGCGAAGAAAGTATTGCCTCAGTGACAACACTGATTCAGGCACACCGTTACTGGAGACAGAAAGGGCTGGATGTTGATTTGGTTATCCTGAATAACAGCCCCGGCGGCTACCAGCAGGGATTACAAAATCAGATTATGGAGTTAATTTATGCCGGGTCTGAAGCCAGTCTGCTGGATAAAAAGGGCGGGCTTTTTGTCCGCAACGGTGAGCATCTCTCCGCTGAGGATAAGTTGCTTTTGATGAGCGTGGCCTGTCTTTATCTTGATGACCGCGCTGGGGGTATTAATGAGCAGCTTAATCAGCGTATTCATACCCTGAAATCGCCGGCTAGGGCATTCATTCCGCGTGCTGTGCGCGAACGTAATCAACATACGGACTGGAGCCCTGATATCAGTCAGCTATGCCATTTCAATGGGTACGGTGGATTTTCTCAGGATGGGCGGGAGTATCAGATCGTCCTTCGGGAAAATGCGCTTACACCGGCTCCCTGGTCGAACATACTGGCAAATTCCCGTTTTGGCAGCGTGATCTCAGAGGCAGGACAGGCCTACTCTTGGTATGAGAATGCACATGAATACCGGTTGACGCCGTGGGAGAACGATCCGGTGAGCGATCGCAGCGGCGAGGCATTTTACCTGCGCGATGAAGAGAGCGGGGAGTGCTGGTCGCCAACGGCTTTACCTATTCGCGGACACGGTGATTACCTGACCCGCCATGGTTTTGGCTACAGCGTTTTTGCCCATCGAGAGAGTGGTATCGACAGCGAGTTGACGGTCCTGGTTGCCGAAGAGGATCCGGTTAAACTGGTGCTCCTGACGCTCAGTAACTCTTCGGGACGGACACGTCAACTTTCCGTCACAGGCTATGTAGAGTGGACGCTCGGAGAAACACGAACTCGCTCAGCTCCTCACATTGTGACACATGTGGCCAGAACGCCCGGCGGCTGCGGGGTACTTGCGAACAACTTTTATGGTGATAATGGTGGCGGCCGAACTGCATTTTTTGCCGTCAGCGGTAATGACTGTTCTCTGACAGGGGACCGCCGGGAGTTTATTGGCCGTAATGGTTCCCTTCACGCCCCGTCGGCCATGAAACTGCAAAAGCTTTCTGGTAAGACGGGGGCCGGTCTGGATCCCTGCGGAGCGGTGCAATCGGCGGTGACATTAATTGACGGGGACCAGAGGACATTTATTTTTATCCTCGGCGCAGAGGAGAATGATGTTTATGCTCAGGAGACGCTGGCCCGTTACATGAACGAGGATACGGTCCGCCAGGAGCTGAACCGGATTCATAATCACTGGCACAATGTGCTCGATAAAATCGTAGTTAACACCCCCGACACGTCCATAAATTTACTGGTTAATGGCTGGCTGTTGTATCAGACGGTAGCCTGTCGTCTTATGGCCCGTAGTGGCTACTATCAGTCTGGCGGTGCATTTGGTTTTCGCGATCAGCTGCAGGACTCACTGGCACTGAGCCATGCCGATCCGAACCGGATGCGTGAACAGATAATACTCTGTGCCTCCCGGCAGTTTATCGAGGGGGATGTGCAGCACTGGTGGCACCCGCCACACGGCAACGGTGTCCGTACCCGTTGTTCCGATGACTACCTGTGGCTGCCGCTTGCCGTTTGCCACTATGTTGAAACGACGGGGGATATGGATGCTCTGGGAATATGCATTCCTTATCTGGAGGGACGCCCGCTTCAGCCTGGTGAAGAGTCTGTCTATGACACGCCGGTCATCAGCGGCACCGAAGAGACTCTCTGGTTACACTGTGTCAAAGCTATTCGACATGGGCTGCGGTTCGGGGAGCATGACCTGCCGCTGATGGGGGCTGGTGACTGGAATGATGGGATGAACCGGGTGGGTATCGAAGGCAAAGGCGAAAGCGTCTGGCTGGGCTTCTTCCTGTACGATATTTTGCAACGGTTTGCTGCGCTGGCGGAGCGCAGGCTGGATGAAAGTGTCGCCTCGATGTGCCGTTCACAGGCTCTGCGCCTGCAAAGCAATCTCGAAGCCCACGCCTGGGATGGTGAATGGTACCGGCGTGGATATTTTGACGATGGTACTCCCCTGGGGTCGAAAGCCTCACAGGACTGCCGGATTGATGCGATTGCGCAAAGCTGGTCTGTATTGTCCGGGGTCGCGAGCGCGGGGCGGTGTGCAAAGGCCATGCGGGCGCTGGATAAGCATCTTGTGGATAACGAAGGGGGACTGATTAAACTGTTAACGCCTCCTTTCGATGGACACGGTCCAAATCCAGGTTACATACAGGGGTACCTGCCCGGTGTGCGGGAAAACGGAGGGCAGTATACTCATGGCGCCATCTGGGCCGTGATGGCATTTGCCCGGATGGGGAATGCCGAACGTGCCTGGCAACTCTGGTCAATGCTCAACCCTATAAATCATACTCTGAATGCGGACTCTGTCGGGATTTATAAAGCTGAGCCTTATGTCATGAGTGCTGATGTCTACAGCGTCGCTCCCCATACCGGACGCGCAGGATGGAGCTGGTATACCGGTTCTGCTGGCTGGGCCTGGCGTTTGCTTACCGAGGAATTACTGGGGATAAAACGCACCGGCGCTGACTTTACTGTTCATGCCCGGTTACCGGATGAGTGGCCGTCTTTTTCTATGGCCTATCAGTATGCCGAAAGCCATTATCAGATTAGTGTCTCACGCGGCGATGCAGAATATCGCGTGACACTGGATGGTGTTCTCCTCTCTGATGACAGAATACCGCTGAAGAATGATGGACAAAACCATACGGTTGAGATCATTCAGAAATAACACTTATCCCAGAGGCGCATTAACGTCTGCCGTTAATGCGCTGATTATCCCTGAGAACATCAATCGCAGTCTGCATGGCGATTTTGTCATCCCGCCTTTTTTGTTTGTCCTGCATGACCTGAAGGTATTCCAGCAAGGTGCGGGTATTAATCGGTCGGCCCTGTTTGCCCACAGCCAGCACGGCTTCGCCAAGAATAATTTTCACTGGCGGTAGTTGTGCCGGATACCAGTCAAGGGTGTCTTCTGATTTCATCATAAATTTCTCACGGAAGGGTAGTGTATCATAAATCAGACGTTCAGTTTTCAATATCTGATATCCTGATTCAGACACAACTTAACATAACTTATGCCAGTTATTTTTATATCAAAGCGTATAATAATTACTGTATTCCTCAGAGAATTATTTATGTCTTATACTAAAGGGCTCAGGTATTTTAAAGGAAGACCGGTTCATGTTGCCTGCCCGGTATGCGCACACAGAGCTGATCAGAAAGCAGGTAAACTAAGAAAAGATGCGGTTCTTGAGTGCCCTGCCTGCGGACTGTTGTTCAGACCTTCAGAATGCTGGTGTATCGGCGGCTGATCAGCTTCTGCCACTTAACGTAAGTGATGTCGGGAAATGACAACATTTCTCCTGTGCTGCGGTTGTCGAGGGTATGATGATGAAATTTAAAAAATCTGTTTTTATTGAAGGGCATATCCTGTCGAACAGCTGTCACGGGCAGGCCGGTCAACCTTTCTGTATTCACCGGGTCAGGTTTAGTAATGGTAAATATGCGATTATCCGGGTGGCATCCGGGATATGTTTCAAACCTGGCGAAATTATTCAACGAAACGATTGCGAGTGGTTTTATAAACTTACCAAAATTCGCCTTCTTTCTTTTGAGTACCTTGATGATGATGAATCCAGAAGACAATTTCTTGAGTATCAATGATAAATCCATGAATTTATAACAGAATAACTTTACTGGCTTACAATTCATTCATGACTCTTTAAATCCTTTACCAGTCATTGCAAAATTATTTGTTTTATTCTGAATTTAGATAAATTTAAATTGTCTAAAATAAAATGTATCGCTAAAGACGAATTGCCTCATTGTTTTCCTTTTGCGTTATAACCTTCATTAGCATTAAGGAAATTTATGGCACAGACTTTTACTCATAATTTACTTTATCCCCGCTACTGGCTTACCTGGTCTGGTTTGGGTCTGCTGTGGCTTCTCGTTCAACTTCCTTACCCGGTTTTACACATTCTGGGCTCCGGCCTTGGAAAAATATCCAGACCCTTTCTGAAACGCCGGGAAGGAATTGCGATTAGAAATATCGAACTCTGCTTTCCCGAGATGACACCGTTTGCCCGGAGCCAGATGGTCAATAAAAACTTTGTTTCTCTCGGGCTGGGACTGATGGAAACAGGAATGGCCTGGTTCTGGAGCGATGCGAGAGTCAAAAAATGGTTTGATGTCGAAGGGCTTGAAAACCTGACCGGTGCGACCAGAGGAGTAATAGTTGTCGGGATTCATTTTATGTCCCTTGAATTGTGTGGAAGAGTAATGGGTTTATGCCATCCTATGATGGCAACGTATCGCCCACACAATAATCCACTAATGGAATGGGTACAGACAAAAGGGCGTATGCGTTCAAATAAGGCTATGATTAATCGACGTAATTTATCTGGTTTTGTTCATGCGCTAAAAGCTGGTGAAGCCGTTTGGTTTGCACCAGACCAGGATTATGGGTCTAAGGGAAGCGTTTTTGCACCTTTTTTCTCGGTAAAAAAAGCAGCCACGACGAACGGAACGTATGCTCTGTCAAAACTCGCTGGTGCACACTTGATCACACTTAGCATGATCCGACGTAGCGATAAAAAAGGTTATCACATGTATATCAGCAATCCGTTGTCAGGCTATCCAGGGGAAGACAAGGTCGCCGCAGCGGCTTATATGAACAAGATCATCGAGCGTGAAATTCTCCGAGCCCCTGAGCAATACCTGTGGATGCATCGCAGGTTCAAAACGCGTCCTGAAGGCGAAGTCTCTTTATACAAATGAATCACTCTACTTGTCATGAGCCAGAATCTGTCTTTCTTGCCACTGCGTATTTGTAAAAAATGGATAGGGAATTATTCGATCGGCTTCATGTTAACGATGGCGTAACTGACAGCCAAGGCTAATCAATGGAACCTGTTAGGATTTGAAGGTCCTCTTTTCGCTCAAAGCAGACCGTCACGTTCCCATTTTATTTTTTTGATAAAACTGATGTTTGTATTGAGCCTTCATTAATGAAGGCTCAATATTGGCTCTTCCTACTGCAGATCTTTTTCCTTCAAAAATTGACTAACCAAATCAGCAATCTGCACATTATTTAAATCAGAGAACGGGAAGTGGGTATTCCCTTTGATTCCCACTTCAGGCAGATGCGTCACCGTCACATCCCCGCCATGCTTGTTCACCACGTCACGCCACTCACGAGCCATCGCCAGACGTACGCGCCAGCTGTCCTGCGCGGGCATGGCTACCCCACATGTAGATGATGTGGAGTCAAATAACGAAGGTGGGTTAAAGAGACTTGAGGTTGTTACTTTCGATCTAGCATATATCAAGACCGTTTGTGATATAAAAGCTTTGAGACCTAACTTTGTACTACACGATTCTATTGATGAAATCGATATTCAACACGTTCGCAAAATTTTTGATGAGTCGATTAAATTGTCAGGGCAACATATTGTATCTATGCTGTCTGATAAATTAATAACAGAAGATTACCAGAAATATACTCGTTATATTATTCTTGAATTATCTCAAGATAATAAATTTTTTAAGCTTTAATTCTGCAGGCTGCTAACTTAGCAGCCGTTCTTCTGGAATGTTGCTCCTTATAAAAGCAATTGCGAAAATTAATAATCGGCATGTTGGTGTTCATATTTTTACACTTAGTGTGTTGAGTGTTAAAATTAAAGGAGGTTTTTTTGAATTATCCCTCCTATGTAAATGATTACAAAGTTCAACTATACAGATTATTTAACTGAGGTAATTTGAAGAAATATGATTCATCTGTGTTTTTAAAGTCCCCAGATGCATTTTCTCTGAGAGATGAGTTAATAAGGATGCAACAATTCTCAGCTCTGGTTATACCAACGTAGTGGAGGTTAAGTTCTTGTTGAAGCGTCGGGTATCGAGGTGTGTATCTGTCTTCGCTGTTATATTCTCTAAATGGGAAAGACCATTCATCTAAATCTAGGTGAAATACTAATTTGAATTCCAGTCCTTTAGATTTATGAAGGGTCATTACTTGTATCTCATTATCATCTAATGGTTTGAATTGTTTGACTAAAATATCGTCTGAGATTGTTCTTATTACAGCCCCATCAGTATGTTCTGTTGAATTTATCCCTAAAATATATGCAATATCATGAAACTTATGTATTAAATCTTCATTTTTTAATTCATTTCTAATTGTTTTTATTTTTTTTCTTAGTAAGAGCAGAGTGTTATCATCTACTATAACCCCATCAAAAACTTTGTTAATAAACTCTTGTGCTGTACTTATAGAGCCGTACTTGTATGCTAACAGATCTTTGTATAGATCTGAGCAATCAGTACCAATTTTATCTAGAGGTGTGTCAACATAAAGCCTGAAGTTTAAGTTTAATCCAGAGCAGAATAATGTTAGTGATTTTTCTTTTCTTGCTAAAATGGCTATTTGATTTGCTTTTTCTAACTTCCATTCGCCACTACTCAGCCATCCTGAAATCCAAGAGGAAATCGTAACAGCAGCATCTTTAAGATTTCCATTAAGTCGTCTCCTAAATACTCTTATCTCATCCGCAGGTAGTAAAACATAGGATGGTTCAAGCAATCTTGAAGCATAATTGCTTATTGATGGGTGGCATCTATGGTTGAAATTTATCTCAAAATGCTTAAAGCATTCTGTATTACTTACCAATTCTAAAAGAAGCTCCGAATTCCCTCCTCTAAATTCATAGATTGATTGCCAAACATCACCAACAGCAATGGAGCATAAGCCAAGTTCGTTTATTTTTAGAAATAGCTCATGCTGAGATAAAGACGAATCTTGATACTCATCTATGAATATATGGCTATATCTTGCTTTGATATACCGCTTCGCAGCAGATGATTCATTAATTATTTTTAATGCTAAGGCCGAGAATGACCCCATCCAAAGTATTCCCTCATCGTATAGTTTTTTATACCCAGGGTCCTCATTGATATTAATAACTGATGGTGTGCCAGCAAAATTGCTTTCTATGAAATGGTTATATGGAGATTCCAATTTCTTTAAGACTTTGCATTCTGTTGGTGTTCCTCCCCATACCCTTGAAAGAAATGGAATAATTATTTCCTTTAAGCAAAAACTATCAATAGTACCAAAGAAACTATGTTTTACATTGTGTCCTTCAGCCTTGCATCTACGTTCCAGTTCTGAACTTGCTTTTTTTGTGAATGTAATTGCAATGACCCCTTTATGCTCTGGAAGACAGTCGGTAATATTTCTGATTTTTTCTTTTATAACCGTAGTCTTACCGCTTCCCGGACATGCTGTTATTACCATGCTTCCAGTGTAGTCAATGGCTAATGCTTGCTGAGGTGTTGGTGAGAAAGTACTCATTTCATTCACCTCTAATTATTTTTACAAGATGGTTTAACGGTTTAATTAATTCACCGGCATTAAGCTTGTGAAGGTCTGTTTTTATATCTTTAAGAAGTTCTCGCATTCTTAATGCTTTTTTCTTTTGTAAGTACTCTATCGCACCTTGGTCATTTTTCTTACCTAAAGCGTTTAAAATTGGTGCGCTTAATTCTCCTACCAGATCAGTTTCTAAATCAACTTTGGATAAATATACCCCGCATTTATTTATTTCTTCAGAAACTGTTTGCCAATCACCGCTGGTCAGAGTATCTATAGGTACTATTTGTATGTCGCTATGTTCAAACTTTTCCAAACCGGCTATATCTAAACATCGGTTTATACCTGAATATTGCCACTTGTCTTGATCTTTAAGTTTAGATATATCGTTATCCGTTCGCATTACCCATGGGATCTCTAAAGCATCTAGTATAGCTACGTAAATTTTAAATGATATTCCGTCCACTGAAACCAGTGAAATATTTAAATAATCAAGATCAATGTTTAAATTTTCGGCTAAAGAATGGTAGAATAAAACTTCTGATGGTCCTTCGATTAAGAAAACTCCATTTGAAAAAAACGATTCTGCTGGCAATATACTCATCCGATAGCTCATTCCTTCCCAGCCATCTGAAATATCTTTAGAACACCCTTCACTTGCGGCTACTGTGTGTCCAGCACGGTCAAGCAACCTTATTACTGAGCCTGGTTCAAAGTTTACAGCTATTTGTGGTGAGTGGGATGAAATGATCGTTTGACCTGGAAGTTCTGATATCAAATAATCAGCCAGTTTTCTTTGTTGGTGAGGATGTAGGTGTGCTTCAGGTTCTTCGATAACATAGAAGATAACCTCGTTCTCGATATCATGTTCCTTAATACTTTTCGCTTTCCATAAAGCTAATAATATTTGATTGTTTCGCCCGTCTCCTCCAAGCATAACATTAGAACCATTTGTATTAGCTCCAAGTTGTAGGTTGTCAATAAAGTCATTTATTCCAATTGCCCCAGTATCTAGTTGCACAGAATACTCTGAGTAATGATGCGCAAGTTTTTTTAGCTCATCGTTGACATCTTTTGTAGCTCTTTCTACATATATAAGTTGAGATATTTTATCATTAATAGACTGTAAATCTATACTTATCTCTCCTAACAAATCGTCATCTTCTTCTCTTTCTTCAGAGTTCAATGATTGCTGTGCGATTTTTAATAGTTGTCTTTTTTCTTTACGAATAAACCTCTCTAAATCTCGTTGTGATTGAATATATTTTAAATTAACGAATTTAAGATAATAGCGAGAGTTGATTTCTTGTAAAGACTCTAAAGACTCACCAATAAAAAGTTTATAGCTGAGATCGGATTTTTGTGCAATGTACTTAATGAACGATTCACCTGAGTCACTGACATTCCCTTTCAAAATTGAAAGTACTGCATCTTCATTGATATCTTTAAAATGAATAATAATTTCAAATTCTTCACATGATTTTCCGTTTTCTAAATGAAAGTCAAGTTCATTTGGTTCAATTTCTGAATCTGATATACTTTTATCTAATAGCATTCTTAGCGAATGCAACATATTACTTTTGCCAACATCATTGGCACCGATGACCAGAGTATTTGAGTTAAAATTGATGTGTGCATCTTTAAAGTTTCTAAAACCCTTGAGTTTCAGAGATGATATTTCCAACTTAAAATCCCTCTTTAAAGTAAAAATCTATTTCATGATGAGGTATCACGTAAACTATGCAACCGAATTTTGCTCATTTTTTGCGGAAGATCTATTAGTTGATTTGGTTAAACGAAGGGACTACCATGATGTTAAATATATGATTTACCATATGTAATGCATCTATTCTTTAAGCAACACAATTTCAAGGCTTCGTTAAATTCGATGAAAATCATAGCATTACAACTCTTCAAAAACCTCTCCGATGAAACCCGTTTGGGCATCGTGTTGCTGCTCAGAGAGATGGGAGAGCTGTGCGTGTGCGACCTTTGCACTGCGCTAGAACAGTCACAGCCCAAGATCTCCCGCCACCTTGCAATGCTTCGGGAGAGTGGCCTATTGCTGGATCGCAAGCAGGGAAAATGGGTTCATTACCGCTTATCTCCGCATATTCCTTCCTGGGCTGCCCAGGTGATTGAGCAGGCCTGGCTAAGCCAACAGGACGACGTACAGGCCATCGCCCGTAAGCTGGCATCAGCCAACTGCTCTGGCAGCGGTAAGGCTGTTTGTATCTAAAAAATTTGCCTATACATATATGTTTTTACGAATGTGAGGTGTTAAAGATGAAAACGTTAACGGTGTTTGATCCGGCGCTGTGCTGCAGTACCGGCGTTTGTGGTTCAGATGTCGATCAGCTTCTGGTCGATTTTTCTGCTGATGTTCAATGGCTGAAAGGGCGTGGGGTCCAGATCGAACGTTACAACCTGGCGCAGCAGCCTATGAGCTTCGTTCAGAATGAGAAAGCGAAAGCTTTCCTTGAAGCTTCTGGAGCTGAAGGGCTTCCGCTGCTGTTACTGGATGGTGAAACAGTGATGGCCGGGCGATACCCGAAACGCGCTGAACTGGCTCGCTGGTTTGGTATACCGCTGGAAAAGGTGGGTTTAGCTCCCGCCAGTTGCTGTGGTGGTAAAACTTCCTGTTGTTGAGTATGTCAGGAGGACATATGAAATTCTTACAGAATATCCCGTCTTACCTGTTTTTCACCGGTAAGGGAGGTGTAGGAAAAACTTCGATTCAGGACCCGGAACGTACCAAAGTCCTGCTGGTCACTCTGCCTGAAACCACACCTGTACTGGAAGCTGCAAACCTGCAGTCCGATCTTGAGCGCGCGGGGATTCATCCCTGGGGCTGGATTATCAATAACAGCCTTTCTGTTGCACAGACTCATTCACCACTGCTTTGTCTGCGTGCTCAACAAGAACTTCCTCAGATCGAGGCTGTGAAGAACTAGCATGCAAGCCGCATAGCGTTAGTACCCGTACTGGCATCAGAGCCCACTGGCATCGAGAAACTCAGAGAGCTGGCAGTTTAATTTTTTGTATACACAGGGCGTCAGAGCCGTCCTGTCTGGAGGATTTATGTTACTGGCAGGCGCTATTTTTGTCCTGACCATTGTTTTGGTTATCTGGCAACCGAAGGGATTAGGGATCGGCTGGAGCGCAATGCTGGGCGCGGGACTGGCTCTGATATCTGGCGTTGTGCATGTGGGCGATATTCCGGTGGTGTGGAATATCGTCTGGAACGCGACGGCGACCTTTATTGCCGTAATTATTATCAGCCTGCTGCTCGATGAGTCCGGTTTTTTCGAATGGGCAGCACTGCACGTTTCCCGCTGGGGTAACGGTCGTGGACGTTTGCTCTTTACGTATATCGTTCTGCTCGGTGCGGCGGTGGCGGCACTGTTTGCCAACGATGGTGCGGCACTTATTCTGACGCCGATAGTCATCGCCATGCTGCTGGCATTAGGGTTCAGCAAAGGCACCACGCTGGCATTCGTCATGGCTGCCGGTTTTATTGCCGATACGGCTAGCCTGCCGCTTATCGTGTCGAACCTGGTGAATATAGTCTCGGCGGACTTCTTTGGACTGGGCTTCACTGAGTATGCGTCGGTAATGGTGCCAGTGGATATTGCCGCTATTATCGCCACACTGGTGATGCTACATCTGTTCTTCCGCAAAGATATTCCACCGACTTACGACCTGGCTCTCCTGAAAGCACCGGCAAAGGCGATTAAAGATCTGGCAACCTTCAGAACCGGCTGGATAGTTTTAATTCTTCTGCTGGTTGGGTTTTTTGTCCTTGAGCCGCTCGGTATTCCCGTTAGCGCGATTGCGGCTGTTGGAGCTGTGATCCTGTTTGCAGTAGCTAAACGAGGCCATGCCATTAACACTGGCAAAGTGCTGCGCGGTGCGCCATGGCAGATTGTCATCTTCTCATTGGGGATGTACCTGGTGGTCTACGGTCTGCGCAATGCCGGGCTAACCGAATACCTTTCTGGTGTGCTGAATGTACTGGCGGATAAAGGACTCTGGGCCGCGACGCTCGGTACTGGCTTCCTGACGGCTTTCCTGTCTTCCATCATGAACAACATGCCTACCGTGCTGGTTGGAGCTCTCTCTATTGATGGCAGCACCGCAACAGGCGTTATCAAAGAAGCGATGATTTATGCCAATGTGATTGGCTGCGATCTGGGACCAAAATTAACACCTATTGGTAGCCTGGCAACGCTGCTCTGGCTGCATGTCCTTTCACAGAAGAATATGACCATCACCTGGGGATACTATTTCCGCACCGGGATCGTCATGACTCTTCCTGTGTTGTTTGTAACACTGGCAGCGCTGGCGCTACGTCTCTCTTTCACGTTGTAATGAGATACTGATATGAGCAACATCACCATTTATCACAACCCAGCCTGCGGCATGTCTCGTAATACGCTGGAGATGATCCGCAACAGCGGTACTGAACCGAACGTTATTCTTTACCTTGAAAATCCACCTTCACGCGATGAGGTGCTCAAACTCATTGCAGATATGGGGATAACGGTACGGGCACTATTGCGTAAAAATGTTGAACCTTATGAAGAACTGGGGCTTGCGGAAGATAAGTTTACTGACGATCAGTTAATCGATTTTATGCTTCAGTATCCGATCCTGATTAACCGCCCGATTGTGGTGACACCATTGGGAACACGTCTGTGCCGTCCTTCCGAAGTGGTACTGGATATTCTTCCGGATGCGCAAAAAGGCGCATTTGCTAAGGAAGACGGTGAGAAAGTTGTTGATGATGCAGGTAAACGACTGAAATAAAGATGAAGGGGGCAAATGCCCCCTTATTTGTTAATTCTCCAAACTCTTCCGCAAGTCTGTTCGAACCAGTTCATTATGATGATTACCATTGTTTTTTTGGATTTTACAATAGTATCATGGGGTTAATGGTATTTAAGTTTGCTTCGTCTGAAGCACCATATCACGATGGTAATGAATTTATACCTTTCATTATGCAACAGCAGATAATGAAACCGATGTATCAAGCTGATCGACCAATTCGCAGATTTGCGATTGTTCATAGCTCAGGACCGGTCGTTGCTTAACCACACTTACTACAAGTGGTTTAATCAGCATATTGGCCGTTGCTCGGTCTTGCTCTTTTGCGGCGAAGATAACCTCCAGGGTTTTTTGGTCAATTACTGTTGCCAGATTCGCGTTCAGGTTTTCAAGTTCGTGTTCTGTAAGCATGAAACTTGTTGCAAGCCATGTAACCTGTTCCTGGATGAGAGCCAGCACTTTTACTCGGTCGTCTTCAACCAGTGCACCCGCTATTTTTTTGGAAATAGCTGTGGCAATCATACCGCCTAACAAGCCACCAGCTGCGCGTCCTGCTAAAGCACCGAAAGGACCTAATGGACTAAGCATCATTCCGCCAGCAATAGAACCAATTGCACCCCCAGCCACACCAGATGAAGTAACTGCCAGATTTTTTATAAACTGTGCCCCAGAAATACGACCTCGCACCATTTTGATCATATCCGGACCAGTGGTCACGGCGACCAGTGCGAAAGAGGTAACCAGTGTGCCACGCATCATCTTGTTAAGGGAGTTGAGATTGTTAGCTCCGACTCCCTGTTGAAGCGCATTACGAACTGTCGGGCTGGCAGCGGCAAAATCAATATTTTTAAGTAACCCCTGAACGGCACTGATACGGTGTAATTGCTGTACCGTCACATAAACTGTCAGTGTGCGGGTAAATGTTTTACCTGCCTGTATTGCTGCCGTTTGCAACGCAGCCTTACGATCGCCGGTATTGAGGTAGAAAATAGAAGCTGTCAGACCGAAGCTGATACCTCCAGCTGCGAGGCTGATGATAGATCCTTCCGCAATGTCGTAAGTGATAGATTCGAACGTGCCAAACTTAGTAATGTTTTGTGCCTGGCTATAAGTCAGGTGTCCCTGACGTACAAGTTTTGTGGCTTCTGCAGGATCGGTAACGCCGGGGACTTTGCCATCGCGAATTTTGTTCTCCATCGTTTCAAGCGCTTTCGAATACTGGTCTTTCGGAACCTCTAACTGCATTGGGGTTCCGTTACTGTCATAATAGCGATAATTACCGTTTTGTCCGTCAAAACCAGCACCGACGCTACGTGCAGCGGTTGCACAGTATTTGGTCTGAATCTCTGAACCGTTAACCAGCCTGTCTGCACCATTTTTCGCATTATCATCACCGAGAATATGTGCATCTTTTAGTTGGATTTTGTCAGTAAGATGATTTCCCCGTTCGGCTGCAAAACCATGTCCTTGTCCTCCCACTGCAAACATTTTTTCGTTAGTATTCCAGGCCTCCGGGAGTGTCATGAGAATCAGACCGTTTGTTGCTGCACTGGAAATAAATTCAGCCTGTGGTCGCTTGTGAATTTCAATGCAGAGTTTTTCCGTTTCCCGGCAAATATCAGAGCAATACCATTCCTGGCTCCCACCACCGCCCTGGTGTTTTGCGTTTTTAATCTCGCTCAAACCGCATGAAGTGCAGGTACAAAGCTCGTCGACATAGTGAAACGAGACAAATTTTCGACCATCCGAAAAAGAATAATAGTTCCCACCATCAAGATAACGGTTCAGGAGATCATCATTCGCAGCAGAGGGTAAATTCAGCCTATTACCAAAAAGGCTTCTTAGCTCATCTGATGAGTGTACTATTTTACTGTTTAACTGCTCATTAAATTCAGCCATCTTTCTTTCATACCAGGCATCATTTAAAAGCCAGTTTTCACCAGCCAGATCCTGCTCTCGAGTATCGCCCTGAAAAATATGCTGTGAGACCAACTTGAGATAGATAGTCTCTACGAATTCTGCTGAGAGGTTACTTCCTTCTTTTAGTTCCGTCAGCCAAAGTTTGTTATTGATCGCTTTTTGCTCATTTAACCCTGTATTGATGGCATTAGTTAACTTCTTGAGTTCCTGAATTTGGTTTGCCGCATAGAACTGTGTCAGTAAGGCTGCTATCCAGTATAGCAATCCTGTCCACCACATCAGTGAAGATGAGATATTATATTGCCAGGCTATAAACGGTGTAGCCGCAGAGCAGGCCATCAAAAAGTAAGACGCATAAAAACAGCAATAATACTCTTTAAGTTTGGCATTGATATCGGCTGGTATAAGCCCGTTTTGTAGAATAGCCTTGGTTTGTACAGGTACTGCAAGCAGGCCACTGGCAAATGCAGCGGTTAAAATAAACTTCATTGAATCAAATGAATAAGCTTCGTAGGCAATATGTTTACCATCAAGTCCCCACATAAAGCTAATCACCATTCCTGCTATGGCAAGAGGTACACCCAGCAGCCAACGTGAGTGAAGCGCATAGGTTACGCGCTCTACAATATAGCCCGCCAATAAAGGTGGGCCTGCAACAATCAATGCACCCAATCCTAATATCACACCTAGAATATTGAGAGATGCCTTAAACAACGCTTTTATAATAACAAAACCGATTACCAGTAAAATTAACGCACCAATTATCTGTAGCATTGTGGTTTTATCCTTGCTGTAATTTTTATTCGAGTGCTACGCCATCATAAATGTGTCAAGATCATCCGCATTTTTGATTATCTTCACCTCTTCAACACCGTGGGCCTGGGCAAGCGTGATGCTTGCTTCCAGCAACCGGCGATTGTTTTCCACGCTAAATGCAGCTGCGGTAAGCTCACCCAGCGCCGCGAACTCGTTCAAAATTCGGTTGAGTGCTTTCTGCTCAATCTCACTTAAGCGACATGTAAATTGCTCCATTTTTTTCGCCAGCAATTGGCGTGCTTTACTGTCCAGATTTTTAGCTACGGTAACCATAAACTTCCCTGAGATAGAACCAACCAATGCCCCCAAAACAGGCACAGGGATGATTGCCTGACCTGCGACAGACATTGCGCCAACGATGGCCGATTCCGCGCAGATGATAAGGCCAAGATCGGTAAATTCATCAGCATTAATCTCACCGCGCTGATAGGAGAGAGCAAGATTGCTTACACCTTTAGCGGCAGTGACCAGCGCGCTGGCGAACGGTGCTCCCAGAGAGGCATAATTGGTCAGGGTATAAATTGCTCCGGCGGATACACCGCCAATAGCGGCACCTTTCAATGTATCTAAGCCGACATCCTGCCAGTCCTGTCTGTTGAAATCTCCACGAAATATATTTTTACCATCACGGTATTTGCTATATATACCTGTTACAAGAGCAAAGGTTCCACCGAAAGCGGCTCCCATTGCGGTTGCACGCATGCCTTCACTTAGGGAGGGTTGGTGATTGTCAATAATTTCTGCTTTTTTTGCCTCGTTCTGTTCCGCTAATTCCTGATCATGTTTATCAAGCGTTTCGTCAATTTTTCCCCACTGAACATCTTTGTAATCAGAAACTCCAGGACGCACGACATCATTAAAGGATCTTCCCGTTGTACTTTCAATTTCTGCAACTTTATCCCTGATAGCCTGTATTGTTTTTTCGCTCAAGCCCTCCACCGGCTTCCCATCAATAACATTCTGAATCGTTTGCCAGGAGTCTTTGGGGATATGGTAAAAGGATTCTCCCTGGGTAAAATTGGGATAGGTTTCCATGTGCTGAAGGACATGGTTCAGGTTATTATTAACTCCGTTGATAAACTTTGACTGCACGTCAACGCCATCTATCATATAATCCGCCGGAGCGGTTCGACCCACTCCGTCAAACGTGGCGCTAAGATCAGAGGCATCCTGAACCCTTTCTTCTATTGCCTGGCGAGCATTGCGCACGCCAACTTCTACCTGCTCAGCAATTTCACCGTGTTTGGTGCTCATTGAGCCCAGGATGTTACCCGGTGACGCGATGAAATCACGCACCTTTTGCATTTGTTCGCCAGCCAACTCAAATGCACGCTCCTGCTGCGATAGTTTTAACAGTTCACTATCAATGCGGGTCTGATTAATGGCGTTAACCGCGCTGCCGATAAGCTGGTCGCCAACTGTATTATGGTTAATGCTCATTACTGGATTTTCTTGTTGATCAGTTTTGATAATGCATTGATATGGTTAATCAATGCCCCTAATTGATCTTTCTGATGGGTATTAAACTGGCAATAGTCTTGAGGCGCAGCCTTTTCCAGCACATCAATAATGCTTTCAGTACCATGATAGTGCTCGGATGTGAGCATCTTGAGTTCTTGCGCACCACGTTCCATCACGCGAAGTTCGCTGGTTTTTGCGCGAACCTGGCGCTCTTCCTGTTGTGCCTCATCAATGATTTTACCGTTTTTGCGACGGGCTAGTAGGGTTCCGCCAGCGATGCCTACAGCACCAATCCCCCAGCCTATTGGACCCGCCAGAGCCAGTAGTGCGCTTCCTGCTGACATGCCACCGCCACCCGCAGCCAGTGCGCCGCCGCCGAGCCATGCCAGGGCTGCATTTGTTGCGGCAGCTCCGCTTAACGTAGCAATAGCGGTACCCGTGGATGCTGTACCAAAAGTTGTTGCGACCGCCAGCGCAGCCGTAGGGGCAAATGCGGCGACCCCCGCCCCAACGGCAACCCCCGCAGCAGCCGTTCCTTTACCAATATGTGATGCGCGGTATTCTTCTTCCAGTTTTTCCACCACGTTATCAAATTCAGCGATTTCCGCTTTCAATTCGCTCCAGGATTTATCAAACTCTTTCGGTGTATTCGCCAGTCGATTAACAAAATTTTCACCACGGGCAATCAGGTCCTTACTGCATTTCTGGCGTAACAGAAAGAGGGCAGTGATCTCATCCTGGGTGTCTTTAGCCTGTACTTCATAACGGTTAGTTGCACTTTTGAGACTGGCTAATGCTTCTTTTCTTTCTGAACCACGTAACATTTTTTACTCCTGCTGTATGTTGTCAAAAATAATTTCACTGCAATGGGTTTTTCATTTCTATTATCTGCTGGTTGAGCTTCTGATAAAAACGTTGTTGTAGGCTAATCGGGGAAATAATAGTGAGGTTTGGTAACCAATAACGTAATAATGGAAATAGCTGGTTTTCGTGTGCCATTTTGGTTTGCACGATCAAGTCGCCATTAGGTTCCTGACGAATTAACTTTTGGACAGGCAGAACATTTCGACGTTTAAAAAAATGGCTTACGTCGGCTGAAATTTTAAGGAGTACAATCTGCTTATCCAAAGAAAACCAGACATCATCTTCTTCAGCAAAGTATTGTGTGATATGGGGTTGTGGTGTGAAGTGCTCTGATTTAAATTTCAGCCAATGAATTTTGGTGAGCTGGAATCCTTTAACCTTTTCATTCTCTACCGCACCGAGATACCAGACGCTCTTTATGTTAATAAGCTTATAAGGCGCGACGGTCCGATGTTTCCCTTTATAATGAAATTCACAAAGGCTATTTTCACGAATCGCTTTATCGAACACACTATAGTTATTCTCAAGTACGCGTTTCGCTTCTGGATCTCCGGGCAGCGATCTGATGATCAGTGAAGTCATGTCAGGCTGGGAGAAGATTTTTTTTACAGGGAATAACTCTGCCATCCCCAGGGCATTGATGAGATTTTGTTGTTCTTTTAGAGCCTGAGGTTTAGCGTAAGCGGGAGCCAGCCTGTAAATACCATCACCATCGGGGACGATTCTGTCGCCCAGACGATTAAGATCACGATACAAAGTACGCTCACTGATGTTGAATTCGTCCATCATCTTCTTACGTGATACAAAACCGTACTGGTAAAGTTCTGCAATAATAGCGGTTATTCTTTGTACCATTACCTCATGCCCGCTCATGCGCGTTCTCCTTGTAATTTTTCCTTGAGATTACCAGTCGCTACTGACAGGGCATGTCAGTAGCGACTGGGGGATCATGTTTT
Organism: Citrobacter sp. CK202; assembly: GCF_030333225.1. Taxonomy (NCBI): domain Bacteria; kingdom Pseudomonadati; phylum Pseudomonadota; class Gammaproteobacteria; order Enterobacterales; family Enterobacteriaceae; genus Citrobacter; species Citrobacter sp. CK202. Next base: position 57,678 of record NZ_JAOWGI010000028.1, read on the forward strand.
CATATCGGCAAATTTCTCACATAACTTAAGGAGATTAAGTCGAAAAGTCAGTTAATGGCTTTTGCGGTCAATAACATAATCAGTCTCCTGCAGACAGTCGCGAGCAGCCACTCAGAGGTGAAAGAACAACTGACGTGTCAAGGCTTCAAAAGCGGAGTATGCTGAGATTCAGTCGATTAGAGCCAGGCTTAAAAATTTTTGTAGAGCTAGTTTGTTTTGCCTCAGGACTGGCTGCAGCCAAATGAGCGTTCATTCCGGCTGTATGACTTGGTGCGCTCCTTCGCAAAATAACTCAGCCTGAAAGTGAGTTTATCGTAAACCGTTTTGTAGTCTAAATCGTTGACGTCCAGGTAATACAATGGGTTGTCCGGGATATGTACCAGCGTTCGATATCCGGGGGGAGGGCTCAACTGTAAAGCACTCAGCCAGGCTGCCTGTATCAGGCTGGCTAATCCAGTTCCATTTTCACTGTACGCCCCTAACCCGTTGAAAGTATCTTTATTCACAAAGAGTACCATGTGGTAATGAGACTTCTTGTTTACTTCTCCAACCTCCCGGACCCAGGCGTAACGTAAATGACATGGGTAGCATCGAACACCCTGCTTTTGTTTGCTTCGATATCGTGCTTCAATCTTTGCATTTAGTGATTCTATAAATCGAGAGATAAGACCAGCCTTACATTCATCATGGTTATCAGGAAGTCGTAGGTCTACACGAACAGCCATTGTTCGTGGATATTGTGCTGTAGCGTTATTAATTACGCTAAGCATCCGTTGCAGATACATTGTATTGAATGGGGAATGACGTTGATCAAGATAAATATCGTTAAGCATCATAAATTCCTGTTGTCTGTATAGTATCTAGGGTGATTTCTTACCTTGGGTTGACGAGGTAATTAAATGGTGATTTATGGTTTTGATTTGAATGTTTGTTAGTTTGATTTGTGGGGTTGTGTATATGTGCAGAGTGTATTGACTGTTGTCTTTTATATACTTGCAATGGATGAGTGTGTTGATGGTTGGATGCGTTGTATATTGTTGTATATATTACCAATCCGGGGCGTTAATTTTAATGTGTGTCATGCAAGATGTGGTTTTATTAGCTGGTGGTCATTTATTTTTACTCCGAAGTTAACATGTGGGTTATATAATGATGTTTATGATGTAAATATGCAGTCCGATATTTAAATTGTTGGGGTGTGGGCGTAATTTCATTTCAGATTCGCGATGCTTTAACTCGTTCTCTTAACCAATTTTCAACTTCACTCTGTAACCAGCGAGAACTTCTCCCTAGCTTAATAGGTTTTGGAAATTCACCATCTTTAATTAATTTATAAAACCACTTATCAGTTAATCCAGTTAGGGTGGTGATAAATAACATGTCAACTAATTTGTCTTCAGTTAATAGTGTTTCAGTTGTCATATTAGATTCTCCGGTTGTTATTAGTGTGGTAGAGCTCAATTTGGAATTGAGTTTGCGTTCTGGCATAACAACCGGTTGTTATGTAAAAATTATAATGAGCCTTTTAAGTGATTCTGGAAATTGAAATATCCCACTTCATGCATATAAAGCAGTAAGGTTTTTTATAATTCGTAATGGCTATTTCAATCTGTTTATATTTGCGCTTAGAGTTTTATATCCCTTTGTAATCCAGTACCCAAACAGTTCTTTTACTTCTTCCCTTCTGCTATCCCCCAATCCTCAAGAAGCCAAATTTTCGTGACCGTATACACGTTATCAACAATAACTCATTGAGTTAATGTGCAAAAATGGGTATTTTTGTACCTATAATCACGTAGTGACAAGGGGGTGGTGGTGGTTTCATTTTATGATGAAAGGAATCTCATTTTATTTTTGTACTTTAAATTAAAGAAATTCGAGGTTGATATTCCTCCTGAGTCGTCCGAAGCAAATCTTGCAAACTATGAAAAGAGAGTGCGCAATTTATTATTGAGTGGGAATAAAGGTTCCGAAAGAGAAGTAGATACTTTTATCAATAACACCCGGGTTGAAGCTAAAAAAGAGATTCCATGTGAAGATGAGCTTGAATGGTTCACCACAGACTCCAGGGCTAGTTATTGGTTACTTTGTAAAACAGATCAAGATCACGTTACCTCGGGTTATGCACCCTATACAAACACTTTCCCTATTCAGGTAGGAAATTCTCTGTTAAATGAACCATTCACTTTAGGATTCGATATTCCACCGGTCCATAATCTTCGGGTGCGGCTTATCAAAGATAAAGTTGTAAAAAGTATTTCTGAAGGCAATACCAGGCAATATATTCTAAAATTACATAATGAGTGGAATGAATTAATCACAAAGAAAAATTTATTTTCTGATGTTAATGGGAAAGCAGGGGTAACCATTGACTGGTTGCTGAATTATTTGCAGGAAAATAATGTTACCTTGCAAAGGTATCGGCATGCTGAAGGAACAGAAGAAAAAATCGCATACTGTTATGCATCATATTTTATCTGGCGTGAGGATTTTTTTAGGACTGAAGCAGAAAGAGAACTATTCATAAGAAAATTTAAAAGTGCATTGAGCACACAGAAAAGTCGAGAGAAGAAGCGTGCAGATAAAAATAAAGCCCTTAACGTGATCATTTCTCAGGAGACTCATGATAAGCTTCGTGATATATCTGTGAGAGAAGGGATCTCAAATGCCAGAGTTATTGAATATGCTATTCATCTGGCATGGAGGCAAAAATTGAATCCACGCTGAATGTTTTTTTGGATATATATCATCCCCATGAAGGATTCAAAAAGGCAGCCGTGTAAGCTGCCTTTTTATTATCAATAAGAGGGTGGTGTTATGAAAAATAAATACGGTTATTCTTCTTTGCTAAAGCCGGTATCTGGATTACCTGAATGGGTTACTGAGCATTTATTGCAACAAATAAGACAGATAACTGAGTATGAACCGGTTATAGGTATTATGGGTAAAACGGGAGCAGGCAAAAGTAGCCTTTGCAATGCCCTGTTTGCTGGTGAGGTATCGCCTGTCAGCGATGTGGTAGCCTGTACCCGGGAACCTCTGCGCTTTCGCCTTCAGGTTGGCGAGCGCGTTATGACGTTGGTAGACCTGCCCGGCGTAGGGGAAAGTAGTGCACGCGATAGCGAGTATGCCGGGCTGTACCGTGATCAGCTTCCCCGGCTCGACCTGGTGCTGTGGCTGATCAAGGCCGATGATCGGGCGCTGGCGGTGGATGAGCATTTTTATCATCAGATAATTGGTGAGTCGTACCGGCATAAGGTGCTGTTTGTTATTAGTCAGTCGGACAAGACCGAACCCACTAGCGGTGGCGGTTACTTATCCACAGAGCAGAAGCAAAACATTAGCCATAAAATTTGCCTGCTGCATGAATTGTTCCAGCCTGTTCATCCTGTATGTGCCGTATCGGTCCGGGCTAAGTGGGGATTACGAACAATGGCGGAGAGAATGATTCGTTGCCTGCCGAGCGTGGCCAGCAGCCCGGTGGTAGCGCAATTGCAGTCTCCCTTTCGCACAACAGTAGTCCAGGAAAAAGCGCGCGTTGATTTTGGTGAAACTATCGGTGCGGTGCTGGATACGGTGAGTACTTTCCCGCTGATACCGACTCCGGTGCGGACCATCATTCAGGCCATGCGCACCACCGTGGTATCAGTGGCCCGTGCTGTCTGGGATTTCTTCTTCTGAGCGTTTAATTCCAACCTGTTATTCCATGAGCCCTGTCGCCTGTGCGGCAGGGCTTTCTATTATTGTTTTCCATTATGAGGAGCCTGTTTATGACCCGTCTGGCTTCGCGCTTTGGCGCAGCAAATCTTATCCGTCGTGACCGTCCGTTAACCCGCGAAGAACTGTTTCGTGTGGTGCCCAGCGTTTTCAGCCAGGACAAACACGAATCCCGCAGCGAACGTTATACCTATATTCCAACCATCTCCCTGCTGGACAGCCTGCAGCGCGAAGGCTTTCAGCCATTCTTTGCCTGTCAGACCCGCGTGCGTGACCCGGGGCGTCGGGAACACACCAGGCACATGCTTCGCCTGCGGCGGGAGGGGCAAATTACAGGTAAACAGGTGCCGGAAATCATTCTGCTTAACTCTCATGATGGCACCAGTTCGTATCAAATGCTGCCGGGATTATTTCGTGCGGTGTGTCAGAACGGGCTTGTCTGCGGTGAATCGTTTGGTGAGGTGCGGGTACCACATAAAGGTGATGTGGTGAGTCAGGTGATTGAAGGGGCTTATGAAGTGCTTGGGATTTTTGACCGGGTGGAAGAGAAACGCGATGCCATGCAGTCTCTGATGCTACCGCCACCTGCGCAGCAGGCACTTGCGAAAGCAGCGCTTACGTATCGCTTTGGTGAGGACCACCAGCCTGTTACTGAATCGCAGATACTCTCCCCACGCCGCTGGCAGGATGAGAGCAATGATCTGTGGACCACTTATCAGCGTGTACAGGAAAACCTGATTAAGGGCGGGCTTAGTGGACGCAATGCTAAAGGCGGACGAACGCATACCCGTGCGGTGCGTGGCATTGACGGGGACGTAAAACTCAACCGTGCGCTGTGGGTGATGGCGGAAACGATGTTGTCACAGTTTCAGTCTGTTTAACTTCAGATTCTGCATCTGAAAAGTTAATGCCTCGTTAAAGAATGACATGCCCTGTCAATTCACCTCTTCTTGTATTGCTGATTAATTGAACAAAAAAACGGCTTACCCAGTGAGCAGTGGCTTCCTGTCCATCGAAAAATAGTTATTGCCCCGGACATACCCTGTCAGACCCCTTCTTTAGAATCATAACCCTTTCAGTCAGTTAACTCGTATGGAGAAATGATAATGACACAGACAGAGCGCCGCCACGACAGGCTGGCGATCAGGCTGTCGCTGATTATCAGTCGTCTTGTCGCAGGCGAAACGCTGGATATGCGCAGGCTGACCGCAGAGTTTGGTGTATCTGCACGTACTCTGTACCGCGATTTTCGCGAACGGCTAATGTATCTGGATCTTGAATGTAGCAACGGTTGTTACCGCCTGCGGACGGGCGTGAGTGGTGCGCAGGCCGAGCTGGATGTGCTGACCTTCGCTCACCGTACAGGTGTAGCCGATCTGTTTCCGGGGCTGGACCGTCGACTGGTCAGCCTGCTGCTGAACTGCAACGACGCGCCCTGTCTGGCGGGTGAAGCTATGGGTATAACCAGCCCGTCAGCGTCACTGTCATTCTATCGTCTGGTCAAAGCCATTACCGCCTGCTATCGCGTCACGCTGCTCGCTGACGGACAGCGTTGCGAACGGCTGGCACCGTATCGGCTGATGATGCAGGAAGGTCACTGGTATCTGATCGCTGAATATCAGGAGCGTCCGGCTGTTTTCACCCTGAATGAAATCCATGTGGTACAGCCCACAACGGAGATATTCAGACGTAACGAGAGGCTCTGGCGGATGGCAGAGAATACCGGTTTTGCCCGGGCTCTGCCGCATTTCCGCTGCATCCAGCAGTCGCTGAATGCATTTACCTCACCCTGAAGTTTTTCACCAGCCAGCATCCACGGAGAGTGGATGCTGGCTTTTTTATTTACACACAACAAGGTTAATACGATGAAGCGAAATCTGAATACCAGCTATCGGCTGGTCTGGAACGAAGTTCTTGGCGCATTTGTGGTTGTTTCAGAACTGGCAAAAGCAAAAGGAAAGCGTACTGGCGCAGTACTCGCACTAGCCGTTGCCGGACTGACCTCTGGTACAGCACTGGCGGCAGAGACCTCTGTACCTGTCGGGGAGACGACTGACGGGGTGGTTATCAGCAATAACGACACACAGCTGGTTTACGGGCAGGCGAATAACACCACCATTAACACTGGGCTTGAGTACGGCAGCGATGATGAAGATAACAATCAGGGCGGCCAGTTCGTACAGGATGGTGGCGTAGCAAACCACACCACCATAAACAGTAACGGTCTTCAGGCGGTGCTTGCAGGCGGCAGTGCCAGCGATACAACGATAAATACCGGTGGTGGTCAGAGCGTACACGGTCAGTCTTCCGGTACGGTACTGAACGGTGGCGAGCAATGGGTACATTCCGGCGGGATTGCCAGCGGTACCGTCATTAATGAAGGCGGCTACATGGTAGTTAAAGGGGGGGCTCAGGCAATTGGCACCGTTGTGAATACCGGCGCACAGGGTGGTCCGGATTCGGAAAACAGCGACGGGATGTTTGTTTCTGGTACCGCAACAAATACAACCATCAATGAAAATGGCCGCCAGGTCGTTTTCGAGCAAGGGACCGTCGTCGCTACGACGGTGAATGCTGGCGGTGACCAGAGCGTTCATGGCAGTGCAGAAAATACCACGCTAAATGGCGGCTATCAGTACGTTCATTCCGGTGCGGCAGCAACGGATACCGTCATCAACAACGGTGGCTGGCAGGTAGTTAAGGACGGCGCTCAGGTCAGCGATACCACGGTCAATAACAGCGGCAGACTCAGCGTGGTGGCGGGTGGCAAAGCCTCAGATGTCATTATCAATGCCGGTGGCGCACTGGTGACAAATACGGCTGCGGATGTGTCCGGCACCAACCGGCTAGGCAGCTTCAGTGTTGATTCGGTTTCCGGTAACGCAAGCAATGTGGTGCTGGAAAATGGGGGGCGACTGGATGTCCTCACTGACAATGCCGCAGACACAACAATGGTCGATAAGGGCGGTGTGCTGGCGGTTAACAACGGCGGAACGGCGACAAACGTGACTATAAATGAGGGCGGTGCCCTGATTGCCGACAGCGGTTCAACGGTCAGCGGTACAAACGCGCATGGTGAATTCAGTATTGATGCTGCATCTGGCAAAGCCAGTGGGCTCTGGTTGGAAAACGGCGGTCACTTTAGCGTTAAATCCGGTGCGATAGCGGAAAATACAGCCGTTGGCAGCGGCGGCGAGCTGAGTGTGAGAAATGGCGGTGGGCTGGCCGGAACCACCAGCCTGGCTGAGCATGCAAACCTGACGATTACGGGGGATGTCATCAGTACCGGCACCATTGAAAATGCCGGTACGATAACCTTCGCGCCTGAGCAAAGCGATGCCGCCAGAACTCGCCTGTTTGCTGCTTCCTCTGATATTACCTTTACTCCCCGCAAGCTCACCACGACAAACATTGTCGGCCAGGGGGGCACCATTAACATGAGCATTAATCTGGCTAACCCAGACTTCCCGGCTGATATGCTGGTTATTGATGGTGGGCAGGCAACGGGTAAAACCTGGCTGAATTTCACCAATGCCGGTGATGCCGGGCTGGGCCTCGCCACCACGGGGAACGGCATCAAAGTAGTGGATGCGATTAACGGTGCCACGACGGATGCCGGGGCCTTTGCACTTGGCAGCAAACTGCAGGCTGGTGCGTATAACTACATCCTGAACCACGGTGCTGCGGATGAAAACTGGTATCTGACCAGCGAAGCTGGCTATCGTGCTGAAGTTGCTCTTTATGCTTCGCTGTTTGCGCAGAGCATGGACTATGACCGCGCACTGGCAGGCAGTTACAACCAGCGCAGCGCGGTCAAAGGTGACAGCGGAGTCTGGGGACGCATCCAGGGCGGTCACATGGGACATGATAATAACGGCGGAATTGCACAGGGTGCGACACCGGAAAGCAGCGGCAGCTACGGCTTCGTACAGCTGGGTGGTGACATGTTGAGTACGCCATCACTGAAAGCCGGTGTGTACGGTGCAGCAGGACATTCTTCTGTTGATGTAAAAGACGATGACCGCTCCCGCGCCGGGACTGCCCGTGACGATGTGTACAGCCTGGGCGGTTACCTGACCGCCGTGCATGCCGCCAGCGGCCTGTGGGCGGATGTGGTGGCTCAGGGCTCCCGTCATAACCTGAAAGCGACGTCTGATGCAGACAGTTTCGCTACCCACGGCTGGGGCTGGCTGGGCTCGCTGGAAACGGGCCTGTCGTTCAGTGTGACCAGTGGCCTGATACTGGAGCCGCAGCTTCAGTATGTCTGGCAGGGGCTGTCCCTGAATAACGGCTATGACAATGGCGGCTACGTGAACCTCGGTGACGGTAGCGTACAGCATATTCGTGCCGGTGTTCGCTTCGGCAGCCAGTCAGAGATGGCCTTCGGTAACGGTACTTCCACACAGGCAGGTTTTGGCGACAGCACGAAACGCAGCGTAAGCGAACTGCCGGTGAACTGGTGGGCGCGTCCGTCTGTTATTCGTACCTTCAGCTCAGATGGTGATTTGAGCATGGGAACGGCCACGGCGGGAAGCAATGTTACCTTTACCCCGTCTCAGGATGGCACAGCGGTTGATCTCCAGGCGGGTATCGATGCACTTATCCGCCAGAACGTGACGCTGGGTATTCAGGGCGGCTATACCCGTAGTGTCAGCGGTAACAGCGCTGACGGTTACAACGGGCAGGCCACGCTGAAAGTCGCCTTCTGATAGCACAGCCCCACTAAAACAGAGATAACCACTCTCATCCGGCCCCTGTTGCTTATGCAGCAGGGGCTTTTTGTTTTTAACGTTATGTAATCGACTTCACGCCAGCACACAGTCGCTGGCTTTTTATTTCGGAGAAACATCATGAACGCATTCAATAGCAATAGCGTTACGCCCTTTCAGGAACAATCGCCAGCGACAGGTATTACCGCCTCTGTTGTGCCCGATCGTCAGCGGCTCTCATTCTGGCCGACACACTTTGGTTCCATTCCGCAGTGGATAATCCTGAAGCCCCGCATTTTCGCCTGGATGGACCGCTTCTGTGATGAGTACAGCGGTGGTATCTGGTCCTTTTACACGCTCAGCAATGGCGGCGCGTTTATGGCTCCTGATGCTGACAGTGACGATAAATGGCATCTTTTCAACAGCATGAACGGTAATGGTGCGCAAATGAGCGCAGAAGCCGCAGGTATTGCTATCTGCCTGATTGAATACAGCCATCACGCCTGTCGTACAGAATGTGACGCAATGACCGCACACTATTATCGCCTGCGGGACTATGCCCTGCAGCATCCCGAAGCTCACGCCATTCTGCGTATCATCGACTGAAAGGAGGAACAACGGATGAAACAGCTTTCCTTTTTACCCGGCGAGATGACGCCACAGGACCGGCGTCTCATTCAGCGGGCGCTCAGGGCTCTGGAGCGGCACCTGCATGAGCCTGGGGTAGCCTTCACCTCCACTCATGCCGTTCGGGAGTGGTTGCGACTGCATATGGCCGCACTTGAGCGGGAAGAGTTCCGGGTGCTGTATCTGGATAATCAGAACCAGCTTATCGCTCATGAGACGCTCTTTAGTGGCACGATTAACCGCACCGAGGTTCATCCCCGGGAAGTGGTCAAACGCGCCCTGTACTTCAATGCGGCAGCAGTGATACTGGCGCATAACCACCCTTCCGGCGACACCACTCCCAGCCAGGCAGATAAGACCATAACGCAGCGTCTGGTGCAGGCGCTTCAGTTCGTTGATATCCGTGTGCCTGACCATCTCATCGTCGGTGGCACGCAGATATTGTCGTTCGCTGAACACGGTCTGCTTTGAGGTATTACATGAAAATTATCAGTAAACGCCGGGCGATGACGATTTACCGTCAGCATCCGGCCTCCCGCATTTTTCGATACTGCACCGGCAGATACCAGTGGCACGGCAGTGTCTGTCATTACACCGGTAAGGTAGTTCCTGACATTCCCGGCGTGCTGGCGGTATACGCCGAACGCCGCCAGGACCGCAACGGGCCTTATGCCTGCCTGATGAGTATCACCCTGAACTGACAATAGTGGAGAACTGTAATGAGTAACATCACCTGGGGCCTGCAGCGGAATATCACTCCACGCCTGGGAGCCCGTCTGGTGCAGGAGGGGAACCGGCTGCATTATCTGGCTGACCGGGCCAGTATCACCGGTAAGTTCAGCAAAGCAGAATGTCTTAAGCTGGATGTGGCATTTCCGCATTTTATCAGCCAGATGGAATCGATGCTGACCACTGGTGAAATGAATCCCCGCCATGCCCACTGTGTCACCCTGTACCACAACGGTTTCACCTGCGAAGCCGATACCCTGGGTAGTTGCGGCTACGTATACATCGCCATTTATCCCACACAACGCTAACAAATTTCACGAGAGCAAACATGAAAAAACTACCTGCTACAATTTCGCGGGCGGCGAAGCCCTGTCTGTCGCCCGTTGCAGTCTGGCAAATGTTACTTACTCGTCTGCTTGAGCAGCACTATGGCCTAATGCTAAGCGACACACCTTTTAGCGATGAAACCGTTATAAAGGAGCATATCGATGCCGGTATCACTCTGGCTAATGCCGTTAACTTTCTGGTAGAGAAATATGAGTTAGTTCGTATCGATCGCAATGGATTTACCTCTCAGATACAAGCACCATATTTGACTACGACAGACATTCTTCAAGCTAGGAAAGCGTGCGGGCTGATGAGCCGGTGTTCTTACAGGGAGGTAAGTAATATTGTTCTTAGCCGATCACGGCTGTGAGGGGATGGAGATCTGTGAAGGTTTCCACGATACGTGAAGAATTTGATGAGATTAACGACTCGATGAAAGTCTCATCGAGTCGCATGAAAAACAAGGTGGGGGCACAAAAGGGGGCATTTATAAAGATGAAACAAGAAAATATATGTATTTATCAAAGAGAATATGCGATGTGTTATGTTCCTATTATCACCATTCCAAATTCTTCCCAGGTCTACCGAAATCAACTCAAAGCCCGTATACTGCGCCTTCTGGCCCGTATCTTATCTCCTGTTATCAACTGGACTCAACCGGAATCAAGTTACAGTTGGGGGCACAAGTGGGGGTATTCTGTGCTCGGTCCAGGGATATGCCCCCAATGAAGCTAAAATGCCCGACAGGTTGATGTCGCTAAATCCAGAGAGAAAGCCTGCAAGCTGGCAGACGGAGCTGGTTTGTATCTTGAAGTCGTTCCCTCTGGTTCTCGATACTGGCGGATGAAATATCGCTTCAATGGAAAAGAGAAGCGTATGGCTTTTGGTGTCTATCCGGCAGTCTCCCTTGCACAAGCCAGGGCACTACGTGATGAAGCCAAGAAAAAGCTGGCCGAAGGTATCGATCCATCATTTTGCCAGGAAAGAAGAAAAGCGGGTTGATGTGCAGCTCAACAACACGTTTCAGGCCGTGGCGCTTGAATGGCACGGAACGAAGCCGATGGTCAGAAGGGTATGCTTCTGACGTTCTGGAGGCCTTTAGGTTCTACTGAATGTGCTACGTCGAATGGAAAGCCGTGGCGCGACAGAGAAGGCAAAGAAGGTTCGCCAGCGTTGTAGTGAAGTCTTTCGCTACGCTATCGTTTAAACTTATAGTTCCGAAGGAACGATACCGCATCTGTGTGAACACGTTCACATACGTTATCTTCCTCATCACGCCATCGCTGTACTATATTGATATCAAGCTCAATACCTATATTTCTGTCGGCCGGTAATTTATTGCGCATGACAGTCCCACCACCTGGATGGGTTTCAATATAAGTATGGTGCTGCGGCATAATATTAATGAGCCGCTGAAAGCACTTGCTTTTTCCGCCTGGATATTTCATTACTCAATCATCGCCATAAATGATGATATAAAGTTATTGTCCCGTTCATTATATCTCTCATCATGTAGTTAAATTCATGACATTTACTCTGTCAGGTGTTGACATTGCACATGATGGGGTCCGTTTGGAAAAAGGAAAATATCTCAAGCTAAGACTTTTTTGTACTACCCAGTGTCAACTGTGCGTAATGACCGATGCCCAAATATTTGCAGCCTTTTACCGTCATTACTTTCAGTTTTTTGGGTTGTCTCTACGGAGGTGTTTGCACTCGATGTCACTGCGTATCATCGCGTTCAGTTTCATATGTCTGAAGAGGAAGCTGCAAAGTCGCTGAAGCAGATTACTCCGCCTGCAGGTTAACCAGCGTATATACCGGGTGGTCAGAATTAGCAAATGTAAGCGCGAGGAAGATCTGACCATTTTGTTGCATAAGATGGTGAGAGCATTTCACTATTCATTTGCCATTCCGGCGCTATCCCTCCGAGGTTGTAACTCGTCAAACAGGTTAAGCTGAGAAACGCCAGAAGGGGTAAAGTCATTCAGCATCACACCTGCCTTCGCGTAACAATGGCCCTCAAGAAAGATACGATCCAGAGCCTTTACAGCGGCGGTGATGATGTCACATGTATCGTGGGTGGGAAGACGCAACTTTTCGCTGGCCACGTTGCTGTAGTAAGTCTCTTTGACTGCAAATAGTGACGTTTTTTGACGTGCCGGCAATATTGTCGTTCTCCTCGCAGCTTAGCGGTCTTTCCGGGGATCTCTAACCCATGTATTTCCCAGTATCCTGGCTTGTGCTTAAATAGCTAAATCGGTTTAACGTTATTTAGCTATGAGGATTACATGGAAAAGATCTGGGTGCTTGGCGACGCGGTTGTGGATCTTCTGCCGGATGGTAAGGGCAGATTACTGCAATGCCCCGGGGGCGCACCGGCCAATGTCGCGGTTGGCATTGCCCGCCTCGGCGGCAAAAGCGCGTTTATCGGCAGAGTCGGTGATGACCCATTCGGCAGGTTTATGCAAAAGATGCTTGCGGACGAACAGGTCGACGTTCAGTGGATGCGGCGGGACCCGCAGCATCGCACATCAACGGTGGTGGTTGATCTGGACGAACAGGGTGAACGCTCGTTTACGTTTATGGTACGCCCGAGCGCCGATCTGTTCCTGACATCTGATGATCTCCCGCCATTTCAGGTTGGGGAGTGGCTGCATGTCTGTTCGATTGCCCTGAGCGCAGAACCCTCTCGTTCCGCTACACTTCAGGCAATGGAAACCATCAGAAAGACCGGTGGTTTTGTCAGCTTCGACCCCAACATCCGCCACGATCTCTGGCGTCATGATGCCGAGTTGCGCCAGTGCCTTGCGCAGGCATTGACCAAAGCCGATGTGGTGAAACTTTCCGTGGAAGAGTTGAGCTATTTAACGGGGGAGCATCAGGTACAGGACGGTCTGACGGCGTTAATGCAAAGCTGTCCTGCCAGTCTGGTGCTGGTAACTCGGGGTAAAGAGGGGGTGATTACCTGGCATGAGGGCACGATGACCCACTATCCCGCGACGTCAGTGGAATGCGTTGACACCACCGGCGCAGGGGATGCCTTCGTGGCGGGACTTCTCTACGGACTGGCGTCAGCAGGCTCTGCCATTCCCCATCATCTCCCCCCGATAATCGGACTCGCACAACGCTGCGGCGCACTCGCCACAACGGCCAAAGGGGCAATGACTGCACTGCCGTATCTCCACGAACTGTAATATCCCTCCGCAGGCTGCCTATCGGTGGCCTGAATTGTTGCCCTGATCACAATTGTTAAACCGGTTTAGCAAAAAGCATTGCCGATTCAGAATCCATCAGTTTAGTATCACTTTCCTAAACCGGTTTAGCTGATTAGCAATATTCAATAACTTCTTTCAGGATGCGACAAAATGTATAAAAAACGCAGAATTGCCGTGATGATAGGCATGCTGATCGGCAGTACCTCTGTTCTTGCCCAGACGGATATGACGAGTATCGAATCACGCCTTGCGGCGCTGGAGCAGCGTCTTCAGGACGCAGAAACCCGCGCACAGGTGGCTGAGAAACGTGCCATAGCAGCAGAACAAAAAACGCAGCAGTTGGTTGCCGCCCAGCAACAGGCGCAAACCATCACCCGGGAGGTGGCGCAGCGGACTACCGCGCTGGAAAAGAAAGCCGATCAGAGTAGTGGATTTGAGTTTCACGGCTATGCTCGTTCCGGCCTGCTGATGAACGACGCAGCCTCGAGCAGCAAAAGTGGCCCGTACCTGACGCCAGCCGGGGAAACAGGCGGGGCGATTGGGCGTCTGGGGAATGAAGCAGATACCTACGTCGAGCTAAACGTGGAACACAAGCAGACCCTGGACAACGGCGCAACCACGCGCTTTAAGGCCATGCTGGCCGACGGGCAGAAAACCTATAACGACTGGTCAGCGGACAGCAGTGATCTCAATATTCGCCAGGCCTTTGCTGAACTGGGCAATTTGCCTGATTTTACCGGTGCGCTGAAAGGCAGTACCTTCTGGGCGGGAAAACGTTTTGACCGCGATAACTTTGACATTCACTGGCTGGATTCTGACGTGGTGTTCCTGGCCGGTACGGGCGGCGGTGTGTATGACGTGAAGTGGGACGACACGCTGCACAGTAACTTCTCTGTCTATGGGCGCAATTTTGGCAGCGAGGAGGAGATCGACAACAACGTTCAGAACTACATCCTCAGCATGAACCACTTTGCCGGACCGTTCCAACTGATGGTGAGTGGTCTGCGGGCTAAAGACAACGATGACCGTAAAGACAGCAACGGTGACCTGATTAAAACTGATGCGGCGAATAACGGTGTTCACGCTATGGCTGGCCTGCACAACAAGAGTTTCTACGGCCTGCGGGAGGGATCTGCCAAAACGGCGCTGCTGTATGGCCACGGCCTGGGTGCGGAAGTAAAAAGTATTGGTTCCGATGGCGCACTGCTGTCTGAAGCTGATACCTGGCGCTTTGCCAGTTATGGTGTCACGCCTCTGGGCGGCGGCTGGCATATTGCACCTGCAGTCCTGGCGCAGAGCAGTAAAGACCGTTACGTCAAAGGCGACAGCTATGAATGGGTCACGCTCAACACTCGTCTGATTAAAGAGGTCACGCAGAATTTCGCCCTGGCGTTCGAAGGTAGCTATCAGTACATGGATTTGAATCCTGAAGGCTACAAAGACCGTAATGCGGTCAACGGGAGTTTCTACAAGCTGACTTTCGCCCCGACATTAAAAGCAGGCAAGATCGGCGATTTCTTCAGCCGTCCGGAGCTGCGTCTGTTCGCCACCTGGATGGACTGGAGCAGTAAACTGGATAACTACGCCAGCGATGACGCCTTTGGCAGCAGCGGCTTCAATGCTGGCGGGGAATGGAACTTTGGGGTTCAGATGGAAACCTGGTTCTAAGCCTTCACGCTCCTGCGTGGCGGGAGCGTTTTAAACACCATAAAAATGAAGTCAGGCAGAGGTATATATGGATTTTGATAATATCGCCCGCGAACTCATCCCGCTGCTCGGAGGCAAAGAGAACATCGCAAGCGCCGCTCACTGCGCAACGCGTCTGCGTCTGGTTCTGATTGACGACGCGCTTTCCGATCAGCAGGCCATTGGCAAGGTCGAAGGGGTGAAAGGCTGTTTTCGTAACTCCGGGCAGATGCAGGTGATTTTTGGTACCGGTGTGGTTAACAAGGTCTACGCCGCGTTTATTCAGGCTGCGGGGATTAGCGAATCCAGCAAGTCCGAAGCTGCAGATATCGCCGCACGTAAGCTGAACCCGTTCCAGCGTATTGCTCGTCTGCTGTCTAACATCTTCGTGCCAATCATTCCTGCCATTGTGGCGTCCGGTTTGCTGATGGGCCTGCTTGGGATGGTAAAAACCTACGGCTGGGTGAATGCGGATAACGCGCTTTACATCATGCTGGATATGTGCAGCTCGGCGGCGTTTATTATTCTGCCGATCCTGATTGGCTTTACCGCAGCCCGGGAATTTGGCGGTAACCCGTATCTGGGGGCGACGCTGGGTGGCATTCTGACGCACCCGGCGCTGACCAACGCCTGGGGCGTGGCGTCCGGCTTCCACACCATGAACTTTTTCGGTTTTGAAATCGCCATGATTGGCTATCAGGGAACCGTGTTCCCGGTACTGCTGGCGGTGTGGTTTATGAGCATAGTGGAGAAACAGCTGCGCCGGGCGATCCCGGATGCGTTAGATCTGATCCTGACCCCGTTCCTGACTGTTATTATCTCCGGCTTTATTGCGCTGTTGATCATTGGCCCTGCGGGCCGCGCGCTGGGAGACGGTATCTCCTTCATCCTGAGTACCCTGATTGCTCATGCAGGCTGGCTGGCCGGGCTGTTGTTTGGTGGTCTGTATTCGGTAATTGTTATTACCGGTATTCACCACAGCTTCCACGCCATCGAGGCCGGACTGCTGGGGAATCCGTCGATAGGCGTTAACTTCCTGCTACCAATCTGGGCGATGGCGAATGTGGCGCAAGGCGGGGCGTGTCTGGCGGTGTGGTTCAAAACCAACGATGCCAAAATCAAAGCCATTACATTACCGTCGGCGTTCTCTGCGATGCTGGGCATCACCGAAGCGGCGATTTTTGGTATCAACCTGCGCTTCGTGAAGCCGTTTATCGCGGCGCTGATCGGTGGCGCGGCGGGCGGTGCTTGGGTGGTGTCGGTGCATGTCTACATGACCGCCGTGGGACTGACTGCTATTCCGGGCATGGCAATAGTACAGGCCAGCTCGCTGCTTAACTATATTATCGGCATGGTGATTGCTTTCGGTGTGGCGTTCACCGTCTCCCTGCTGCTGAAATATAAGACGGACTCTGAATAATGACTTTAGCTTCCCGCTGGCCTGCCGTGTTGCAGGCAGTAATGCAAGGCCAGCCGCGTGCACTGGCGGACAGCCATTATCCGCAGTGGCATCCCGCGCCGGTAACGGGGCTGATGAACGATCCGAACGGGTTTATCTGGTTTGCCGGGCGCTACCACCTGTTTTATCAATGGAACCCACTGGGCTGCGATCATCGCTATAAGTGCTGGGGACACTGGAGCTCCGTGGATCTGGTGCACTGGCAGCACGAGTCAATTGCCCTGATGCCCGACGAAGAGTATGACCGTAACGGCTGTTACTCCGGCAGCGCCGTGGATAACAACGGCGTGCTGACCCTGTGCTACACCGGCAACGTCAAGTTTGACGACGGCGGTCGCATCGCCTGGCAGTGTCTGGCGGTGCAAAATGACGATGGTAGTTTTACCAAGCAGGGGCCAGTGTTGCCCCTGCCGGAAGGGTACACCGGGCATGTACGGGACCCGAAGGTGTGGTGCCATGATGGGCAGTGGTACATGGTGCTCGGTGCGCAGGATCTGCAAAAGCAGGGCAAAGTGCTGCTGTTCACATCCGATGATTTACACCACTGGCAGCCCTGCGGTGAGATTGCTGGACAGGGCGTGAACGGTCTTACGGACTCCGGGTATATGTGGGAGTGTCCGGATCTGTTTGCGCTTGATGAAACACATGTGTTGATCTGCTGCCCGCAGGGGCTGGCGCGCGAACCGCATCGCTATCTCAATACCTATCCGTCAGTCTGGATGAGCGGGGCATTTGATTATGAAACGGCTTCGTTTGCCCACGGCGAGCTGCATGAGCTTGACGCCGGTTTCGAGTTTTATGCGCCACAAACCACGGTGGCGGAAGACGGAAGACGCATCCTGATCGGCTGGATGGGCGTGCCGGACGGTGAAGAGATGCTTCAGCCCACATGTGCGTACGGCTGGATCCACCAGATGACCTGCCCGCGGGAATTGAAGTATCGCGACGGCAGGCTCTGGCAAACGCCTGCCAGAGAACTTGAACAGCTTCGCGAAGCCGAACACCAATGGCAGGGCCGCGCCAGCGATGCGCCAGAACTGGAGGCGACGCGTCTTGAGTTTGAACTGAGCACTTCGTACGTGAATGCCGATTTTGCCGGCGCGTTGCGTCTCACGGTCGATGACCACGGTGTGCGTCTGGAACGCGCCAGTCTGAAAACCGGTGAAATGTTGACCCGCTACTGGCAGGGCGACGTCAGCCATTTACGCGTTCTGTGCGACAGCTCCAGTATTGAAATTTTCATCAACCATGGCGAAGGGGTGATGAGCAGCCGCTATTTTCCTGACCATCCGGGCCGGGTACGCTTCGAAGGTGCGTCCGACATCACATTACGCTACTGGTCGCTGCGCCGCTGCATGATAGAATAGGAGTTTTGGCAGCCGGATCTAAGTCGTTGTGAGAAAAACAAAACGCGTCACAATAAAAGACATCGCGGAACTGGCGGGGGTCTCAAAAGCCACCGCCAGCCTGGTACTGAACGGACGCAGCAAAGAGCTACGGGTGGCGGAAGAAACACGGGATCGTGTACTGGCTATTGCAAAAGAGCATCACTACCAGCCCAGCATTCACGCCCGCTCGCTGCGTGATAACCGCAGCCACACCATTGGTCTGGTGGTTCCGGAAATCACCAACTACGGTTTTGCCGTCTTTTCTCACGAACTGGAAACCCTGTGCCGGGAGGCGGGCGTTCAGTTGCTGATTTCCTGTAGCGATGAAAACCCAGGCCAGGAGACCGTAGTGGTCAATAACATGGTGGCGCGCCAGGTGGACGGGTTGATTGTCGCCTCCAGTATGTTGAATGATGCGGATTACCAGAAACTGAGCGAGCAGATGCCCGTGGTTCTATTTGATCGCCACATGAACGACAGCTCTCTGCCGCTGGTCATCACCGATTCGATTACTCCCACGGCTGAACTGGTGGCGGATATCGCCCGCCAGCATCCTGACGAGTTCTACTTCCTCGGCGGTCAGCCGCGGCTTTCCCCGACGCGTGACCGTCTGGAGGGGTTTAAGCAGGGGTTACGTGAAGCCAACGTTGAACTGCGCCCGGAGTGGATCATCCACGGCAACTATCACCCTGGTTCCGGTTATGAGATGTTCGCTGAACTTTGCGCCCGACTGGGACGTCCACCTAAGGCGCTGTTCACCGCCGCCTGCGGGTTGCTGGAAGGGGTGCTGCGCTATATGGGCCAGCACAACCTGCTGCAAAGTAACATGCGGCTGGCCAGCTTTGACGATCACTATTTGTATGACTCACTCACTATTCCTGTCGATACCATCCGCCAGGATAATCATCAGCTGGCATGGCACTGCTTTGATCTTATTGGCAAATTGATTGAAGGGGAAAACCCGGAACCTCTCCAGCGTAAGCTGAAAGCAACACTGCAACGGCGATATAAAACAGAAAAACAGACGCAATAGTCTGTCCTGACACGTTAATAAAAAGAATCGGAGAACCACTGGCTAACGGTATTTTTTTCAGACACGAAACTCAGATTTTAAACTCTTCGGGATACGCTTATCGTCCATGGGCACCTCTTTTTAAGCCATCTTAAACGACTCTGAGGTGTCTGTTAAACCCGTGGCGATTCAGGATTCAAGCCACTCGGCACCTATATTGATGAGAAGTCTGCGTATCCGTGGCAATTCATATTGGTAAAACGGATAAAGTTAACTGTGCCCCCAGTTGAGTCCAGCATTCAGTCATGTTTTCATCGGATCAATACCAATTATTTTACTTGAATTTAATGGGGTTTTAGACTGAATGCCAAAGAAGTATCGGTGAACCTACCAACATTATAAGATTTTTTTCGCCATTAGGGCTGTGGGTTAAAAGCCTTACCACCTGGCAGGAAGGCGGTAAGGTCAGGAAAAAAGTGGCATAAAAGATGAGAACAAATACCTGAAAGGAGGGGGATGAAACTCTCTGTCAAAGTGCCTTAAAGGACGTAACGAACGCCGAACACAAATTCATTGTTGACCAGGCGTCCACGCAGATTTTCATCCTGTAGAGCACGGGCGTTTACAAAGGTGTTACGGCCACTTTCGATATTGCCCATATCGACATAACGATAAGTGGCGTACAGGGTCAAATCGTTGATAACTTCATAAGAAGCACCCGCACCAACGGAGTACGTAAAGTTGGTTTGCGTGTTGCCGGCGAACTCGCGGGTGTCATTACCCTGCCAGCCACCTACTTTCACTTTCGCTACACCGGCGCCAGCCGTTGCGTACAGGGCGAATTTATCGGGAAACTTAAACTGCGACTTGAACAGCGAGACCGTGACAAGGTTGGCCGCATGGCACACCGGATTAACGGCGGTGCACGGATGATGAATTATACGCCGCTGAAAGAGACCTGTGAGGCGCTTGAAGTTGCCTGCAATAACGAGCAGGACTGGGAAACGATTGAACAGTTGGTCGAATGTGTGCTGGAAGATATGGTGCGCTTTAATAAGTGGCTGGCAGAAAAATCTTAACCCCCTCCGGGCAGTTATGAACTGTTTGAAAGAGGGCGATAAACAGCAGCTGTCTGGCTGACGCCTTCTGCGCCAGCATGCGGTTCTGCCGCTCAGGGATATATTACCCACTGCGGTTTATAGCCCGTATCTTATTAACAGAGTCATTTAGCCGAAAGTTCTCTTCGGATGATTTCTGCGCCTGCGCTTAGGGCATCGAGCTTACCTCTGGCTACCTGACGAGATAAGGGTGCCATACCACAGTTGGTAGAAGGATAGAGCTTGTCGGCATCGACAAACTGAAGCGCTTTACGTAACGTACTGGCGACGTCCTCTGGTGTCTCAATGGTATTGGTTGCCACGTCAATGGCTCCTACCATGACTTTTTTACCGCGAATCAGTTCAAGCAGATCCATTGGAACATGCGAGTTATGACATTCCAGTGAGATGATATCGATATTAGACGTTTGCAGTTTGGGAAAAGCTTCTTCATATTGTCTCCACTCTGACCCCAGCGTCTTTTTCCAGTCGGTATTGGCTTTGATGCCATATCCATAGCAGATATGCACAGCGGTTTCGCATTTTAGCCCTTCAATGGCTTTTTCTAATGCGGCGATCCCCCAGTCATTCACTTCATCAAAAAACACATTAAATGCGGGCTCATCAAACTGGATTATATCGACACCGGCAGCTTCTAACTCTCTGGCTTCCTGATTGAGAATTTTTGCAAATTCCCAGGCCAGCTTTTCGCGGCTTTTATAGTGGGCATCGTAGAGCGTATCGATCATCGTCATAGGCCCTGGCAGCGCCCATTTAATTGGCTGACGAGTGAGCTGGCGTAAATACTTTGCATCTTCAACAAAAACGGGTTTTTGACGCGCTACCGCATCAACAACGGTCGGTACGCTCGCATCATAGCGATTACGAATTTTAACAATCTGACGTTTCTCAAAATCAACGCCGCTGAGGTGTTCAATAAACGTGGTGACAAAGTGTTGGCGCGTTTGCTCGCCATCACTAACAATATCAATACCTGCCCGTAGTTGATCATCCAGGGACAAACGTAGCGCATCTTGTTTTCCCTCGATTAATTCCTCATTTTGCAATTTCCAGGGCGACCAAAGCGTCTCAGGTTGAGCAAGCCAGGAAGGTTTAGGTAAACTGCCAGCCGTTGAAGTGGGTAGTAATATTTTCATAATCGATGACCTTTTATTTTCGGTTAATCAAAGAGCGTAGTGAGCAGACCATTTTTCAAGAATATCTTTGTATGGTTTGATGAAGTGCTCTTCTGTAAACTTTCCTTGCTCAATAGCCAGCTGGCTGCGTTCTTCCCGATCATAAACAATTTTTGTTAATGAATGATCCTGGTGGTTCAGATTTGGTTGATAGCATTGACCTGCTGCGGCGTTAGCATTGTAAATTTCAGGTCGGTAAATCTTCTGGAACGTCTCCATCGTGCTGATGGTGCTGATAAGTTCAAGATTCGTGTAATCACTAAGTAAATCACCAGAAAAATAAAAGGCTAAAGGTGCAACGCTATTTTTGGGCATAAAATAGCGAACCTGCAAATCCATTTTTTTGAAGTATTTCTCAGTTAACGAAGAACCACCTGGCTGGTATTCGATACCCAATACAGGATGCTGATTTCCAGTCCGATGATAGATATCGTTACTTGACACGCTGAGGCATATCACAGGTGGTTTTTTGAAATGCTCTTTGTATTCATTTGAGTTTATGAAATGTTTAAATATGTTCCCATGCAAATCACCAAAATTATCTGGAATGCTAAACTCAGGTTTGTTTTTGTTATGTTCTGGCAGTAATACGCTAAAATCATAATCTCGTACGTAAGAGGAAAAATTATTCCCGACAATACCTTCAAAACGTTCGTTGTTCTTTTTGTCAATAATATTGGTTTTTAATATTTCAATAGCGGGGAATGTATCGCTGCTGCTATCAACGTTAATATTCATCGCAACAGAAATGATATCAAGTTCCACAGAATAACGATCGCTTTTGGGGTTATCCCAATACGCCAGTGTATTGAAGCGATTGTCAATCATCACTAACGTGTTGCGTAAGTTTTCCTGGCGGTTCTTTCCTCTGGCCAGATTCGCAAAGTTGGTAGTAATACGCGTATTTTCAGAAGGGTTATAATGTTCATCGAAGCGACTGCTTTTGATCGTAAATGTAAAATCGTTATTCATCGTGATCCTGCATCCTAAGTCATGATATGAAAACTGAATTAATTTATTGATTTTACAGAGTTACCTGACTTTATTATTGAGCAGTCTTCATGTTATCAATAAGTGAGTAAGGTCTCTTTTATGCCAGAGTCACTGGATGAGTGAAAGAGACTTAATTTCATTACAACATGAGTCATATTCATGGTCTGCTGTATGGTCAAACCCGGTCATGCTTGTAATCGATTAAGTTGAATAGTGATTCTTCTGATGACCGGTTCACCTGGCTCTGTTATTCAAGCGCAGCTGGCAGGAGGCTGTGCAGCAGAACATTAGCGCCTTTTTCTGCCCATTCCGGCTGAATGTTTTCTGCCTCGTTGTGGCTGATGCCTTTTTCGCAGGGGATAAAAATCATGCTGGCGGGCGCGATTTTGCTGATATAACAGGTATCGTGACCGGCGCCGGACACCATCCGTTTGCTGCTGTATCCCAGTGCCTGGGCCGCGTTTGCGCTGCGCTGTAGACAGGTCTCGTCAAATGCGATGGGGGCGTAATCGAAGATACGTTCCACGTCGAGCTGAATGCCGCGCTGATTCAGATCGGCGGTTGCCTTGCGAAGCGCCGTTTCCATTGCCTGGAGGACGGTAGTCTGTGGATGACGAAACTCCACGCTGCAATGTACTTCCCCTGGCACTACGTTACGCGATCCCGGTGAAATCTGCGCCATGCCGATTGTCGCTCTGCCGTCTGGTTCGTGCTGATTGCCAATATCTTCCACCGCCAGCGCCAGACGGGCGAAAGCGGTCAACGCATCGCGGCGGCTGGCCATTGGCGTGGTGCCGGCATGGGCGGCAAATCCGCGAATTACAACGTTGAACCAGCGCTGGCCCATAGCGGCATGCACCAGGCCGATATCAATACCTTCCTCTTCGAGAATCGGGCCTTGCTCGATATGTAGCTCGTAACAGGTGTAGACAGGGAAGGCGACGGCGGGCTGGTCGCCACGGTAACCGATGGCCTCAAGCGCTTTGCCGACGCTGATGCCATCCTGATCTTCACGCGCCCATGCGTATTGTTGTGTGAACTGCCCGCTCCAGACGCCGGAGGCCAGCA
Organism: Citrobacter sp. CK202; assembly: GCF_030333225.1. Taxonomy (NCBI): domain Bacteria; kingdom Pseudomonadati; phylum Pseudomonadota; class Gammaproteobacteria; order Enterobacterales; family Enterobacteriaceae; genus Citrobacter; species Citrobacter sp. CK202. The sequence continues at coordinate 80,904 of NZ_JAOWGI010000028.1, forward strand.
TTGCTGGCGCGAAGCGCGCGCCTTCTTCATTGGTCCAGTTGACCAGTACAATATCGCGTTCGGTCTCAATGTTCTGATCGTTTAAAGTACGCAGCACTTCCAGCCCGGCCAGAACGCCGTAAATTCCATCATATCGCCCACCCAGCGGCTGAGAATCAACGTGTGAACCGGTCATCACCGGCGCAAGCTGTGGTTTTTTACCGGCGCGGCGAATAAACATGTTGCCCATGCTATCGATTTCGCAGCGAAACCCGGCTTCCTGCGCCCAGTCGCGCAGTAAATCACGGGCGAGGCGATCCTCATTGCTTAATGCCAGTCGGGTGACGCCACTAGCTGGCGTGCCGCCGATTTGCGCCATTATCTCAAGCGTCGACCATAAACGCTCTGCGTTCACGCGGATCATACGTCTTCCTTTTTGGTGCGATAGCGAAAGTCACAGCATGCGCCACCCTGCATGATGGTGGTCGTACGGGTCAGCTCCACGTCGGGCGCGTAGCCGACGATAAATTTCTCATCTCGGGCGCAGGAGAGCAGGTGACCAATCTCACCGAGGCCCATCTCGTGGTACATCTCGGCATAACGGCAGCGGGTGACGTTATAGTTGTACTGCTTGTCGTCGGCGTCGATCACTTTGACATCCAGCGCGTTATCCTTCTCCCACAGGTATTGCAGGGCGATAAAACTCTTCACGTCTGTGCCATTCGGCTCCTTGTGCGCAAATTCTTTACCGGCATCGATCGCCGCCTGCTCAATGGCTTCGCCAATGACCGCCTGGGCGCGGGCTTTCCCTATCTCGCGCACCAGGATTTCATAGATTGGTTTAATAATCTCTGCTTCTATTTTGCGGCGGGCGAGAATGCCCAGCTCATTATTATCACTCATCACATTGCCTCACTGCGTTACTTCGTTTTGGCGCCGCCCAGTACCGTTTGCGGCTGCCATTTACCATCCACGACTTTGTAGACGGTGAAAGACGGCGATTTCAGGTTGCCTTCATTATCAAAAGCGATCTGCCCGGTAACGCCGGAATAGCTTATTGCGCGCAGAACCGGCAGATACTCAGCCGGATCGACAGAGTCGGCTTTTTCCATCGCAGCAACCAGAACGCGGGTGGCGTCATAGGCGAATGGGGCGTGGAGTTCAATATGGGTGTGGTAGCGAGACTGATACTCTTGCTCAAACGCCTTACCGCCCGGCATCTGCTCAACTGGCAGGCCCGGCTCCAGCGCCACGACGCCTTCGCCTTCTTTCTGGGCCAGTTGCAGGAAGGTCTGGCTGACGAAGCCGCCTGCGCCCATCAGCGTGGCGTTCATACCCAGCTGTTTGATACGACGCGCCAGCGGCGCGGCCTGGCTATCCACGCCGCCGAAGAAGATCAGGTCAGCATTTTTGCTACGAATGGCGGTCAGCACGGCGCTGAAATCCACGGTTTTGTCGTCAACGTACTGACGGTCAACAATCTTCACGCCCTGCGCTTCAAGTGATTTTATAAACTCGTCAGCCAGCCCCTGACCGAATGCGGTACGGTCGTCGATCACGGCAATACGTTTTGCCTTCAGGGTATTCACCGCGTACTGACCGGCAAACTGGCCGCCGTCGTCGTCATGCCCCATCACACGGAAGCTGGTATCAAAGCCCTGTCTGGTATAGGCATGACCGGTGGCAACAGGCGCGACCTGGGCGATACCCGCATCGTGATAAACGCGTGCCGCCGGAATACTGGTGCCGGTATTCCAGTGGCCGACTACGCCCGCCACGCCGCTATCGACCAGACGCTGCGCCACAGCCACGGCAGTGCGCGGGTCGGACTGATCGTCTTCAGATTGCAGCCTGAAGGTCACCGCTTTACCACCGATGGTCGGGTGCTGCTTGTTGATATCGTCAATCGCCAGTTGGGCGCCGTTCTCCAGATCTTTACCAATACGGGCAGACGGGCCGGTAAGCGGGCCTGCAAGACCGATGGTCACGGTTTCGCTTTTAGCTGACCATGCACCTGTAGAGGCAAAACTACTGAGCAGAATAGCGGCGCTGAGCGCACTGATTTTTACTGTTTTCATTGTTTTTCCCTGCTGTTGGTGAGTGTGTTAAACAGGCATTTCGCCCAAATAAATCTGTGCAATTTGATCGTCATTAAGCATCGCTTTCGACTCGCCGTGATGCACAATGCTGCCGCTGTCCATCACCCAGGCGCTGTCGGTTACTTCCAGCGCCAGTCGGGCGTTTTGTTCAATGAGCAGCAGGGCGACGCCGCGTGCGCGCAGCCCGGCGATCACGGTAAAAATGTTTTCCACCATCCTGGGGGCTAACCCCATAGATGGCTCGTCGAGGATCAGCAAACGCGGGCGGCTCAGCAGGGCGCGGTTGAGCGCCAACAGCTGCTGTTCGCCGCCAGAGAGCAGTCCTGCAAGCTGGTGCTGGCGTTCGCCAAGACGCGGGAAACGCTCAAAAATCTCTGCCATTTCGCGCTTAACGCTGGCGGCGTCACGCCTTAACCATGCCCCCATCTGCAAATTTTCAAGCACCGTCATGCGGGCAAAGATGCCGCGACCTTCCGGCACCATCACCAGCCCGTTGCGCAGCAGCGTCTCCGGTTTCTGTTTGCGTACGGCTTTGCCATTGAACTCAATGTTGCCGTTAAAACTTTCCAGCCCGGTGATGGCGCGCACGGTGGAACTTTTACCCGCGCCGTTGGCGCCAATCAGCGTGGCTTGTTCACCCTCATGCAGGGTAAAGGAGATATCGCGAACGGCCTGAATACCGCCGTAATGCACATCCAGGCGTTCCACCTTCAGTAACTCAGACATGCTTATTGCCTCCAAGCCAGGCTGCGATAACTGCCGGGTCGCGACGCACGCTATCCGGTGTGCCGCAGGCCAGCGTTTTGCCGTAATCGAGCACCGTCAGGCGGTCGCAGATGTTCATCACCAGCTTGACGTCGTGCTCGATCATCAGCAGGGTTTTGCCATCTTCACGAATACGAATTAACAGCTCGCCAAGCGCGACCTTCTCGGCGGCATTCATCCCCGCAGCAGGTTCGTCAAGCGCCAGAAGCAGCGGATCTGTAGCCAGCGCGCGGGCGATCTCAAGACGACGCTGGTGGCCATAGGCCAGATCGCAGGCGCGGTAATGGGCAAACTTTGCAATGCCGGTGTACTCCAGCCAGCGCCAGGCCTGTTCACGGGTTTGCGCTTCTTCCTTACGGGCGCGTTTATGGCGGCTCAGTGCAGCCCATAGCCCATTACGGGTACGAACGTGGCGACCGACCATCACGTTTTCCAGCACCGACATCTCGTTGAACAGACGCACGTTTTGAAAAGTGCGTGCAATCCCGGCGGCGGTGACTTTCTCTATCTGTTTTGGGTAATAGGGTTGGTCTGCAATAAAAAACGCCCCCCTGTCTGCCGGGTAAAGCCCGGTAATTAGGTTAAAACAGGTGGTTTTTCCGGCTCCGTTGGGGCCGATCAGACCGTAGATCTCGCCTTTATTGATGGAAAGCGAAACATCGTCCACGGCGGTCAGGCCGCCAAAGCGTTTGGACATATTGCTCACGGTTAACAGGCTCATGCTTTCACCTCTTTGTGGCGAACCGGCCAGATACCGGATGGGCGAACCAGCATCACCAGCACCAGTGCAAGGCCGTAGAAGAGCTGACGCAAAATTTCCGGGTCAATCAGTACCGTGCCGAACAACATCTGTTGAACAGGGGCCGCCTGGCTACGGAGCAGTTCCGGCAGGGCGGTCAGGAGTACCGCACCGAGGATCACGCCGGGGATATGGCCCATACCGCCCAGCACCACCATCGCCAGCACGGCAATGGACTCTTGCAAGGTGAAGGATTCCGGGGAGACAAATCCCTGAAACGCGCCAAACAGTGCGCCAGCGACGCCGCCAAACGAGGCGCCCATAGCAAAAGCCAGCAGCTTATAGTTGCGCACGTTAATGCCCATCGCGCGGGCCACGTCTTCGTCCTCACGAATCGCGTGCCAGGCGCGACCGATACGTGAGTGTTGCAGGCGCAGGCAGACAAAAATGATCGCCACAATGACCAGCATCAGCAGGTAGTACCACAGCCACAACGCGGGTACTTTAAAGCCGAGCCAGTGATAAACACCGCTGAACTTCAGGCCAAACAGGTTAAGCGTATCCACGCCGGTGATGCCTTTGGCACCGTTGGTGATATTCACCGGGCGATCGAGGTTGCGCATCAGAATGCGGATAATTTCGCCAAAGCCCAGCGTAACAATTGCCAGATAATCCCCGCGCAGCTTCAGCGTCGGTGCGCCAAGCAAAATGCCGCATACGGCAGCGACCAGTGCCGCAGCCGGAACGATCAGCAGATACGAGGTATGTAGCCCGTCCGGGAACCAGACGGTGAGGATTGGGAACACCTCAGACAGATGGGGAGAGGCCAGCAGAGCGGCCAGATAAGCCCCAACGGCATAAAAGGCAATAAACCCCATATCCAGCAGGCCGGTATAGCCCACGACGATATTGAGCCCCAGCGCCAGCATGATGTAGAGCAGGGCGAAATCGATCACGCGGACCCAGTAGTTACCGCCAAGCTGGCTGGCAACGACAGGAGCGATCAGCAATGCGATGCAGAACAAAGCCATGCCTGACCAGAATTTGCGCGTCGTGGCTGGAGCTTGCAGTTGTACGGTTGTCATTGATTTTCCCTTACGCTCTGTGCGCCACGCGCTCGCCCAGCAAACCTGCCGGACGGAATACCAGCACCAGGATCAACACGATGAAGGCAAACACGTCCTGGTAATTACTGCCAAAGACGCCGTTAGTGAGTTCACCGAGATAGCCCGCACCCAGCGCTTCTATGACACCCAGTAAAATCCCGCCGATCATCGCGCCGCGAATATTGCCAATGCCGCCAAGCACGGCGGCGGTGAACGCTTTAATTCCGGGGAGAAAGCCCATTGAGAAGCTGGCGTTACCGTAGTTGCTCGCCATCATCACGCCGGCCAGCGCCGCAAAAATGCCGCCGATAGCAAACGTCAGGGTGATGATGGCGTTTGGGTTAACGCCCATCAGCGTGGCGACCCGCGGATTCTCTGCCACTGCGCGCATGCCTCGCCCGAGGCGAGTGTATTCAACCAGCAGCCACAGACCGGTCATGACTGCCAGCGCCAGCCCGACGGTGGCAATGCCGGTGAGAGTGATAATCGCGGGTGGGTGAGTTTCGCCGCCGGAGGTCACGGCGATCGGGGCCATCGACAGGATCTGCGGGAACATCAGCGGGTTGCGGGTCCAGACGATCATCGCCACGGTTTGCAGTAATACGGAAACGCCGATACCGGAGATTAGCGGAGCCAGTCGTGGGGCGTTACGCAGCCTGCGATAGGCGAAACGTTCTACCGCCATTGCCAGCAGGGCGCAGACGGCCATCGCAATGAGCAGCGCTACACCGAGTTGCGATAACTGCGGCATAGCAGGGAAGGTATGATTCAGGACATTGATGGCGGAGAGCGTAGTGAGCGCGCCAACCATCAGGATATCGCCGTGAGCAAAGTTAATAATACGCAAAATACCATACACCATGGTATAGCCCAGCGCTATCAGCGCGTAGATGCTGCCCAGCATCACACCGTTTATCAGTTGTTGTATGAGTGTGTCCAACGTTTGTACCCGACAAATTGCTCTTTCAGTGGGTACCATCCAATAATTGAATAAAATTGTAAAATACACATATATTATTTCTTATGATAAACGGATATTTTTATATCTTAATGATTAATATGATTATTTTATTAATCACAAAACAAGGTTATAGCCTAAAGAAATCAATATATGAATAAAACAGAACAATTGACGACATTACCCTCCTTTGCGGAGAGTCGCCTTGCCAACGATCCTCCGTTGCGGGCGGTGCGCGCCTTTGAAGCCATTGCCCGGTTAGGAAGCGTGACGCAAGCCGCGAGGGAACTGGCGATTTCGCCATCTGCGGTTAGCCATCAGCTCAAATTACTTGAGGGATATCTGCAAATCGCGCTCACCGAACGGCATGGACGACGACTGGCGCTGAGCCAGCAAGGGCGTGAATATTATCGTTCGATCCGTGCGGCGTTTAACGTTTTGCGTCAGGCGACGGAGCATCTGGTGGAGCAGGAGCAGACCCGGCAGGTAACGATTAGCCTGATTCCGCTTTTTGGGATGGGCTGGTTTATTCCTCGCCTGCCGATGTTTATGCGCGCGAATCCGCATACCGAGATTAACGTGGTGTATGCCAATCACCGCAACTATCTGAGTGATGCTTCAGACATGTCGATCCGCTTCGGCAATGGCAACTGGGCGGGATACCAGAGTGAAAAACTGATTTCCGGGCGCATGGTGCCAGTATGCAGCCAGGCGTTTTTGCGACTGCATGGTCATATTGATACCCCGGAGCAACTGATGCAGATGCCGCTGCTGCATGATGAAGAACGAACCACCTGGCATCAATGGTTTATTCAGCAGGGCGTGAAGCGTTCCCCGCCGCGCAGCGGCCCCTTGTTTGAGGACGGTCTGCTGACGCTGGCGGGTGTACAGGCAGGACTGGGATGCGCCCTGATGCGCGAACCCCTCATTATGCCGTACCTGGACAAAGGCGAGTTGGTGAAGATTTTCGATCTGCCAATAGATGACGGGCGCGACTACTATTTGTGCGTCCGCCAGGATAGTGAAATGACGCAGGATGGCAAGCTATTACAGAACTGGTTAAGGCGCGAAGCGGCTACCGTATAACGATGTCACCGCATATGAAGCGAATAAGGGGCGACATAATGAAATGCCGTTTTCAGCGCAGCGTTGCATAGCCTCTGGAAAACGCAATTTCTTCCCGGTCGCAGACGACTTGCCAGGCGTCTGCTGACGGGGTGATAAATCCCCGCAGCCCCAGAGGCCGTAATAGCGTGGCGTCGCGTTCTGTATTCAGCGTCAGCAGCGCCGTTTGCAGCGCCGCAATGGCCTGTGGATTAACGGTATCGCTTGCCACCAGTAAAGGCATCGGTGCGGGAACGCTGCGCGTCAGTATGCGCACATGGCGCGTTAGTTCCGGCTCATACCGGCACAGAAGCGACCAGGCATAGCTGTCCAACGGGCCGACATCCGCTTCGCCCGCCGCCAGCGCTTCCACCACGCGTCGCGGGGTGATTAGCGGCCCGACAAGCGTGTGATAGAGCGTCTTTCGCGTCTCGTTAATGTATGCCGACAGATGATAGCGTACCGCGTTATAGCCGGAGTGCGACTCCGGGTTGGTATACGCCAGCCGCCCGCCGAACGTCTCTTCCAGACATCTGGCGGTAGACGATGTCGGCACCATAAATAGGGTGCGGTAGTGCCCTGGAATCCCTTCCCTGGCGGCCTCTTCCGTAACCGGCGCGGCCACCGGGCGTACCGGAAAGCGCCGCTGCGCGAAGGGCCAGCCGCACATGAATACCGCCAGCAGATCGGAACGAGCCCATAGCCCCTCCAGCCTGGCCGGGGCCGGGTAGTCAACAATCTCTGCCGTCAGCCCGGCGCGGCGCACGGCTTCGGGCAGGAGTCTTTTCCACCCCTCCGCCGCAGCCGGAGTTACCGAGTACATTCTTGCGTTAACAATCATCGGTAACGTAGCTCCTGACCAATACCCAGCGCACGCGCTTTCTTCAGCATCGTATGCCCCAGCGCAATATCGCTTAGCGACAGCCCCCGGTGCCAGAAGAGGATGGTTTCATCATCATTTTCACGGCCTGGCTTCGTGCCTGCGACAATGTCGCCCAGCTCGGCATGCAGGGTATGCTCACTTAATTTTCCCGCTTCTACGTGGGCTCGCAGTGAACCAAACATGCCGCCTTTGCACTGCCCCCAGTCGTCCACCACCAGCTTGTCCATCATGTCGGTGAGCGACAGCTCCACGGCGCTCATGGTGCCGTAGGGCACAACAAAGGCGCCGGGCTTTATCCATTCTGTTTTTAACAGCGGCGTCGGCGCATTAAGACGCGAGGCTTCGACCACAATATCCGCGCCGCGCACGCAGCTTTCCCAGTCATCGGTAACGATGATTTTTTTGCCGAGATCCTGCTCCAGACGGCGGGCAAATGCGGTACGGCTTTCCGGGCGACGCGAATGAATGCGGATTTCATCAAAATCATAAATGCTGTTGAGCAGACGAACGTTCCACCAGGCGGTTCCCCGCGCGCCGATATGCCCCAGCACTTTACTGTTGCGGCGGGCAAGGTGGCGTGCGCCCAGCGCGGTAAGCGCGCCGGTGCGCATATCGGTGATCGCTGACGCGTCCAGAATGGCGACCGGCATCCCGGTGCGCGGATCGAACAGGTTCAGTAGCGCCATTTCCGAGGGCAGCCCGAGCGTATAGTTATTGACATAATCGCCGACGATTTTTACCCCGGCGAGTCCCAGCGGTTCGATATAACCGCGCAGCACGTTAAAGTGGCCGTTAAACGCTTTATCGGGAATTAAATGCATGCGCGGTTCAATGACTGTTTTTTTCTCTCCCTGTGCCCGCAGCCCGTCCTCCACCGCCGTGAGGATTTCCGTATCCGTGAGCTTCAGTTGGTCAACGTCGGGGCCGTTTAGCCAGGTTAAATGGATGGGTTGAGTCATAGATTTCTCTCACTGGTAGCATGGTTCGCATCGGGTCGTACGTGGGTGAAAAGCCGCTGGCGAGTTAATACGCCAACGGGCGCGCCGCATTTGGTGACGGTGATGCTGTCGGCGCGCCGGGAAAGCATCAGCGCCAGCGCGTCTTTCAGGGTAGCGTTGACGTCAAGCCGTTGTGGATGGTCAGCGCTCAGAGACGTTTCCATCGCCTGGGCGACCGGGGTAATAGCAAGAAGTTTCAGCGCCGCATCGCTGCCGACAAAAGCCGCGACGAACTCATCCGCCGGGGCCGAGAGCACTTCAGCGGGCGGGGCATACTGGCACAGGCGTCCTTCGCGCATAATGGCGATGCGATCGCCCATTTTGATGGCCTCATCAAGATCGTGAGTGACGATAATCACCGTCTTTTTCACGCGTTGCAGAATCTGCTTAAACTCGGTCTGTAATCGCCCGCGAACCAGCGGATCGATGGCGCCGAACGGTTCATCCATCAGCATGACCGGCGGGTCCGCCGCCAGTGCGCGGGCAACGCCGACCCGTTGCCGCTGACCACCGGAAAGCGCGGCAGGAAATCGGTTGGCGTATTGCCGGGCATCCAGCCCGACCAGTTCCAGTAATGTTTCCACTCGCGCCTGAATACGCGAGGCGCTCCAGTCCAGCAGGCGCGGCACCGTGGCAATGTTGTCCGCGACGGTCATATGCGGGAACAGTCCGACGTTCTGAATAACGTAGCCGATATGCCGACGCAGCATCACCGGATCTTCCGTTGCGACGTCGCGCCCGTTTACCCGGACACGCCCGGAAGTGGGTTGTTCCAGCCGGTTGATTAAGCGCATGGTGGTGGTTTTACCGCAGCCGGAAGGGCCAATCAGGGCCGTGGTGGTTCCCTCTTCAAACGTCATGGAGAGATCGTCAAGCGCTTTACGCGGCGAGCCAGGATAAATTTTGCTAATATTTTCCAGTGTAATCATTGTATTAGCCCTTTACGTCGGCTGAGAAAACAGGCGCTCAAGCAGGGCGAAAAGCGCTTCGATAGCCACAGCGAGCAGAATAATCGGCACCGCGCCGACCAGCAGGCGCGACATGTCCATGATGGCAATGCCGGTGGTGACAAAATCCCCCAGACCGCCGCCACCGATAAATGACGCCAGAGCCGCGCCGCCGACAACCTGTACGGCGGCGGTACGGCAGCCGGCGAGAATGCCGGGAGCCGCCAGAGGCAGTACGATTTTGCCTGTGACCTGCCAGGGCGTCAGCCCCATGCCGTGCGCCGCTGAGAGCGTATCCGGGTTCACGGACTGAATGCTGGTGCAGGTGTTGAGCAAAATCGGCGGCACGGCCAGCACCACCAGCGCGACGACTGAAGGCAGCAGGCCAATACCGAGAAACGGCATGACCGCCGCAAGGATCGCCAGACTTGGGATCGTCCGCAGCGTGCTGGCGCCGCTGGTGATGATAAAAGCGAGGCGAGGGATGTTCGCGATCAGCACGCCCGTCGGGATAGCAATAATCAGGGCGATGCTGAGCGCCAGCCCGCACATCATCAGATGCTGCCACACTGCCTGCCAGAACAGCGGCTGGTTATCCAGCACCCATAGCCATGCCTGGATTATCATTGGTCTCTCCCCTGTAAAACGCGCCGCTGTAGCCGGACAAAAAACAGATCCGCGCCGATCGCCAGCAGTGACGTCAGGCCGCCGCCGATAAATATTTTCTCTGGATAGCGCTGATCCAGCCCGGCGAGAATAATCGCGCCAAGTCCACCGGCGTTGATATATGCCGCGACCGTAGCGATGCCGATAAGCGTGGTGGTGGCAATGCGCAGTCCGGTGATGATGAACGGTAGCGCCAGCGGCAGTTCCACTTCGCGCAGATTGCGCCAGGCGCCATATCCCATTCCGCGCGCCGCTTCGCGGACGTCCAGCGGAATGGCATGAAAACCGGTGGCAATATTGCGGGTCAGGATCATCAGCGCATAGGCTGTCAGCCCGACAATCGCCGGGAGCATTCCGATGCCGAGCCACGGGATGAGCAGTGCGAATAGCGCCAGCCCTGGAATGGAAAAAATCATACCGGTGACCGCCATCACCAGCGCATACAGTCGCGGGCGGCGGGCGGTGGTAATGCCGAGAAACAGTGAAATAGCGAACGCCATCAGCATTGCGGTGCCGACCAGTACCAGATGCTGCCAGAGCGCCAGCAGAATGTCGTCATAGTGTCGCGTCGCCCAGCGCATCAGGAGGTCTCCAGCAATACGGCCTGGCCTGCAAGCCATTCCGGCTGCATTATTGCGTCGGCCAGAACGGAAATATCGCCAGCGCTGGCGCGATCTTCATCCAGCGGCGCCACCCGAGCGCGAATCTTGTCGTGTAATGCCGTTGCATAGCGTCCTGGCCGTGGCGACGCCTGAAGATCCAGCGCCTGCGCGGCGACCAGCAGTTCAATGGCCACCAGATAGCGCAGGCTTTCCAGTAGTCGTGTGGTTTTGGCGACCACCCCCATTGCCTGCGAGGCGTAATCTTCAATCCGATCGGCTACCGGCATCGTCAGCGGGGAGAGCGGCTGGGCATGATGGGCGATATCGCTGACCAGCGCGGAAACCGTTTTTTGCAGCGTGGCGAAGCCTGTCTGCCCGGCGTGGCGGGTGAGAAAACGCGGCAGGCCGCTGGCGGCGGGTGACATCAGTTTCATGATGCGTTCGCCGCTGCATGCGGCATGGCGGGCGAGAGCCAGCCCGAGGCTTTCCAGCGCCAGCGCCAGATGCGTGGCATCAAAATTGGCATTTGCCAGGACTTGTTCAGACTCAGCCAGCAGGCCGGGATTGTCGTCGGCGCTGTTGAGTTCCAGTTCCACCGCCGCGCGGGCATTCAGCCAGGCGTGGCAAACGCAGGCCAGCACCGGCGCGACGCAGCGGAAGCTGAGCGGATCCTGCAACGAACGCGCGTTGCCGGGCTGGAGTAGCGGGCTGCCTTCCAGCAGCGCCAGCAGATACGAGGCGGTCTTAGCCTGTTGTGGTGCGGGGCGCATCCGCGCCGCCCAGGGCGTCAGCGGCGAGATATTAGCGCGAAACGCTTCAAACGAGAGCGCGATAGCGCCCGCGTGGGCGTTCATAAGCCGGGCGGCGTCGTGCAGCAGCAGCGCGGCTAGGCCGACGCTGGCGGCGTTAGACGACACCAGCGCCAGCCCGTCTTTTCCACGAAGCGGCGCAGGCGTCAGACCCGTCTGGTTCAGCAGTGCGGAGACTGGCGCCACCGTACCCTGATATTCCGCTTCGCCATCGCCGATGAGCGCGCGTCCGATATGCGCCAGCGGCGCGAGATCCGCTTCGCCGATAGATCCGATAAGCGGAACGCGCGGATGGATGCCTTCGTTGATAAAGGCCAGCAGCGTCTGCGCCACGGGCAGAGAAATACCCGATGCGCCCTGCACGAAACCCGCAAGACGCGCCAGCATGATCGCGCGAACCTGTGCGGGCGTTGCCTGCTGGCCGACACCGACCGCCCGCGCCAGCGGGATTCGTCGCTGAATCGCCTGTAGCAGATCCTCATCGTGACGGTCATTTTGCGTGTGCAGTAGCGTCGTATCGACGTTAGCGCCAAGCCCGGTGGTGACGCCATAGATATGCTTTCCGGCGCTGATGCTGTGCAGCAGAAAATCAAAGGACGCGCTGATGGCCTGCTGCGCCTGCGCCCCCAGCGCGACAGTCTGGCCGCAGTCAGCGACAGCTCGCACGTCATCAAGCGTGAGCGGCGCGTCGCCCAGAAAAAGTGTCGTTGCCACGGTCGTACCCTATTTAATTACGCCTTTTGCGCGCAAAAAGTCTTCCGCCACATCGCGCGGTTCTTCTTTATTCTTTTCCACTTCCGCATTCAGTTTTTGCATCGTGGCGTTATCAAGCAACTGGCTGATGTTATTTAAAATGTCGCGAACCTGGGGATGTGCCTGTAGTGCTGTATCGCGCACGACCGGCGCAACTTCGTAGGGAGGAAAGAGGTGTTTATCGTCTTCCAGTGCGACATACTGGTTTTCCGCGATTTGCCAGTCGGTTGCGAAGCCGTTTGCGACGTCTATTTGCCCGGCAGCAAGGGCGTCGTAGCGCAGGCCGACTTTGGCAAACTGGCGGAAGGCTTTAAATTTAATGCCGTAGGTCTGCTCCAGCCCTTTCAGGCCGTCCTGACGGTCGCCAAACTCCGCACCTGCGCCGATGGTCAGTTCCGGCGCGGCTTTGGCGAGGTCGGAGAGCGTTTTCAGGTGGTATTTCTCGGCGGTTTGTTTGCTCACCAGCAGTGCGTAGCCGTTGTTCACGCGGGCTGGTTGCAGCCAGGTGAGATGATATTGCTGTTGGTAGGCGTCGCTGACCTGCTTAAACACCTGTGCGGCATCGGAGGAGGGCTTTCCTTTGACCACTGCGCTGAGCGCCGTACCTGTATATTCCGGGTACATATCAATTTCGCCTTTCAGCAGCGCGGCGTGGGCGATTAACGTCCCGCCCAGGTTTGTTTTGCGTTCAACGGAAAGACCAGATTGCTCCAGTGCCTGGGCATAGATTTCCGCCAGAATATATTGTTCGGTAAAGTTTTTGCTGCCCACAACGAAATCCGCTGCCTGCGCCTGCGCTGCGAACAACCCCAGCGCCAGCCAGGAGGCTGCCAGTTTGTTTTTTATGCTCATCCCCGTTTCCCCGCAAAGAAATGCATGAATTTACTTGTATATACAAACCAGCGAAGCTAGCAGCATATTGACGGCGCATGAAATAGGGATTCGTTCTTTCTTATAACGAAACTTTAAATGTTTACTATTTGGCTGACTTCTCCTCGTACCAGCATCGTCAGACAAGTTTCAGACGGGGCTCAGTGCCGTTGAATGGTCTTAACAGCGGAGAGCGCCGGGTGGATACATAAGTAATTTTGGCTGCTCAGTAATCCCATCTTTTTTAATGCCGACCTCTTGTAGTAAGAGACCGTTTTTTCAGAGATGTTTATTGCGCTGTACATTCGTTTCACATTCCCGGCGCGGACTAACTCGCTGAGAATAAAAAACTCTTTGTCAGTGATGGTGTTACTTTCCGTATTTTTTCTATTTGAAATAGCTATCAGAATATCGTTTAATTCTGATAATGTTTTGTTTTTATTGAAGTAATATACACCGTGCTGGCAAAAGAAATGGCGACGGGAATGCAGGCCTGACGGTGATATGCACAGCGTAACCTTACTAAAGAAAAAGGTTATTAACCTGTCGAGTAAACCCGGCTCTCTGACGGAGAGCAACACAACGGTATCTTTTGATAGCGAAAAAGAGGTGGTTAGCGTGAAACGTTCAAACTCGCCAGCATCGCTTAAAAAAATGCTCTCAACACGCGTACCTGACTCTTTCATCCCTTTCGATATACCCGTCAGATAATAGACGTCATCAGACACTATCACTATTTTCGACTTCATTTGAATCCCTTTTTTATATTTGAAATATGCTGGTTTCCTTAATATTTAAATCGTTATTACGAATGATTCTCGCTCATCAACGGGCCAGAGAAATCCCTGGGCATAATGTACGTCGCTCTCCGAAATAAAGCGGTGCTGGTATTCATTTTCAACGCCTTCCACCAGAACATGATCCGTCAGATATTCCACCTGCTTTACCAGCGTTGTCATTGCTGGGGTATCCTGTTCAGCGGATATTCTCCAGAGTTCATGTTTATCAATTTTAATCCCATCAAAGCGAAAGGGGAGTTGCGCAATTAACGGAATATGCCTGACATAGAGATCGTCCAGCCAAAGTTGAGTATTAAAAGCGCGCATTAGGGTCAGAATTGCATCAATATGTGGCACAAGTCGCGGAAAATAAGACTCGCTTTGCTGGCAATCAATTTCAATAACCTTTGGGCCGGGTAACATGGCAAGAATCGATCTGAGCCACACCAGATTCATAAGCAATGGAATCGTAATATTCAAAAATAAAATGCCATTGCGATCGTGCTGATTTGCTACTCCCGTGCATATCTGTTCCTGAACAATATGTGACAGGAGTTCTGGCGAAACAGAGCGGAAAAATAGCTCTGGATCTGCCCCTTCCGGCTGGCAGAGCACCTCACCGCCAATCCGTCTACCGGTCTGGACATGAATGATAGGTTCGATACGGCACATGAGTTTCATAATAATGGCATATCCTTTTTAATTATAAACGGTGCATTGGGTTTTTCTGGGATTAATTAAATCGGTCGCGATAAGATATGCTTGCACTTTTTAGTGGATTACTGTTTATCGCTTTCAGCATTTTTATGTGTTCATTTTTAGTGCTTAGATGCAGCTTTTTATTGATCTTTTTGATGTAGTAAAAAAGCGTGTGATAGCGTTTATTTATTATTTTTGCGATATCATGGGTAGGCGTGCTGTGGGCCAGTTCGGTCAGAACGGTCCATTCAATGTCGTCAAAAGAATCCGGCTGTTCTATTTCAGCCATGAGATCGTTAATGTACTGGCTGTAAAAAGCCTCATCCAGCCAGCAGGCATGAACGGCATGATTAAGCTCGGACATGGGTTCATACTTAGAAACGATATTGATATAATGAAAACTTCGCAAAACCTGAAGCAGGTAACTGTTACGCGTAAAAGTAAACACCGTTAAGCGAATGCCAGGATAGTTTATCTGCATATCATAAATGAAATTAAGCGCCTCCAGCGCACTCTCCTCCAGCGTAAAAACTTCCATGACGATATTATCAATAATATGGTTTTCTATTTTGTATTTTGCTTCTCTGAATGTCGGGCTGGTGTGTAGTACCAAAGGGTTGATCAGGTGTTTGCAAAGAAAATTAATCATATAGTTATCGGTATCAATAATTAACGTTGAATGGAGCGGCTGCGTAACGCTATTTAATGACTTGACAGAGTTTTCTATCATGACTAAATCAAATCTTGCAGTGGAAGGATTACAGGATGAGTCCTCACTGCTGAGATAAAGAAATTGATCGTTCTGTAGTGTACGCATTATATTTTTCGATCCGCATATCGTTTACAATAATGACAAGATGTAAAATTTAACTGTAACTATTTATAAAATAAGAAAATAATAGTGATGCTATTAAAACACACCATGATAAGGCGTTGATATACACTTCATCCTTCAGGCTGCCTCTTTGTTGGCTGCGCTCATTCACCCCGGTCACGTACTACGTGTACGCTCCTGGGGGCTCATTCACTTGCCGTCTCGATGCTTCTCAAATGATTTTGTGTATAAATGTCTTTCTTTTTTTGTTGAGGCTTCTGATTATTTCAGTAGATGACTATTCTGTTTCTCGCCTTTTATCATGGGTAAATGATGTTTACTTTCGCCGTGGTTTGTATTCTGCCTTCCGTCGGTTTTGCACCATAGATGTAATAATATGCTCTCAGTGGAATATCAAAATTGCTTCCCCACTGTGCAATCTTATAGAGTTCATACTCGCTGGTAATATTACCTGCGGTAAGCTCTGTCTGGCTGATGGCAATTTTTTTACTGGTATCGGCACGCATAATTCGCACCCCAATATTCCTTGCCGTTCCTTGGGTGTTTTTCAGGGTGTATTTATCCGTATCGACGCTGGCGCTACTGAGATAAAACTGAATGGTGCGTGTGCTCATGCCTTCTAACAGATCGCTGCATTCGGCATGCAGAGTGAAGTTTTCATAAAACTGCGCTTCCTTTCCTGCGGATATCAGGCTGGTAAGATCGGTTTCCGGTAGCGTGACCGTCGTATCCGGGATGCTACAGGTGCTGACATGAGGACGATAATTGATCGTGATATTCTGGTAGAACAGGCGTTTCTCTTCGTCAGAACCGATAAGGCCTAATATCCATTTAATGAATTCGGCTAAATTAACGCCGGGAAACCAGAAATCGATACCTGAAGCATCAACAACGGATATAGCGTGAGCAAGAGTAATACTGGTTGCGTCCGGGCCAACGTTATAGACATAGGCCGGGTTGGCGCCGCTCGGTACGCTTTTGAGTAACTTAGCCTTATAGGTATAGACCACGTTATTCAGCGAAGTACCGGGAATATGACTTTCTCCAGAGCGACTATAGTCTTTTTTCGTGGGTACAATATTGCCGATGGTGAATTGCAATACATAGTTACCATAATTGATATAGGCCGTGCTGTTGGCCATTTCAGAGATAATAGCAACACGGTTAACATAACCAATCCATTCGCCACTACAGCTAAACGTACCGGATGACAGCGACAGGTTCTGCGAACCTGTGGTTTCGCTGCTGAGGGAAAGTGAATCCAGGTTGAGCACCAGATTGCTCTCTTTTTGCGCGCCGGAATCGCTTTTACAGGAGGCCTGTACGCCATAGCTTATCGATCCCAGTAGCCAGGCAAGAATTAACGTTATTGTACGTATAGTGATTTTCATCCTCTGCTCCTGCCATTAGCGGCAAATATTTATCTGACCATCGTGGGTCGGCTGGCTAATAACACAGCTTTGGCGGCCGTCACTGCTGGTTTTGATATGTAAACGTGACGGGAGCTGTTCCGTTTTCAGGTACAACATTCCTCCCTGGGCGACATATCCGACGCTGGCGCCAGCATCGTCAAAAATTTCGGTGCCGAAGGGGAGAGGGCGCCCGTTAACGGCCCGTGCTGGCAACATGAACTGCCGCCGTTGGTCGGTATCGAAGCGCACATAGGTGACGGAACCCGCATAAGGCACCACTTCCTGGATATTGCCTTTTAGCTCAACGCCTTCCTTCATATGGGTGGTATCTAACTGGATTCGGTTTTTACGGTACGGGGACAGGTAAGGAACCAACGCTTTCCCGGCGGTATTCGTGGTGCGTGTGCCGTCGCCGCCCAGCGTGGCCCCTTGAGCGCCTGGCGCGTCGATAATTGCGAAGGTATCGCCCAACTGGCTGGACGTCAGCAGGCCGCCCCGATAAGCCACCAGGCTACCGCTGGCTCCCGCGCCGATCTGACGATAGTCTCCTGACTCGCTATAGCTGCCGTTTAAGGTGGTAAACGCAGTGCGATAGCTCAGGCTGCTGCTGGCCGAGTTATTTCCACCGCGACGGTTGCTGCCGCTGACGCTATAGGTCGCCTGATTAAATTCGCCTGCGGTTCCGCTGATCCCCACGTTCGTGTCGGAATAGCCGTCACGATTAAATGTAACGCTGCTGTTGAGGAAAACGGGCCGTTCAAAGAGACTCAGGGGCACCGAGAACGTGAGGTAATAACGTCGTTCTTCGCGCTGATTATCGTTACGCATGCTACTGGCTGAGAGGGTATAACTTACGGCGCCAACGTGGTTGGAATACCCCAGTTGATACTCTTTTGTTGTGCCATGACCATTCCAGTAGTCCCGCCAGGTTCCTGATAAGTAAAGGGAACCCAGTTCCTCACCCAGAGACTGGCTCAGGTTGATATTAAAGGTGTTTTTCTGGCGCATATATCTGGCATTAGGGCTGTCAGCGTTCTCTTTTTGCCAGTTGTGCAAAGCGATTGCATCATTGAAGCTGTAATAGTTTTTCGTGGAATAGCGATACGCCGCCAGCGCAAAGTTCGTCCCGGTGACATTGAAGAAACGGCTAAAGGCGACTTTGTAACTTTGCCCACGGACTTTTTTATCTGCCGGAATTTGCGTTTGTGACTGTGTGACGTCAAAAGACAGCGCGCCAAACGGGAGATTAAGGCCGCTTCCGAGAAGAAACGCGTTATAGTCTTCGCTGTAAATTACCCCGGTATAACCGGTGATCAGGTTATTGATCCCGTATTGATAGCTGCCCTGGGCAAACTGGGGGCGATAGCGGCTTTCTTCCGTGCGCGCTTCCCCCAGCAACAGACCATATTTCCCAATCCCTTCTTGCAGCATGTTTGGCACCGAAGAAAAGGGGACGATGAAACTGCTGGTGCGCCCGTCTGCTTCAATGACTTCGACATTCAGATCGCCGCCTGAGCCGGTAGGAAGGATATCCGCAATTTCAAATGGGCCAGGCGACACGTTTTTCTGATAAATAACCTGCCCGTTCTGACTAATTTTAACCAGCGCGTTAGACTGTGCGACGCCGCGTACAATCGGGGAAAAGCCCTGCTGAGAATCGGGTAACATGCGCATATCCGTGCCCATGCTGACGCCGCGAAAACGCAAAGAGTCAAAAAGATCGTTGCTGGAATAGCTGTCACCCATGCGGATGATCGATTTAAGCGCAGCGATCCCGCGCTCAACGTAGCGTGTATTGTTTGTCCATGATCCTTCCACGCCCTTGCTTTTGTTATAGCTGGAACTATCGCGAAATTGCCAGCCAAACGCATTCAGCCCGCTGTTTAACTGGAAATAGGCGTTTTCCTGATTGCGTCCGCCGCCTTTGGCTTCGTTGTAGTTATAGTTGGCATTGTATCCCAGCATCAGCGCCGGAATGCCTTCATCCCAAAAGACAGGATCGACATAGCCGCGCAGCGTCTGGCGAATATACGCCTGGGGAATGGTCAGACGCAGCGACATATCGGCCGCATTGACTTTCATACTGCCTCCGTGCAGTAACGTATTCACATCCACTCGCTCGCTGGCGCTATTTGCGGCAGGGACTATTGAGGGAAGAAGCCCAAGCTGGGCAATATTCTCATGCTGGAAAAACGTTCCTTCATCCGTGATATAAACGGGAAGGCGGCCTTTCCACTCCTCGTTAATAAAAACATCAAACGGGTATTCACCAGGAGGAAGCGCATAGGCACGATAAAAACGCGACATATCGGCATTTTTAGAGTCACCGGCTAAAAAGTCAGTATTGAAAGCCACGGCATACGCCCGACTATAAATAGACATCATCGCCAGTATTGGCAATAAACATGCGTATTGACTCTTTTTACCAGCCATTGCCATCCCCATTCATTTGGACATTATTATATTATTTTGTGGTGAATGAATATTTTTGATATGAACCGTAATCATCAACTAACAGAATATCCAAAGCCTGCCCCGATAAAACCGCCCCTGTCGTGGGTATTGTCAGTGTTGACAATGGCGCAATCATTTTAGGTTCGCCAGTAAGAGATTTACCTCGTGAACTCATTGTGGCAATCGATGCGAAATAAGGAGCCCGGTTTGTGGCGACAAGTTGATTACCCTGCGCGCTAAACGATAAATACTTATGTAAATCGCTGGCCGGAATCGTGAGTTCGGTCGGGCGATAAAATAATTTGATGCGTGACTTAATGGCGATTTGCATCGTGTTTTTGCCATCAAGATTTTCCTGTTTTGGCGGAATATCCAGCACATTCAGGTAATAAACGGACTCCCTGTCCTGAGGCAGCGCGTTGGCTGAACCGGTATAGCGAATGCGCAGCTGCTGGCCGCTACCGCCTTCAACTTTCACCACTGGCGGCGTCAGCAAAAAGGGAACCTGAGCGGTTTCTGGCGTAGAGTCTGGATTACCTTCGTCTATCCAGGCCTGAATTAACGCCGGACTGTTGCCACGGTTAATCAGCTGAACCGTTGTTTCTTTTTGTTCTTCAGGATAGATAACCCTGGTATTGCTAATAATAACATTCGCCAGACTGCTAAAGCTGAAGGCAATAAGCGTTAGAAAAATGAGAGAACGTTTCATATTAACCTGAAAAAAGAGAGCCTAATCTAATCAATATACCTGGTCGCGTTTATTTTCTCTCTTCCCTCCTGAATTGCAGGTATAAGAATACCTCACCAGAAGGTGAAAATAATTCGCGAATACAATAAGTCAATAATGACGGATCAGGCTCTTTATTTATATGAGTAAATTAACCCGTTGCTTATAAATACGCGACGGTATAAGTCAGCATGGTGTTAACGGCACCGGTATCGGCAGCGTCTGAACCGACTTTATAGTAGTTCGCATACAGATCGACAGTGGCGCTATCACCTTCAACATTCGTATCAAGGTTAGTATGCAGGTTCAGCGGCGTCTGGCTATTGGCCAGCGTGCTGAGTGCGATACCCACGTTTTTCTTCGTGCCGTCGGTTCTCAACTGTGTGTTGTTCAGATACAGACCATCGTTAGAAATACTGTCTGAACTCAGGATCAGATTCAGGGTATTTTTATTTCCCGCGCCATCGTCCTGCCCCAGGGAAGCAGAAGTACAGCCGGTAAATTCCAGAGTAAATTGTTTACGGTTTTTCTGGATCAGACCTGCGGTAGATGCATCGCTAACGGCGATGGGATCTAATGGAATCGTCAGGTCAGCAGAGTTTCCGCCGTTAATTGTACAGGTTGTATCAGTAACCTGGCCGGTAAAGGTGATAGTACCGCCAGAAGCCTCGGTTGCAGCGCTGACATTAAAGGCTGCAAAGGATGACGCGATAACGAAAGAAGAGATAGCGAGCTTTTTCATTGATATTAACTCCAGTATGTTTGCTCCCGTCCTGGGGACGAACATTTCATGTCACAAAACCGTCCTGGTCTTGCTGTCTACATCCGTAAAATCCCTGAAAACGGAAAAATGGAGCCTGCATCATTATTTCCATCAGGTTAGGTGATGATCCTAATTGATGTAACACAATCTTAAAATATCAGTTTAAGAATTTACTTAAATTAAGTGTATTAGTCTGCTGTTTTGGTTTTTTTTCTTGTTTATCAGCATATGGCACTGATCGTGTAACTGAGATGTAACTTTAAATTTTAAAATTCTTATAAAACGAAAGGTAAAATGGAAAAAATCTGATGCTTACATTCAGTAATATTGATTTACACAATCAGGTAACGACAAAAAAAGAGAATATTTTGCGCGCTAATGTTATATTTATAAAGAAAAGTAGTTAAATGTTCTTTGTTTGTTTTATTTTTGTTTCATTATTCAGGGTGGATTATTTTAATTAATAAGATTTATTAAAATGAAAGTGGGTGAAGAGGATGAGCAAAAGGGATAAAAACGCCCAGGCATGCAATATAAAATGGCGTTTTAATAAAAAGGAGAGTGGAGGGGGATTGCTGCTTATTCTTACAGGTACGCACTGACGCTAACTAAATAGTGCAATGGCAGGGGAGCAGAGTGTACGGCTTTGCCATATGGGGACTGTTATATACCGCAAACTCCGTATTTTTATAGGCGGGGCTGCGTTCTGTCGTTGCATTCCGGCCTTTATCTGTCCCTTAATTCGCTCCCGATCACCGCAGACTTCCCAGCATTTTATCTTCTTCGGCGCCGCTGATTAACCGGGTTAATTCCTGACAGGCAGCAATACGGCCATTTTCTAATGTGAAACAGGCAAAGACTTCGGTTTGTGCCTGTTCGCCGTTCGTTTTGATGACGGTCACCAGGTGATGGGTCAGAACGTGATTGCCCTGCTGAGCGATGGCCAGAATGTTCACCTTCATGGTACGAGTAACCTGTTTTAGTTTTGCCATGTGCGCGACGAAGTTATCGTAATCAAGGTCGATGCCATTTACCGTCTGGCGATAATCGGGCGTGAAAAATAATTCGATAGTGTGTTCATCGTGCCCGGGCCGGGAAATAACGGCATCAAGCGCCTGAGCAATGCGTTGCATCATATTTTCCAATGTTCTCTTCCTCATCGTGATTGCGTAC
This sequence comes from Citrobacter sp. CK202, assembly GCF_030333225.1. Taxonomy (NCBI): domain Bacteria; kingdom Pseudomonadati; phylum Pseudomonadota; class Gammaproteobacteria; order Enterobacterales; family Enterobacteriaceae; genus Citrobacter; species Citrobacter sp. CK202. Next base: position 103,024 of record NZ_JAOWGI010000028.1, read on the forward strand.
AGGGAAGATTACCCTCAGACTGAAGCGGCAAAGTAACCGTAGTAAGACAATAAATACGTTAAATCGGCCATGATGATAGAAAGTATTCAACCTTTACATCACTCCTCTAAGCATACGACTCAGTGGCACCATCACCCTGGCGGGCAGTTGTACTGGATCACGCGTGGCATGGTGATGGTCGAAACGGAGCAAGGGCAGTGGGCGTTGACGCCCGGTTCGGTAGGGTGGATTCCGCCGTCGTTACCCCATTGCGCGTGGATGCCGGTGAGTGCATATGGCGCCAGTCTGCACTTCAGCGCGGAATTTTGCGGGGTCTTTCCCTCCTCACCGTGCGTTCGGGCAGCGTCGCCTTTTTTACTGCTGTTGCTTGAGAAAATTTGTGGGGAGGGAACCATCGGAGAGCCTTCAGAGCGGCTGGCCCACCTGTTGCAGGTTATGGTCGATGAGATTCGCTATGCTGATGCGCTCTCTTCACTATTGATCCTTCCCGACGACAGAAGGGTCAGACAGATTGCGCAAAAAATACTGGCCGACAGGGCCTGTACGCTGAGTCAGGCAGAGCTGGCGAAACAGGCCGGGCTGAGCGTCAGGACGTTGAGCCGCCTTTTTATACAGCAGACGGGATTAACATTCGGTCAGTGGAAGCAAAAAGCGAAAGTCATTTTGTCGCTGGAATATTTACTGCGCGGAGAGCCTGTCAGCCTTGCCGCGCAATTAGCGGGTTATGAGAATGTGAGTGCATTTATTGCCGTGTTCAGGCGTTTTATGGGAATGACGCCAGGGCAGTTCTATCTGCGTTTTGGTCATGGTACGAATGTGGTTTAAAAAAAGGTCGCATAAATAGAGTCACTTATGCGACAAGGCACACGGAGTCAGACATCCCTGCCTGTATAATAGAATCTTATGATTTGTTCTTCGTTTTCTCCAGAATGACGCCTTCCAGAAAAATAATTCTGTTTTCCAGCAGATTAATATAATCCTTCATCAGGACATTTTCTTGTCGCAACGTTTTAAAGACATTAATTTTTAAGTTAAGGTCGTGGTCTATTTTATTTCTTCCTGTTTTTTTTATGTTTAACAGTTCCCTTTTCATAAATGTTCCTTATGCTTATAAGGTTATGCCTTTATTTCTTGTTGCTCATATTTATGCTGTGTAATTATCTTGTCAAGATTATTATTTTTTCTCATTGGATTTAAGATGCAAGGACAATGTACCGGAGAGAATAAATGAGACTCTGGACTCAGGCGGTTCTGTTTACATTGATGTATTACGCTTTTATCAGTGTTGACATGTTATCAGTTAGTTGTTTATATAACATATATTTTACAGGGAAAAGTTCATAATTGTGATATGGTCACTTGAACTCTTTTTTATTAGACTGCATGTCTTTCATTTTTTTGCTTATTTAGCACGCTCATACAGATCTTTTCTAAACTTTACCTGATGTGCGCTTGTCTTCTTCTTCCTGAAAAGACGTATAATTGTGAAACACAATTCGTACAAGGATAATAATTATGCCGAAAATCATTCAGTCTTTATTATTATTTATTGCACTAAGTAATATCTCAATGGCATCGACGCAGGAAACGGCGTTTTTGGCTGAACGCGGGCTGGCGGGAAAATCGGTTGAGCAAATGGTGGATGCTATCGATCAAAACCCTCAGGCGCGTCCTTTACCGTATACCGCTTCTGTGACCAGCACGGATCTGAAACTGTCGGCGAATGGCGAAACGTACACCTTTCCGCTGGGTGAGAAATTTTATCTCTCGCTGGCGCCTTATGAATATCAAACCCATCCCTGTTTTAACCACAGTCTTTCAGGTTGCCAGGGAGAAATGCCGGACACCTGGTTTGATGTGAACGTGACAGATCGGAACGGTACGGTGTTGATACATAAGAAAATGAAAAGTTATCAGAATGGTTTTATCGGGTTATGGCTGCCGCGTAACACTGAGGGGATGATTGAAATCAGTCATGAGGGGAAAAAAGCGGCTTATTCGTTTAAAACCGCGAATGACAGTCAGACTTGCCTGACCGACCTGCAATTACGCGCTGCCTCGTAAAGAGATAAACAGCCTGAAGAGATGACTGACGATGTGCTGCATTCTTCGCCAGTCTCTATCTTCAGGGCGATTCCTTTGCCGGTGACTCAGCCCCGCATCGGGTGTGAATCACGTATCATGTAATGGTGACTTCTTTTCGGATTTTGTTTTGAAATTCCGTAGACAGCGATTTAAATTGCGCTCGCTTTTCTGTCAGTGTGGTAATGACTTTATTGCTGCTGGTACATCTGCCGTAGATAAAGTCAAAATAGATAGAGCAGTTTGAAACTTTACACAGCGTATTATAATCATCCTGTAGATGCGGAAAGTAAATAGATATTAATGCTTTTATTTTGGAGTAAAGTTTGCTGTCGCCGCTTATTGTCGGTTGTGTTATCGGCGTTTCCGTGGCGCTTTTACTCTTCACTTTTGTAATGAAAAACTCAATGGTGGATATTCGATACGTATGCCATTCGATTTCCATTGCTAACAGCTCCTCATATTTTTGCAGAATTTTATTATTCTGATCCTCTTTCCTTTTGAGTTCCAGCCCATCCATTATTTTTTGTTCTATTTTAGCTTCGGCTTTCAGAATGAGTATCCATCCTCCAGACAGCGCCAGGATGCAGCCAATTATGATTAAGGAGATAATAAATATTATATCCATACATCAGACTCCTTCATTTGTTATTTTGCTCAAATTGCCTGAGTACCATTGCGACACAATCCGGCCTGTACTTAAATCTTATGTTGTGTGATTGATATAAATTCTGTTGATATTTTAAAAAATAGATGCAGAGTTAGCTGATATGTTTCATTAAGTCAAATTAGATCGCCTTGTCAATGTGTAAATAAAGTATTTGTTTTCTGTTCAAGCGTAAGGTTTTTGATTTTTCTTATTTCTGTTAGACATGAGGCAGAGTATTAGTAATTCTCTTAGGGCGTTAATGGACGAACATACAACAAAAGGAGTTTGTTATGGAGTGGAGCGTCGAAAATAACCTGGTGTGCCCGACAACGGGAACCGCCTTTGCGCTGACCAGCGGAGCGGAAAATCTTAAGTTCATTCTGTGGTATAAGGGCGATTATTTTTTACGCACAGGTTCCGTTATCTCCCCGGAGGATTCAGGCGTCCTGGCGAACGGGAAAAAAAGAAACATCAAAATCCTGCACGTTTTCCCCTACAGCAATGCGTTATGGGCCTCTTTTCATAACCGAATTGATTGCCCGGGAAATGGCGTTGTTACCATCAATCACTGTGCGCGACAGCAGCGGTGCGTATTCACGCTTTGTCCGTATGGCGCGAGGACTGTCACCGGATAAAATAATTTATGGCGTGACTATTCTGGCATCGCAGAACGTCGTCGTTACATGCAAATTGGGTATCCATCCTTTTTATTGCTGTCATTTAAGACGGGCCGGTTTTGTGTCGCCTGAATACAGAGTGCCCTGAGTAGAAAAGAAGCGACCTGATATGTCTTTAAGGTTTATAACAAAATCAGATAAAAGAATCCTTACAGCTTCTGTCTTTCTGTTTTTTCTGGTATTTGCCAGCGTGCTGTGGCTGGAGTTAACGAGCGTACAGCAAAGTAAGCAGGCGCTGCTGCAATCTGAGGTCAAAAGTCTGGCTTTTGTCGTCGATAAAGTATTAGGCGATGCCCGACTGGCGATTGCGCAGGCGCAACCGTTACTGGGTCAGCCCTGTAATACGACACTGGAAAAAAAGCTCAATATTATCCCCACACGCTACCCGCATCTTCAGTCGCTTAACTTTACGCAGGGCAATACGATTTATTGTTCCTCGCTACTCTACAACAAAGGGTACACCCTGAGTCCTGCTCTCTCTTTACAGCAGGGCATAAGGGTTGATCGGGTGATCACCTCTCCGCATGATTTCATCATGATGCTTTATGTTTCTTATCCGGCGGGAAGAATATTTGCGGCTTCTGATGTGCGCATTATCGTTGAGCGCATCAAAAATATGGCGTTCAGCGATCGTATTGTTTTACGCATGAACGATAAAATTTTAACCGCCTCTGGCGTTAAACCGGGGAGTTTGCAGGAGTCGCATTTTTCACACTATATAAAAGCGGAAAGTTATAACAAACTTTATACGATTGCCTGGCGAAAAACCGAACTGGGGGATGCGCTGGTCGTGATCGCCCACTCATGGCGCTATATTGCGATGATTATCGCCAGTGCGCTCGTATCATCCATATTGCTCTGGTTACTGTTATCGCATCGGGCATCATTACCTCATCACCTTGCGGTGGCCATCAGAAGAAATGAAATCCAGCCTTACTACCAGCCGATTGTATGCGCCAAAACAAACCGCGTGATTGGCGCGGAAGTTCTGGCCCGCTGGCAACATTGTGAAGCGGGTTCTGTTTCTCCCGATATCTTTATCCCGGTGGCAGAACGTGCCGGGTTGATTGCCGACCTGACGAAAGGATTACTGGATCTGGTGGTTATCGATATTCAACGCTCGGTCACGGTATTTAAACCGGGTTTTAAATTTAACCTGAACATCAGCCATGCTCATCTGGTGAAGGACTCTTTTTATTCATTCATCGGGACGTATTCAGGTGTGTTTCGCGAACAGAACCTGCAACTTGTTTTTGAAATCACCGAGCGTGGAGAGATCGAAGTGAATGATGATATCTCCAATAAAATTGATTATATGAAGATTCATAATGTCGGGCTGTCGCTGGATGACTTTGGCACGGGATTTTCTAACCTGTCTTATATCACTGGCCTGCGGCCAGAGAATATTAAAATAGGTCGCATGTTTATTAATCTGATTTCGGAAGGGAAAAATACGCCACTTGTTGATTGTGTGGTCGAGATGGCACAAAGAATGCGTATTCAAACGACTGCGGAAGGGGTGGAGCATAAGTACCAGGTTGATTATCTTCGATCTAAAAATGTTGATTTCTTCCAGGGCTATTTCTTCTCCCGGCCACTTTCATTCGCGAATTTTATCCGCTTTATCAGAGGTTATCAGGTTGTCACGTAACATACTGATTATAGGCATTATATCCTGAAGGACTCTGCGCGGGGGAGGGGGCGTGATATGAACGATAAGCTATCTCAAGTGCGTGACAGATTACCGCTCATAATAATTATGCTGTATAGCGATGATTCAGACTGGCGTCTCTTTACCTAAATCATACTGAATTAACTGCCATTGCACGGGCGAGCCCTGATAATAAGGCATCATTTCCCCTTTTTTTAGGTTCACTACAGCCGATACCGCGGTGCTGGACAATTGCCAGTAGCCGCTTTGTGGACTGGCCTGCCCGCTGTTACGCGTGATGCCGAGAGGTTTGCGACTGGCATCGTTTTGTGACGAACCTGAGGAGAGTGTCGAAAGCATGTAATTACTACTGTCTATCTTCATAACCTAACAATCCATGAGGAACACATATTGTTATCAAGCGACATTTACCGGCAACAACTTAAATCAGGGAGGTGATTATTCATAATGTGAATAAAATCTTGTGACTTATTGCAAATAAAACATAATTTAGCCAAAATAAGCCTCTGTATTGGTTAAAGATTATTCATAATGATTGGTCGCCTGATTAACTGTCTGATACTCCTTGTGTCATTCTCCGCTGCCAGCGCTTATGCGGTTAACTGTCAGCGTGCTTCTATGCCTTTAGAAAACACCATTTGTAACAACGACAATCTTCATTGGCTGGACAGCACAATGACGGTTATCTATCACACGATGTTGGTCAGAAACCCTTCTCAACAGGTTCACAAGAAGTACCAGGAATGGGAAAAGTCGCTACAGGCGTGTACCTCCGACAGCTGCATTGAGCGCGCTTACTATCAGGGCATCAGTTCTATTTCAGACGTTGCCCCAGATTTTGACTGGGAAGGGCTGTGGTGGAACACCAGTGTGTCCAATTTAAGTGGCGGAATGATCCAGTTCAGCCGGAGCGCGGAATGGTCAGTCACGACGGATATTCGCGTCTGGTCGGGATTGAATAAAGATGAGTTTACGGCCGAAGCCCGAAAACTGTACGGCATGGCGCTGGTCGAACGTATTGCCGATACCAGTAATTGCAAACTGCTGTTTATCCCCCGTAAAAGCGGCGCGCTTCAGGTCTACAGCAACGCGGACTGGGGATGCCGGATTTCGATGCCGACGGGGGCATTTATTGATGGGCGCTATCTGCGCTCGGATCACGATCCCCGCCCGAAGGCGACGCTGTACTCGCTGGGAATTTTCTCCGACCCCAAAATGGATGAGCGCTTCCGCGCGCTGGTGGGGGATGATTACCAGAAGTTTGTGGATACCGCCAACGTTTACATTTATCAGGATGATATAGATAACATCGGCGCAACGGTCGTCTCTATGTGGGTGCGTGGCGCGGCGAACAACCATACGGCCATTATTATGTACACGCAAAGCAATATCTGGGCGGCGAGGGTAGAACGCGACAGCGCCGGAAAAATGCAGTTGTACTACTTCAGCACCAGAGGTAACGATATCAAGAAAATGCCGCGTACGCTCGCTGGCTGGAAACTGCGTTACCTGGATCAATAAAACCTGTCGTTATGGGAAAGGAGATCGTCATCGCGATCTCCTTTGTCGATCTCCTGCCGGTTATGCCAGCGTCCCTACGACGTTCAGATCCGCGTCATCCGGCACTTCATTATAAGAAAGAATATGCAGCCCGCTGGCGAACAGCCGGCCATAGCGGGAGATCACCGGACGTAGCTGCGGCGTTACCAGCAGCAGCGGCGGCAGCCCTTTCGCCTTCATCTGCTCGTAAATCATCGGCATTGTCGTTTGCAACTGGGTCAGAATGTTCGGATCGACAGGGAAGCTATCCAGCGCCACTTTTCCGGCCTGCTGCGCCTGGTTGAGCGCGCCCAGCAGCATATTCTCCAACTGGCTGTCGATGGTGTAGGCCGCGAGTTGTTGACGATCGCCGTTAATGGTGTGAACGATGGCGCGGCGCAGAGCATAGCGCACGTCGGAGGTCAGCAGCACGGGATCTTTCGTCACGGTGACGCTTTCCAGCAATGTGGACGCGATGGTGACGATATCCTTCAGTGAAATCTGCTCCAGCAATAACTGGCGATAAATGCGCAGCAGCAGACTGTAGTTAAACGCGGCATTTAAATCCTCCGCCAGCTTTGGCGCCTGGAGCGCCAGGCGCGCATGCAGGTGGGTAATATCGTCATAGTTAAACAGATCCGGCAGATGCTCGCGGGCGACCTTGTTGACGTGCGTCGCCACCACGCTCGCGCAGTCAACCACCTGATAACCAAGATTCAGCGCTTTCGCCTTTTGTTCCGGGTCGATCCAGACAATCGCCATGCCGTAAGCGGGGTCGGTATCCAGTATGCCGTTGATCTCCCCGTACAATTCAGTGCCGGGAATCGCCATCAGTTTTTCAGCCTGGACTTCGCCGATCGCGGTACGAATGCCGTTGATATGAATCGCGTATTGCGCCGGTTTCAGGCGGAAGTTTTCCCGGATGCGGATCTCCGGCAGCAGTACGCCGCAGTGCTCGGAAATGACCTGGCGAACGCCGCGTATACGTTGTGACAACGGGCTGCCCTTCGACTCATCCACCAGCGTGACCAGTTTATAGCCGAGATTCAGGCCAATGGGCTCCACCAATGGAATGCTTTCCCAGGAGACGCCTGGCGTCGCATCCGGCGCGATGGCTTCGGTGATGGCCTCCATATCCGTCTCTTCCTGGGCGGGCTGCACCGCTTTGCTCTGCCGCCAGGCGGCAAACAGCAGCAGGGCGGTGAAGCTCAGGAAGGCAATGTGCGGCATTCCCGGCACAATCGCGAGAATAAACATCACGAAAGCGGCGGTATAGAGCACCTTCGGGCGAGAGAGAAGCTGGATTTTAATCTCATCGCTGACGTCATTGCCTTCGCTGACGCGGGTCACGATAATCGCTGCGGCAGTCGCCAGCAGCAGCGACGGGATCTGGGCGACCAGACCGTCACCAATGGTCAGCAGTACGTACTGGCGGAACGCGTGGCTGGCATCGAGATCGTATTTAAAAATACCAATACAGATACCGCCGATCACGTTGATGATCAGCACCATGATCCCGGCGATGGCGTCACCGCGAACAAACTTCGACGCGCCGTCCATCGCACCGTAGAAGTCTGCTTCTTTCGATACTTCCTGTCGGCGGTTTCGGGCCTGCTGCTGGTTAATCAGACCCGCGTTCAGATCGGCGTCGATAGCCATCTGTTTACCCGGCAACGCATCCAGGGTAAAGCGCGCGGAAACCTCGGAAATACGTTCTGCCCCTTTGGTGACTACCACGAAGTTGATGATCATCAGGATGATAAACACCACGAAACCGACGACGAAATCGCCGCCGATGACCACCTGACCAAAGGCTTCAATGACCTTACCCGCCGCGCCTTCGCCTTCATGACCGTGCAGCAACACCACGCGGGTAGAGGCGACGTTCAGCGTCAGGCGCATTAACGTCGTGATCAGCAACAGCGTCGGGAAAATAGCAAAGTCCAGCGGACGCTGCATATTCACCGATACCAGCAGCACGATGACCGCCAGGACGATATTAAAGGTAAACAGAATATCCAGCATCAGCGGCGACAACGGCAAAATAACCATTGCCAGCACGCAGAGAAGCAGAATAGGCACGCCGACTTGCCCCTGACGGAGCACGCTCAGCGCGTTGCGCAATTTACTGTTCGCCATTGGCTTTCAGTACCTCTTGAGGAATGTTGATTTGCCTGTTCAGGCGGGGCTTTTGTTCCACGTTGCCTTCGCGCCAGGATTTTAATTGCATGACGTAGGTCAGTACGTGGGCAATCGCGCGGAAAAGCTGCGTGGGAATCTGTTGGTTAACGCGGGTGGTGTAATAAACTGCCCGCGCCAGCGGCGGAAATTCCACCACCTCGATATTGTGATTAGCGCCCACTTCACGGATCCAGAGCGCAACATCGTCGATTCCTTTAGCAACGATGTAAGGGGCTTCGGCACGCTGTGGATCATATTTCAGCGCAACGGCGTAATGCGTCGGGTTGGTGATGATAACGTCTGCCGTTGGTACGGTTCGTGCGATTTGCCCCATCGCCATCTGACGCTGAAGCTGGCGGATGCGTCCTTTAATCTGTGGATTACCGTCATTGTTTTTATACTCTTCTTTCACTTCCTGTTTGGTCATGCGCATTTTTTTGGTGAACATGAACTTACTGAGCGGTACATCCAGCAGGGCGAAAATGACGATAACGGCGATGAAGTAGCTGAAGACGTGACGAAAAATGGCAAACCCTTGTCCGATCGCCTGACGAAGATAAAGCTGTTGCAGGTGCAGCAGAGCGTGCATGGAGTCATGCACCATCATGTACAACACGGTAAGAATAATGCCGCACTTGAGCAGCATTTTGCCGACTTCCGTGTAGTGGCTGGCGGAAAACATCCGCTTGATGCCGCTAATGGGGCTGAGCTTTTTAAAATCCGGCTTCAGTTTTGTGGGGGTAAAAATCCAGCCGCCAGGCACCAGGCTTGCCACTATGCAGCACAGCGGAATCGGAATCAGCGTTGCGATAAAGCGCAGTACAACCCAGACGTTCAGCAGCATAAACTGATTCAGCGCCGTGGGATCGTCGAGCCTGCCCGCCATTTCACCGACAGCGGCAAACGATTCACGGATTAACTGCTGGTAATAGGGCAGAAATGCGGCAAGGGTGAAAAACGACGCCAGCAGTCCCGCCGCCATCGTCAGATCTTTTGAGCGCGGGAGGTCGCCTTTTTCACGCGCTTTGCGCAGTTTTCCGGGGGTGGGTTTTTCGCTTTTGTCGCCGCTGGAGGACATTACGACACCCTTATGGCGTCGAGCTTCGCCAGTATTTCATTGGTGAGATTGAGATAGTGATCAGGAATGTTGGTCACCATCATCGAGATACAGAGCAACCCAAACAGCATACTGATCGGAAAACCCAGCGAGAAAAGGTTCAGCGTTGGTGAAACGCGGTTTAGCAGGCCAAATCCGCCCTGCACAATCAGCATGACGAACGTCGTCGGCAGCGCGATAAGCGTCGCAGATGCCATAATCCAGCCCAGTCCCTGAACAATCAGCGTCAGCGTTGGCTGGTTAATCGCCTGACCAATAGGCCAGTAGCTAAAGCCTTTGAACAGAATCGTGACCAGCAGCAGGTGCCCATCCATGATGAAAAAGAGCAGTGCGCAGAAAACATAAATGATCTGCGAAATCACCGTAGTGGAGCTGCCGTTGACCGGGTCGTTCATCATCGCCATCCCCAGCCCCATGTTCATCGACAGAATATGCCCGGCGGTTTGCAGCGTGACAAAGACGAGCTGGAGCGCCATGCCGAACAGGAATCCCCACAGGAGCTGCTCGCCGATCAGCAAGACGGTGCGCATCGAAAGCAGTTCGCTGAGCACAACATTATTGGGCAGCATGGGGGTGATAATGATCGACAGCGCCAGCGCTGCGGCAATCTTAATGCGACGGGAAAAAGCCCGGTTGTCCAGCACGGGCGCGAACTGCAAAAACGCCAGGATGCGGAAAAAGGGCAGCACCAGAGCCATCAGCGGCGTGAACAGCGCCTGTATATCGATTCCCATCGCCGCTTAACCGACCAGCGCCGCCGCCTGGTGAAAGATCTGGATCGTAAAATCCACCAGTTGCGTCAGCATCCACTTACCGGCGAAGATCAGCACGCCCAGGGTGACGACCAGTCGCGGCAGAAAGCTCAGCGTCTGTTCGTTAATTTGCGTGGTGGCCTGAAAAATACTGACGCACAGCCCGACAATCAGGCTGGGAATAATGGCGACGGCGGAAATCAGCAGCACCAGATGGATGCCGGTCGCCATGATGTCGCCTGCCGTGTCCATGTTCATCATCGCTAAAGACCCTGAACGCTGGAGGCCAGCGTACCGACGATCAATGTCCAGCCATCGCACAGGACGAACAGCATCAGCTTAAAGGGCAGCGAGACGATCAGCGGCGAGAGCATCATCATCCCCATTGCCATCAGGATACTGGCGACAATCAGGTCGATCACCAGGAAGGGGATATAGATCATAAAGCCGATCTGGAAGGCGGTTTTCAGTTCGCTCAGCAGATAGGCCGGAGTCACGATCGTGAGATCCTGCTCGCGCGCATCGCCCTCGATCCCGGCGATGCTCATCATTTGCGCCATCGCTTTATTGTTCGTCTGGGCCAGCATGTAGTTCTTCAGCGGCACTTCCGCCTTCGCCAGCGCCTGTTTCAGCGTGATTTCATCTTTTTGAAAAGGGTCAATGGCGTCAGTATAAATCGTGGTCCAGACCGGGCGCATCACCAGCAATGTCAGCGCCAGCGCAATCCCGGTAAGAATTTTATTGGGTGGACTTTGTTGCAGCCCGAGCGCCTGGCGCAGAATCGCCAGAACGATAATGAAGCGGGTGAAACAGGTCATCATCAGCACCATGATCGGCAATAAGCCGAGCAGGGTCATCAGGATCAGGATCTCAATTTTAACGTTGTAATCCTGGCCTGCGCCGTTGGCGGCGGTGCTAAAGAGGGTAATGTCGCCATTTGCAGCCAGTGCCGGTTGTGCGACAAGCAGACCCAGGAGCAGCAGAGCGATGCCGCTTCTGTTAAACAAGCGGTTCATCGCGTGAGCTCACCGAGTTCTTTGGCGTTGAATTCAATGATTCGCAGGCCGTATTTATCGTTGAGCACCACCACTTCTGCTTTACCAAACAGAATGCCGTTCACTTTAATGTCCAGCGGCTCGCCCGCCATCTTGTCCAGTTCGACCACCGAATCGCTGTTGACTGACATTAATTCAGCAAGCGAGATATTTACGGAAGCGACTTCCAGCGTCAGCGTCACGGGAATGCGGCTAAACAGCGCCATTTTACGGATATCCGTCATCGCGGTGTTGCGCGTTTCAGGCTGCAAATCCAGGCGGATATTCCCTTCGACGGTGTCTTCCTGCGTCATATCGCTAAGGTTCAGGTCATCCAGGTCAAGAGACTGGCTTAGCTCGTGTTGCAAATCACTCATATTGCTTCTCGGTTGTCTTATCATAGATATCGCACAAAAACAGCTTGCTACGATCTTCAACGATAGCAGCCTCAAAAATCTGTTCTTTGCCGATAAATACCGGTAAAGGTTCGTTAATGGCGATGGGGATGATATCCCCGGGTTTAATATCGGAAATCTGGGCGACGGTCAGGTTCAGGCTGGCCAGACGCCCGCTCAGTTTTAACGGCAGACTGTCGAACAACCGTTCTATCTGCGCAGGGCTCAGCGGCACGCTTTTCACGGCGCGGCTATCGGCCGCATCTGGCGAACGGAGTATCGCCAGCATCTGATCAACATGGTGGTGATCGAGCAGAATGGTAAAAGAGCCGTGATCGTACCCTTCGAGGGTAAAGGTAATGCACCAGGACCAGTGGCTAATGACCGTTGAATAATCGACCTTAATATCGAGATTTTCGCCAAAGGTTTCTTTGCAAATCACCAGTTGCGTGAGTTCCTGACCCAGTTTACTTCTCAGGCGTTCTTCTGTTTTTGTCACGCGCAACGATTCATCTGGCGCAACATGACTGCTGTCTTTACTTAAACCGTAATAATCATGGAGGATGTTCAGCAATAAGATGCGATCAATAACAAAGGCGACATTTCCGTAAGGCGTCGAAAAAACCTGCGCATTCTTATATTGCTGGTCGATTGCGAAGGTCATCGACTTCAACGCGGCATTAACACGGAGTTTCTTCAGAAAATAAATGCTCAGGCGTGCATCAAGTATGTCAAAACTGTCATTCATCAACTTGGGTAACTTGTGCCACGGCCGACCGAGTTTACTGGTGTCGAGCTTTACCAGAGAAGGTAAATCCTTTCTCTGATGAATTCTGACTCGCTGTGATGCAGGGTTCATGATTATTCCGGGTTACCAAAAGTTTAGATGAAAAATAACGCCACTTTTTGGTTGTTGTGTAGCGTGAACCGTAAAATTTCCTGGAGGTATTTGAGTTTTAAAAATTATGTGTCGCTCTTGAACAACACAGAAGAAACGTCGCTGTCGAAAACTCTCACACATTACGTCAGGATGTAGATTAGACAATCTTAACCCTGCTATTGCAAGCATCCAGGGGTTATTAATCCATTATTTCTCTAGGAATTTTCTCATTAATAACTTTTTTAATTCATTGATTTTTATAGATTAATATTTTAATACCCATTAAAAACAAGACAATTCCTATTCGCTACGTATACTGCCTTTACTTTATGAAAGTTGCCTGATTCATGAGTTAAAAAAACTGTTTATTTTTATTAACATCTTATAAAACCCATTAACAAACTGGGTTTGTGATGTTTTTAAAAGATGCTTTGAATAATGGCTGAACAGCATATTTCTTATTTTGTTTTTTCTGTTGGTACACCTAAATGAGTATTATCATTGAATGCGAAGATCGTAATAGAAATGGCTTTATCGCCGTTTCTCCTGCCAGCGTTAGCGTAATGTCGTTAGCGCGTCGCGTTGCTAAGTATAATGTATCAGTACTGATTACGGGCGAAACGGGAACAGGGAAAGAGTGTATCGCCAAATACATTCACGAGAATGCCTGCGGCAGTGACGCCCCGTATGTCGGCGTTAACTGTGCAGCTATTCCAGAGAGTATGCTGGAAGCCATTTTATTTGGTTACGAGAAAGGCGCGTTTACCGGCGCTGTTGCGAGCGTCGCCGGTAAATTTGAGCAAGCTAATGGCGGCACGCTGCTGCTTGATGAGATTGGCGATATGCCGTTGGCGTTGCAGGCAAAATTACTGCGCGTATTGCAAGAGCAGGAAGTTGAACGTCTGGGAAGCCATAAGCGTATTCCGTTGGATATTCGCCTGATCGCTTCTACAAATAAAGATTTGCAGCAGGAAATTGCCGAAGGCCGTTTCCGCCAGGATCTTTTCTACCGTATTTCCGTCGTGCCTATTCATATTACGCCGCTGCGTGAACGCAGGCAGGACATCCTGCCATTGGCCCAGCGTTTTATCACTAAATACCGCGCTTTTCATAAAGGCGATCTGCGTCTGAGCGATGAGGCGCGTACCGTCCTGCTCAGATACGACTGGCCGGGTAATGTCCGTGAACTGGAGAATGTGATTCAGCGCGGCATGATTTTGTGCAACGGCGAAGAGATTCACGCCGCCGACTTTGGCCTGGCCGTTCGCGCTTCCCAGCCTGAAGCGCCGGTTATCGAAATGATGCCTGCCTATCGCGAGCAGGAGACGGGCAACCCGTCGATCCGCGATGTCAAACTGCACGGGCGGCTGGCGGAATACCAGTACATCATCGATCTGCTTAAACGCCATAAAGGCAACAAATCCAAAACCGCAGAGTTTTTAGGCATCACCCCACGCGCTCTACGTTATCGTCTCGCCTCCATGCGCGACGAGGGTATTGATATTGAATGTTATTCCTGAGGCCAGGAAGGATTGATGAATGGATAAGATTACTGCCGCAGGCATTAACACGACACACCAGGCGTTGCTGAACAGAATGCAGCAAACCGCTTCATTAGCGTCAGCCGGTTCGGTTGACGCCTCTTTAACTATCGCTCCCGCCAGCAACGCGTTTGGCGTCAGTGAACCGATTTCCTTTGCGGGCGCGCTGAATAACGCTATCGATAACGTCGATGCGATTCAACACAGCGCAGGCGCAAAGCAAAAAGCGATTGATATGGGGCTGAGCGACGACTTAGCCGGTGCGATGATCGAAAGTCAGAAAGCCAGCGTGGCTTTTTCGGCCATGATGCAGGTGCGTAATAAGCTCACCACGGCACTGGACGAAGTAATGAATATTCCGCTCTAAGGTTTTAACCGTGCTTACTAAGATTAAAAGTCGTCTCCCTTCCGTGTCGGTGCCATCCGGTCTGAATAAGCCCCAGCTCATGGCGATTGTGGGCGGCGTGGTGCTGGCGGTCGCGATTATTCTGTCGCTGTGGAACCGCAATCAGGGTTATGTCGCGCTCTATGGTTCGCAGGAACATCTGCCGGTGTCACAGGTGGTGGACGTTCTGGGGGCAGAAAACATCGCTTACCGCATTAACCCGGACAATGGCCAGATTCTGGTGAGCGAAAGCAAACTGCCGCAGGCGCGAATGGCGCTGGCGGCAAAAGGCATCAGCGCGGCGACGCCCGATGGCTACGAGTTGATGGACAAAGAAGAGATGCTCGGCAGCAGCCAGTTTATTCAGAATGTCCGTTACAAACGTAGCCTGGAAGGGGAACTGGCGAAGAGCATCATGGCGCTGGACCCCGTGGAAAACGCGCGCGTCCATCTTGGGCTTAACGAGTCCAGCTCCTTTGTATTGACCAATAAACCGACCAGCAGCGCATCGGTCATGGTGCAACTGCACTATGGCAGAAAACTGGATGAGCAGCAGGTCGCTTCTGTCATTCAACTGGTGGCCGGAAGCGTACCGGGTATGCAGCCTGGCGCGGTGCGGGTGGTCGATCAGAGCGGTAATTTGTTGTCTGACGGCATCGAAGGCACGGATGGCGGCATGACGAGCAAGCGCATGGGCGATGACGTCATGCAGCGCATTCGCGAGGATACCACGAAAAATATCACCAGCCTGCTGACGTCGTTAGTGGGGCCGGGCAACTTCCGTATCAGCGTCGCGCCGACCGTAGATTTAAGCCGTGTGGAAGAGACTCAGGAACGGCTGGGTAAAGATCCGCGCGTCAGCGATGAACAACTGAGCCAGGAAAACACCACCAATGAAATGGCGTTTGGCATTCCCGGCTCGCTGAGTAACCGTCCGGTCAACCCGACGCCGCAGGCTCCCGCCAACCCGGCGGAGGGCAATCCGCCCGCTGCAAACGCCGCGAATAACACCGACCCGCGCTCGCTTTCCAGCCGCAGTCAGGAACAGCGTAAGTACGCGTTTGATCGTGATATTCGCCATATCCGCCACCCGGGTTACAAGCTGGAAAAACTGAGTGTCGCGGTGGTGCTGAACCAGGCCGCTCCTGCGCTGGCGAAAATTACGCCGGAACAACTGACGTCGATGACGCGCCTGGTGGAAAGCGCGGCGGGTATCGAAAAAGCGCGCGGCGATGCCTTAACGCTGGATGTTCTGACCTTCACGGCCCCGGCAGACGATGTCATGCCAGACCTGAAATGGTGGCAGGACCCTTCCATGCAGTACTGGGGACAGAATGGCGGAATTGGGCTGCTGGCCTTGCTGACATTGCTGTTTGGCGTTCGCCCGCTGGTACAGCGCTTTGGACGTCGCGACCCGATCACCCTTGATGGCGAGGCGACGAAGAAAGAGCTGGAAGCGCCTGACAATGGGGTGGTGATGAACGATGACGAGTTCGCCAGCCTGTCGAAAGCGGCGTTCAACAATAATGAAGATCTGCTGCCGCCGCAAAGCTCCGGCCTGGAAGCCAAAGTGGAATTCCTCCAGCTGTTGGCCCAGAGCGAAACCGAACGCGTAGCAGAAGTACTGAAACAATGGATCAACAGCAATGACCGAAGCAACAGTAAGCCGGAATGATAAAAACCACTCAGCCTCAGCCGGGCGCAGCCGTCTGGAGCAGGCGGCGATCCTGCTGATGAGCGTAGGCGAAGAGGCCGCCGCGCAGGTGATGCAGAAGCTGAACCGCGAAGAGGTTATGTTGTTGAGCGAAACGATGGCGCGTCTCCATGATGTGAAGGTGCATCAGGCGCGTCTGGCAATGAACAATTTTTTCTCTGATTACCGCGAACAAAGCGGGATCAACGGCGCCTCACGCACGTATCTGCGCAGCATTCTGGAAAAAGCGTTGGGCGGTGAGATTGCCCGCAGCGTGATCAACGGTATCTACGGCGATGAGATTCGCTACCGTATGGCACGCCTGCAATGGGTCGATATCCCACAACTGGCGGCATTGATTGAGCAGGAACATCTCCAGCTCCAGGCCGTTTTTCTCGCCTTCCTGCCGCCGGATATTGCCGCCAGCGTGTTAAGCGTTCTGCCGCAAGAACGGCAGGATGAAATTATCTATCGCGTCGCGCGTCTGGACGACATCAATCGTGACGTTATCGACGAACTGGACAGACTGATCGATCGCGGCGTCGCGGTGCTTTCCGAGCATGGTTCAAAAGTGATTGGCCTCAAACATGCCGCCAACATCGTTAACCGTATCCCCAGCAATCAGCAACAGCTGCTGGATCAACTGCGCGAGCGCGACGAGAAAGTGGTCGAAGATCTGAAAGACGAGATGTACGAGTTCTACATTCTCAGTCGCCAGACGCCGGTGACGTTGCAGCGTCTGATGGATGAAATCCCGATCGAAGAGTGGGCGGTAGCCCTGAAAGGGACGGAGCCGGTTCTGCGTCAGGCCATCTTTAACGTGATGCCGAAACGCCAGGTCACGCTGCTGCAAAGCACCACGACCCGCCTGGGGCCAGTGCCGATTAGCCGTATAGAGCAGGTGCGCAAAGAGATCATGCAGGTTGTGCGCCAGCTGGCTGAAGAAGGTGAAATTCAGGTGCAACTGTTTGCCGAGCAGACGGTGGAGTAAACCATGTTCAAGAAACGGAGTTTACCGCTGGATGCCCTGACCGCCAGCCGCCAGGCGGTGGTTAAGCCGCGCTTATACCGCTTCCCGCCCTTGCGTAATCGCAGGATGCCTGCCGGTGTTGTCGCTGATGAAGACGCCGCACCGACGCTGGACCCCGCCGACTACCAGTTACAGGTAAAAGAGGGGTTCCAGGAAGGGATGAACCGGGGGTTTGCCCAGGGGATGGAAGAAGGCCGGGAAGAGGGCTACCAGGAAGGCATTCGTCTTGGTTTTGACGAAGGGATGCGCAAAGGGCTGATTGAAGGTAAACAGCAGGCGCGTCAACAGTTCCTGGACGCCGCCGCCCCGTTTGAACGCCTGACCGCAGAGGTGCAGAACTACCTGGATCGTTACGAGCAGCGTCGCCGCGAAGAGTTGCTGCAACTGGTGGAAAAAGTGACCCGCCAGGTGATCCGCTGTGAACTGGCGTTGCACCCGACGCAACTGCTGGCGCTGGTGGAAGAGGCGTTGACCAGCCTGCCGCATCAGCCGGAGCAGGTGCGTGTTCAGCTGAACAGCGAAGAATTTATGCGCATCAGCGAGGCCGAACCGGAGAAAGCGCGTGAGTGGGGACTGGTTGCCGATCCTTCTCTGGAGCCGGGAGAGTGCCGCGTTATCACCGATACCACGGAGATGGATGTGGGCTGTCAGCACCGTCTCGATCAGTGCGTAGATGTACTGAAAAACAGTTTGCTGCCGGAATCGCCGCATGAGCAGCCTTGATTTTGAAGAGGCGCTGCGCTCTATCGAGCAGATCGATCTGGCGCGCGTCGCCGGGCGGTTGGTCAGGGTCAACGGCATTCTGCTGGAGTGCGTCGGTTGTCGTCTGGCGGTAGGGCAGATGTGCCACGTTGAAAGCGTCGATCAGGAGATGATGGATGCGCAGGTGGTTGGCTTTGATCGTGACGTGACCTACCTGATGCCCTTCAAGCATCCCTCTGGCCTGATCGCTGGCGCCCGCGTGTTTCCCGCAGGCAAAACTGAAGGGGTTATGATCGGCGATCAGTGGCTGGGACGCGTGGTAAACGGTCTTGGCGAACCCCTTGATAATAAAGGAAAGCTCGGTGGCGATACGCTGTTAGCACAGCAGCTTCCGCAGGTGCATCCGCTTAAGCGTCAGCCTGTTCATGCGCCGCTGGACGTTGGCGTTCGCGCCATCAACGGCTTGCTGACTATCGGTAAAGGCCAGCGCGTCGGGCTGATGGCGGGCAGCGGCGTCGGTAAAAGCGTTCTGCTCGGCATGATCACGCGTTATACCCGGGCGGAAGTCGTGGTGGTAGGGCTGATCGGCGAGCGAGGCCGTGAAGTCAAAGAGTTTATTGAAAATGCTTTGCAGGCTGAAGGGCTGGCGAAGTCGGTGATTGTCGCCGCGCCAGCGGATGAATCACCGCTGATGCGCATTAAAGCCACTGAGTTATGCCACACCATTGCTGGCTATTACCGCGATAAAGGGAAAGACGTTCTGCTGCTGGTAGATTCCCTCACGCGTTACGCGATGGCGCAGCGCGAAATCGCCCTGTCGCTTGGCGAACCGCCTGCGACCAAAGGCTATCCGCCGTCGGCGTTTGGGATGATCCCGCGGCTGGTTGAAAGCGCCGGAAACAGCGAAAGCGAGGGATCGATGACCGCGATCTATACGGTGCTGGCGGAAGGGGACGATCAGCAAGATCCGATTGTGGACTGCGCCCGCGCGGTGCTTGACGGGCATATCGTGCTTTCGCGCCACCTTGCCGAGGCCGGGCATTATCCGGCGATTGATGTCGGCCAGTCTATCAGCCGCTGTATGAGTCAGGTGACGGAGCGTGAGCACCAGCTCGCCGCCCGCACGCTGAAACAGCTGTATGCCGAATACCAAAGTATTAAACCGCTGATCCCGCTGGGGGGATACGTTGCAGGCGCCGATCCGCTGGCAGACAGAGCGGTACGCCTTTCGCCCGCGATCAATCAATTCTTACAACAGGAAGTCCAGGATGCCGCGCTGCTTGAGCCGACAATCAGCGATCTGTGCGCCCTGGCGCAGGCAGGGTAATGCACGATGAGCAAACTGATTTCTACGCTTGAGCAACTTCACCTGCTGCGCACCCGCGCGGTAGAAGACTTAAGCACGAAGCTGGCATCGCAAAACCAGCTGTGCCAACGGTTTGAGAAAAATATCGATACGCTGACGTCACTTGCTGCGGGTCTGGTGTCCCAGAGCGCCAACAGTGCGGCCATGATGATTAACCAGTCGAAATATAAACATAACATTCAACGCATTATCGACTGGCAAAAACAGGAGCAGGCGCTGGCGCACCTGGAAGCGCAAAAAATTCAGGGCAACCTGCTGGCGGAGGCGAAGCGGGAAAAAAGCATTGAGCTGGTTCTCGACGCTAAACGCGCTGACCGGCAGGCTGAAATCAACCGTCGGGAACAGAAAATGACCGATTCACTCTCTGCCCAGTGCTGGCTGCGTCAACAACGTCTGATTCGTCAACGATAAGCGCTATGAAAAGAAACAAACCGGGTTTCCCGAAAACGTCTTCGCGTTCTCTGATGGGGACGCTGATTCACCGTCAGCAGACGGCACGCGTCCACAGCACGCCGTTCGTTAGCGTCGTCTGCCCGACGTATAACCGACGCGAGTTCCTGCCGTATCTGCTGTATATCTGGCAGTACCAGGACTATCCGGCCGACAAACGCGAACTGATTATTCTGGATGATTCTCCGGTCAGCAATGCCGATCTGATCGAGATGATGACGGACCCGTCGCAGCCCAACGTGCGTTATGTTCACAGTGAAGCGCGTCTGGTACTGGGGCAAAAACGTAACATGCTCAATGCGATGGCGCAGGGAGAGTACATCCTGTGTTTTGACGATGACGATTATTACCCGCCGGATAAAATTTCCTGGCAGGTGGCGCAGATGCAGGCCAGCAACGCGTTGTTCTCCGGCAGCGATCAGATTTATATCTGGTACAGCCATCTGGACAAAATCTATATCACGCACCCTTTCGGGCCGAGACATGCTCTGAACGGCACTTTTGGGTATCACCGCAATTTGTTGAAAAAAAATCGTTATGACGACGATGCGACAAAAGCGGAAGAAACGGGATTCCTGAAAGGCTTTACCACGCCGGTTCACCAGATAGATCCGAAGCGTGCCATTCTCTGTATTTCGCACAGCAGCAATACCTATGACAAAGATTTCATCATGGGCAGCTCCACGCCGGTGGATCTGACGCTGGAAGACATTGTCGATGACGCGAACTTGCTGGCGCACTACCGTCGACTGAGTCATGCGCCGCTAAATGTTCAGGTGAACTGGCAGGCTTTTGAAAAGGTGGCGGTGCTCTACGACCCGGCAAAAGAGGCGGAGCTGGCCCGTCGCTGCGAGGCTTTACTGGATTTTGGCCTGCGCGGCGAACAGATCTGGCCGGTAGCGAAAAACGCGGAGGCGTCGGCGGAACGGGCGGAACTGGCAACGCACTGCCAGGTGCTTGAGCGGGCGCAGAAAGAAGGCTGGAAAAATGTGCTGCTGCTGGATGCCGACGTGCAGTTCGTCAAAAAAGAGAACGCCGTTAACGACATCAACAAGCTGCTGAATGGCCTGAACCAGCTTAACTGGCAGGTGCTTCTGCTCGGCGGGCGCTATGAAAACTTTACGCTCACCCAGTCATTGAAGGGCGTAGCGCGGATCTATAACGCGGGCTGCGGCTGCGCGTATGCCGTTAACGCAGGTTATTACGATGCCCTGCTGGACGCCTATCGCCAGGCGATGGACTATCCGGCAAGCCTGGATCGCTGCTGGGCGGCATTAATGAATAAGGGGGATTTGTGGCTGGGATTCAGCCCGAGCTTTGCCTTCCTGCAACATCACCCGGACCCTAAAAGTGGCGAAATCATCGATTGTACGCACTGGTTTTTCCGTAAACACCGCTAACCGCAGGCCAGAATACGCCTGGAGAGAGCAAACATGGAACTGATAGAACATTACCAACCTGAATTTGTGTCACGCTTTGATGCGCGAGAAACCCCGTGCCAGTGCCCGGCTTGCCAGCATGCGCAGCAAAACTGGCCGCGTATTAGCGTGAAGCTGAAAAACCAGCAGCGTGAAAGTCTGGATATCACCTGTGAAGCGGCGGCCAGAGAGATGCTGCTTAACCCGGAGGCCTTTATCCTGCACACCTCGCAAGGGGAGGCGAAGGGCGAAGATGAGTTATCCGCCTGGAGCGAAACCCTGAACCAGCAATGTATTAACCTGGCGGTACATCCTGCGCTGTCGCTGGAAGGCAGCCTGTATGCGATCGGCGTTTTGCTGAGTAAGGCGCAGCAGTATCTGGACGGCGGCGAGCACGATCCGGCCCTGCTGTCCTCTATGGGAGAGCAACTGGCGATGCTGGCAGAGCAGGGCGTGCTGACACAGCAGTTTGCGCTGTTGCCTCCGATTGCTGAAAACCGCATTGCCGCGCTAAAAGAGATGGGCCGGGTACGCCTGAATCTGAATCTGCCGCTGACTGAAAAAATGAGCGTGGCGCTGAAAATGAGCGAGCTGTCGGTGATGCAGCCAGCGCGGTTGGCGGATCGTCTTCAGCAACTGGAATCGCTCTGGTCAACCATTCCGCTGTTTGATGAACAGCCGCACATCCTGCGTAATGCGCTGATTTATCAACTGTATAACGATGTATTCCCCGGCATTCAATGCACCAATTACGGAGAGGCGCTACTGGGGCTGGCCAACCAGTTCTTCCAGATCAAAATGCTGTGCGCAATCCGCCGCGAACAGGGAGCGCTGACGCAGGATGATGTCGTGCTGCTGATTAACGCGCTGAAGGGGTGGCAGCAGCAGAATCCGTTCTCCGCGAATGCGGCGCATACCTCTGACTACAGCCTGCTGTGCGGGTTGTCGCTGTTGTAATAAATCATATGGATACTGTTTATTTACACCTTAACGCTGCAATGGGAGATACCCTGTATCTCCTGGCAGCGTGCAGAGCCATCAAAAATAAAACAGGCGCGAGCATCATTATGTTGAGCCAGCCGCACTTTAGCGCGCTGGCGCGGGCATGCCCGCATATCAGCGAGGTCTGGCCGGTGGACTCTCTTAGTGCGGAGCAGCATCAATGCATTCAGCGGGCGCAGGCGCAAGGGCGACTCTTTGACTTTACGCATTGGGCCCATGCGCTCAGACCGCTACATATGATCGATGCTTTTCTCGCGCAGGCAGGGCTTGAGGCGTCCGCAGCGGATAAACACCTCGATTTGGTCATTCCAGAATCTGCCCACAGTGCCGTTGACGCGTTCTGGCAGCAACATAAATTAGAAAACGCGCCGGTGTTATTAATGCACCCTAATATTGGACACCCAAACCGGACCTGGCCGCAAAATAACTGGCATGAGCTGGCGCAAATGTGGCTGCAAACGGGGTGGCAAGTTGTGTTCATTGGGAGCAATAACAACTCTGAGGCGGGAAAATCGATGGCGGAAGCGTATCCGACCGGGGTTATCAATGCTATTGACCGCTTTTCAGCGCTGGAAACGGTTGCGCTTATGCAGCGAGCGAACATGCTGGTTTCCTGTGATTCAGGGCCGGTCATGCTTGCGGCGGCAACAGATATCCCTGTGGTAGCCCTCTATTCAACCGTGGCTGCGGAACACCGGTTGCCGTTTCGCCGTGGGGAAGCGGGCTGGCGTTGTATGGGAATTGATCTCGCCTGTAGCCATGGGCCATGTGCGCGTTTGCTGATGAACGATGTCATTTTCACCACCGTGCTTAAACGCCCTTTTGATGTGCCGACGACTCAGGAATTTGCAAACTGGTGCGTTCATAAAACCCCTTTCCGTTGTCTGCGACAATATGAACCGGCGATGCAGTATACCCAAATGGTCAGTTTTGTTTTATCGCTCCAGGAATAACGTTATTTCTTGTCGTGCCGGTTCCTGAAGGAATATCTGGTAAAAGCGATTGGCTATGCGGCATAGCCAATCGTATTGCTAAATAGCGTGGTATGAAGACTAAAAACCTTCGGCTAATATTCTTCTTTTGTTCTTTATCGCCAGTTCAATTCTGCCTGATAGCGCGATGAATTCGCTCTCATCAATAATATTGCTGTCGCGAGCAATTTGGTTAATCAAGGCATGCAGCAACACAAGCCCATTCTCTGTTGGCGTGTCTACATACAGTTCATGAAAAATGGATGCCAGATAGTGAATCATCTTCTGTGCGGAAAATAAAGGCAGCGTTTCGGGCAAATTACGGATTATCGCATCCTGATATAGCATACCCGTATATCGGTTTAAACATTGTACGGTTTGGGGATTGCTGATATTTCCGGCCCGGGGAAGCAGCAGTCGGAAGGTATCAAGGATAGCCAGCGCGCGTTTTGCTTTGCTGCTGGAAGTGGTGATTGAGCCGTTACGAATGGTATGGAAATACAGTCTGTCGGCAAGGCACCTTACTTTTGCGTCGGGCACGCTGAGCAGCAATTCGGTGGTGAAGTATTCATCCTCAAAAAACGGTGTCTTAAACCGCATATGAGCATACGTTTTTCGCCGCCAGGCATATCCCCAGACCACAACGGAGTAACCGTGTCCTGTTCGGGCGCGTTCGGTAATGCAGTGATTAAAGAACGTTTCGGCATGAAATGTTTTATTAATCAGATTACGCGGCCGTTGATAATACCCGGAAACCATATTGTTGCTGATATGGTGCAGGTGAAATTCCAGATGGGTGGAGAAAAACAGGGCATCCAGGTGATGCTTTTCCATTTCGCACACAATGGTTTCGATACCATCCGAAGCGATATGATCGTCAGAGTCCAGGCAATAAATATATTCACCTGATGCGCTTGCTAACGCGGCGTTGCGGGCCTCGGCAAGTCCTCTGTTTTCCTGGTCAACGATACGCATACCCGGCAGACGGCTCTGATAACGTGCCAGAATATCCCGGGAGTTATCTGTCGAACCGTCATTAACCGCGATAATTTCCAGATGCCGCCAGGTCTGCGCAACGAGTGAATCAAGGCAGCGCTCAAGGTATGCACTGACATTGTAGACCGGCAAAATAATCGATACGACAGGGTGATTCATTGGCTACTCTCCCTGTTGCTATGATTTCAGCTTTTGGATGATTATCTCAATTGCGGATTCAGCAAACGCCGTCCGCGTTTGATCGAATCGAGGCATACCTTTTAAATGGCTATGATTCAGCCTCTCTATTTTCTCAATGCTGAAGTTCCCTGGCAGGGTTTGTAATAACGATAATACGTTGACGGAAACAGGCGACCAGCTCCGATGCTTAAAGGGCGTAAAAGTATGTTTATGATCGTCGTTGAAGGTTGATGGCCAAACGCCTTGCTCGTATAAATCTTCGTCTGGAATGGTTAAAACCAGATGACCGCCGGGTTTTACGACCCTTAACCAATGAGGCAGCGCGACATAGGGGTCCATAACATGCTCCAGGCAATGCCCTGAATAAACGAAATCAAATTCGTTATCCGGTACTCTGGCTAAATACTGCGCGTCACCTTGTTGAAGATCGAATACGGTTATTGATTGGATTAAAGGAAACAGGCTTTGATACAACGCAATACTGTCATCGCCGCCGCCAATATCCAGACCTTTTCCTGACAGCCAGCGAGTACTGAAACGCGCATCAAGCAATCGCCTGTTAATTGACATACAGGTTGATCCTGGTATCCCCGTTCGAAATACGGGGGCCGCAGTCCGGTCTCCTGCCAGAATATGGGTGTTAACGCCGAATTCTCGCCAGCTTTTAGGCCAAAGTACAACGTAGCCCTGGTCATCGGGGTAATGTTTGATGATATGCGTCCCGCTATAGGCCTCAAGCGCTTCCAGAAACGCGTTCTCAGCGTCTTCTGTGGGAGGAGGGAGCGCTTTGCAGCCGGTGGCCTCATGCATGACGCGAAGATAGATACGGCTATCGTCAATAATAATCAGCGCATTATC
This sequence comes from Citrobacter sp. CK202, assembly GCF_030333225.1. Taxonomy (NCBI): domain Bacteria; kingdom Pseudomonadati; phylum Pseudomonadota; class Gammaproteobacteria; order Enterobacterales; family Enterobacteriaceae; genus Citrobacter; species Citrobacter sp. CK202. The sequence goes on from NZ_JAOWGI010000028.1 coordinate 128,594, forward strand.
CGCAAATTCTTTTAGCTGGCGTAACTCATTGAGCAGAGGAAGGCGCGTTTCCTCATTGTATTTATTGCTCTGGTAGTCCTCGAATTTAAAATCTGCGCCGGGGAAGTGTGCATCCAGAAAAACAACGGCGCGCTTGATGAAAAGAGTGCGTTTAATTTCTTCATGGGACAAAAATGTCAGACTGTCTTCATTGTACAGATGCAGATTGTCTATTTTTGGCGCGGCATCAAATAACGGTTTATAGATTTCACAGGAATAAACTTCTTCAGCACCTGAGCGTAAGGCATATACACTTGATGCACCTTTACCAAAACCTGTTTCAATTACATGAGTAACACGATAGTGACGAATCAGGTGGGGAAGGTTGAAGCGTCGTAATTGCCCCATAATATTGGCCTCGATGAAAATTACGGATAGAACGCAAACGGAACAAAGCTACAAATCAATAAATTACAGCGCATTACCCCTGCTGATACAGCCAGTTTTCGGGTTCGCTGATATTCAACAGATTGGTCAGAATCTCCTGCTGCATATTCATCAGCATGGCGTTGTATTCATTGGTGGCCTGACATTGCGCGACCTGTTGCTGGAGACTTTGCCAGAGAGCGGAAACGGAAGGCTGGTGGGCGGCAGGCAGGCGGGCAATGAGCGTTTGCATGCCCTGCGCGTTGGCGTTAATGCCTAACCGCTCAAGCAGGCGATAACGTTGCTGACTGTGCTGCGACAAGTGCTGGTAGCATGCCATGATTTGCGCGTTCAGCACGTCAAGCTCTGCGGCGCGGCGCGCAATAATGTGGTCGCGTTGCTGTATGAGTAAATCATTCAGGACATGGTAATGCTTACGGTCTTCGGCCATGTCCTGTATCAGTGTTTTAACGCTCTGAGCGGCGTTAGTCATAATTACCTCTGGAAATACTTCTGCATCGCATCCGTCAGCGAATCGAGGTTAACCGCGATTTTACCGCTGCTGATAGCGTCTTTCATTTCAGCTACGCGCGCCATATCCACTTCCGGCAGCGCAGAGAGTTGTGTTTGCGCATCGCCCAGTACCGGATCGATCGCGGCGCTGCGCTCAATTTTCGTGCCTTCCTGAGCGACAGTGCGGGTCTGTTCTGCGGCGCTGCTCTTGTTGATTGCGGTTGCCAGATTGTATTGATTCGCTACTACTTTCATCGCTTCGCCTCTTTTTCATCTTTTCGTTATGGTTGCGGATGAATCCTGCCCTGCGGAAGGAGGACTTCCGATGCCCTCACCGTTAAAGAGCGGCCTGCTGCCGGTAAAACTTAAACCGCGAATGAATATTTTTAGTTTCCGCTGGCGTAGACCATTTTGACGACGCCAGCGTCCGCGACAATTGCGCTTACCACCCGCTCGCTGCTCTCATTTTTCACCTTAATCATTTCGCCTTTACGTCCCTTTTTCATGGCTTCCCCCATCGTACGGGCCTCTACGCCTCCCTGTTCGGCGATCATCAGAACGCGCTGACCGCGTTCAACCAGCACCGGAGATTCCAGTTGCGTCAGGGTGATCGGCTGTAGTTCACGAATGCGGCGCTTCACGGTCAGCCCAATGGCCTCATCCGGGTCGGTGAGGTAGTTGCCGCGCGTGCTGCTGATGTTGAGCTTTTTGATGGATACGTCGCTGGCGGATAACACCTGGCCGCGCTCCAGCGAATTTTTGGCGATCACCACCGGAAGATAGACATCCGGTTTGACGGTGACGGCGACATCCCAGCCTTGCGGCCCTTCACAGCGCACATCAAAACGCAGGCGGTTGAGATCGATGCGTTCGCCGCCGGGCAGCGACACGGTTAGCGCGTCAGGGCAGGGAGCGTACCGGGAGACGTCGGAAGGGATAAACAGGTTCATCTTCGCCTGGTACTCGGGCCACTTGCGGCGCCCGGCCTCCTGGCGAAGGGCTTGCGCTGCGTGATGTTGAACGGCGGCAGTGACCTGCTTACGCGCGCTCTGCACTTTTTCCGGGGCGGCGAAGGATGGCAGCGCCGTAAAAAGCATCAGCAGGAAGGATAACGTTCCAGGGCGGAAGCAACGCTTCACTCGTGTAGGGATAAAACCAATAAAGTCATTAAAAATCATGATGTTAAAACCTTGGCATGAATATTGCTATACAGGGAAGCAGATCATTGCAGGTTTAGCATCACGAGGGTGTGAGTTGTGAGTATTACTTTTGACAAAGCATTGGGCGTTCATCCACAGGCTGTAGCGCTTCGACTTTCCCGAGCAGAGTTGCTGTCAGCCAATCTGGCAAACGTCGATACCCCCAATTTCCAGGCTAAAGATATTGATTTTGCCGCTGAGATGCAACGTTCATCGTGGAGTTTTTCGAATCCGTCAGCGCCGCAAGAGATGTACCGCGTGCCTTATCAGCCCTCTTCCGATGGCAACACCGTTGCGCTGAACGTCGAGCAGGCTGAGTTTGCGAAGAATACCCAGGATTATCAGATGAGCCTGGCATTTTTAAACATGAAATTCACGGGCCTGAAAAAGGCCATTGAAGGTAAGTAATCCTACGCAGGTGATAACGGAATATGGCTTTTACCGATATTTATCGCGTTTCGGGGTCGGCGATGACGGCGCAAACCGTTCGTCTGAATACCATCGCCAGTAACCTCGCTAATGCGGAAACCGCCTCCGCCACCGAAGACGGCGTCTATAAAGCCCGTCGTCCGGTGTTTGCTGCGGTTTATAAGAATGATGAGTTAATGAATAGCAGGGCGTTAACCGGCGCGCGCGTCCAGGTGATGGATGTTGTCGAAACCGGCAATGCCGTACAGCGTTATGAGCCGCATAACCCGATGGCGAATACGGATGGCTATGTCTACTACCCGGATGTCAACGTGGTAGAGGAGATGGCGGACATGATGTCGGCGTCGCGCGGTTTCGAAACCAATGTTGATGTTCTGAACAGTGTTAAAAGCATGCAGCAAAGTCTGCTGAGACTCGGAGAGGTATAAGGATGAATGTAGACGGCACGTCCACCAGAAGCCAGACAGGAACGTCGGATAGCAGCATTGCCAGTAACAACAATAACAGCAGCGCAGCCGGCATGAACACGCTGTTCATGCAGCTTCTGGTCGCGCAGATCCAGAATCAGGACCCGCTGAACCCTACCGATGGCACCGAGTATGTCAGCCAGCTGGCGCAGCTGACGCAGGTTCAGTCAATGGAAACCATGTCGCAACTGATGGCGAACAGTTCCGTATTGATGGACAACCTGCAAACGCTCACCACCGGCAACCTGGTCGGGCAGCATGTGATGGTGCAGACCGACGCTATCAACTCTGACGGCGAAACGACGATTAACGGACGTCTGACGCTGGATCACGCTTCCGGTGTGACGACGGTCATCGTCAAAGACGCGGCCGGCACCGAGCACAAAATTGAGCTGGGGAAACAGGACGCCGGGCAGGTGGACTTCACCATTGACCCACAGGAGCTGGGCCTGAGCGAAGGGAAATACACCCTTAGCGTTGTGACCGATACGGGCGAAGAAGGCATTCCTGTTGAAGTGGGCGGCATCGTCAACAATGTGCGCATCCCGCTTGATGGCAGCGCCATCCAACTGAATATCACCGGAATCGGTGAAATTGCTTACAACAATATTACCCAGTTTGGCAGCGACTCGCAGAAACGTGCGTAAGTCGGGTTAAGCGTTGAGTTAACAGGAATTTATTATGAGTTTTAATATCGCGACCTCCGGTCTGAATGCGATTACCGAGCAGTTGAACGCCATTTCCAACAACATTGCGAACTCCGGCACCGTAGGATTCAAATCCGGCCGTGCGGAATTTTCCTCACTGTATGCGGAAAGCCAGCCGCTGGGCGTAGGGGTTTCTGGTGTGACCCAGAGTATTACCCGAGGCGGAAACATTTCTACCACCGGAAATGCGCTCGATCTGGCGATCAGCGATAGCGGATTTTTCATGGTGCGCGACAGCACGGGGACCACGGCATATACGCGTGCGGGCTACTTCGGCACCGACAGTAGCGGCAACCTGATCAACAACCTGGGGATGTATCTTCAGGGCTACCCGGTTAATGCTAACGGCGAGATAGAAGTGGGGACGATCGGCAATCTGACGATCAGCAGCGGCTCTATTCCGGCGAAAGCGACCGACAGCCTCGACTTCACCGCCAACCTGGATGCGCGCGCCGCCGAACCGGAGACGGCGCCTTTCAACCCAAAAGACAGCACTTCCTATAACAATACCTACACCACGCAGGTTTTTGATTCCCTGGGACGCGAGCACACGCTGAACCAGTATTTTGTGAAAACCGGCGAGAACACCTGGCAGGTTCACTATTACATGGACGACGTGGAAATCCCGGACAGCAGCCAGGCGATAGAATTTACCGAGCAGGGCGTCCTGAAAAGCCCGGTTGGCCTGACGAACCTGACCACATCGATCTCTGGCGCGGCGGATCTCTCTATCGATCTGAGCTACAACGGCACCAGCCAGTACGGTTCTGACTTCTCCGTCAGCAAAAACAACAGTAGCGGCTACGCGTCTGGCGAACGTACCGGTCAGGCGATTGATGAAGACGGCAGCGTTTACGCGACCTTCTCCAACGGCGAACGGATGTTGCAGGGGCAACTGGTGCTGGCGAACTTTGCGAACCCGAATGGTCTGGCGTCAAAAGACGGCACGACGTGGGTACAAACCGCCAGTTCCGGCGCGCCGCTGACTGGAACGCCGGGCACCGGTTTGCTGGGTTCTGTGAAATCCGGCGCGCTGGAATCCTCAAACGTGGATTTGACCTCTGAGCTGGTTGGTCTGATGACCGCGCAGCGTAATTACCAGGCAAACACGAAGGTTATCAGCACCAACGACAACATGATGAACGCTCTCTTCCAGGCGGTGTAATGGATCGTTTGATTTTTACCGCCATGAGCGGCGCATCGCGCAGTTTGTCGCAGCAGCAGATCCATGCAAACAACCTGGCGAATGTGAATACCCAGGGGTTTCGTAGCGATCTTGATAATGCGATTTCTCAGCAGGTTAACGGCGAGGGATATGCCTCGCGTTATATGGCGCTGCCTACTCAGGGCGGCGTGGATATGACGCTTGGCGCGGTACGTGAAACGGGGCGCAATCTGGATATCGCCATTAAAGGCGATGGGCTGATTGCGCTGGCCAGCGGCAACCGTGAGGTTTACACCCGCAACGGGCAGATCGACGTCAGCCCGGAGGGCGATCTGTCGATCAACGGTCTGCCGGTTGAAGGTGACAACGGCCCGATCGTTTTACCGCCGTTCTCGTCCGTCAGCATCGGTGAAGACGGTGTGATCACTATCGTGCCTGACGACGGCGATATTGCCGCGCCGGTTGATGTTGACCGCATCAAGCTGGTGAACATTCCGGTAAGCGACCTGAGCAAAAATGTGGATGGCTTTCTGGTGAGCAACACGGCGATTAACCCACGCGATGAAGAGGTGATGGTGGCGTCCGGGCATCTGGAAACCGCTAACGTCTCGGCCATTAATGAGATGGTCGCCAGCATCGCGCTGAATCGTCAGTTTGAAGCGCAAATCAAGATGATGAAAGCCGCTGAAGATCTCGCTAATTCAGGCAACCGTCTGATTCGTGGCACCTGATAACAATAAGAAGGAATAAAGATGAATCCCGCTTTATGGATCAGTAAAACCGGCCTGGCGGCGCAGGACGCCAAAATGACCGCGATTTCCAACAACCTGGCGAACGTCAACACCACCGGGTTTAAACGCGATCGCGCGATGTTCGCCGATCTGTTTTATCAGAATCAGCGCACGCCAGGCGGGCAGCTCGATCAGAACAATATCGCGCCGACCGGCATTCAGTACGGCACCGGGGTGAAGATCGTCGGGACGCAGAAAGAGTTTACCGTCGGCAGCATCCAGAACACCGGGCAAACCTTCGACGTGGCAATCACCGGGCAAGGGTTCTTCCAGGTGGAAACTGCGGATGGCGATATCGCGTATACCCGCGCCGGTAATTTCCAGAAAACGCCAGATGGCGTGCTGACGAATGCGCAGGGGCTGCCGCTGGTGCCGCAGATTGAATTGCCGGAGAACGTCAAAGATTTGCAGATTGGTAAAGACGGCACCATTACCGCGACGGTGGCAGGCGAAACCGATCCGGTGGAGCTGGGGCAGTTGACGCTGGTGAACTTCGTCAATCCGGCCGGTCTGGAGGCGATAGGCGGCAACTTATACCGTGAAACGGCGGCCAGCGGCGAAGCGGTTGAAGGCGTACCCGGTGAGGACGCGCTCGGACAGCTGGAGCAGGGCTCTCTGGAAGGTTCTAACGTACAGGTCGTTGAAGAGATGGTCGACATGATCACCGTTCAGCGTGCCTACGAAATGAACGCCAAGATGGTCTCTGCCGCCGATGACATGTTGAAGTTTGTCACCCAGTCGATGTAACGACAGGGCTTTAAAGTGAAAGAGAAATGAAAAAGCAGTTAGTTATCAGTCTACTGGCGCTGTTTTTGTCGGGCTGCGAAAGCCCGGCGTTGCTGGTGAAAAAAGACGATGCGGCGTATGCGCCGCCGGAAGATATCGTGGTGCCTGAAACGCAGGTGCGCGGCGGTGGGTTATATAACGGCAACTACAACTGGTCGTTGACCCAGGATCGCCGGGCTTATCGCGTAGGCGACATCCTGACCGTTAAGCTGGATGAGTCTACTCAGGCCAGCAAGCAGGCGCGCACTAACTTTGGTAAGAAAAACGATGTTTCCCTGGGGATACCGGAAGCATTCGGCCATTCAATCGATAAGCTTTCCGGCTCGATTGACGGCAACCGAAACTTTAACGGTAATGCCACCTCGCAGCAGCAAAACAGTCTGCGCGGCGCGATCACCGTTGCGGTTTATAAAGTGTTGCCAAACGGCGTGCTGGCGATTCGCGGGGAGAAATGGCTTACCCTCAACCAGGGGGATGAGTATATGCGGGTGACGGGCCTGGTGCGCGCGGAAGATATCGAACGCGACAACTCCGTCTCTTCACAGCGAATCGCCAATGCCCGTATCTCCTATGCCGGACGCGGCGCGCTCAGCGACGCGAATGCGGCAGGCTGGCTGACCCGCTTCTTCAACCACCCGCTGTTCCCAATTTAATGGAGGCCATGATGCGTAAACTGGCACTCTTTTTCCTGCTGATTTGCAGCATGAACGCGGCGGCGCAGCGTCTTGGCGATGTGGTCGATATTCAGGGCGTGCGCGGCAACCAGCTGGTGGGCTACAGCCTGGTTGTGGGGCTTGACGGTACAGGGGATAAAAACCAGGTCAAGTTCACCAGCCAGTCCGTTACCAACATGCTGCGCCAGTTTGGCGTGCAGTTGCCTGCGAAGATTGATCCGAAGGTGAAGAACGTCGCGGCCGTGGCGATTAGCGCCACGCTGCCGCCGGGCTATGCGCGTGGGCAAAGTATTGATGTAACCGTCTCCTCGATTGGCGATGCGAAAAGCCTGCGTGGCGGTACGCTGCTGCTGACTCAACTGCGCGGTGCCGATGGCGAAGTGTATGCGCTGGCACAGGGGAATGTGGTGGTAGGCGGCGTGAAAGCCGAGGGCAACAGCGGCTCCAGCGTGACCATCAACACCGCGACCGTTGGCCGTGTGCCAAACGGCGGCTCGGTGGAGCGCGAAGTGCCGAGCGATTTCCAGCAGGAGCCGGTGGTGATGCTGAACCTGAAACGTCCCAGCTTTAAGACTGCCAACAGCGTCGCAGTCGCGCTGAACAACGCCTTTGGTTCCGGCACGGCGACCGCGCAAAGCGCGACTAACGTGGCGGTACGTGCGCCGATGGGCGCGGGCGATCGGGTGGCCTTTATGTCCTCTCTGGAAGATGTGCAGATTAACGCCGGTAAACAGCCGCCACGCGTGGTGTTCAACGCCCGAACGGGAACGGTGGTCATTGGCGATGGCGTAGTGGTGCGCGCTGCGGCGGTATCACACGGCAACCTGACCGTCACCATCCGCGAGTCGTCGAACGTCAGCCAGCCTGGCGCATTCAGCCAGGGAAGAACGGTCGTCACGCCGGAAAGTGATGTCAACGTTAATCGTGGCCGGGGTCAGATGGTGACTATTGCGGCGGGAACCAGCCTGCGCAGCATCGTGAATACCATTAACAGCCTTGGTGCGGTGCCGGACGACACGATGGCTATCTTACAGGCGCTGCATGAAGCCGGCGCGCTGGATGCTGAACTGGTCGTGATTTAAGGAAATACCATGCTGAATGCCATTAACCGACAAACCGCGATTCTGCCCGGCGATCTCTCCGGGCAGGTAAAGCCGCAGAATCTTGAACAGGCCGCCGAACAGTTTGAGGCGCTGATGCTGCGTTCCATGCTGTCGCAAATGCGCAAGGCGTCCGATGTGCTGGGGGAAGACAACCCTTTCAACAGCAAACAGCAGCGGATGATGCGTGATTTTTACGATGACCGACTGGCGTCTGACCTGGCGTCTCAGCGCAGCACCGGGATTACCCAGATGATCATCAACCAGCTTTCGCCGCAGGTGAATACGCCGCTTAAGAAAACGGATGAAATGACCGCTTTAGAAGAGCAACCGAAAGAACTTAAAACGCCTGTGGTTCCGGTAATGCGCGGGCAGGAGTAAGCCATGAGTATGATTAATATTGCCTTCAGCGGTTTGCAGGCAGCCCAGGTGGGCATGAATGTCACCTCGATGAACATCGCTAACCTGCTGACGCCGGGGTACAGCCGCCAGGGCATTATCCAAAGCTCCATCGGCCCAATGGGGGAAGCGGGTTTTACCGCCGGGAACGGGGTACAGGTCGACAGTATTCGCCGCATCTCCAGTCAGTATCTGGTTAATCAGGTGTGGCAGACCAACTCGAAAGCCAGCTATTTCGAAACCGGAAATCAATATATTGGCGCGCTGGAACAGGTGATCGGCACCGACTCTACCAGTCTTGGTAACGGGCTGGATGATTTTGTCAGCGCCCTGAGCGCATTGACCCAGACGCCGGAATCCCCGGCGCTGCGTCAGCAGCTTATTAACCAGGCGGGCGCGCTGGCGACCCGTTTCAATAACGTTAACAACTTCATCTCCAGCCAGAAAGAGTCGATCAACACCCAGCGCAACGCGATGGTTGACCAGATCAACACCCTGAGTACCAGTATTGCGGACTACAACAAAAAAATTACCGACATGGAGTCAACCGGCGGTAACAGCAGCGTACTGCGCGATCAGCGTGATGAACTGGTAAAACAGTTAAGTACGCTGGCGGACGTGAAGGTGACGGACGATGGTTCCAGCGGGTACACCGTCTCAATGGCGAATGGTCAGCCGCTGGTGAGCGGTAAGGTCGCCGGGCAGCTCAGCGCGGGGCAGGACGCCAACGGCAACTCCACGCTGACGCTGAAATTTTCCACCAGCGAGTTCACGCTGAACCCGTCGGCGGGCGGTCAACTTGGCGCGCTGTATGATTATGAAACCGGCACCCTCCAACAGATGAAAGATTCGGTGCAAGGGATGGCGGAATCGGTGGCAAAACTGTTTAACGATCAGCTGGCGAAGGGCTATGACCTGAATGGCAATTCAGGCAAGCCGCTGTTTACTTTCGATCCGAGCAATCCTGCGGGCATGTTGCAGGTGACGGACCTGAAGCCTGAAGAACTGGCGCTGTCCGGCATCCAGGCCGACGACGGCACGGGCGTACCGGGCAACGGTGATAACCTGAAGGCGCTGATCGAACTGAAAAACCAGAAAACGGATATTCCGGGTCTGGGAAATATGAGTCTGAGCGAAGGGGCGGCGGCGATCATTTCCACTATCGGTATTGCCAGTAAGCAGAGCAAAACAGAAATGGAAGCGGCGTCGACGGTGCGCGACCAGGCGCAGAATCAGCGCGATAACCTGAGCGCGGTAAACCAGGATGAAGAGGCGATTAATCTACAGATCTACATGCAGGCTTACCAGTCGAACATGAAGGTGATCTCCACCGGAAATCAGATCTTCAGCGACCTGCTGGGGATGTTTTAAGCGCCATCAGAGAATTTAAATTATGCGTATTAGTAGTCTTTACAACTCAAATGCCATGCTGGCGCAATTAGGCGTTAACGGCACGCGTATCAGTAAGTTGATGGAGCAGATGTCGACGCAAAAGCGCATTAATGTGCCGTCTGACGATCCTGTTTCCGCAAGTCGTCTGGTGCAACTGAACCGTGAGCAGTCTGCGATTAAACAGTATCAGAGCAATATTTCCAGCCTGAGCGGCGCGCTGTCGATTCAGGAGTCGAACATCACCGCGCTCAGTAACCAGATGCTGGCGGTCGGCGATAAGCTGAAGCTGGCGAATAACAGTACGCTCAGCCAGAAAGATATGGCGGGTTACGGCATGGAGCTTTCTTCAATGCTGGATTCGCTGGTCGCCACCCTGAACGCTAAAAATGAAAACGGCAGCTATCTGTTTTCCGGCACGCAGACCGACAGCCAGACGGTAACGTGGGATGAGGCGAAAGGGCAGTATGTGTATGGCGGCAATGACAGCAGCCGCGAAACGATTGTTGCGAACGGCGTCTCTATTACGGAAAACACCCATGTTGCTCAGGCATTCTCCGGTTCAGGAAACGACCTTGAGATGCTGAATAAATTGAAAGCGCTCAGCGACAAAATGCAGGACCCGAACGCGAATTACGCTGACTATAAAGACGAACTGGAGGAGATGATCGGTGTCGCGCAAAATACCAGCGATAACATCTCCAGCCTCTTCACCGATCTTGGCGGCCGTCAGAACCGCCTGACGCTGCTCAGCGATGCGCACAGCGATGTCAGCCTTGCGAACGATCAGGTTGTACGGGACCTGTCCGAAACGGACTGGGCGACCACCAGTATCAACCTGCAACTGTATACGCAGTCGGTGCAGATCACTAATAAGGCTTACAGTATGGTGAGTCAGCTTAACTTGTTTAGTCTGTTGTAATTGTTATGCAGGTAGGTTTAAAAACAACGTCCCTTACGACTTCCGCGCCCGCAACCGGGCGCGGAAGCATTGATGCTCCGCAAACGGTCGGCCGCGTCAACGCGCCAGAAATCACCGCGACCCGCAATGCGTTCCCCGAATCGGCGCTGTTGTCCCGCCGTCCGATGCGCTACAACGTACAGCTAAATCAACAACTCACGGCAGTGCAGCAGGCTGACAGCTATCTGGCGCAGACGGAAACACAATTGTTGCAGGTGCGTCAGTCGTCGCTTCGCGGCGATGCGACGCAGCCGGCGAATACGCTGCAAAAACATTTGATGCGTCGGACGCAGCTTTCCGGCGGCACTGTCGATCGCCATCTGACCGCGTCGCTGGAGCAAAAAAGCACGGTTAACTTTACGCTTCCCGGCAGTGAGAGGCTTCTCAGCCAGCCGGGGGGAGAAACGCTGGTATTTTCACTGGGCGGGCGACAGCGTGAGATGACCGCCATTTCTTTGCCGGAAGAGGCGACGCCGCGTCAGACGTTGACCCAGTTGAATGTGGGGCTGGGCCGTCTGGGGATTCATGCGCGTCAGACGGCAAACGGGCAACTGATGTTCAGCGTGGATGAAAGCCGTTGGGAGCGGGTCAGCCAACAGCTCACCGTGCGCGGAGAGGGCAGGCATTTCCCCGCCGATGCGTTTACGTTGCTCACGCCACAGGCGGAAACGGCAAGCAGCGATGAGGTTGTTTCGCTGGCGACGCGTCGGGAAAGGGAAAGCCAGGTAAAGCTGCAAAATACGCTGGAGCACATTACCACCCAGCGCAGCAGGCTTCGTCAACAGCAGGAGCGCGTGGCGTCGCGCATCAATGATATGGCGACGGTATACAGCCCGGCGCAGGCCCGGGAAACCGCGCGCGGCCTGGGAGAGGCGCTGGCGAGCAGCGCCAGCAGCTACAGCACCCTCTCCAGGGCGCTGGGCGCGCAGGCCAACGTCAGGCTGGCGACGGTAAAAAATTTGCTGGGGTGATTATCGTAACCGGAAGCGGGCCTCCGCCTCCGGTTTTGACTTACTGCTGGATAGGGTAGAGAAAAATCGACCCGCTTTGCCCTACCACCAACGGTTGCCCGTTAAATGCCAGCGGCTCCATCCAGAAATTGGTGTTCATCAGCATATCGACCAGACCATCTATCATCAGCCCCTTGTGCGTGGTGGTGTAGTAGATGGGCGTCAGGTAAAAATAGAGTTTGCCGTTTTTCCCTGACGTCGGCGTAAATTTTTCCTTTAGTACGAAACGATTGTCATCAGGGCTGGTAATGGTCGCCAGAATGGTGCCTTTCGTTGTTTTCATCCGTGAATTATAAATTTCTTTCGTCTGCGACATCAGGTCATAGAAACCAAGCTGGAAAGTCCCTTCCACATCCGTATTGGGTCGCTCTGCGCCGCCTGTGAGGGCACTGGTGCCGAATGCGATGGCGAGAAGCACGGAAATACTCAACAAAATCACAAAATTAACTTTCTTTGCATGTTGCCATTTCATTCAGTTTTCTCCGGGTTTCACGCATAATCAGGTTGTTCAGCCGTGTCGGATCGATACGCCAGTGATAAATCGTCATCGCTAACTGCTTTTTGTCGCACTGGCTGGTAAGGGCGAACGTGTAGTTCAGCGATGAATTGGTGATGCTAAAGTAGACGCTCATCCTGACTGACTGCATTTTGATCTGCTGATTAATGGTATAAAAAGTGTCTTTCAGCTTGGTGTACAAGTTATTGGCGTCATAAGACGGCTCGCTGCTCGTCCCAATGGAATACAGGTTGATGTTGCTGTAAACGTTAGGCTGTATCTCCTGGGCGACCAGATGTTCATGACCTTTCAGTTTCATGTACCAGCCGGTAAAGAGTATGCTGCCGATCGCCGTCAGCGCGAGCAGTAAAAACACGGTGGTCCAGTGGATGGATTTTTTCACTGGCCTGGTCGTTGCAGGCGGCGTGACGCGGACGATATCGTTCACTTGTTCCGCGACAGGAAGTGACGTCTCGTCGACAACCTCATATTCCCCGGCTAAATCGGAGGGGGCGTTTTCTTCCAGCGGAAGATGATTTTCTTCGGGGTCGCGAACCTCGCTCTCTTCTTTTTCGATAAAGCAGCAATAATCAGGCTCAAGCAAATACCCTTTTTTAGGGATGGTTTTGATGATTTTTTGCTTTTTGCCGTCGTCTTCCAGTGCCGTACGCAGCGCGTGGATGGCATTGGGCAGACTGTTATTACCGATGACGCGGCGTTCCCAGACCAGCGTGGTGAGTTCTTCACGCGTAAAGATCTTTCCCGCATCTTGCATGAGCGTTTCAAGGAGCTTGAGTTGATATTCTCCCAGACGTTTACGTTCCCCTGTTGTTAAATGGAGAATAGATCCAGAGGGGATATCAACCAGCCAGTTATTAACGGAGTAATAGCGTTTATTCATTTATTCATCGATGGATATACCACCCCAGTAAATGCAACGGCTAAATATCGCAAGAAAATATAGCCTGAACACGGATGTTGACTATCTGTTAATTCCATTTGAAATTCTTAATGAATGCCGCTTGCCTGCGGGAGGTGAGGAAACGAAAAGCGCTTTTGCCGATGGCTGAGTTTGTTTTTCAGCCTGAACAGCACTCAGAAACAAGACACCAGCGGCCTGCTGTTGTTCTGATTATCGCGGAATCATCTTTTCCTGGCGCTCTTTTTACGCGATAAAAATGTGATGTGCAACCTCATTTGCAGTGAAAGATTCGCCTTATTATTAATTCTTCTGATTAAAAGTTAATCGAAATAGTTAAAAGATCCTTATGTAAAATCAGGCCCTGCGAATGTGAAAAATTTGTGTTCATCAATCTCCTTTCATGGGGTGTGGGTATATTTTTTGGCAGATTAAAACAATAAACAAGAAAAAATAAAGGAGCGGAGTTAATTTTTTTATCGTTTGTGTCGCCTGATTGAATAATTATGGGGTTGGTTTTATTGCCGGGCTAAAGGTGGTTTATTGAGGATGGTATAATAAGAATAATTAATTGGATATTTTTCGTCTTGAAAAAAGAGGGTGACAAATCTTTAAATAAATTTTCATTAAATGAATTTAATTTTTCGTTGTGGTGGGTCGTTTTTATCAGTCAGCAACGACAAGAACCTGATAAAACAGACAGGTAATCCAAGGAGAAATATATTATGTCGCTTTCGATTTTCACCAGTGCTTCTTCTATGGCATCCACCAATGCCCTGAATAAATCCAACAATCTGCTGTCTACCGCAATGGAGCGTCTGGGCACCGGCAAACGCATCAACTCCGCAGCGGACGATGCGGCGGGCTTGCAGATTGCCACTCGCCTTCAGGGTCAGACCAACGGCATGGCCGTTGCGCAGCGTAACATCTCTGATGCCACCGCACTGCTGCAAACCGCAGAAGGCGCGTTCGACGAAGTGAGCAACATCATGTACCGCATGAAAGATCTCGCCACCCAGGCAGCGAACGACACCAACACCACCAAAGACCGTGATGCCATCAACGCTGAAATGAACGACCTGAATGCCGAACTGAAAAACATCATGGGCAACACGTCTTATGCAGGCGATAAATTATTCGGTACTGGCGGTAAATTTGCCGATTCCCTGAACTTCCAGATTGGTTCTTCCTCTGGAGAAACCATGACCGTGAGCCTGGGTGATGAACTGGGCGGTACAGCGAGTGGCCTGTTTAGCGCTTCTGGTTTCTCGGGTATCGGTGACTGGAACAATACCGCTTCCGGTATCAACATCGGGAGCGCCTCCGACGCTACGGCGATGATGAACTCTCTGGAAACGGCGCTGAATGACGTCGGCGCCGTGCGCTCCAAAATGGGTGCGAGCATTAACCGTCTGGGCCACACCGCGGCCAACCTGGCAAACATGAAAGACAACACCGATCTGGCGCTGAGCAATATTCAGGATGCGGACTTCGCCAGCGAAGCCTCCTCCATGACGCGTAACCAGATGCTGGCGCAGACCAGCATGTCCATGCTGAAACAGTCCAACAGCATGTCCAGCATGGTGATGTCTCTGCTGGGTTAACAGTAAGCCGCCGCTTGCCTGGAAAGGCAGGCGATGTGTTCTTATGACGCTGCATCCTGCACGGGGTGCGGCTTTTTTTGTGTCTGCTGTTGCCGTGCTGCTCCTTTTTGCCGTCTTTCTTCGCCATTTTTTCCCCGGGTTGCCTGAAAAATGGTCATTCGAACGTCGTCGGATTTAATTTTCGAAATGGATGTGTCGTTTTGAGTCAGTACAACGAATGAATGACCTGAATGAATAAGGAATATCTATGTCGCTTTCTATTTTCACCAGCGCTTCTTCCATGGCATCCACCAATGCCCTGAATAAATCCAACAATCTGCTGTCCACCGCAATGGAACGTCTGGGTACTGGCAAGCGTATTAACTCCGCAGCGGACGATGCGGCGGGTCTACAGATTGCCACCCGTTTGCAGGGCCAGACCAACGGCATGGCCGTTGCACAGCGCAACATCTCTGATGCCACTGCGCTGCTACAGACCTCCGAAGGTGCGTTCGACGAAGTGAGCAACATCATGTACCGCATGAAAGACCTTGCCACCCAGGCAGCGAACGACACCAACACCACCAAAGACCGCGATGCCATCAACGCCGAGCTGAACGACCTGAACTCTGAGTTGCAGAACATCATGAACAACACCTCCTATGCAGGTGACAAACTGTTCGGCGCTTCCGGTAAGTTTGGCGAAGCGATGAACTTCCAGATTGGCTCTTCCACCGATGAAACCATGCAGGTTGATCTGTCTAAAGAGCTGAAAGGTTCTGGCACCGACTCGCTGATTGATGCCAGCGGCGGTTTTGGCACGATTAGCGATACAGGCAGCAGCTACTACTCGGCCAGCGGCATCAACATTACTGACGCTGCCGGCGCGAAAGATCTGATGAACAACCTGGAAACTACGCTGAATGACGTCGGCGCCGTGCGTTCCAAAATGGGTGCGAGCATTAACCGCCTGGGCCACACCGCGGCTAACCTGGCGAACATGAAAGACAACACCGATCTGGCGCTGAGCAACATTCAGGATGCGGACTTCGCCAGCGAAGCCTCCTCTATGACCCGTAACCAGATGCTGGCGCAAACCAGCATGTCCATGCTGAAACAGTCCAACAGCATGTCCAGCATGGTGATGTCTCTGCTGGGTTAATCCTTCGCGGATATCTGCCCCTAAAACACCGCTGTATGGCGGTGTTTTTGTATCCGGCAATGCGCTTCCTTCTGCCGGAAATTGCGGAAGGGGACATTCCTCCTCTTACGTAACTCATTGATAAATACTTATTAAAAAATTGGCACGATAGTTGCTTTATCTACTGTATGTTGAAAGCGGCGCGCGTGCCTGGAGAAACCCACTATGTCTGATTTTGATCCAACGACACTGGCCACACAGTTGGCAGGCTATGACATTCTTGCGCTGCAAACCTCGCTGAAATCACAGACTTCCACGCTGGAAGCGCAGAAAAAAGCGCTTTCCTCGCTGCGTACCGCCCTGTCGGATTTCCGTTCGGCAATCACCGGGCTGAATTCCTCCAGCACCAGCGTGCTGAAAAATACCGCGACCATGAACCAGGAAGGGATCGCGACCATCACCGCCAGCGCGTCTGCCCGTAAAGGGACATACAGCCTGAACGTCACCCAACTGGCTTCTGCGCAGCAGAAAGGGTTTGACGGGCTTGATGATGAGGCGATTAAAAACGCCAGCGGTACGCTGAAGATCAATCTCAACGGCGAGAGCCTTGAAATTGAGATGGATGATTTAGACAGCCTCGCTGATTTTGCCGACGCCATCAATAATGCGGATTTCCCGAGCGCGTCTGACACCGCGACCTCTGACGACGGTCAGAACGGCGTTACCGCTTCGCTGATGCGTATTGATGGCAAGGTGACGCTGATGATGAGCAGCGATCAGAGCGGCGAGAAATACGATATTCAGCTGGATACCAGCGGCATGACCAACGGTCAGGATATCTTTAATGGCGAGAATGTGATTACCGCCGGTAAAGATGCCAAATTCACCGTTGGCGATTCCAGCACCGTTTACTCCAGCAGCTCCAATACCCTGGATAACCTGGTAGACGGCGTTTCGATCAAACTGACCGGCACCACCGAAGCCAACAAGCCGCTGGTTATTTCAGTCGACACGGATGCCACGGGGACAAAGGAGCAAATCCAGGCCTTTATCGATGCCTATAACACGTTGCAGGACACCATCTCCGGGCTGACGGCGACCGGCAGCAGCTCTGATTCGCGCGGCGCGTTTGCCGGTGATGCCAGTATCTCCTCGTTAACCAACGATCTGAGCAACATGCTGCGCGGCACCTTCGGCGATCAAAACATGACGAAGTTCGGCATTACTGCCGACAAAGACGGCAAGCTGTCGATCGACGCCGACACGCTCAATGAGCAACTGAAATCAAATCCGCAATCGGTCGCTGATTTCTTCAACGGGAATAACGGGCTGATTAAAGCGATGGATAAATCGCTGGATAAATACCTGAACACCAGCACCGGTTTATTAAAAGGTCGCCAGGAAACGCTCGACAGACAGCAGCGCGACATCGACACCAAAACCGAAAAAATGAACACGCGTTATGAGTCCTCCTATAACCGCTACCTGAAGCAGTTCACGCAGTTACAGTCGAT
This sequence comes from Citrobacter sp. CK202, assembly GCF_030333225.1. NCBI lineage: Bacteria > Pseudomonadati > Pseudomonadota > Gammaproteobacteria > Enterobacterales > Enterobacteriaceae > Citrobacter > Citrobacter sp. CK202. The sequence goes on from NZ_JAOWGI010000028.1 coordinate 146,242, forward strand.
CATGACGCAGATGAATAACACCATGAGTATGTTTAGCTAATTCTTAGGGAATTTAACTTTCAATGTACGGTAACGAGCAGGAAGGCTTCGGCCTCTATCACCAATCTGACCTGGCGATTCAGGCCGCAGCAGCGAATCCGCATCAGTTAGTGCTGATGTTGTTCAATGGCCTGATGGACGAACTGGTACGCGCGAAAAGCCATATTGCGGCGCGTCGCTACGAACGTAAGGCGCAAAGCATTAATAAATGCATCGACATCCTGAACGCGCTGACCAGCGCGCTGGATTTTGAAAAAGGCGGCGAGCTGGCATTAAGTCTGGCGAATCTTTATGACTACTGCGTTTACCGTCTCTATGACGCCAGCCACAAGCTGTCTGTCGAAAATATTGAAGAGGTGGAAGTTATCCTCGGCAATATTCAGGACGGCTGGGAAAAAATGGGTCAGGGAACATGAGCTATGCGTTGACGATGCGAACGCTGATGCAGGCGTTACGCCAGGCCGCAGCCGACCATAACTGGTCTGCCGTACGGAATGTTGACCTGAAGATTGCTGAATTGCTTACCGCTGTCCGGGGTAAACCCCTGGACGCGGCAGACAGCAAAGCCCTGGACGAACTGCGGGAGATTCACCGTCAGGTGCGCGATTACTGTCAGGGGCAGAGCGACATTATTGCGAACAAAATGGCGCTCGCCATGCGCAATCGTGAAGGTGCGACGGCGTATGCCGCGTTTATGGACGCAGAGGATATGGGGTAATGGATATTCTCAATCTTTCTCAAAATGCGGGGCACGCTTCCGGTTTGCCGATGCAGGCGGAGACGATCGCCGGGCAGAGCGGCGCTCAGTCATCTGCCGGGCAGACGCAGCCAGGATTCAACGATGCGTTGATGAATGTTGTCAGCACGCTGATGGGCGGGCAGGGCAAAAATGCCCTGGGGATTACCGTCAGCGCGCAGCCGGTGAGCGTGCAGGACGAGGACGATACGGGCGATCGGCATCAGAAGGATGCCTCTCCGTTGAAAGACGATGCGCAACAGCAGCTGTTGCAGGCGCTGTTGATGACCGGGCAGATGCCGGTTAAACCCGTCAGCTACGCGGGTCGTTCGCAAAACGAGATGAATGCGCTGACGTTGCAGACGCAGCCGTTACTGGCGGGACAGTTGCAGGAGAAGGGGGCGTTATCGCCAACGCTGCGCCCGACGCTGGCGGCAGGGGTTAACGTAACGCCTGCGACCGAGTCGCCGCAGACGCCAACCGCAGGGTTGCAGCACATTACGCCGCAGCTTATGACCGCAGTCGCTGTGGCGACGCCGACAGTGAATGCGCAGCCGGTCTCCGTTGTCTCCACGACGCCAACGGCGGCGGTAACGCCTGATGCAATGTCTGCGCATACCTCGACATTAAAACTTGATACGGAAACCTCCCGCTGGACGCAGCAGTTGCAAAGCGCGTTGGGCGATCGTCTGCAACTTCAGGTGAAGAACCAGATCCAGCACGCCACTATCCGTCTCGATCCGCCTGAAATGGGCAAGATCGACATCTCGTTGCAGCTTGATAACGGGCGCGTACAGGTACAAATCAACGCCAGCCATGCTGAGGTCTATCGTGCGCTTCAGCAAACGAGCAACGATCTGCGCCAGAGCCTGACCGAACAGAACTTTGTTCAGGTAAACGTGCAGGTCTCCTCTCAGTCAGGGCAGCAGCAGGGCAAAGAACAGCAGTTCGCACAACAACACGCCATCATTCAGGCGGGAGATGAGATCGCGGCAGGTCTGCCGGAATCAGAAAGCACCCGCCGTGAAGATGATTCGGTATTACTGACCGTTTAACAAAAAGACATTTATGAACGCAAAAACAATCTCCTTTGGGCTGGCGATCGCTTTGGTTACCGCTTTACTGACGGCATGTTTAACCGTTGCCGGCACCTGGCTACTTCGCGCGGACACGGCATCGGAGAGCAATCCGTTGACGAGCTTATTTAAATCCTCCACGCCGCAACAGGTGGAGTTCGTGGAAATTAAAAACATCCTCATCACCCTGAAAGGGAAAGGTAATGCGGAGCGTTATCTGATGCTGGAACTGAACCTGGCGACCATGAGCGCGGAAAACGCGCGGACGGCGCAAGACATGATCCCTGCGATTCGTGGAGCGACCGTCAATCTGTTTTCCGAAATGGACTATGACGCCGTGCGTGCGCTAAGCGTCAGCAACCTGCACGACAAACTCAAAGCCGCCTATGCCGCCAGATTCGACAGCCTGAAGATGGACGTCCCCTTTGATGACGTCATCATCAGCAAAATGGTCTTCCAGTGATTGATAAGCCGTATTGGACATGATGGATTTTATCGCAAGTGAAACGCTGACGTCTGCGGATGAAGCGCGCTATGTCAGCACGTATCTGCCGCTCGTCAACAAAGTGGTGAAGCAACTCGCTTACCAGACCAGTAGCGTTATTGATCGGGATGATATGGAACAGATCGCGCTAATGGGGTTATTAACCTCGTTGCGCCGTTACGGTCATCCTGATGAGCAGTTTGCCGCTTATGCCATACAACGCGTTCGCGGCGCGGTACTGGATGAGCTGCGGTTGCTTGACTGGCGTCCGCGTCGTTTGCGACAGAAAACGCATAAGCTCAATGACGCAATCCGCGAGATTGCGCGTCAGCTGGGGCGTACGCCCAGCTTTGAGGATATCAGCCACCATCTTTCCATTACGGCTGAAGAGTATCAGGAATATCTCTTACTCGATTGCGCCAAAACGCTGGAGAGTCTCGACGATCTTCTGGGTAATGACGTATATGCGGGGGCGCTGGATAGCCGTCCGCTTGAAGAAGAGATCATCGTCAGCAGAACGCTACGCAACGCGTTGGCGAGTCTTGATGAGCGTGAGCAACTTATTCTCACGCTCTATTACCAGCATGAAATGAGCCTGAAGGAAATTGCGCTGGTCCTCAATTTAACCGAGGCCAGGGTATGTCAGCTCAATAAAATCATTGCGCAAAAAATTCAGTCTTTTTTCCAGAAGTGAAAGGTTTATGCAGAAATTCTTAGGTATTCTCATCATCATGGGGTGTGTTGTCGGCGGCTTTATTTTGTCAGGCGGACACCTCGCCTCATTCTGGCAGCCGGGTGAAATCATCATTATTCTTGGCGCGGGACTGGGGGCGATGGTACTGGCGAACCCCAAAGCGGTGCTGAGCGAAATGTACCGTCAGTTTCGCGGCATTATGCGCAAAAACGAATATACCGATGAGTATCAGCGCCAGCTGCTGATGCTGCTGTATGAACTGCTGGAACTGGTGCAGGACGGTGGCCTGAAGGTGCTGGATGAGCATATCGAAGCACCGGAAAACAGCGCGTTATTCCAGAAATACCCCCTCATGCTGCACGACAAAGCGCTGGTGACGTTCATCTCCGATAACTTCCGCCTGATGGCGATGGGGAAAATCAACGAGCACGAGCTGGAAGGGATTCTCGAACAGGAACTGGTGGCAATGGAAGAGAACCTTCTGCAACCGTCCCGCTCTTTGCAACGTACTGCGGAAGCGATGCCTGGATTCGGCATCTGCGCGGCGGTACTTGGCATCATCATTACCATGCAATCCATTGACGGCTCGATTGCGGTCATCGGCGTGAAGGTTGCGGCCGCTCTGGTGGGAACCTTCCTCGGCGTATTCTTCTGTTACTGCCTGATGGACCCGGTGGCGAACGCCATGGAGCAACGCACCAAAAAGCAAATCTCGGTGCTGGAGTGCGTGCGTACCGTACTGGTGAACCACGTTGCCGGTAAGCCGACGCTGCTGGCGGTCGATGCCGGGCGCAAAATGCTGCCGATGGACACGAAACCGACATTCGCGACGCTGGACGGTTGGGTAAACCAGATGATGGGTGATGCCTGATGCGTAACCGCAGCAAAGAACATACCACGATCATCAAACGCTCCTCGCGTAAAAGCCATGATGAATTTCATGGCGGCGCCTGGAAAGTGGCCTTCGCAGACTTCACGCTGGCAATGATGGCGCTGTTTATGGTGCTGTGGATCATGGGCGCGGTAACGGAAGAAGAACGTAAAGAGATTGTCTCCATGCTTAATGGCGAGTCGGTCTTTGAAGGCAACTCATTAACGCCCATTACGCAAAAAGAGGGGCAGGGCGGGCAGCTTTCGCTGATTGACAGCCGTCATCCGAAAACGCCTAAATCGTCGAAAACGGCAGAGTCGTCAAAACCGTTGACCGATGCGGAGAAGCAGGTTGCTCAGCAGGCGAAACAGACGGAAAGCCTGGACGACGTGAACGCCCGCTCGCGTAATGAGATTGAAGATCTGGCGCGCATTATCATGAAAATCACCTCGACGTACGATGCGCAAGCCAACCTGAAAATGGAAATTGTGCCGCAGGGGCTGCGTATTCTGGTCTCGGACGATCAAAAACGCGAGATGTTCCAGCGCAGTAGCGCAATCCTGACGCCGTTTTTCAAACGCTTACTGACGGAGTTTGCGCCGGAACTGAACAAGATCGACAACAAGATCATCATCACCGGCCATACCGATGCCACGCGTTTTCGCGATCAGGTGCTTTATAACAACTGGAACCTGTCCGGTGAACGCGCCATGCAGGCGCGGGCGGTTCTGACCACCGGGGGGCTGGATCAAAGCAAAATTCTGCAAGTGAGCGGCATGGCGGATCAGATGTTGCTTGACCCGCAACATCCGCTGAGTTCCGCGAACCGCCGCATTGAAATTATGGTGCTGACGCATTCCGCCAGTGATTCTCTGTACCAGTTCTTTGGGCAGCATGGCGAAAAAGTCATTAAACCGCTGACCGATAAACTGACGAAAAACCATTAATCAGATCGTTATTGCTGTGAAACGTTTCATCCGTTCTGTCCGTTTTGTACCTGCCCGGCATGTTCTGTGCCGCCAGGTACCTTTTTTTTCTCTCATCCTGTTATTGCTGATGCCGACGGGCTACAGCATCGCAAAGCCGAAGCCTGTAGAAGCGGGTATGACGCAGCAGGAAAACGCGTTGCAGATGCGGAAAAAAAATCGCGAGCGGCTGATGGCGAAAGTGAAAAAACGGACTGCCGTCGTACCGTTAACGCCGGAACAAAAGCAGCGGGAAACGGCGAAAAAACTGGCTGACCGCACTAAAAACCGCGAGATGCTGGCAATGCATGCCCGCTGGCAGCCCGGTAGCCTGGGCGGCTCCGACATGCTGTGGAGTCAGGCGCGCAAAGGGAAGGACAAAACGGGGCGCATCAGCCCGAAACTGGCGTCCCGATTACATACCGTCATCAAGCGTCTGGAAGACCAGTTAGGTAAGCCCTATGTCTGGGGCGGTAAAAATCCGCTGGAAGGATTTGATTGCAGTGGCCTGGTTTTCTACGCCTTCAATCATGTGCTGGAGCGCAAGCTACCCCGCACGGCAAACGGCATGTATCAGGACCCCACTCTTAAACATATTCGCGTAGATAAACTCCGTCGCGGCGATCTGGTGTTTTTTAACATTAACCAGCGACCGGGCGCCGACCATGTTGGCGTCTACCTTGGAAACGATGAGTTTATTGAGGCCCCGCGTAGCGGGCTAAATATCCGCATTAGCCAGCTTTCAGATGATTTCTGGCAATCGCATTACCTCGGCGCTCGCCGCATTCTGACGGAAGAGGCGACGCTGTAAAAATGACCCTTAGATTGAGTTAAAACCCATGACCGCAACACGTATGAAATTCGCCATTGATGATGGCTCAACCAATGTGAAAATTAGCTGGATTGAAAACGGTACGCTGAAGACCGTTGTTTCGCCGAACTCCTTCCGTAAGGACTGGAAAAGCGCGGCGCTGCTGCGTGGTCAGTCGGTATACAACTACACCATCGGCACCACGAAATACACCTATGATGCGACCTCGGATAAAGCGCTTTCCACGACGCACATCGAATACCAGTATGACGATTTGAATCTGCTGGCGGTTCATCATGCGCTGCTGCAAACCGGCCTGACGCCGCGTGACGTTGAAGTTATCGTCACACTGCCGATTACGCAATTCTACAAGCCGGACGATTGCCAGCGTAACGATGAGCGCATCGAAGCGAAACGTCGCAACCTGATGCGTGAGATCTCGCTGAATAAAGGCGAGCTGTTCCGTATCGTTGATGTGCATGTTATGCCGGAGAGCCTGCCTGCGGCGCTGTCGCATCTGCTTAACTCCAACGTGAATGAATTCACCAAGTCGCTGGTCATCGACTGCGGCGGGACAACGCTGGACATGGGGGTGATTGTCGGCGAGTTTGACGATGTTTCCGCAATTTACGGCAACAACGAAATCGGCGTGGCGATGGTGACGGACGCCACGCGTAAATTACTGGCGGCGGCGGACAGCGACTCCAGCTACCTGGTGGCGAACGAGCTGATTAAGCGTCGCAACGATCTGGATTTTGTCAGAAGCGTCATCAACGATGAATCGCGGATTGACGAGATCCTTGAACGGATCGAGATCAAGATTCAGGAACTTGGCGATCAGGTGGCTTATGAAGCGAAGAAATTCGCTAAGAACCCTAACCGCGTTTATCTGGTCGGCGGCGGCGCGCATCTGATCGAATCCGCTCTGCGCCAGGCCTATTCGACGCTCGGCGATCGCGTGGTGACGCTCGACAACCCGCAAAGCGCGCTCTCGCGCGAGATCTGCCTGTACCATGCTGAGTCAGGCGTTGAGCAGATTGATTCGCCGCAAATGGTTGAGGTAGGCGACGATGAGTAACAGGCAGATCCGCCGTGTTAACCTCTCATTGCATTTGTCGCCAGAGCGATCGCGCGCGGATTTGCGCGCGATGCTGCAACTAAAAAAATGGTATGGCGCAGTGCAGCGGGACGGGAGCGACGTCAATGACGCCAACATGGAGATCCGCCAGTTTCATCGCAATATCTATCTGTCCGGCCTGCAATTGCATCTTCTCAACCCGCAATTGTGCAGCCATGTTGCAGAATCCCTGAGCCGGGAAGGTTTGAGCCTCGAATCCCTTTGTGCGGAATTGCAGGAGAGCAATTTGCTGCCCGTCGCCCTCATGACCGGCGATGGCGATGCAGAAAAAGAGAAAGACTTCAGCGAACAGCAGCTGGCGCAAATGCGTACGCTGATGGCGCAGACCCTGCAAAAACAGCAGGTTGCCGCAGCGCCATCGGATAACACGCAGCATGAGGAGACGGCAAAACTGCGCGAAGAGGTTGCCCAGCTCAAAGTCTTGCTGGAACAGCAGCATCTGCTGTTGCAACAGCTGCGCGTGACGGGGCGCACGTCAGCAGCGGAACCGGCTAAATCCGTAAATGCTGAAGAAGTCGATCTCAGTACCGTAGACGCGCCGACGCAGAAGATGAGTAAAGTGCGTCAGAAAGGGATCTTTTAGACTTTCGCACAGCGCGTCACCAGTGTTGAAAAGGGAACCCGGCGGTTCCCTTTTTATTTTATGCCGCCGCGCACGGCGTACTACCGGTATACCGGCAGAAGGTTAATGCTGGATAGAATATGGATAAGCGCGTTAGCTGCCCCAAAGCATAAAATCAGGACGATCATTGCGTTGCCTCCCCATACCCGATAGTGCGGGCTGTTAAAGCGTTTGCGCGATGCGCGCGCCAGCAGCGCCGGGACAATCGCCGCCCAGACGGTGGCGGCCAGCCCGGCAAAACCGATGGCGTAGATAAACCCATTTGGCCAGATTAAACCGCCGGTGATGGGCGGCAGAAACGTGACCAGCGCAGTTTTGAAACGTCCTTTTGGCGAGTCGTCGAACCTGAAGAGATCGGCGAGGTAATCAAATAATCCCAGCGTAACGCCGAGGAACGAACTGGCGACGGCAAAGTTGGAGAAGACGGTCAGCAGCAGATCGAGCGTTGAGCTGTTCAGCAAACCGCTCAGCGTCTGTACCAGCACGTCGATATTGCCGCCTTTTTCGGCGATCTCAATAAACGCCGGACGCGGAATATTCCCCATCGTACCGACCAGCCAGATGATATACAGCACCAGCGCCATCAACGTTCCCAGTAGCAGGCAGCGACGGATGGTTAACGGATCTTTGCCGTAATATTTCATCAGACTGGGCACGTTGCCGTGATAACCAAATGAGGCGAGACAGAACGGCAACGTCATCAGGACGTAGGGCAGGTAGCTGGGGCTGACTTCAGCGGTATTGAGTAAAATCGTTGGCTGGACGTGCCAGAGCAAACCGCCAAACGTCATAAAGAAGGTGAGAATTTTAGCGCCCAGCACAATGGTCGTCATACGGCTCACCGCCCGGGTGCTTAGCCAGACAATAAACGCTACCGCCAGGGCGAATAATAACCCGCCGAGCCTGGCCGGAAAGACGATCCCCATTTGTGCAAAGGTATGGTGAATAACCGAACCGCTGGCGGAAATATAGGCGTAAGTCAGAATATACAGCACGAACGCGACGGTCAGACCGTTAATAATATTCCAGCGATTTCCCAGCAGGTCTTTGGTAATCGTGTCGAAGCTGGCGCCAATATGATAATTCAGGTTTGCTTCCAGGATCATTAACCCGGAATGCAGCATACAAAACCAGGTAAAAATTAATGCCAGCAGTGACCAGAAAAACCAGGCGCCAGACATCACCACCGGGAGAGAAAACATGCCCGCGCCAATAATGGTTCCACCGATAATCATTGCCCCGCCGATCAGCGACGGCGCTTTATTTGCGACCGATAATGTAGCCATAGTGCGTTTTCCTCGCGTGGCTATGCCCGTCATTGTGCAGAGAAAAGGGCGATCCCGCTTTTCTCATGCCTGAATGCGTTGAATATCGTATTAAATAGCGGAATCGCGCTCCCGCAGGGGAGCGCGTATCAGAACGTTATTTCACCGGTTTCAGCCGGGCCACAAAGTGGCGTAGCACCGGCGGTTCATAGGTGAAAGTCAGCCCTTTGATCGATGCGGCGCGGGCTTTTACGGCGATTAACGCATCCGCGATATAATCCATGTGATCGTTGGTGTAGACCCGGCGGGGGATCGTCAGACGCAGCAACTCCATTGGCGACGGTTTTTGTTTGCCAGTGGCAGGATCGCGCCCAAGCAGCAGAGAGCCAATTTCCACGCTGCGAATCCCGGCTTCCAGGTACAGTTCGTTATTCAGCGCATGAGCCGGGAACTGTTCTGCCGGAATGTGCGGCAGCAGCAGCTTCGCATCGACAAATACCGCGTGGCCCCCGGTTGGATACTGGATTGGAATCCCCCCTTCGCGCAGCCGTTCGCCCAGGTATTCCACCTGGTTAATCCGATAGGCGAGAAAATCTTCATTCATCCCTTCTTCGAGGCCGATCGCCAGCGCTTCCATATCGCGCCCCGCCAGCCCGCCGTAAGTGACAAACCCTTCCATCGGCACGCAGCGAATGCGCACGTCGTTGAACAGATCTTCATCATCACGGAAGCAGCACAGCCCGCCGATATTGACCATCGGATCTTTCTTCGCCGACATGGTCAGCATATCCCCATACTGGTACATCTCACGGACGATCTCTTTCACCGTTTTATCCGCGTATCCCTCTTCGCGCTGTTTAATAAACCAGGCGTTTTCGCAGAAGCGGGCGGAGTCGATGACCACCGGAATATTGTGCCGCTTCGCTATTTGATACACCTCGCGCATATTGGCGATGGAAACCGGCTGGCCGCCTGAGCTGTTGCAGGTGACGGTGGTGATAATCGCCGCGACGTTTTCTGCGCCATGTTCCGCGATAGTGGCGTTGAGCAGGTCGATATCAAAGTTGCCTTTCCAGTCGTACCATGAGGTGGTGTCGAACGCTTTTGGCGTCACCACGTTGATGGCTTTCGCGCCGTTTAATTCGACATGGGCGGCGGTCGTATCAAAGTGGAAGTTGGAAATAAAGACCGGTTTTTCAGCGTTGCGGCGGGCAATCAGGCAGGGAAACAGAATTTGCTCGGCGCCGCGTCCCTGGTGCGTTGGGATCGTGAACGGGTAGCCGATCAGTTCTTTTACTTTGTCGCACAGATGGTAATAGTTGCGTGAGCCGGCGTAGGCTTCATCGCCCATCATCAGGCCTGACCATTGACGATCGCTCATTGCGCCAGTGCCGGAGTCGGTCAACAGGTCGATATATACATCATCGCTTCTGAGCAGAAAAGGGTTATATCCCGCTTCTTCAAGCGCTTTAACACGGTCGTCCCAGGTGGTCATACGAATGTTTTCTACCATTTTAATGCGGAACGGCTCAGGAATACGTTTCATATTATTTCTCCAATAGCATGTCGCGCTACGTGAACGTTATTTTTGTGCCTTTAACAGGCGCAAGAAATACCGACCAAACGTAGTGTTCAGTTAATTTTTTATTGATGTTGAACGGCTAAGGAGAATTAACGCGGAAAGTCGTTAGAAATACGCGGATCGAGGTTATACCAGAAGTGCAGACCGCCTGCGGCAATGAGGCGATAAAACGATTTGTGTTTCATTACATCGTCCTCCATGAGTGAAAGGGAATTTAAAAATAGCGGAAGATTAAAATTTATCCGCGATAAAAATCACAAAATGTTAAATCTGATACAGTTCAGTTAAGAAAGTTGATGAGGCGCGCATTTTTGCGTTCATTGGGCGGTGTGAGTTTATTCATCTTAATGTGAGGGAATAGCGGGAATACCCTGCCAGAATTGACAGGGTATTTGGATGAGAAGGATCAGAACTCCATTTTTACCGTGAACTGAACTTCACGTGGGTCGCCAATCTGATTACCCAGATTATTGGTGGCAATGGATGAGGTGTAATACGTTTTATCAAACACGTTTTTCACGTTGAGTTGCAGAGTCACCGGGTATTGCAGTTTCATCTTATAGGCTGCAAAGGTATCGGCCACAAAATAACCAGGCAGATAATAGTCCGCGCCGTTGGTGGCGGAACGACGGCTTACGCCATGTCCGCCGCCGCCAATGGTCAACGTATTGCCCATAAAGGCGTTGTGAATGTCATAGGTCAGGAACAATGAACCGGTATGACGCGGTACGTTAGGCAGCGGTTTCCCTTTGTAATCGGGATCTTCCGTGACTTTTGCTGCGGTATAACCGTAGCTGGCGATGATATTGGTATTGGGCGTCAGCGAGCCTGCGACATCCACTTCCACCCCCTGTGAGCGTACGCGCCCTGCGGTTTTCGCCACGGTTTCGCCATCCACGATTTCGTTGTACAGCACGTTGCGCTTATCAATATTGAACAGGGCGATATTGGCGGTGATGCCGTCAAAGAGATCGAATTTCGCCCCCACTTCATAGGCGGTAGAGGTTTCCGGCGGCAGATCGCCAATGTAGCTGGCAATAGAGTATTGCGGCATAAAGGCGCGCGATACGTTGCCGAACAGCGACACAGAAGGGGTCAGCTTATAGACCATGCCGAATTTCGGCACCCACTGCTGATCCGTGCTGTCGGTGTTGACGTTGAACGGGCGGCCCTTCCCGGCATATTCGGTGTAGTACTGATAGCGCATCCCGGCGACGGCGATCCACTTATCGGTCAGATACAGCGCATCCTGTACGTAAGCGGAATAGCTCTCCTGCTTAATCGTCTGGTCGCTGTCGGAGGCCGAGACGCTGGTGCATTTGCCGAGCGTACCGTAGACCGGATTGTAAATATTAAAGCCTTTCACGTTCTTACAGCGAATCATATCCGTGCGCAGCAGATCGTAATTCTCATAAGAGACGCCGGTCAGGATCTCGTTATAGAAACCAGCGATATCCACGTTTCCTTGTAAATCGGCGCGGGTCGCGTGCATCCGTTGGGTGGAGCCTTGCGTCGCATCCACGCGGCGAGTCAGGTTCCCGGTAGCGGAATCATAAGCCATCACGCGAGCCTGGTTATCACTGTATTTATCCTGGCTGAAGCTGTAATCAAATTTCGCCGTCCACGCGCTGTTGAAGCGATATTCGGCATTGAGCTGCGCCAGATCCGATTCGCCATCGGTGATATTGAATTTCTCATCAAAGCGGGTTTTCCGATCCACGTTAACCGGCTGTTTGGTATTGAGATCGAAAATGGTGCCGCGATCGAACGGGGCTTTGTAATTACGGTGCGAATAGAGCACGCTGACCGTCGCGTTGTCGCCAAACCAGGTCAGGGAAGGGGAGATGAAGCTGCTCTGGTTAGTGCCATAGTTGCGCCAGTAGTCCTCGTGCTGATATTCACCGATCAGGCGATACGCCAGTTGGGTGCCTTCAATCGGCCCGGTGATGTCAAACTGACCTGTGCCGCCGCCGAAGCTGGAGGAGGTGGCGGAAATCGAGCCGCCAAATTGCGTTTGCGGACGTTTGGTTACGACGTTAATCAGGCCGCCGGGATCGAGAATACCGTACAGCGTGGAGGCCGGGCCTTTCAGCACTTCCACCCGCGATGTGGCAGCGTTGAAACTGCGCGGCAATACGGTTTTAAGGCCGTTGGTCATCACGGAACCGTCACGATTCGCGCCGAAACCACGGCGAACAAACGCATCCTGCGTTCCGCCCAGCGTGTTGGTTTGCACGACGTTGCTGACGTTATACAGCGCTTCATCGAGGGTTGTGGCGTGCTGATCTTCCAGCACTTTGTCGCTGACGGTATTGACCACCTGCGGGATATCCAGCAGCGGCATCGACGTCAGCGTGGCGGTGGACGAACTCAGCGGTTGATAACCTGACGTGACGGCCTGATCGGCAGAAGAGGCGTCTGCGCGCACGGTCATCGTCTCTTCATTTTTGAGCGGCGAGTTTTCTTTTTCCGCCGCCATGACCGCAGGAGCCGTCGTGATACCCAAAAACAGAGCGGAGCACAGCGCTCGCCCTTTCATCCCAGAAAAATAAGGAGTTAACTTAGCCATCTTTTATTTATTCCGCAAAATACCCTGCCAAAAACGGGAGGGGAAACAGGTTTATCCAGTTCATTGCCCGGCTTGCTAGCCATGCGTTTTATCCATCTTTTAACCAACGTAAACGGCGTCAGATGTGTAATTGAGAATCATTCAATCATGGGGGTTTGTAGTAGTAAACGTAAAAATGAAAAAGAAACTACAGCAGGGTTAACGTCATAAAACCGTAGTGTTATTGCGGGGAAATGATTTTTAATTTATTGATATTTATTTATTTTTATAAGTTTGTTCGTCTTTTTCTGCGGCGTTTTTGTTGCGTGAGTACGGTGAGGTAACTACAGGGCGTAATTGCTTGACTACTACAGCGCAACCCAGCAAGATCTTAAAGAGAATGAGTTTTATTTTTATTTGAAAGGCTGCGCGCGCTGGCTTTGCCAGGCTGCGACGGCGCAGGAGTGAACATGCCACAGCATGTGGAAAACACCGCCCACAGAACGGGCATTGAGCTGAAACAGCTTTCTGCTGGCTATCGTCAGCACGCCATCGTGCATGACGTCTGCCTCACTATCCCGCAAGGTAAAATGACGGTGCTGGCCGGGGCGAACGGCTCAGGCAAATCCACCTTATTAAGTACGATTGCCCGAATGCTGAAGCCGTTGGGCGGCAGCGTGCTGCTTGATGGTAAAGCGATTCATCAACAGCCGACCAAAGCGGTTTCGCGTCAGCTTGGCATCCTGCCGCAATCCCCGCTGGTGCCGGAGGGATTAACGGTTTTTGAACTGGTTTCGCGCGGGCGTTTTCCCTGGCAGAATTTTCTCCAGCAATGGACCGATGATGACGCACAGGCCGTAGAGCAGGCGTTACAGCTCACCGGAACAACCGACTTCGCCCATTTGCCGGTGGAGAGTCTTTCCGGCGGGCAGCGCCAGCGGTGCTGGATTGCGATGGCGCTGGCGCAGCAAACGCCGTTTATTTTGCTGGATGAGCCTACAACCTTTCTCGATCTGCGTTATCAGGTAGAGATCCTTGAGCTTCTGCACTCCCTGACCCGCCATCATGGTCGTACCGTGGTGGTGGTGTTACATGATCTCAATTTCGCGGTGAATTACGGCGATATGCTGGTCTTTCTCAGACAGGGACGGCTGGAGGGGATCGTACATGAAGGAGAACACTGTACGCCGGAGCTGATCAAATCGGTGTTTGACGTCGATGTGCAGATGTCGGTGAATCCGTTGACCGGAAAGCCATTCTTCATGCCGTTTCGTGCCAAGGCTGGAGCGGAAGAATGACGGCTATGGTCATTGCATCAGGCCGCCGTCGTGGTCGATTTCTGCTGGCGCTTCCTGTCTTGCTACTGCTGCTGTTTATGCTGGCGGTGATTCATCTGGGCGTCGGGGCGCGTGCTGTCAGTCCGCAGACCGTCATTCAGGCGTTATTTCACTTCGATGCCAAAAACTTTGATCACCGAATCGTTATCTCTCTGCGTCTGTTGCGTATGGCTGCGGCCATGCTGGTTGGCGCGGCTTTGGGCGTAGCCGGCGTTCTGTTACAGGCATTGATTCGCAACCCGCTGGGTGAACCGCACATTCTGGGGCTGAATGCGGGAGCCGCGTTCTCCGTGGTGCTGTGTACCGCGCTGGGCGTCGCGGGGCTCAGTCAGTCACTGGTTGCGGCAGGGGGCGCAGCGGCACTCTTTTCGCTGGTGATGGCGCTCTCTTCCGCCGGGCGTGGCGGACTGACGCCGCTGAAGGTCACGCTCTGCGGCGTGGCGCTGTCGGCGATGGTGTCGTCGCTCACGGCGGCAATCCTTATTCTGGATGAGCAGACGTTGCTGGCGATGCGCACCTGGCTGGTGGGCGATCTCGCGGGGATGAGTTGGGAAAAAGTACGTCAGGCCCTCCTGCCGTCGCTGGTTGGCGTTGTACTGGCGGTAGCGATAGCGCCGGGGCTGAATATTCTGGCGCTAGGCGACCGGATGGCCTGTGGGTTGGGCGTTAATATTCTGCGCATTCGTCTGATGGCGATGATCGCCATTGCGCTGCTGTGCGGCGCGGCGGTATCCGTCGCCGGGCCGCTGGGTTTTATCGGGCTGTTGGTTCCGGGCGTCATCAGACGTCTGGTGACGGAAGACATTCGCCAGATGCTCCCGCTGGCGGCGCTGCTGGGGGCGGCAGTGCTGCTACTGGCGGATATCGTTGCCCGAACCCTGCTTGCCCCGCAGGAGCTGGCTACAGGAGTGATGACCGCGCTGGTCGGCGCGCCGGTGTTTATTTTCATTGCGTCGAGATTTCTTAAATGAGCGTTGTTCTGGCGCGTGCCGGGCTGCGCGTATGGCGGGTGGGGAAATTCTCACGCCTTGTCCGGCTGAAAACGGTGTGGTGTGTGCTGGGGTTTGCCACGCTGGCCGCTGTACTGCTGGTTTCGGGCGTGTTGCAGGGGTCGCTTCCCGTTCCGGCTTCCGCCATCGGGCGTGCGTTGTTCTCTCCGCAGGCGTTAACGGAGCAGCAGCAGTATGTTGTCTGGGATGTCCGTCTTCCGCGTTTGCTGATGGCGCTGCTGTGTGGGGCAATGCTGGGGCTGGCTGGCGCGGCGATGCAGTCGATTACCCGTAACGGCCTGGCGGACCCCGGTCTTATCGGCGTGAAAGAGGGGAGTAGCGTGGTGGTACTGGCGTTAGTGCTGCTTTTCCCGTCGGTCAGCCTGGTCTGGCGACCGCTGGCGGGTATTGCTGGCGGATTACTGGTCGCCGCGCTGGTCATGCTGCTGGCCCGTGATTTCTCCCGCCCGCGATTTGTGCTGATCGGCATTGGCGTCTCGTGGTTCTTTGCTGCGGGAATGGGCGTTTTTATGACGACAGCCGATGTCCGCGATGTACAAACGGCGCTGGTCTGGCTGGCCGGAAGCCTGCACGCCGCCACCTGGCCGTTGCTGTGGGTGGCGCTGGGGTGGGCGTTGCCTGCGGCTGTTCTGCTGTTTGCGACGGCGAGAGCATCGGATGTGGCGCTGCTGGGTAATCACACCGCGACCGGGCTCGGGGTGCGTCTGTCTCATCTGGCGCTGCTGCGTTTTATGGCGCCGGTCTTTCTGACCGCCGCCAGCGTCTCCTGCGTGGGCAGCCTGGGGTTTGTCGGCCTGATGGCGCCGCATATGGCGCGTTTTTGCCTGCGCGGAGGGCAAATGGCGCTGCTGTGGGGCAGTGCGCTCATTGGCGCTCTGCTGGTGCTGCTCACGGATACCATTGGGCGTCTGGCCTTTGCGCCGCTGCAAATACCGGCGGGGATCGTGATTGCGCTGGTCGGCGGCCCTTTCTTTTTACTGTTGCTCTGGCGTCGCCGGGATCGTTTGTAATTTTTAAGAGGGTGTATGCGTTTACTTTTTTCGCTGTTGCTGCTGCTGGGGTGCTCTGTACAGGCAGAGGTTGCCACCCGGCCTTTTACCGACGATCTCGGACGCGTGGTGAACGTGCCGCTGCATCCGCAGCGCATTGTGTCGCTACACGATCTTGATATCACCATTCCGCTGATTGAGCTGGGTGTTCCGCCGGTCGCCAGCCACGGCAGAACGCGTCCTGACGGCAGCCATTTCCTGCGTTCGGGCGCGCTGCTGACCGGCGTCGATTTTGATCATTCGACAATAAAGTTTATTGGTACGGCGGACATTGATATTGAAGCGATTGTCGCCGCGAAACCCGATTTGATCATCACCGAGCCGAGTCGCCATACGCCCATCGAACAACTGGAGAAAATCGCCCCGACGGTGAGCATTGATCATCTCGACGGCGGCGCGCCGGAAATTTACCGCAAGCTCGCGCAGCTTACCGGAACTCAGGCGCGACTGGCTATCCTGGAGCGTCGCTACCGGGAAGAGATTGACCGGTTGAAACACACGGTGGATACCCAACACATTACGGTGTCAGTCATTCAGGCAAACCAGGGAAAAATCAATGCGTTGCACACCTATCATTCGTTAGGACGCGTCCTGCGCGATGCCGGGTTTTCCTTCCCGAAACTGATCGATAGCATTCCGCCGGGAGGGCGGATTGACGTGAGCGCGGAGCGTCTGCCAGAGATGGACGCGGATTTTGTTTTTGCCACCTGGCGCGGTGATACCGGTGGTAAGCCGCAGGATGAAATTGCCGCGATGGATGCCGTGTTGCCGGGCTGGTGCGAGTTTCTTACCGCTTGCCAGCGCGGGCACTACGTTTTGATCTCCCGTGAAGAGGCGATTTCGAACTCCTTTGCATCACTCAGCCTGATGGTTGCACAGGTACAGTCGCATATTGCCGGGCGCCACTTACCGGAGGGGAAATAACCATGCTGACGGCGAAGAAAGTGAAAAATCGTATTGATGTCTACGGCGATCGCTTCCGGGCGCGGGCGCATCTGCTTTCGCCGAGGATGCAGGCGGTGGCGCGTTATATCCATGAGAACCGGGAAGTGGTACTGGAATTTACGGCGATAGAAATTGCGACCGCCACTCAAACTTCTGACGCGACGGTTGTCCGGGCGATTCAGGCATTGGGGTTTGCCGGGCTGCGCGATTTAAAACAGACCATCGAACACTGGTTTGGCCCGGGTATCACCTCGGAAGAGAAAATGACGACCACGGTGAATACGCTTTCCTGCGATGTAAATTCGAGCATTGATTTTGTTCTGCAAGGGCATCAGCGCACCTGCGACGTGCTGTCTACGCCGCAAAACCGTTACGCGATTGCGCAGGCGGTCGCACTGTTGGTGGAGGCGCGTCAGGTGGGGATATTTGGCATTGGCGCATCCGGGATACTTGCGGACTACACGGCGCGTCTGCTCAGCCGTATTGGCTTGCCGTCGGTGGCGTTTAATCGTACCGGGATTAACCTGGCGGAACAGCTGATTGCGCTACAGCGGGGGGATGTGCTGATTATGATGGCGCAGAAATCGCCGCATCGCGAAGGGTTGACGACCATCCGCGAGGCGAAGCGATTGGGCGTGCCGGTGATTTTACTGACCAATGCGCTGGAATCACGTTTTAGCAAGGAGGCGGATGTGGTGATCAATGTGCCGCGCGGCGGTGAGAACGGGAAAATGCCGTTGCACGGTACGGTGCTGGTTTGCCTGGAAATGATCGTGTTGTCTGTCGCTTCGACAGCCCCGCAGCGTTCGATTAAGTCCGTTAAGCGCATCAATGAATTGTACCGGGGAATTGGAAAGTCAGGGGCAAAGAAATAAATTTAAATATTCTCTCCATTTGATTTTCAGATTTTTTCATTAAATCTCCATAATCTCTCCATTATTTTCCTGGCAAATAATGCAGGAAAATAATAAGCAAAAAAATCCTTTTCAATGTGCGCAGGAGACGTATAATTAGCCAAAATGAGAACGATCATTCTCACTTTTGAGGTGACGAGGAGATGCGATGAGCAGCAAGCTGGAAATCCGCCAGAAACAACGACAGGATGAGATCATCAACGCCGCGCGCCAGTGCTTTCGCGCTAGCGGATTTCACGGCGCCAGCATGTCGCAGATCGCTGCTGAAGCCCGTCTCAGCGTGGGGCAAATCTATCGCTACTTCGCCAGTAAAGATGCCATTATCGAAGAGATGATCCGCCGTATTATCGACTATCGCATCACGCAGATAGAAGATAAAACCCAGACGGAGCGTATCCCCGGAATCCTGGCCTGGCGGCAAACGCTGAGTGAGGATGACGATGCGCTGATGCTGGAGATGGCGGCTGAATCGACCCGCAATCCTCATGTTGCCGCGATGCTCGAAGAGGCGGATGCGCGGATGTTCGACAACGCCTGCGCGCACCTGAGAAAAACGTGTCCGCAACTCAGCGAGGCCCGCATCCGTTGCTGTGTTGAAGTGATTGCAACCATGATGGAAGGGGCGGTTTACCGTCGCCTGACGCCGCAAAAAAGTGACCCTGATGCGTTACAGGAGATATATCGGGATATCGTTACCATGCTTGTGAATGGCTGAATAAAGAATCTAATAATCAAAGGGAAATAAATTATTTCCCTTATTGTCGTTGTGAGAAATAGCTCATGACGCGATACCGCTGTACCTGAAATAACGTTCAGTCGCCTGGTGCTACCTTGTTAATTTTAACGGGGCAGGCGTTTCTCACCCTGGAAAAAAGATGAAATACATAACAACATCAATTATCGCGCTATTGTTATTATCCGGCTGTGATAATACGCAAACCGACAATACCGCTTCTCCGTCTCAGGAAGTGGGCGTCGTGACCCTTAAAACAGAACCCGTTTCTGTCGTCAGTGAACTGACCGGACGCACCAGCGCAGCGCTCAGTGCCGAAGTTCGCCCGCAGGTGGGGGGCATTATTCAAAAACGCCTGTTTAATGAGGGCGATATCGTCAAAGCGGGGCAGGCGCTGTATCAGATCGATCCTGCCAGCTATCGCGCCGCATGGAACGAAGCGAATGCCTCGCTCAGACAGGCGCAGGCGCTGGTGAATGCCGACTGCCAGAAGGCGCAACGTTACGCGCGGCTGGTTAACGATGACGGTGTTTCCCGCCAGGATGCCGATGATGCGCAGGCTACCTGTGCTCAGGACAAAGCCAGCGTGGAGGCAAAGAAAGCCGCATTAGAAAGCGCGCGTATCAATCTGGACTGGACCACCATTACCGCCCCGGTTTCCGGGCGCATTGGTATCTCATCCGTCACGCCCGGCGCGCTGGTGACGGCTTCACAGGAGACGGCGCTGGCGACCATTCGTGGGCTCGACACCATGTATGTCGATCTTACCCGCTCCAGCGTGGATTTGCTGCGCCTGCGTAAGCAGTCTCTGGCGACCAACAGCGATACCCTGAACGTGACGCTGACGCTTGAAGATGGCACGACCTATAGCGAAAAAGGAAAGTTAGCGCTGACGGAAGTGGCGGTAGATGAGTCTACAGGCTCAGTCACGCTGCGGGCGATTTTCCCCAACCCTCAACAGCAGCTGTTACCCGGTATGTTCGTTCGCGCCCGCATTGATGAAGGGATCATGAACGATGCGATCCTCGCGCCGCAGCAGGGGATCACGCGCGATGCGAAAGGCAATGCGACAGCGCTGGTGGTCACTAAAGACAATAAAGTGGCGCAGCGTACCCTGGAAACAGGCGATACCTATGGGGATAAATGGCTGGTGCTGGACGGTTTGCGTAGCGGCGACCGGTTGATCGTTGAGGGATCAAGTAAGGTCACGCCGGGTCAGCAGGTTAACGCCGTTGATGTACAACTGAACGGAGGCAAAGGCTGATGTTCTCCCGTTTCTTTGTGCGCAGACCCGTTTTCGCCTGGGTTATCGCCATTCTGATCATGCTGGCCGGTATTCTGGCGATTAAAACGCTGCCGGTTGCGCAGTATCCTGACGTGGCGCCGCCGTCGGTGAAAATCTCGGCGACCTATACCGGCGCTTCCGCCGAAACGCTGGAAAACAGCGTGACTCAGGTGATTGAACAGCAGCTTACCGGGCTGGATAACCTGCTCTATTTTACCTCGACCAGCAGTTCCGATGGTTCGGTCAGTATTGATGTCACCTTTGAACAGGGCACCGACCCTGACACCGCGCAGGTGCAGGTACAGAACAAGGTGCAGCAAGCGGAATCCCGCTTGCCGAGCGAGGTTCAACAATCCGGCGTCACGGTGGTGAAATCGCAAAGTAACTTCCTGCTGATTGCCTCCGTGTATGATAAGTCCGACCGGGCGAGCAGCTCAGATATCGCTGACTGGCTGGTGAGTAACGTACAGGACCCGCTGGCACGCGTGGAAGGGGTCGGGAGCCTACAGGTGTTTGGGGCGGAATACGCCATGCGTATCTGGCTGGACCCGGCGAAACTGGCCTCCTATTCTTTGATGCCGTCGGATGTGCAGAGCGCCATTGAAGCGCAAAACGTTCAGGTTTCCGCCGGGAAAATCGGTGCGTTACCTTCCCCTGACACACAGCAATTGACCGCTACGGTTCGCGCGCAGTCGCGCTTGCAGACGGTAGAACAATTCAAAAAGATCATTATCAAAAGCCAGTCTGACGGGGCCGTGGTACGCATCCAGGATGTGGCGCGCGTGGAGATGGGCAGTGAAGACTACACCGCCATCGCTAAACTCAACGGTCATCCGGCTGCGGGGGTTGCGGTCATGCTTGCGCCGGGGGCGAACGCGCTGGATACCGCCACGCTGGTAAAAGATAAAGTCGCTGAATTTAAACGGGATATGCCGCAGGGCTATGACGTAGCGTATCCGAAAGACAGCACCGAATTTATTAAGATCTCCGTAGAGGATGTGGTTCAGACGCTGTTTGAAGCCATCATTCTGGTGGTCTGCGTGATGTACCTGTTCTTGCAGAATCTTCGCGCCACGCTGATTCCGGCGCTGGCGGTTCCGGTCGTGCTGCTCGGTACTTTTGGCGTGCTGGCGCTGTTTGGCTACTCCATCAATACGCTGACGCTGTTTGCAATGGTGCTGGCGATAGGTCTGCTGGTCGATGACGCCATTGTGGTGGTGGAAAACGTCGAGCGTATTATGCGCGATGAAGGGCTGCCCGCGCGCGAAGCCACCGAAAAATCGATGGGAGAAATCGCTGGCGCGCTGGTGGCTATCGCTCTTGTTTTGTCTGCGGTATTCCTGCCGATGGCGTTCTTTGGCGGCTCTACCGGCGTCATTTATCGCCAGTTCTCTGTGACGATTATCTCGGCAATGCTGCTCTCGGTCGTGGTGGCGTTGACCCTGACCCCAGCCCTGTGCGGTTCGATTCTTAGCCATACCGCGCCGCATAAAAAGGGCTTCTTCGGGATATTCAACCGATTCTATAGCCGAACTGAACAGGGTTATCAGCGCGGCGTCCTGCATGTGCTGCGTCGCAGCGTCAGCGTGATGGGCGTTTATGCGCTGTTATGCGGGGCGATGGCGCTGGCGATGTGGAAGCTGCCCGGCAGCTTCTTACCGACCGAAGATCAGGGTGAAATTATGGTGCAGTACACCCTGCCCGCAGGGGCGACGGCGTCGCGAACCGCAGAGGTCAATCGTCAGGTGACAGACTGGTTTCTCAATAAAGAGAAAGCCAATACGGACGTTATTTTTACCGTCGATGGTTTTAGCTTCAGCGGCAGCGGGCAGAATGCCGGGATGGCGTTCGTTTCGCTGAAAAACTGGTCGGAGCGTAAAGGCGAAGAAAATACCGCACAGGCTATTGCGCTGCGTGCCAGTAAAGAACTGGGCGCCATTCGCGATGCGACGCTTTTTGCGATGACGCCGCCGTCGGTTGAGGGGCTGGGGCAAAGCAACGGCTTCTCTTTTGAGCTGATGGCGAATGGGGCGACCGATCGCGATACCCTGTTACAGATGCGTAATCAGCTGATCGCCCAGGCAAACCAGAGCGATATTCTGCACGCCGTGCGCGCAAATGACCTGCCGCAAATGCCGCAGCTTCAGGTGGATATCGACAGTAATAAGGCCGTCTCGCTGGGGCTTGGTTTAAGCGATGTGACCAGCACCTTATCCAGCGCCTGGGGGGGAACCTATGTCAATGACTTTATCGATCGCGGTCGCGTGAAGAAGGTCTACATTCAGGGCGACAGCGAGTTCCGTTCTTCGCCTGCGGACCTGGGCAAATGGTTCGTGCGCGGCAGCGATAACAGCATGACGCCCTTTTCCGCCTTCGCCACTACCCGTTGGGAGTACGGCCCGGAAAGTCTGGTGCGCTACAACGGCTCTGCCGCCTATGAGATTCAGGGAGAAAACGCCAGCGGTTTCAGCTCCGGCGCCGCGATGGACAAAATGGAAGCGCTGGCAAACAGCTTGCCTGCTGGCACCACATGGGCGTGGAGCGGGTTGTCATTGCAGGAAAAGCTGGCCAGCGGTCAGGCTATGAGCTTGTACGCCATCTCTATTCTGGTGGTTTTTCTCTGCCTGGCGGCGCTGTATGAAAGCTGGTCGGTACCGTTTTCGGTGATTCTGGTCATCCCTCTGGGGCTGTTAGGCGCGGCGCTGGCGGCCTGGATGCGTGATTTAAATAATGATGTTTACTTCCAGGTCGCGCTGCTGACCACCATCGGCCTGTCGTCGAAAAACGCCATTCTGATCGTCGAATTTGCCGAAGCTGCGGTTGCGGAAGGCTATTCCCTGAGCCGGGCTGCGCTGCGAGCGGCGCAGACCCGTTTGCGCCCAATCATTATGACCTCTCTGGCCTTTATTGCCGGGGTTACGCCGCTGGCTATCGCCACAGGGGCCGGGGCGAACAGCCGTGTGGCGATCGGGACCGGAATCATCGGTGGGACATTAACCGCCACGCTGTTGGCTATCTTCTTCGTCCCGCTGTTCTTCGTGCTGGTTAAGCATCTGTTTACCCGCAAGTCCCGTCGTCAGGAGTAAGTTATGTTGCGTATTTTTCTCTTTGTTTTCGCTCTCCTGAGCGCAGGGTGTGTGTCGCTTGATCCGCACTACAGCACGCCCGATGCGCCGGTTCCGGCAAGTTTACCGGGTGCGCAGGGGCAGGGGAACGCTGTCAGCCGCGACTGGCAGCAGATTGTTAACGACGCGCGGCTGCAACAGGTGGTGAACACCGCCCTTAACAGTAACCGTGATGTCCAGAAGGCGATTGCTGATATCGACTCCGCACGGGCGTTGTATGGCGAAGCGCGTGCCTCGTTGTTCCCGACGGTGAATGCTTCACTCAGTTCTACACGCAGCCGTACGCTGGCGAACGGAACCGGAACGAGCGCTGAAGCCGATGGCGCGGTGTCCAGCTTTGAGCTGGATCTGTTTGGCCGCAATCAGAGCCTGTCGCGGGCGGCGCGGGAAACCTGGCTTGCCAGCGAATTTACCGCGCAGAACACCCGTTTGACGTTAATTGCCGAGATCAGCACCGCGTGGCTGACCCTGGCGGCAGATAACAGCAATCTGGCGCTGGCCAGGGAGACGATGGCCAGTGCGGAAAACTCGCTGAAAATTGTTCAACGTCAGCAGCAGGTCGGGACAGCCGCCGCAACGGATGTCAGTGAAGCGATGAGCGTTTACCAGCAGGCGCGCGCCAGCGTAGCCAGCTATCAGACTCAGGTGGCGCAGGATATCAACGCCCTGAACCTGCTGGCGGGCACAACGCTGCCGGAAAGCGTGCTGCCCGGTACGCTGGAAAGCCTTGATGCGCAGGTGATTACGCTGGTGCCCGCTGGCGTCTCTTCTTCCGTGCTGTTGCGTCGGCCGGATATTCAGGAAGCGGAACATAACCTGAAAAGCGCCAATGCCGATATTGGCGCGGCGCGAGCGAATTTCTTCCCGACCATCTCCCTGACGGCAAGCGCCGGTGTCGGCAGCGATGCGCTCTCGTCCTTGTTCAGTCATGGCATGAAGGTGTGGTCGTTTGCCCCTTCCATTACGCTGCCGCTGTTTACCGGCGGCAGCAACCTGGCGCAGCTCCGCTATGCCGAAGCGCAAAAACGGGGACTCATTGCTACCTATGAAAAAACGGTGCAAAGCGCGTTCAAAGATGTGGCTGATGCGCTTGCCCGGCGTGCGACGCTGGATGAACAGCTGGATGCCCAGCGCCAGTATGTCGCCGCAGAACAAAAAACGCTGGATGTCGGGATGCGTCGTTATCGCGCCGGGGTCGGGGATTATCTGACCGTACTGACGGCGCAACGCACGCTGTGGTCGGCGCAGCAGACGCTTATCGCCCTGCAACTGACGGACAATGAAAACCGCATAACGCTCTGGCAGTCGCTCGGCGGCGGGGCCCGGTAATCAGAGGGAGGTGTTTTTATGGCGCGCGTGTCGCTTTCGTGGGTGCTGATCCTCGGTTTGTTAACCGGGATCGGGCCGCTGTGTACCGATCTTTATCTGCCCGCTCTGCCGGAGATGTCCGAACAGCTGGCAACGACGACCACCCTGACGCAACTGACGCTGACGTCTTCGCTGATCGGCCTTGGGCTTGGGCAACTGCTGTTTGGCCCGCTCAGCGACCGGATTGGTCGTAAGGTTCCGTTGATCCTGTCGCTGTTGCTGTTTATTGCCTCTTCGGTACTGTGCGCGACAACTCAGGATATTCACTGGCTGATCGTCTGGCGATTTGTGCAGGGCGCGGCGGGGGCCGGTGGTTCGGTGCTCTCGCGCTCTATTGCGCGGGACAAATATCAGGGCGTGACCCTGACCCAGTTCTTCGCGCTGCTCATGACGGTGAACGGTATCGCTCCGGTGCTTTCTCCGGTTCTGGGCGGCTACATTGCCACCGCGTTTGACTGGCGTATGTTGTTTTGGGTAATGGCGGGTATTGCGACACTGCTTTTGCTCT
Source organism: Citrobacter sp. CK202 (assembly GCF_030333225.1). Lineage (NCBI taxonomy): Bacteria > Pseudomonadati > Pseudomonadota > Gammaproteobacteria > Enterobacterales > Enterobacteriaceae > Citrobacter > Citrobacter sp. CK202. The sequence continues at coordinate 171,347 of NZ_JAOWGI010000028.1, forward strand.
GCTGCATCCTGTTTATCAGTGAGACGCTGCCGCAGCGAACGCGCGGCACATCGTTATTTTCGACCGGGCGCAGCGTGGTGAAAAATCGTCTCTTTATGCGCTTCTGCCTGATGCAGGCCTTCATGCTGGCGGGGTTGTTTGCTTATATCGGCTCTTCGTCATTTGTGCTGCAAAGCGAGTATGGCTTAAGCCCGATGCAGTTCAGCCTGCTGTTTGGCCTTAATGGGATCGGGCTGATCGTCGCCTCGCTAATTTTTTCCCGTCTTGCGCGTCGAATCACGGCAATGACGCTGCTGCGCGGCGGCTTGCTGTTGGCCGTCATCTGCGCGTTAATCACCTTACTCTGCGCCTGGCTACAGCAGCCGGTTCTGGCGCTGGTGGCGCTCTTTTTTACCGTCGCCTTTTGCAGCGGAATTGGCACCGTGGCGGGCGCTGAGGCGATGAGCGTGGTGGACGTTCAGGAGTCAGGAACCGCCTCCGCGCTGATGGGGATGAGCATGTTTGTTTTCGGTGGCATCGCCGCGCCGTTGTCGGGGCTGGGCGGCGAAACCATGCTGAAAATGAGTCTGACGGTGGCGCTCTGTTATGTGGCCGCTCTGCTACTGGCTAGCGGTGGTTCACGCCTTCGTAAATCAGCCTGAGGGCAAACACGCCGATGATCGCGCCAATCACCCTGCTGGCAATGCGCTGAATCCGCCCGTAAGCGCGGCGTACCGCCGGTAGGGAAAAGGCCTGGCTCAGGAAGATGCGCCAGATGACGGAAGAGAGCACGATGCCGGCCCAGGCCATCAGTCTTGCCCATGTCGGGGTTTCCGCGCTGAGCGTGACCGAGAAAATACTGATGAAAAACAGCACCGTCTGCGGATTTGACAGATCGGTTAACAGTCCCCGGCGGAAGAACACGCTCCAGGGGGCGGAAATGGGCTGTTGCAGAGTCGGCATTTGCGGGGTGGCCTGATGGCGGATGCTGTTCCAGGCAAACCATAACAAATATGCGCCACCGACGATTTTGATCAGCGAGAAAATTTCTTCGCACTGGGTAATCAGGGTCGCCATGCCAAACAGTCCCAGCCCGGAATAAATTGCATCGCCAAGCGCCACGCCCAGCCCCGTTAATACACCGGCCCGACGCCCGGAGGCGAGGCTGGTTTGTACCACCACAAAGAGGTTTGCGCCGGGGTTAAAGAAGGTTAAGACGAACAGGCTGACGGTCAGGACAACCGCGTGCAGAGGTTCCATAGTGAGATTTCCAGGGCCTGATAGTTAACGCCATACTATTTATAGTAAAAGTGCAGGGGTGAGAGAAAGATCACAAATTATGATACATCCGGCTGACTGGATTTTTCCGCTAATCTCAACTAGTTATTTAATCACTCAGAACAGAGCATCCGTTCCGAGAAGGCGATGATAGCGTAATAACACAACCGGAGCTTTTATATGAAGACAGGATATAAAGTATTGATTGGTGCGTTAGCGTTTGTCGTAACCAACGTCTATGCCGCGGAACTGTTGACAAAGGTCGAGTTTGAGAAAGTGGAGTCGCAATACACGAAGATAGGCACCATTAATACCAGCAATGAGACGTCAACTATGGAGGCAAAAGAGGATCTGCTTAAAAAGGCCGATGAAAAAGGGGCTGATGTGGTCGTACTGACCTCCGGGCAAACCGATAATAAAATTCATGGTACTGCGGATATCTACAAGAAAAAATAAGCTGTCATTGTGCCGGATGGCGACGTAAACGTCTTATCCGGCCTACGGTTCAGTGCTGCTCGTAGCTCGTAGGCCGGATAAGCGCCAGCGCCATCCGGCAATAAGTTCTCACTCTGCTCGTAGGCCGGATAAGCGTTAGCGCCATCCGGCAATAAGTTCTCACTCTGCTCGTAGGCCGGATAAGCGTTAGCGCCATCCGGCGATAAGCCTTCACTCTTTTAATCGTCGCCAGAATGTCGTCCGGCTAATACCCAGATATCGCGCCGCCGCGGTTTTATCGCCGTTAAACTGCGCCAGAACCTGCTGCGGCGTAAGCGCTGATGGCGCTTCGGGAATCGTCGCCAGCTCGGGTAAAAACTGCTGTAAAAACTGGCTATCCAGACTGGGCTGCGGCTCGACGCTTAAAAAAAGCGCCAGGCGCTCCATCATATTCCGCAGCTCGCGAATATTGCCGGGCCAGGCATAGCGCAGAAGAATGGTCTGGCTTTGCGCCAGCCCCTCGCGCACCGATTCGCCAAACGGCGCGTCTAATGCCGCCAGGGACTGTTTCAAAAATCCCTCCGCCAGCGGCACGATATCTGACGGGCGCTCCCGAAGGGGCGGAAGCGTCAGGCGCAGAATGCTGAGACGATAAAACAGATCGGTGCGAAATTGTCCCTGCTTTATCGCCTGTTCCAGATTGCAGTGCGTGGCGCTGATGACCCGTACATCCACCGGGACAGGCTGATGCCCGCCAACGCGCGTCACCTCTTTCTCTTCCAGTACGCGCAGCAGGCGGGTCTGTAAGGGCAGGGGCATTTCCCCAATCTCATCCAGAAACAGTGTCCCGCCGTGGGCGATTTCAAACAGACCGGCGCGTCCGCCGCGTCGGGAACCGGTAAATGCCCCCTCCTCATAACCGAATAACTCTGCTTCAAGCAGCGATTCGGTAATGGCGCCGCAGTTAACGGCCACAAACGGAGGCGTTTTTTTACCGCTGCGCTGGCCCCGACGGGCAAAAAACTCGCGGTGAATCGCCTGCGCCGCCAGCTCTTTACCGGTGCCGGTCTCGCCCTGAATCAACACCGCCGCGCTGGAGCGGGCGTACAGCATGATCGTATGGCGAACCTGCTCCATTTGCGCGGAATGGCCGCGCATATCTCCCAGATCGTAGCGGGTGCGCAGCCCGTTGCCGGAGGCATATTGGCCGCCATGTTGCAGCGTCAGCCGGGTCATATCCAGCGCATCGCTAAACGCCTGACGCACGGTGGCCGCAGAATAGATAAAAATGCCGGTCATCCCGGCTTCTTCCGCCAGATCGGTAATTAGCCCTGCGCCGACTACCGCCTCAATGCCGTTGGCTTTCAGTTCATTAATTTGCCCACGGGCATCCTCTTCGGTGATGTAGCTGCGCTGTTCCAGGCGCAAATTAAACGTTTTTTGAAAAGCGATCAGCGCGGGGATCGTCTCCTGGTAGGTGATAACGCCAATGGACGAAGTCAGTTTGCCGGCTTTCGCCAGCGCCTGGAGCACGTCGAATCCGCTGGGTTTAATCAGGATCACCGGTATGGAGAGGCGGCTTTTTAAATAAGCGCCGTTGGAACCCGCCGCGATAATGGCGTCACAGCGCTCGGTCGCCAGTTTTTTACGGATATAGTTCACCGCTTTTTCAAACCCAAGCTGGATGGGGGTGATGGTCGCCAGATGGTCGAATTCCAGGCTGATGTCGCGAAACAACTCGAACAGACGCGTTACCGAGACCGTCCAGATCACCGGCTTGTCATGATTATCGCGAGCGGGAAGGTGCGTGTCAGCCATAGCAGTTGATGTTGTATTGAGGGACCGAGATTTTGTTTTAGTCGTGTTTCATAAATGTTGCAATGAAACAGCGCGAACCGTTTCATGAAACGTTAGCTGACACGCTTTTGTCCTGATGAAAGGTATGGTTAAGTTTGTATTTTTTGTTATTTGTTTGAATTATAAGAAAAAACAAAATTCTCTCTTTTTCAGCGACCGCTCTGGCATTCCCTTTGCTTTATGTGAATCAACATTAAATAACAAGTTGATAACAAGAGGACGGGATATGTCTCTACACTCTCCGGGCCAGGCGTTTCGCGCTGCGCTCACCAAAGAAAACCCCTTACAGATCGTCGGCGCCATCAATGCCAATCACGCATTGCTGGCCCAGCGCGCAGGCTATCAGGCGATTTACCTTTCCGGCGGCGGCGTGGCGGCGGGATCGCTGGGTCTGCCGGATCTGGGGATCTCCACGCTGGATGATGTGTTGACCGACATCCGCCGTATTACCGACGTCTGCCCGCTGCCGCTGCTGGTGGATGCCGACATCGGCTTTGGTTCCTCCGCCTTTAACGTGGCGCGTACGGTGAAGTCGATGATCAAAGCCGGCGCCGCTGCGCTGCATATCGAAGATCAGATCGGCGCGAAACGCTGCGGCCATCGCCCGAATAAGGCGATCGTGTCCAAAGAGGAGATGGTGGACAGGATTCGTGCAGCGGTGGATGCGCGTACCGACCCTGACTTCGTGATCATGGCGCGTACCGATGCGCTGGCGGTGGAGGGATTAGAGGCGGCGATCGATCGCGCGCAGGCTTATGTGGAAGCGGGGGCCGACATGCTGTTCCCGGAAGCGATTACCGAGCTGTCAATGTATCGCCAGTTCGCCGATGCCGTACCGGTGCCGATCCTGGCGAATATCACGGAGTTTGGCGCGACGCCGCTGTTTACCACCGACGAACTGCGCAGCGCTAACGTGGCGATGGCGCTCTACCCGCTGTCGGCATTTCGCGCCATGAATCGCGCTGCCGAGCGTGTCTACAACGTGCTGCGCCAGGAAGGCACGCAAAAAAACGTTATCGACATCATGCAGACCCGCAACGAGCTGTACGAAAGCATCAATTATTACCAATACGAAGAGAAGCTGGATGCGCTGAACCTGAAGTAGAGCTGTAGGCCGGATAAACGAAGTGCCATCCGGCAATGCCTGATGGCGGCTGCGCCTTATCAGGCCTACGGCGGCGAAACGTACACCCTCAATACCCTACATATAACAATGACGAGGACAACATGAGCGATACGACGATCCTGCAAAACAACACCCATGTCATTAAGCCCAAGAAATCTGTCGCATTATCGGGCGTTCCGGCCGGAAATACCGCGTTGTGTACCGTGGGAAAAAGCGGCAACGACTTACACTATCGCGGGTACGATATTCTCGATCTCGCGGAGCATTGTGAATTTGAAGAAGTCGCGCATCTGTTAATTCACGGCAAATTGCCCAATAGCGATGAACTCCATGCCTATAAAAATAAGCTGAAAGCATTGCGTGGATTACCGGCCAATGTACGCACCGTGCTGGAAGCATTGCCTGCGGCGTCGCACCCGATGGACGTCATGCGCACCGGCGTGTCGGCGCTCGGCTGTACGCTGCCGGAAAAAGAGGGGCATACCGTTTCCGGCGCGCGCGATATCGCCGACAAACTGCTGGCCTCGCTCAGTTCCATCCTGCTTTACTGGTATCACTACAGCCATAACGGCGAACGTATTCAGCCGGAAACTGACGACGACTCCGTCGGTAGCCATTTCCTGCATCTGCTGCACGGCGAGAAGCCGTCGCAAAGCTGGGAAAAGGCGATGCACATCTCGCTGGTGCTGTATGCCGAGCATGAATTCAACGCGTCCACTTTCACCAGCCGGGTGATTGCAGGGACGGGCTCCGATGTCTACTCCGCCATCATCGGCGCGATTGGCGCGCTGCGCGGCCCGAAGCACGGCGGGGCGAATGAGGTATCGCTGGAAATTCAGCAGCGTTATGAAACGCCGGAGGAAGCCGAGGCGGATATCCGCAAACGCATTGAAAATAAAGAGGTGATCATTGGTTTCGGCCATCCGGTCTACACCATTGCCGATCCGCGCCATCAGGTGATCAAACGCGTGGCGAAACAGCTTTCGGAGGCCGGTGGTTCGCTGAAGATGTACAACATCGCCGACCGTCTGGAAAACGTGATGTGGGAATCGAAAAAGATGTTCCCCAACCTCGACTGGTTCTCGGCGGTCTCCTACAACATGATGGGCGTCCCCACCGAAATGTTCACCCCGCTGTTTGTGATCGCCCGCGTCACCGGCTGGGCGGCGCACATCATCGAACAGCGTCAGGACAACAAAATTATCCGACCTTCCGCCAATTATACCGGCCCGGACGATCGCGAATTTATTCCGCTGGATCAGCGCCAATAATTTTATTTCTCTAACGATAAAACGCAGGAAATGTACCCTATGTCCGCACAAATAATGAACATTCGCCCGGAATTTGACCGTGAAATCGTTGATATCGTCGATTACGTCATGAACTACGACATCACCTCTAAAGTGGCCTGGGACACCGCCCACTACTGCTTGCTCGACACGCTGGGCTGCGGTCTGGAAGCGCTGGAATATCCGGCCTGTAAAAAACTGCTGGGGCCGATCGTTCCGGGCACCGTCGTGCCGAACGGCGTACGCGTACCGGGCACCCAGTTTCAGCTCGATCCGGTGCAGGCGGCGTTTAATATCGGCGCGATGATCCGCTGGCTCGACTTCAACGATACCTGGCTGGCGGCAGAGTGGGGCCACCCCTCTGATAACCTCGGCGGGATTCTGGCAACCGCGGACTGGCTGTCGCGTAATGCGGTTGCCGCAGGCAAAGCGCCGCTGACCATGAAGCAGGTGCTGGCCGGGATGATCAAAGCCCATGAGATTCAGGGCTGCATCGCGCTGGAAAATTCCTTCAACCGCGTCGGCCTGGATCACGTACTGCTGGTCAAAGTGGCTTCGACAGCAGTTGTCGCCGAAATGCTGGGGCTGACGCGTGATGAGATCCTCAACGCGGTGTCGCTGGCGTGGGTGGATGGTCAGTCGCTGCGTACCTATCGCCATGCGCCAAACACCGGAACACGTAAGTCCTGGGCGGCGGGCGATGCCACCTCCCGCGCGGTGCGTCTGGCGCTGATGGCAAAAACCGGTGAGATGGGCTATCCGTCGGCGCTGACGGCGAAAACCTGGGGCTTTTATGACGTCTCTTTCAACGGCGAGCCGTTCCGCTTCCAGCGTCCGTATGGTTCTTACGTCATGGAAAACGTGCTGTTCAAAATCTCCTTCCCGGCGGAGTTCCACTCGCAGACGGCGGTTGAAGCCGCCATGACCCTCTTTGAACAGATGCAGGCGGCGGGCAAAACGGCGGCGGATATTGAGAAAGTGACGATTCGCACCCATGAAGCCTGCATTCGCATCATCGACAAAAAAGGGCCGTTGAATAACCCGGCCGACCGCGACCACTGCATTCAGTACATGGTGGCGATCCCGCTACTGTTCGGGCGCTTAACGGCGGCGGATTATGAGGACGGCGTAGCGCAGGACAAACGCATTGACGCCCTGCGCGAGAAGATAACCTGCTTTGAAGACCCGGCGTTTACCGCCGACTATCACGACCCGGAAAAACGCGCCATCGCCAACGCTATCACCCTTGAATTTACCGATGGTTCACAGTTTGCCGAGGTGGTCGTGGAGTACCCGATTGGCCACGCTCGCCGCCGTACCGACGGCATTCCGAAGCTTATCGATAAATTCAAAATCAACCTGGCGCGTCAGTTCCCGACCCGTCAGCAGCAGCGCATTCTGGATGTCTCCCTGGACAGAACTCGCCTGGAGCAGATGCCGGTCAATGAATACCTCGACTTATTTGTCATCTGAGCCAGCAGGCAGTAAGTTCAACAGGAGAGCTTCATGTCTTTTAGCGAGTTTTATCAGCGTTCCATTACGCAGCCGGCGTCGTTCTGGGCCGAGCAGGCCCGACGTATCGACTGGCAGCAGCCGTTTACTCAAACGCTGGATCACAGCGATCCGCCGTTTGCCCGCTGGTTTTGCGGCGGAACCACTAATTTGTGCCATAACGCTATCGACCGCTGGCTGGACAAGCAGCCGGATGCGCTGGCGCTGATTGCCGTCTCCTCTGAAACGGAAGAGGAGCGCACGTTTACCTTCAGCCAGTTGTATGACGAAGTGAACGTGGTGGCGTCGATGCTGTTGTCGCTGGGCGTGCAGCGCGGCGACCGGGTGCTGGTTTATATGCCGATGATTGCCGAGGCGCACATTACGCTGCTGGCCTGCGCGCGGATTGGCGCGATTCATTCGGTGGTGTTCGGCGGTTTTGCCTCGCACAGCGTAGCGGCGCGAATCGACGACGCTAAGCCGGTGCTGATTGTCTCGGCAGACGCCGGGGCGCGCGGCGGTAAGATTCTGCCGTATAAAAAGCTGCTGGATGATGCCATCGCGCAGGCGCAGCATCAGCCGCGCCACGTTTTGCTGGTGGATCGCGGGCTGGCGAAAATGGCGCGAGTACCGGCGCGCGATCTCGATTTTGCGTCGCTGCGTCAACAGCATCTCGGGGCGCGGGTGCCGGTGGCCTGGCTGGAATCCAATGAGATCTCCTGCATTCTCTATACCTCCGGCACGACCGGAAAACCGAAAGGCGTACAGCGCGACGTCGGCGGCTATGCGGTGGCGCTGGCAACCTCGATGGACACTATCTTCGGCGGCAAAGCGGGCGGCGTGTTCTTTTGCGCGTCGGATATCGGCTGGGTTGTGGGGCACTCCTATATTGTCTACGCGCCGTTGCTGGCAGGCATGGCAACCATCGTTTATGAAGGATTGCCGACGTACCCGGACTGCGGCGTCTGGTGGAAGATCGTAGAGAAATACCGCGTCAGCCGGATGTTCTCTGCGCCAACCGCCATCCGCGTGTTGAAGAAGTTCCCGACGGCGCAGATCCGCAATCACGATCTCTCCTCGCTGGAGGTGCTCTATCTGGCCGGTGAGCCGCTGGATGAGCCGACGGCCGCCTGGGTGACGGAGACGCTGGATGTGCCGGTTATCGACAACTACTGGCAGACCGAGTCCGGCTGGCCGATTATGGCGATCGCCCGCGCGCTGGACGACCGGCCTTCACGGCTGGGCAGCCCTGGCGTACCGATGTACGGCTATAACGTGCAGTTGCTCAACGAGGTCACTGGCGAACCTTGCGAGGTGAACGAGAAAGGGATGCTGGTCATTGAGGGGCCGCTGCCGCCTGGCTGCGTTCAGACTATCTGGGGGGACGATGCGCGTTTTGTGAATACCTACTGGTCGCTGTTCTCGCGTCAGGTGTACGCCACTTTCGACTGGGGGATTCGCGACGCGGACGGCTATTATTTCATCCTCGGGCGCACCGATGATGTGATCAACGTCGCCGGGCACCGTCTGGGCACGCGCGAGATCGAGGAAAGCATTTCCAGTTACCCGAACGTGGCGGAAGTGGCGGTGGTGGGGGTGAAAGATGCGCTGAAGGGGCAGGTGGCGGTAGCGTTTGTGATCCCGAAACAGAGCGACACGCTGGAGGACAGGGACGTGGCGCAAACGGAAGAGAAGGCGATTATGTCGCTGGTGGACAGTCAGATCGGTAATTTTGGCCGCCCGGCGCACGTCTGGTTTGTTTCACAGTTGCCGAAAACACGTTCTGGCAAAATGCTGCGTCGTACGATCCAGGCGATTTGCGAAGGCCGCGATCCGGGCGATTTGTCCACGCTTGACGATCCCGCTTCATTGCAACAAATCCGTCAGGTGATTGAGGAGTAACCGAGGTGCCCGATGGCGTTATCGCTTATCGGGCCAGGAAGAAAATGTATCGCAGGCCGGATACGGTACTTGCACCGCCATCCGGCAATTTCCCTTTTACCGCCAGCTTATCTGGTAGTGGTAGCGCCCGGCGCTGAGCTGATATTCCGCTGAAACGGAGGGGCTCCAGGAGTCATCGCCGCCTACGCCCATATGGAAACCGTCAATATTGAGCCAGGTGCCCGCTTCCGGCTGGAGCAGATGGCGGTGGCTGGTTTCCATCAGCTGTTTCTGGCCGTAGCGGCTGATGTTGAACTGAAAATCGCCGCGCCACTGATGCGCACCATAGCGCAATTCACGCGTTCCGCAGCGCAGGCCGTTTTCGCTCGGGAAAACATACGGGGTGTACATCTCTTCCAGCGGCAGATCCCAGCGATCAAAACAGGCGGCAGAGAGACGATCCGGGTAGTTCTCGTGCGGGCCTAACCCCAGCCAGTTGACCCGCTCCGCCACCTGCGCAAGCTGGCAGCTCAGGCCGATGCGCGCCGGATGCGGTGTCCCGCTGGCGACATCAACATCTACCGTTATCTGCATTTCACCGTTGCCGTCGATACGGTAGGTTTTCCGGCTGATGAACAGCGTCTCGCCCTGATACTGCCAGGCGTGGGCGGTGGTAATCAGTACCGCGCTGGCAAGCGTGTCGGCATCGCATTGCAGTAATACCGCTTTTGCCTGGTAATGACCGGCGGCCTTCCAGCGTTCAACCCAGGCGTTAGGGTCGATGCGGGTTGCCTCGCTCACGCCGATGTCGTTGTCCAGCGGCGCGCGGGTGAACTGATCGACAAGCGGAGTCAGCAACTGTGCCTCTTCGCCAATCCAGAATTGCGTTAATACGCCCTGCTGGCGGCTGAACTCCCAGCGTTTCTCGCCTGCGACAATACGGAATGCCGTCCCGCTGCTGGTGAGCTGTGGCGCGTTGCCAGCGTGCTGCGGCCACTGCGTAGAGAGTTTTTCGCCGAGCTTCCACTGTTGCCAGGCGCTGATATGTCCGGCTTGCGACCACGCGGTTGCCTGCGGTTGTTCAACGCGTACCGTCAGCCACAGCTGGCCTGCGGTTTCCGCTTCCGGGAGCGCTGGCAGCGCGATGATCTGACGTCCCTGCGGCGGGATATCCAGCGTCACAACGCCTGCGGTCAGCGGGTTGCCATCCAGCGCCAGTGACCAGTGGAGCACTTCGTTATCGCTATGGCGGAACAGGTATTCGCTGGTCACTTCAATCTGGCATTCGGCTCCCGGCAGCAGCGTAAACTGGAAAAACTGCTGCGCGTGTTTGGCTTCATACAGTGACGGATGCGGCGTACGGTCGGCGAACACCAGGCCGTTCATACAGAACTGACGGTCGTTAGGCGTGTCGCCAAAGTCGCCGCCGTAGGCTGACCACGGCCGACCGTCGTCGTCGTATTTGATAAGCGACTGATCCACCCAGTCCCAGACAAAACCGCCTTGCAGGCGCGGATACTGGCGAAACGCCTGCCAGTATTTCGCGTAACCGCCGAGGCTGTTGCCCATCGCGTGGGCGTATTCACACAGGATCAGCGGGCGCTGCTCGCCCGGCATCGACAGCCATTTTTTGATCGACCATTTCGGTACGGCGGGGAAGGGCTGATCCTGATCGACGCGGGCGTACATCGGGCAAATGATGTCGGTTGCCGCCGTATTCGCGCCGCCGCCTTCATACTGCACGGGACGGGAGGGATCTTCCGACTTAATCCAGCGGTACAGCGCGTCGTGGTTGGCGCCGTGCCCGGACTCGTTGCCCAGTGACCAGATAATAATGCTCGGATGGTTGCGATCGCGCTGTACCATCCGCGTCACGCGCTGGCTCATGGCGGGCAGCCAGACCGGATCGTCGCTCAGGCGATTCATCGGCACCATGCCGTGGGTTTCGATATTGGCCTCATCCACCACGTACAGGCCGTAGCGATCGCACAGGGTGTACCACAGCGGGTGATTCGGATAATGGGAGCAGCGCACGGCGTTAAAATTGTTCTGCTTCATCAGCAGAATGTCTTTAATCATGGTCTCTTTATCCATCACCTGGCCGTTTTCCGGGTGATGTTCATGGCGGTTGGCGCCGCGGATCAGCAGCGGCTTACCGTTTAACAGCAGCAGACCGTTTTCAATGCTGACCTGACGGAAACCGACGTCGCAGGCTTCGGCTTCAATCAGCGTGCCATCGGCGGCGTGTAGCTGTACAACGGCACGATACAGATGCGGGGTCTCCGCGCTCCACAGCGCCGGGTGTTCGACATTCAGACGAAGGGTTGTGCGATCAGGGTAAGCGCCGCGCTCATCAATGATCCCGCTGCCGAGCGGAGCGGTTTTTTCTCCGACGAATGTTTCGCTATCCCACAGCTGTACCGTCACGCGTAAATCATCGCGTCGTTCCCCCGTTGTTCTGACCTCCGCTTCCAGCACTGCGCGGCTGAAATCATCGTTGAAGCGGGTGTTGATGCGCAGGTCACGGATTTGCGTTGCCGGTTTATGCAGCAGCGAGACGTCGCGAAAGATGCCGCTCATCCGCCACATATCCTGATCTTCCAGATAGCTGCCGTCACTCCAGCGCAGCACCATTACCGCGAGGCGGTTTTCACCCTTAAGCAAAAAATGCGTGAGATCGAATTCAGACGGCAGACGGCTGTCCTGACCGTATCCGACCCAGCGACCGTTGCACCACAAATGGAAGGCGGAGTTCACGCCATCAAAAATGATCCGCGTCTGGCCTGCCTGTAGCCAGTCTGCGTCAATACTGAATGTGAGCGAGTAACATCCGGTTGGGTTATCTGCCGGAACGAACGGCGGGTTAACCGGAATGGGATAGGTGACGTTGGTATAAATGGGGGCGTCGTAACCGTCCATTTGCCAGTTAGACGGCACGCGCACGCTATTCGCCTGTTGCAGATCGCTTGTCCGCCAGCTCTCTGGTACTGCTTCAGGCGCTGAAAACCAGGCAAACGTCCATTCACCGTTCAGGCTGCGCTTTTGTGCGGAGTCACGGTTCGCGCGGGCGTCATCGGCATTACGCCAGCTGTAAAAAGGAGGGTGCGCCTCCAGGCGATTAAGTTGCGTTACGCCAGGGTTTTCCCAGTCGCGACGTTTCAGAACGACGGCGAGTGAATCTGCATTCTGGGGCATAGCGGTATCCTGATTGGGTTTGTTATTCGCTCACAATTTCAGTCAAAATACGAAGAAGGGATTCCTGCTGTAAAGGACAGGAGGTTCAATGAGTGAACTGACTCACACAATTGTTATGCGTTCACATTTTCGGCGCTAACAGCGACACCTGCCGAGCCAGTTGGATCAGGGAGTCGGCCAACGCCTGCGGAGAAGTGACCTGAGCATTGGGGGGCTGCACGGTTTTACGCTGAACCAATGAAACGGGGAGTCGCTGGTTATCGGTGGCGGGTTCGCCACGGGAGAGTTGCAGCAGTTTGTCGACGCTGGTTGCGCCAAGCAGGGGGAAATTCTGTCTGATGGTGGTCAGCGGTGGGATGTAGCAGGCGCTGTCTTCGGTGTCATCGTAGCCTATCACCGAGATATCCTGCGGGATGCGCAGGCCAAACTCGGCGATCGCCCGCATGGCGCCCAGCGCCATCTGATCGTTAGCCACCAGTATTGCGGTGGGCATCGTTCCGTCATTGAGCATCTGCATGGTTTGCTGGAAACCGGACATCGCGCTCCAGTCGCCTTCCGTTTCTGCCACCGGCCGCAGCTGATAGTGGGTCAGATATTTATGCCAGCCCGCCAGTCTTAGCCGTGCAGAGACGGACGAGTGCGGCCCTGTCAACAGCGCGATGCGCTGGTGCCCGTGTTCTACCAGATGCTCAACGCCCAGACGCGCGCCGTCGTCATGGGAAAAAATAATGCTGTTAACGGGGAACCGATCGGACACGTCGAGAAACAGTACCGGCACGTTGCCGCAGGCGGCGGCAACGGCAATGGCATCGTTCTCATCAAGCGGGTAGTTGATGATCAACCCGCTTACCCGCTGCGCCAGCAGGTTATGTACCGCCGCTTTGCAGGCGTCTACTCCGTTGCGCTCTACCATCGCGATCACCACGCTGGCGCCTGACCTGTCGGCGCGGGATTTAATCGCCGCGACAATTTGCGACGGCGCGTGCAGCGCGAGGTTAGCGGTGGCGACGCCGATGAGCGGAGTTTGTTTACCCGCCAGCTGCTGCGCGACGCGATTGGGAATGTAATTCAGCTCCGCCATCGCGGCTTCGACTTTTTCACGGGTTTTGGCGGAAACGTGGCTGGCCTGATTCACCACGCGAGAGACGGTCTGATAAGAGACGCCTGCACGGTCTGCAACATCATAGAGCGTTACCGGTTTCACATTCATCACCCTGAATTTGTTGTTATCTGCGCGTTATGATGCCACACCCTGAAGGTTTTTCGCCATTCTGCCGGTCTGACGTCAGTTTGTTGGCTGATATCGACCCCGGTTCCTGACGTTGTCCTCATTCCGTCGTATGAGTGGGGACGGTATGTTCCCACTTCTGTCTGAGCGCCGGTGCGCCGCCTTGTTGCCAGAGTTGTAAGAGATTCTGGCAGCGGAGGCATTATGAGCTGGCGACCCTTTCTTTATCTCATTGTTACTCCTCACCCGGTGCTGAGCGCCCGGCGCGCGCGTTTGCGGCTGGTACAAGGCTGACGGGTCTTTAATAATTGCGTAGCGCTCCCGATTACCGCCCGGCGCGCTGTGTTATGGTGCTTGTTTCATTGCCGATTTCATAAGCAGAAACAGGAGCCAGACTATGTCGCAACATAATCCGTTGAGTGCCATCCTCGATAAACAGGATTTCCTGTTGCTGGACGGGGCGATGGCGACGGAACTGGAAGCGCGCGGCTGTGATTTAGCCGATAGCCTGTGGTCAGCGAAGGTGCTGGTAGAAAACCCGGCGCTGATCCGCGAAGTCCACCTTGATTACTACCGGGCGGGGGCGCAGTGCGCGATTACCGCCAGCTACCAGGCAACGCCCGCAGGACTTGCCGCGCGTGGGTTTGATGACGCGCAGTCGAAAGCGCTGATCGGCAAGAGTGTGGAACTGGCGCGCAAAGCGCGGGAAGCGTATCTGGCTGAGAACCCGCAGGCGGGCACGCTGCTGGTGGCGGGTTCCGTCGGGCCATATGGCGCGTATCTGGCCGACGGTGCGGAATATCGCGGGGATTACGTATGTACTCCCGAAGCGTTCCAGGCTTTTCATCGCCCGCGTGTGGAAGCGCTGCTGGATGCGGGCGTTGACCTGCTGGCCTGCGAAACGCTGCCGAATTTTATTGAGATTAAAGCGCTGGCTGAGTTGTTAACCGAATATCCACGGGCACGGGCATGGTTTTCGTTTACGCTGCGCGACAGTGAGCATCTGAGCGACGGTACGCCGCTGCGTGACGTGGCGACGTTTCTCAACGCCTGCCCGCAGGTTGTGGCGACTGGCGTAAACTGTATCGCGCTGGAAAACGTCACCGCCGCATTGCAGCATTTGCACGGGCTGACCGCGCTGCCGCTGGTGGTTTATCCCAATTCGGGCGAGCGGTACGATGCGGTAAGCAAAACCTGGCATCATCACGGCGAAGCGTGCGCCACGCTGGCGGAGTATTTACCGCAGTGGCTGGCGGCGGGTGCGAAGCTGATTGGCGGCTGTTGCCGGACGACGCCGAAGGATATTGCTGAATTGAACGCGCAACGTTGAGTGTGTGGGCTGATGCCTTACCCGGCCTACAACGTGCACGAACCGTAGGCCGGGTAAGCGTAGCGCCACCCGGCATCAATTACACTGCGTCTGCTAAAACAAACATCCCGTACGGGTGGATTTCGAGGTAATAATTTTCCCCCACGTCCGGCTGCAATCGGGTGGCGTTAACCTGCAATAGAATCTCCTGTCCGTGCCACGCCACCGTCACCTCATACTGCGGCCCCATATAGGCGACATGCTGAATCACACAGCGCTGGCTCTCTTCGCCGCGATCGCTCAAGGTAATCGCTTCCGGGCGCACGCCAACGGTGCCGGAACCCTGGGCGGCAAAGTGCGCCGGGCGCGGCAGCCGGTAGCCGTAGATATCCACATACTCCTGACTGAACGTCGCCGGGAACAGGTTGGCATCGCCCATAAAGCTCGCCATAAAGCGTGACGCAGGTTGACGGTAGAGATCCTGCGGCGAACCGATCTGCATAATATGCCCCTTGTTCATCACCAGCACGGTATCGGAAACCGCAAAGGCTTCGCTTTGATCGTGGGTGACGTACAGCGAGGTGATATCAAACTGCTTTTGCAGTTCGCGGATCTTGTCGCGCATGCTGCGACGCAAGTTGGCGTCGAGGTTACTTAACGGCTCATCAAACAGCAGCACCTTCGGCTTGAGGATCAGCGCGCGCGCCAGCGCCACGCGCTGCTGCTGACCGCCGGAGATCTGATCAACATAGCGGTCTTCGAATCCTTCCAGATCCACCATCGCCAGCGCCTCTTGCACACGGGCTTTCACTTCGCTGCGCGATACGCCAAGCATCTTCAGACCGTAGCCGACGTTTTCCCCCAGCGACATGTGCGGGAACAGGGCATAAGACTGAAAGACCATACAGATATCACGCTGCTGAATAGAGCGATGGGTGACGTCTTCGCCATCAATGAAAATCTGTCCTTCGCTCGGTTTTTCCAGCCCGGCCACCAGACGCAAAATGGTCGTTTTGCCGCAGCCGGAAGGGCCGAGCAGCGTCACCATTTGCCCCTGCGGGATGGTGAGATTGATATTATCGATAACCGTGTTGCTGCCGAATCGTTTGGTGACGTTGCGCAGTTCAACAAAATTTTTCTGACTCATAGTGCGCTCCATTACGCCTGGTTTTTGGCTTTTGAACGGGAGATACGCGCTTCCCCGATCAGCCAGTCAAAGATGAAAATAATCGCCAGCATCACCACGATCAGAATCGAGCCGTAGGCGATCGCCACGCCGTATTCGCCGTCTTCCACGCGGTTGAGGATGTAGGCCGTCGCCACGCGGGTGTCTGGCGTGACGAGGAATACAATGGCGCTGACGGTGGTAATGGCGCGCACAAAGCTGTAGATCAGCGCCGAGAGGATCGCCGGGCGCAGCAGCGGCAGCAGGATGTGCGTAATGGTGCGTAAGCTCCCGGCGCGCAGGCTGAGCGACGCTTCATCCAGCGATTTATCGATCTGGCCTAATCCGGCGATCCCGGCGCGAATCCCAACCGGCACGTTACGCATCACCATCGAAATAATCACAATCGCCGCCGTTCCGGTGAGGTACACCGGGGCGCTGTTAAAGGCGAGGATGTACGACACGCCCGCCACGGTGCCCGGTACGGCGAAGCACAGCATGGTGGTGAACTCGATAGTCTTTTTGCCTTTGAACTGCTGGCGTACCACAATCCAGGCGATCAGCAGACCGAAGATGGCGGTGATCGGCGCGGCAATTCCGGCGTAGAGCAACGTATCAAGCAGGGAAGGCCACGCGCCGTCGCTCATTCCCTGGCCGAACAGCTTGATAAAGTTCGCCAGCGTCAGGGTGTAATCCACGCCCCAGTTGACGGTGAAGCTACCGTAGAAAATGCTGCCGTAGAGCAGGGCGTTGAAGGCTATCCACACGGCCAGAATGGCGATGACGCTCCACACCAGGGTGACAGGCAGCGGCTGGACGTCGCCACGGTACGATTTCCCGGAGACCGTGACGTAAGAGCGCTTACCGATCCACATATACTGCACACAGAACACCAGCAGCGAGAACAGCAGCAGGAACGCGCCCAGCGTACTGGCGGCCTGATAATCAAGCTGCGAACCGGTGATATAGAAATAGATCTGCGTCGCCAGCACGTCGAAGTTACCGCCGAGCACTAACGGGTTACTGAAGTCGGCCAGCGACTGCACCACCACAATTAAAAAGGCGTTCGCCAGCGCCGGTTTCAGCAGCGGGACAAACACACCGTTAAAGGTCTGCCAGCGGCTGGCGCGCAGGGTGTACGAGGCTTCCTCCAGCGATGGATGGATAGTTTTGATCGCCCCGTCGAGGATCATAAACGCCATCGGGGTGAATGCCAGCACCTGCGCCAGCCAGATGCCGGTAAACCCGTACAGCCAGTTGGTGTTGGTTAAGCCAAACCACTCGACCATAAATTCGGTGACGTAGCCGGAGCGTCCCATCATCAGCGTAACGCCTAAACCCACTACGAACGGCGGCGTGACGATTGGCAAAATCGAGAAGATGCGGCCAATAATGGCGCTGCGTTTGGCAATGCGGGTGGTGTAAATCGCCAGTACCAGGCCGAAGAAGGTACAGCCCACGCCCACCGCAATCGACAGGGCGATGGAGTTGAGGATCACCTGGATGATATGCGCCTGCGACAGCACCGTCATAAACGCCAGCGGCGCGAACTCCCCGGCGTCGTTGGTGAACATCGGGATGAAAATCGCGATACTCGGCCAGACGATAAAGATGCCGATCAGCGCCACAATGGCGGTAAGTGAGCCGATCACGAAGCGGTCGCCGCCCAGCCATTCCAGACGGGTCAACGCCAGCGTCATGATCGCGCCCAGCGCAACGAACAGCACGATAGTGGCGTAGCCTAAACCACGGCCTTCAACGGTGGCGCTGATGACGATAAAGGCCATACACAACAGCGCCCAGCCCGCATCAAGGTAATGGCGGCTGCGCTGTTCGCGCCTGGCTTCATGGAACGGGCGAATCAGCAGCAGGCTTGGCAGCAGATACCACAGCCAACTGATATTGCGCTGTGACCAGCCGTAGGACTCAAGGATTTCATCACCCGTGGACTCCAGCAGGCCGTAATCCAGGCTCCAGCTTGGCAGCAGGGCAAATGCCAGCCAGCCCAGCAGAACCCAAAAGAATATCGCATCCCGTTTTTTCACGGGATGGTGTGCAAGTGTGTGTGACATAGCGGTTCCGGTATTGTGGCCGGGTACGGCGTTACGCCGCCACCCGGCAAATGAACGCAATGTGGGCTTATTTACCCATCTTCACTTCGCTAACCCACTTATTGATAAGCTGCTTACGGACGTCGGTAGAACCGTATTTATCCATGTCGTAATTGATGAGCTTCAGGTCGTCGAGCTTCAGCGAGTTCGGTGACGTTTCTGCTGTGGTGTTGGTCAGGATCTGATAAGACTTGCCTTTCTTCCACGCCAGTTCTTGTGCTTCTTTTGACAGCACCCAGTCCACGAACAGTTTGGCGTTGTCGAGATTGCGCGCGCCTTTCAGGATGCTGACGCCGCCAATTTCATAACCGGTGCCTTCGCACGGAGAGATCAGCTCCAGCGGCGCGCCCTGTTCTTTTTCCAGCGAATAGTCGTGCAGGAAGCCAATGCCGATAGCGGTTTCGCCACGGGCGGCGTTACGTGCCGGGGCAATACCGGATTTGGTGTACTGAGACACGTTGGCGTTGAGCTGTTTCAGGTAATCAAAGGCCTGATCTTCGCCCCACAGCTGGGCGAAGGTCGCCAGTGCGGTATACGCGGTGCCTGAACTTTGCGGGTCGGCAATCTGAATCTCGCCTTTGTATTCCGGTTTGGTCAGATCCTTCCAGCATTTTGGCACCGGCAGATTTTTCTCTTTCAGGCGCTGGGTATTGACGCCAAAGCCGAGAATACCGACATACACCGCTGAAGAGAGGTTGCCTTTTACTTTCGCCGGATCGCGGAATTTCTCCATGACCTGCTCAAGATTGGGAGACTTGTAGGGTTGCAGCAGCCCCATTTCACCCGCCTGGGACTGAGGGTCCAGCGTCCCGCCGTACCAGACGTCTGCCTGCGGGTTTTTCTTCTCGGCATCGACTTTCGCCAGCGTACTGCCGGAGCCATTGCGGATGAATGAGGTTTTGACGTCATATTTGTCGCCAAACGCTTTGGTTTCTGCTTCGCACATTTCATTGGTGGCGCTGCAATAAACCACCAGGCGGCCTTTGGCCTGCGCGGCGCCGGTTAAGGTTGCCAGCGCAATGCCGGATGCAATCAGGGTAGAGGTAAGCGTCAATTTCATTGTTTTATCCTTTGACTGAGCGAGGTGGTGATGCCCGCCATCAGCAGCGGCATCAGCAATAAACCCATAAGTACCGCGGCGACCGAGAGCAGACTGAACATGCCCGACCAGCCGTAGCGTTCAATGACCAGCGACAGAGGCCAGCCCGCCAGCGCTGCCCCCAGATAGGCGAACAGGCCGAGAAACCCGGTGATGGAACCGGCCGCCGCTTTGTGCCCGCACTCGACGGCGGCAAGGCCAATCAACATTTGCGGGCCAAAAACGAAAAAGCCCACCGTAAAGAAACAGACCGCCAGCAGTGCGTAATGGTGTACCGGCGCTAACCACAACGCGGCAACGGACACCATCAGCCCCAGCGTGAACAGCAAAATCATCGGCGCGCGCTGGCCGCTGAACAGCAAATCCGACCCCCAACCGGCGAACAACGCGCCGAGCAGACCGCCAACTTCAAACAGCATCACCGTGGCGTTGGCGCTGAGCAGATTGACGCCGTGGCTTTCCGTGAGCCAGATGTTGCCCCAGTCGTTGAGGGCGATGCGAATCAGATAGACCAGCACATATGAGACGCCCAGCAGCCAGATCATCGGGTTTTTCAGCATCGTGGTGCGCAACATCTGCCACAGTCCCATCGGCGGGCTTTGCTGCTCCTGGCGCAGCTCCAGCGGGTCATGACGCCATGCGCCGACCGTTGGCAATCCCTCTTCCTGCGGCGTACCTTTCAGCTGTAGCGTGAGCCAGATACCTAATGCCATGCTGATGATCCCCGGCGCCAGCATCGCCGCCTGCCAGCCCCACCAGTGGGCGGCGAAAGCGCTAATCAGCGGGATAATCGCCCCGCCGATGTTGATCGACATATTCCAGCAGCCCCACCAGAAGCCGCGCTCGTTGCGCGAATACCAGTGGGTCAGCAGTCGGGCGCAGGGCGGCCATCCCCAGCCCTGAAAGAAACCGTTCAGCGTCCAGACCGCCAGCAGCAGCGTCAGCGACTCGCCAAAGGCGAACACCACATTCAGCAGGCCGGTGGCGAACAGGCCGACGCCCATAAACCAGCGCTGCCCGTGGCTGTCGTGCCACAGCCCGGCGGTAAACTTCGACAGGCCGTAGGTCAGGTAAAACAGTGAACCCAACAGGCCGATATCGCCTTTATCGAGTCCCAGATCCGTTTGCAGCGCCGGAAGCACGTAATTCACGCTTTTTCGCGTCAGATAAAACGCGGCATACCCAATGACCATGCACATCAGCAACCGCAGGCGTAGCGCCCGGTATCGTTGGTCTGTTTCGTTTACTGGGCGTGGGTGCATGGCCGTCTCCGTTTGTGCTGACTATAGGAAAGTGAAAACCAAAGGGGATGAGAGAAAGTCCGCAGTGACTAAGACTTTTTCCTGGTCAGGACGTGGTTTGTTGCAAAATTGTGGGCAAGTTAACAATTACCCGCGTGCCGTGCAGCGATTCGAGCGTCAGTTCGCCGCCCAGCGCGCTGACCCGTTCGCGCATCCCCTGAATACCGAATCCCGGCATTTTTTCAGGCTGGATGCCGGTGCCGTTGTCCCGAACTTCCAGATGGAGGGTCTGTTTCTGCTGGCTTAACAGAATCGTGACCTCGCTGGCTTCGGCATGTTTACAGACGTTGTTCAGCAGTTCCTGCAACAGGCGGTAGAGAGTAAACCTGACGGTTTCATTTTCCGGGGTAAGCGTAAGGCGATACTCAAACTGGCAGCGAATCCCACGTTCGGGGAACGCGAATTCGTTGACCAGATGATGCAGCGCCTCTTTGAACGACAGCTCATCCAGCGCGGGGGGACGTAGCTGGCGTAACAGCTGGCGGGTAGAGTGGTGAATACGGCGGGCGAGATCGTTTATCTGGCTGGCGGCGGCCTGCGTCTGCGCCGGATCGCGCGCGCGTTTCACGAGCTGTGACTGGATCTGAATGGCGGTGATGTTCTGCCCGATCTCGTCATGCAGCTCGCGCGCCAGGTTTTTGCGCGTATCTTCTTCGGTATGGATCAGCTTTTCGGTCAGCGCCCGGCGCGCCGCCAGTTCCGCCTCCAGACGCTGGCGATAGTGGTGCAGGTTTTGCGCCAGATGCTGCTGGCGGCTGATGGCGATCCCAAGACCTATGCCGAGTAGCGCCTGGGTGGCGAGGAAAATCTCCAGCTCGACCAGGTTGTTAAACCCGACGCCGACCTGGCGGGCGATGGTGATCATCATGCTGCCCAGCAGCCCGGAGAGCACGCCGCCCTGCCAGCCAAACTTCCACGCCATCACCACGTTAGGCAGGAACACCACGATCAGCAGCAGGCGTTCAATTTCCGGCGACAGCACCATTTGCGTGCCGATGCCGATAATAAAGAACAGGCTGCACCAGATGATCAGCGAGGTGCGCAGCGGCGGGTTGTTGGTATCCAGCCCCAACAGATGATAACGGTGCTGCTGGCGTAAAAATTCAAATACCAGATAAACAAAGGGGGTGAGCAGCACGCCGCCGGTAAACGACGCCAGGCCAGTCAGCATTGCCGGGCTTTTTATAAAGGGCGACAGCAGGGCGGTATTCAGCAGCGAGGCCAGCGTGACGGCGGCCAGCAGCAGCGTGAGACGCTGCCAGTACAGGGGAAAACGGTGCCAGAATTTTTGTCCGATGCTGGCCGGGATCAGGCAGATCAGCGGCGCCGCCAGCAGGACGTAGCCGCTGAGCAATTGCTCGCTATGGAGCCATAACGGCATCAGCACCGGCGGCAGTATCAGCGCGGGCCAGTAACGGCGGGAGAGTAAAATCAACAGCGCAAGATAAACGCCGTGCGGCAAAAAGAGCGCCGCCTGTTGGCCGTTATGGGTCAGGTAAAAGCCCAGCGTCCATAGCATCAGCCAACCTGTTCCCCAGGCCAGCAGGATAAACAGTGAGATCACCCAGTAACGCACGCCGCGAGACATCAGTGCCCCGTCAGCAACTGGTGGTCGAGGGCGAAATGCACCAGCTCGATGGTACTGTGGCACTGCAATTTACCCAGTACGTTAGCACGGTGGACGTGAACGGTTTTATGGCTGAGGTCGAGCTTAAATGCGATCTCTTTGACGCTGTCGCCTTTGACCAGTAGATCAAAAACTTCTCGCTCACGGGGGGTTAATACCTCCAGAACCTGCGCCGGCTGTTCACCGCCGCGCAGCGCCCGCAACGCATCAGCACACAGATAGTGGCCGCCCATACCGACGGAACGCACCGCCTGAACCAGCTCTTCCGGCCCGCAGCGTTTGGTCAGATAGCCGCTGGCGCCTGCATCCAGCGCGCTTTGCACAAACGCTGGCGTGTCGTAAATGCTGAGGACGATGGCGCGAAACGTGGGTTTTTGCGCGCGTAGCCGCTTTAACAGACTCAGCCCGTTTTCGTCCGGCATCGCGATATCCAGCACCGCGACGTTAACGTCATCGCGCAATAATGCGGGCCAGGCTTCCGCCGCGCTGCTGTACTGGCCTGCTACGTCCAGATCGTCTTCAAGACTTAATAATTGCGCAAAGCCGGAACGCACCACCACATGGTCATCAACCAGCACCACACGAATCATATGCTTACTCTCTTGCCGAATAATGCCTCTATGATGCCTGCCCCCGCTGCGCTGGCAATCATCCGGGTGTGGTTATGGAATGAATGTAACAAAATCGCAATAATTTGCAGGGGGTTGTTGTCGTGGTAGGCCTGATAAGCGCAGCGCCATCAGGCATGGATTGCCGGATGGCGGCGCAAGCGCCTGATCTGGCCTGCAACTCAATGCTAAATACATTTCCACACTAACCATTCCCGTTTTTTTTCTAAAAACGCTTTGCTATTAGCAAGAATTTTTAATTCCTTTATCAAACTCGGCCGCAACGAAATACTGCCCCCATAACAAGACAGGGGAGCAGACAATAATGGGTATTTCATCGCGTAACACACTTCTCGCCGCACTGGCGTTTATTGCATTCCAGGCGCAGGCGGTTAACGTCACCGTCGCGTATCAGACATCCGCCGAACCGGCGAAAGTGGCGCAGGCGGATAACACCTTCGCCAAAGAGAGCGGGGCGACCGTTGACTGGCGTAAATTCGACAGCGGCGCGAGCATCGTGCGCGCGCTGGCTTCCGGTGATGTACAGATCGGCAACCTCGGCTCCAGCCCACTGGCGGTCGCCGCCAGCCAACAGGTGCCGATTGAGGTTTTCCTGCTGGCGTCAAAACTGGGGGAATCCGAAGCGCTGGTGGTGAAGAAAACGATCGCTAAGCCGGAGGATCTCATCGGCAAACGCATTGCGGTGCCGTTTATCTCCACCACTCATTACAGCCTGCTGGCCGCGCTGAAACACTGGGGCATTAAGCCCGGGCAGGTCGAAATCATCAATCTGCAACCACCGGCGATCATTGCCGCCTGGCAGCGTGGCGATATTGACGGCGCTTACGTCTGGGCGCCCGCCGTTAACGCGCTGGAAAAAGACGGGAACGTGCTGACAGACTCGGGGAAAGTCGGCGAATGGGGCTCGCCGACGCTGGATGTGTGGGTAGTGCGTAAAGACTTCGCGGAAAAACATCCAGAGGTGGTCAAGGCATTCGCGAAAAGCGCCATCGACGCGCAGCAACCCTATATCGCCAATCCTGAGGCGTGGCTTCAGCAGCCGGATAACATCAGCAAACTGTCGCGCTTAAGCGGTGTGCCGGAAACGGACGTGCCGGGGCTGGTGAAAGGCAATACCTACCTGACGGCGCAACAGCAGGCCGTTGAGCTGAACGGGCCGGTCAATAAAGCGATTATCGACACCGCGCAGTTCCTGAAAGAGCAGGGCAAAGTGCCCGCCGTCGCGACGGATTACAGCCAGTACGTCACCGATCGCTTTGTGCAATAAGGAGGCGCGGATGCTGCAAGTTTCCCATCTCTTTGCCGATTACGCCGGTAAACCGGCGCTGGAAGATATCAATCTGACGCTCGACAGCGGTGAGCTGTTAGTGGTGCTGGGCCCGTCAGGGTGCGGGAAAACCACGTTGCTGAATCTGATCGCCGGTTTTCTGCCTTATCAGCACGGCACGATCCAACTGGCGGGCAAACGGGTCGATGGGCCGGGTGCGGAGCGCGGCGTCGTCTTTCAGAACGAAGGGCTGCTGCCCTGGCGCAACGTGCAGGATAACGTTGGGTTTGGCCTGCAACTGGCAGGAGCAGACAAAACCCGGCGTCAGCACGTTGCGCAGCAGATGCTGAAAAAAGTCGGGCTGGAAGGGGCGGGAAAACGCTTTATCTGGCAGCTTTCCGGCGGGCAGCGCCAGCGTGTCGGCATCGCCCGCGCGCTGGCGGCCAATCCTCAACTTCTGCTGCTGGATGAGCCTTTCGGCGCGCTGGATGCTTTCACCCGTGAGCAGATGCAAACGCTGCTGCTGAAACTCTGGCATGAGACCGGCAAACAGGTGTTGCTCATTACGCATGATATTGAAGAGGCTGTGTTTATGGCGACGGAGCTGGTGCTGCTTTCTCCTGGCCCCGGTCGCGTGCAGGAACGGCTGTCGCTTGATTTCGCCCGCCGCTTTGTGGGGGGCGAATCCTGCCGCAGCATTAAATCCGATCCGCAGTTTATCGAGACGCGGGAGTATGTGTTAAGCCGCGTCTTTGAACAACGGGAGGCCTTCTCATGAGCGTGGTCATCAACGATAAGCTGCGTCAACGCGGGTTGAAATGGCGCTGGCCGTTCTCTCGTCGCATTACCCTGAGTATCAGCACATTAGCGGTGATTCTGGCCGTGTGGTGGAGCGTAGCGGCGTTGCAGTTAATCAGCCCGCTGTTTCTGCCGCCGCCGGGGCAGGTGCTGCAAAAACTGATCGCCATCGCCGGGCCGCAAGGGTTTATGGACGCCACGCTGTGGCAGCATCTGGCGGCGAGCCTGACGCGCATTCTGCTGGCGCTGCTGGCTGCCGTGATTATCGGCATTCCGGTGGGCATTGCGATGGGGCTAAGCCCAACGATACGCGGCATTCTCGATCCGATCATTGAACTCTACCGACCTGTTCCGCCGCTTGCGTATTTACCGCTGATGGTGATCTGGTTCGGGATTGGCGAGACCTCCAAGATCCTGCTGATCTATCTGGCGATTTTCGCCCCGGTCGCCATGTCGGCGCTGGCGGGCGTCAAAAGCGCGCAGCAGGTTCGCATTCGTGCGGCGCAGTCGTTAGGCGCCGGACGAGTACAGGTATTGTGGTTTGTGATTCTGCCCGGCGCGCTGCCGGAGATCCTCACCGGGTTACGCATTGGCCTGGGCGTGGGCTGGTCGACGCTGGTGGCGGCTGAGCTGATTGCCGCCACCCGGGGTTTAGGGTTTATGGTGCAGTCCGCCGGGGAATTTCTGGCAACCGACGTGGTGCTGGCGGGGATCGCGGTGATTGCGGTGATCGCGTTTATTTTAGAACTGGGTCTGCGTGCGCTTCAGCGCCGCCTGACGCCCTGGCATGGAGAAGTACAATGAGTGAACGTCTGAGCATTACCCCGCTGGGGCCGTATATTGGCGCGCTGGTTTCCGGCGCGGATCTGACCCGCCCGCTGAGCGATAATCAATTCGAACAGCTGTATCACGCGGTGCTGCGCCACCAGGTGGTTTTTCTGCGTGAACAAGCCATTACGCCGCAGCAACAGCGCGCGCTGGCACAGCGTTTTGGCGATCTGCATATTCATCCGGTCTATCCCCACGCCGAAGGCGTCGAAGAGATTATCGTGCTGGATACCCATAACGATAACCCGCCGGATAACGATAACTGGCACACCGATGTGACCTTTATTGAGACGCCGCCAGCAGGGGCGATTCTGGCGGCAAAGGAACTGCCCTCTACCGGCGGGGATACGCTATGGACCAGCGGCATTGCCGCATATGACGCGCTTTCCGAACCGTTTCGCCAGTTGCTGAGCGGTTTGCGAGCGGAGCATGATTTCCGTAAATCGTTCCCGGAATACAAATACCGCAAAACTGACGAGGAGCATCAGCGCTGGCTTGAGGCGGTAGCAAAACATCCGCCTTTGCTGCATCCGGTGGTGCGTACCCATCCGGTGAGCGGCAAACAGGCGCTGTTTGTGAATGAAGGCTTTACTACGCGGATTGTCGATGTGACGGAGAAAGAGAGCGAGGCGCTGCTTGGATTCTTGTTTGCGCACATCACAAAACCGGAGTTTCAGGTGCGCTGGCGCTGGCAGCCTGATGACGTAGCCATCTGGGATAACCGCGTCACCCAGCATTATGCCAACGCTGATTACCTGCCGCAGCGGCGCATTATGCACCGGGCGACGATTCTGGGAGATAAGCCGTTTTATCGCGCACCGTAATAGATAACCACACTATTCGGTTAGGGAACGGTTAGGGAAATTCAGGCCTGGTAAGAGTAGCGCCATCAGGCACGATGTGGCACCGCGCCGGATGGCGGCGTAAACGCCTTATCCTGCCTGGAAACCCAAATGCGCGCCAATATAGCGCTGATACCTGTTTGCCTTCAGATAGGTTAAATCGACCAGCACCAGACCATCCACGCAGTTGCTGAATGCCGGATCGTTACCGAAATCAATAAACTGCACGCCGCCGGGGTCGCAAAGTTCGGAGTACTGTTTGTAGAGCGGGGGAATACCGCAGCCCAGATTGCCGAGCAACGATTTCAGCCGCGTCAGATCGTCGTTGTAGCTTTTGCCTTCAAACTGCGCCAGTACGTCCGGCAATGACGCGGGGTAGGGCTGGCGTGATATCGCCAGCGGGTGCGTCGGCGGGAACCACAGGCGATAAAAGGCCACCAGTAAATCCCGCGCATCCGCAGGCAGACCGCCGGAAATAGACACCGGGCCGAACAGGTATCGGTATTGCGGATAGCGCGCCAGATAAGCGCCAATGCCAGACCAGAGATAGTCCAGCCCGCGACGTCCCCAGTAACGCGGCTGGATAAAACTGCGACCCAGCTCAATGCCGTGCCGCATCACTTGCGCCATCTGCTCGTCGTAATGGAACAAACTGTAGCTGTAAAGCCCTTCTATGCCATGTTTTTCCTGCTGCTGCGCGCAGGGAATGAACCGATAGGCGCCAACAATTTCCAGATCGTCTTCATCCCATAAAATCAGGTGCAGATAGTCGTCATCATAGCGGTCGGTGTCCCGACGCTTTCCGCTGCCTTCGCCAACCGCGCGAAAGGCGATTTCACGCAGCCGCCCCAGTTCCCGCAGGATGGGGACATCCTCTTTGCCGTTGCGCTGCCAGAGGTAAATGTGCTTCCCGTCGGCGGTGTGCCCAAGGCATTCCGCCTGGGCGAGATCGCGTTTGAGGTGCGCTCTGTCTTCTGCGCGGGCTATCGTACTTTCGGTGGTGAATAACCCGGGGCGCCCTTTACCTAATGCCGCGACGTGCTGACGGCATTTTTCGGCCTGCTCGCGGACGTTGGTTTTCGTGGCGGACCACTGTGTCCAGGCGATTTGTTGGCCGATGCGGAGCGGCAGGCTGCTGCGACGCCGACGAAACATCTGCTGCATCAGGAGCAGCAATGCGAAGGTGGGGGACACCAGGCTGCTGGCGTAAAACAGCGAGCTGTTACGCGCGTTGATATGTACGGGAAGCAGCGGCGTGCGGTATTTCTCCGCCACCCGGATAAACCCGGAATGCCATCGGCCTTCCCTGATTCCCTGCGATGTGAAGCGCGCTACTTCGCCCGCCGGAAAGAAAATTAACGCTCCGCCAGCCTGTAAGTGCGCATCTATCTGTTGTAGCGATGATTTTGGCGTGCGCCCGCCGATGTTGTCCACGGGAATGAAAAGTGAGCTGAGCGGTTGCAGATGTGAGAGCAGGCGGTTGGTCACTACTTTCACGTCACGGCGCACACGCGAGATGGCATACAGCAGGGCCAGCCCATCAAGCGTGCCTGTCGGGTGGTTGGCAATGATGACCAGCGGGCCATGTGAGGGGATGTTTTCGAGGTCGTGTGCGGGGATATCGCAGCGTATTTCAAGGTGTTCGAGAACCTGTTCCACCATGTCCACCCCTTTCAGATGGGGATGGCGGGATGCAAATTGCTGAAATTCTTCTTCATACAGCAACCGCCTGAGCAGATTTTTTTGCCAGGGCGTCGGCCTCGCCTGAGGCCACAGGTCGTCGAGTACGTTATCGAGACTAAACATAGCGGCTCCTCCTCCCGTCCTGTGCTGACAGTAGAAGGTACAAATGTCGTTTGTATGACGATGAGGTGACGTTTTGTGACAGTGCCGGATGGCGGCACCCGGCCTACAGATGTCAATCCCGTAGGCCGGATAAGCGCGGCGCCAGCAGGCACCGCAGGTCAGAAAGGATTAACGCAGGATTTTTTTCTCCGCCAGATCCAGCGCGAAGTAGCTGAAGATCAGATCCGCGCCCGCGCGTTTGATCGAGCCTAAGCTTTCCAGCACCACTTTCTCTTCGTCGATCGCGCCCGCCATTGCGGCGAATTTGATCATGGCGTATTCGCCGCTGACCTGATACGCGCCGAGCGGTAATTCGGTACGATCGCGGATATCACGCAGAATATCCAGATAAGCGCCAGCAGGTTTCACCATCAGGCAGTCCGCGCCCTGCGCTTCGTCGAGCAATGACTCGCGAATCGCTTCACGGCGGTTCATCGGATTCATTTGATAGGTCTTACGATCGCCTTTCAGTGCCGTACCGGCCGCTTCACGGAACGGGCCGTAGAAAGAGGAGGCGAACTTGGTGGAGTAGGACATGATGGCTGTATCCGTAAACCCGGCGGCATCCAGCGCCTGGCGAATCGCCTGCACCTGACCGTCCATCGCGGCGGAAGGGGCAATAAAATCAGCGCCCGCAGCGGCGGCGACCACCGCTTGTTTACCGAGGTTCGCCAGGGTTGCATCGTTGTCGACGCCGTGTTCGCACAGCACGCCGCAGTGACCGTGGGAGGTGTACTCACAGAAACAGGTGTCAGACATCACGATCATTTCTGGCACGGTTTGCTTGCAGATGCGCGACATGCGCGCCACCAGGCCGTCTTCTTTCCAGGCATCGCTGCCGGTGTCGTCGGTATGGTGGGAAATGCCGAAGGTCATCACTGAACGAATGCCGGCGTTGGCGATGCGTTCAATCTCGCGCGCCAGGTGTTTTTCAGGAATGCGCATGACGCCAGGCATGGCGTCGATCGCTTTGTAGTCGTCGAGTTCTTCTTCAACAAAAATCGGCAACACCAGGTCGTTTAAACTGAGTGTTGTCTCTTCAAACATGGCGCGCAGCGCAGCGGATTTGCGCAGGCGACGGGGGCGTTGGATTAGGTCTGTCATGGTATGCCTGATGTTTGTGGAATCGAAACGTCGAGTATACCTGAACCTGCCGCGAGGTGTTTTACGAAAGTTGTCCTTATGTGAAGTATTGCGGGTTGCTGTTAATGAAGCGATTAAATATTCGCAATTAGTATTTCTATGAATAAGATTATTTTTGTTAGTGATACATTTATTTCTGGTTTTAATTTTATTAAATGTTGTTTTAAGCTCTTCTGTCCTTTATTTATTGGTGATTTCTTTATTTCTTCATCATATATCATTCAGTTAAATAAGTGACTTCTATTTTCATTTCTAATTTATTGAAAACTGGCGATTTAAAAAATATCTGTGATTTTGCTGGTGGTTTTTTAATT
Source organism: Citrobacter sp. CK202 (assembly GCF_030333225.1). Classification (NCBI taxonomy): domain Bacteria; kingdom Pseudomonadati; phylum Pseudomonadota; class Gammaproteobacteria; order Enterobacterales; family Enterobacteriaceae; genus Citrobacter; species Citrobacter sp. CK202. The sequence goes on from NZ_JAOWGI010000028.1 coordinate 201,384, forward strand.
GTCCGCTTTCGGACATTAAACAAAGAATAATTGAACCTTTCAATGCTGACGCCGCATAATCGACCTGCGAAACATAAAATGTTTTCTATGCATTGATAATTGATGGATCAACTATATTACGTCCCTGAGGAGGGATGACAAATGCACTCCTGGAAAAAGAAACTTGTAGTCTCACAATTAGCACTGGCCTGCACTCTGGCAATCACCTCTCAGGCAAATGCTTCTACGGATATTTCTGGAACCACCTACACAACATTCAACCACTATAACGACGCAACCTACGCTGATGGTGTTTATTATGATGGTTACGTAGGCTGGAACAACTACGCGACCGATAGCGTTTATAACGGTGATATTTATCCGGTTATCAACAACGCTACCGTTAACGGCGTAATCTCAACCTACTATCTGGATGATGGTCTTTCTACCAACACCAACAGTAATAGTCTGACAATCAAAAACAGCACCATTCACGGGATGATCACCTCTGAGTGCATGACCACTGATTGCGTGGGTCGCGATGCGACCGGTTATGTTTATGACCGTCTGGCGCTGACTGTTGATAACTCAACCATCGATGATAACTACGAGCATTATACCTATAATGGCACGTACACTGATGGTACGGCGGATACGCATGTTGTTGACGTTTACAACCTGGGTACTGCGATTACGCTGGATCAGGAAGTTGACCTGGTCATCAAAAATAATTCCCACGTTGCGGGTATTACGCTGACTCAGGGTTATGAGTGGGAAGACATTGACGATAATACCGTTAGCACCGGCGTCAACAGCGCTGAAGTGTTCAACAACACCGTCACGGTGACTGACTCTACGGTGACCTCTGGCTCATGGTCAGATGAAGGGACTTCCGGTTGGTTCGGTAACACCAACAACGCGAGCGATTACAGCGATTCTTATACTGCTGATGACGTGGCGATTGCGGCGATTGCGCATCCGAATGCGGATAACGCAATGCAGACCACTGTTAACCTCAGTAATTCTACCCTGATGGGCGATGTTGTTTTCTCCAGCAACTTTGACGAAAACTTCTTCCCGAACGGGGCGGATACTTATCGTGATACGGACGCTGACCTGGACACCAACGGCTGGGATGGCACTGACCGTATGGATGTTACGCTGAACAACGGTAGCAAGTGGGTTGGCGCGGCAATGTCCGTACATCAGGTCGATTCTGATGGCGATGGCGTGTACGACAGCTTTGCTGCGGGCACCGATGCCACTGCGACGCTGATCGACATTGCGGCTAACAGCCTGTGGCCTTCCTCCACTTACGGCATTGACAATAATGACACCGCGTATGGCGAAGATGGTCATGTTGTTGGTAACGAAGTCTATCAGAGCGGCCTGTTCAATGTGACGCTGAACGGTGGTTCACAGTGGGATACCACGAAAACCTCGCTGATTGATACGCTGAGCATCAACAGCGGTTCCGTCGTGAATGTGGCAGACTCTGATCTGGTTTCTGACAGCATCTCCCTGACCGGCGGCGCGGCCCTGAATATCAATGAAGATGGTCATGTTGCAACTGATGAACTGACAATCAACAACAGTACCGTCACGATTGCTGATGATGTGTCTGCTGGCTGGGGCGTGTACGATGCCGCACTGTATGCAAACACCATCAACGTCACCAACAACGGCGTTCTGGATGTGGGCAACAGCACCGCGTATGCGCTGCAAGCTGATACCCTGAATCTGACCAGCTACACCGATGCTAACGGTAACGTGAATGCCGGTGTCTTCAACGTTCACAGCAACAGCTTTGTGCTGGATGCCGATCTGACTAACGATCGTACTAACGACATCACTAAGTCTAACTACGGCTACGGTGTGATCGCGATGAACTCTGATGGTCACCTGACCATCAACGGTAATGGCGATGCCTGGACTGGCGATCAATCTGAAGTCGATAACGCGGGTGATAACGTTGCTGCGGCAACCGGTAACTACAAAGTGCGTATCGATAACGCGACCGGTGAAGGTTCTGTCGCTGATTACAAAGGCAAAGAGCTGATCTACGTTAACGACAAGAACAGCAAAGCCACCTTCTCCGCAGCGAACAAAGCTGACCTGGGGGCATACACCTATCAGGCTCAGCAGGAAGGCAACACTGTTGTTATGCAACAGATGGAACTGACCGACTACGCGAACATGGCGCTGAGCATCCCGTCTGCAAACACCAATATCTGGAACCTGGAACAAGACACCGTTGGTACTCGTCTGACCAACTCTCGTCATGGTCTGGCTGATAACGGCGGCGCATGGGTGAGCTACTTTGGCGGCAGCTTTGATGGCGACAACGGCACCATTAACTACGATCAGGATGTGAACGGCATCATGGTCGGTGTTGATACCAAAATTGACGGTAACAACGCTAAATGGATTGTCGGTGCGGCGGCTGGCTTTGCGAAAGGTGACATGAGCGACCGTACCGGTCAGGTGGATCAGGACAGCCAGTCTGCCTATATCTACTCTTCCGCTCGCTTTGCCAACAATGTCTTTGTTGATGGTAGCCTGAGCTATTCTCACTTCAACAACGATCTGTCTGCCAACATGAGCAACGGCCAGTACGTTGATGGCAACACCTCTGCGGATGCGTGGGGCTTTGGTCTGAAACTGGGTTATGACTGGAAACTGGGCGACGCTGGCTATGTCACGCCGTACGGTAGCATATCCGGCCTGTTCCAGTCCGGCGACGATTATCAGCTCAGCAACGACATGAAAGTTGACGGTCAGTCTTATGACAGCATGCGTTATGAACTGGGTGTTGATGCAGGTTATACCTTCACCTACAGCGAAGATCAGGCGCTGACGCCTTACTTCAAGCTGGCCTATGTTTATGACGACGCGAATAACGACGCCGACGTAAATGGCGATTCCATCGATAACGGCGTAGAAGGTTCTGCGGTACGTGTTGGTCTGGGCACTCAGTTCAGCTTCACCAAAAACTTCAGCGCTTATACCGATGCCAACTACCTCGGTGGTGGTGATGTCGATCAAGACTGGTCCGCGAATGTGGGCGTTAAATATACCTGGTAATTGTTTTTCATGATGAAAACGCAGGTGATTTAATCAAAGGAAATGCCCGTCATGGATATGGCGGGCATTAATGTAAGGATGCGCATATGCTGTCTCTGAATAAACCACTTCAGGAATTTAGTAAGCTCGATAAGTGCCTGTCTAAATACGGCACGTACTTTGAATACGCCGATGAAAAGCAGGTTGTCTATTCGAATGATGCCAATCAAGGCGATACGTTTGTCATTTTAGACGGTCTCATCTCTTTGCGCAGAGGGGAGAACGTGCTTATGGGGATAACGCAGGCTCCCTTTATTATGGGTATTGCTGATGGCGTGATGAAAAATGATATCGAATATAAATTAGTCACGGAAAGTCGTTGTACCGGTTATTTTCTTCCTTCTTCCCACGCGATAAAAATCCTTGAGCAACACCAGTTATGGCGTGAAGCCTTTTGCTGGCTGGCATGGGAAAACAGAACTCTGGAACTGCGCGATCTGCAATTAATTGGCAACAACTCGTATGATCAAATTCGGGCGACGTTGATCGCGATGGTTGACTGGGATGAAGGGTTGCGAGCGCGTATTGGCGTGATGAACTACATTCATCAGAGAACGCGAATTTCCCGTTCCGTAGTGGCTGAAGTGCTCGCCGCGTTACGCAAAGGGAACTACATCGAAATGAAAAAAGGCAAACTGGTCAATATCAACCATTTGCCTTCAGAGTATTGATCAGGACGCTGGCACGATCAGCGGTTTATTTCCGCTCAATTCTGTTACCAGGTCGTTGATGCCATCGCTCATATTAGTAAATCGCGTAAGCGGTGAGCGAGTGACGACCACAAAAGCGCCAACGTTGTGTTGCGGAATCATCGCCATATAGGTGATGAAACCACCGCCGCCGCCGGTTTTTTGAATAATCCCCGGGCGTCCGTTTTTAGGCGCCATATAGACCCAGCCTAAGCCCAGCGCATCGGCTTTGCCCGGCACGTCCATACCTGTCACCCGTGTGAGCTGAGTTCGCTGATAAATCAGCGTCTGCATACGATCGGCCTGATTACTGCGATGATAAAAGTCGGATGAGAGATATTGCTGCATCCAACGCATCATATCTCCCGGCGTGGAATAGACGCCGCCGCTGCCAATTGCCGCCAGCGTGTTGTTACAGGGACTGGCCCCTTTCTCCGCCACCATCAGGCGCTTGCACTGATCGGGGGAGGGGGTAAAGGTTGTGTCTTTCATCCCCAATGGGCGCGTAATCTGTTCTTCAAATAACTGCGTGTAGGGTTTGCCGGATGCGGTTGCCAGCGCGTCAGCCAACAGATCAAACGCAAGGTTGGAATAAGACGCCTGCGAGCCAGGAGCCGCTTTTAGCGTTGCGGTAGAGAGGTAGCTCCAGCGCTGTTCGCGGGTTGGCCAGACAAATACCGGGCGATGCGGCGCGCCGCCGGGTTGCTCACGCGGCAGGGCGCTGGTATGGGTCGCCAGATTCACCAGGGTGATAGGCGTTCCGTTGTAGGTCGGTACGCGCGCCCCGGGCGGGGCATACTTGCTCAGCGGGTCGTGTAATTTCACCGTCCCCTGATCGAGCAGTTTGACCAGCATCTCGCTGGTCATGAGTTTCGTGATAGACGCAATGCGAATAACGGAGTCCAGTTGAGGATGTACGTTATTGCCGGGGCGAGTCTCCCCGAAACTGCGGAACACGCGTTGATTACCATCAATCACCACCAGCGCCATTCCCGTCGCGCCGCTGCCGTAAAAGATATGGTTGGCATAACGATCAACGATATCGGAAGCGAAAACCGGATCGGTGATTGGCTGTGCCGCCTGGACAGATGTCAATGACGCCGCGCACAGCACGGCAGAAAAAAGCAGACTACGTTTCAACGGTTGTGTCCATCAGTTAAATGAAAAAACTATGCGTATTTATACTACCTGGCGGCGCGTTGCAAAGCGCTAAAAAGACAATAATAGTGTGAAAAACGTAACGACGAGTAAACAGGGCATTTTTTCCCAATCGCGAATGTCCGCTTTTGTGATCCCGCGCTTGTGGTAACCTTGGTCGGTTTTTGGGTTTCGCCTTCCTGTTGCCGTTGAAGGGAGCCGAAACTCGCTGAAACAATTCTGAAAAAACGATGTGCGAACTAAGCTGGCGAATACGGGTCACAATGCTCGGTTTCCGTCGCGGTTTTGTTGGGTCAGGCCCGTCTTGTCGCGCTCAGCGCTGCGGCAAAAGCACAGCAGTCGTCATAACGATAAGAAGTTAGCAGGAGAGCATCATGTTTAAGTCTTTTTTCCCAAAGCCGGGGCCGTTTTTTATCTCGGCGTTTTTTTGGGCGCTTGTCGCCGTCATTTTCTGGCAAGCGGGCGGAGGTGCCTGGGTTGCGCATCTTACTGGCGCTTCCGGTGATGTTCCCATCAGTGCCGCACGCTTCTGGTCGCTGGACTACCTGATTTTCTACGCATATTACGTCCTTTGCGTCGGATTGTTTGCGATGTTCTGGTTTATTTATAGCCCGCATCGTTGGCAATACTGGTCGATTCTGGGCACCTCGTTGATCATCTTTGTGACCTGGTTTTTGGTGGAAGTGGGCGTGGCGGTTAACGCCTGGTACGCGCCGTTTTACGACCTGATCCAGACGGCGCTGAGCTCGCCGCATAAGGTCACTATCGAACAGTTTTACCGTGAAGTCGGCGTGTTCCTCGGGATAGCGCTGATTGCCGTAGTGATTGGCGTGATGAACAATTTCTTCGTCAGCCACTATGTGTTTCGCTGGCGTACCGCGATGAACGAGCACTACATGGCGCACTGGCAGCATTTGCGCCATATTGAAGGCGCCGCGCAGCGTGTGCAGGAAGATACGATGCGTTTTGCCTCTACGCTGGAGAATATGGGCGTAAGCTTTATCAATGCCATCATGACGTTGATCGCCTTTTTACCCGTACTGGTTACGCTGTCTGCGCACGTACCGGACCTGCCGATCGTCGGGCATATTCCTTATGGGCTGGTTATCGCGGCTATCATCTGGTCGCTGATGGGAACAGGATTGCTGGCCGTGGTGGGGATCAAACTGCCGGGGCTGGAGTTTAAAAACCAGCGGGTTGAGGCCGCTTACCGTAAGGAGCTGGTCTACGGTGAAGACGACGCCAGCCGCGCTACGCCGCCCACCGTGCGTGAGTTGTTCAGCGCGGTGCGCCAGAACTATTTCCGCCTCTACTTCCACTATATGTACTTCAACATTGCGCGCATTCTCTATCTACAGGTGGATAACGTTTTCGGTCTGTTCCTGCTGTTTCCGTCGATTGTTGCCGGTACGATTACGCTGGGCCTGATGACGCAGATTACCAACGTGTTTGGTCAGGTGCGCGGTTCCTTCCAGTATCTGATTAACTCCTGGACCACGCTGGTGGAACTGATGTCCATCTATAAACGTCTGCGCAGCTTTGAGCGCGAACTGGATGGGCAGGATATCCAGGAAGTGACGAATACATTTAGCTAACAAACAAAAGGAAACGTTATGTCGGCGGCGTCCCGTCTTTACCCTTTATCATTCCTGGCTGCCTTGGTGCTGGCAGGGTGTAGTAGCCAGCCTTCGCAACCGCTGAAAAAAGGGGAAAAACCTGTCGATGTGGCAAGCGTGGTGCGCCAGAAAATGCCCGCCAGCGTAAAAGACAGGGACGCGTGGGCGCAGGACATTGCAAAGACCTTCGAAAGCCAGGGGCTGGCGCCAACGGTTGAGAATGTCTGCTCGGTGCTGGCGGTGGCGCAGCAGGAGTCTAACTATCAGGCGGACCCGGTGGTGCCGGGGTTGAGCAAAATCGCCTGGCAGGAGATCGACAGGCGTGCTGAGCGGATGCATATCCCCGTTTTTCTGGTGCATACCGCGCTGAAAATTAACTCCCCGAACGGAAAAAGCTACAGCGAACGTCTGGACGCGGTGAAAACGGAAAAACAGCTCAGCGCGATTTTTGATGATTTTATTAATATGGTGCCGATGGGGCAGACGCTGTTCGGTTCGCTTAATCCGGTGCATACCGGCGGGCCGATGCAGGTCAGCATCGCCTTTGCCGAACGGCACACAAAAGGTTATCCGTGGACCATGAACGGGACGGTTCGCCAGGAGGTCTTTAGCCGCCGTGGCGGACTGTGGTTTGGAACCTGGCATCTGTTGAACTATCCGGCGAATTACAGCGCGCCTGTATTCCGTTTTGCTGATTTTAATGCCGGTTGGTACGCCAGTCGTAATGCGGCATTTCAGAATGCGGTCAGTAAAGCCAGCGGCGTTAAGCTGGCGCTGGACGGCGACTTGATTCGTTATGACAGCAAAGAGGCCGGGAAAACGGAACAGGCAATCCGTAAGCTGGCGGGCAAACTGGACATGAGCGACAGCGCGATTCGACGTCAACTGGAAAAGGGAGACAGCCTCGCTTTTGAGGAGACGGCGTTGTACGAGAAAGTGTATAAGCTGGCGGAAGCCAAAACCGGTAAGGCATTACCGCGCGAGATGTTGCCAGGTATTCAACTGGAAAGTCCGAAGATCACCCGTAATCTCACTACCGCGTGGTTTGCTAAACGTGTGGACGAGCGTCGGGCGCGTTGTATGAATTTGTAGGCCGGATAAACCTGGCGTCATCCGGCACAGGAGGGTTACTGATGACGGTGACGCCAGCGCAAAATTACGGCAATGACGCCAAAAATCAGGCAACCTGTCAGGAAAGGCACCAGTCCGAAAATGGTGCCGACGCCTAATCCAATTTCCACGCGGGGGCGTCCGGTCTCTTGCATCTGCATCAGATGTTCATAAACGCCAGGCGCGTGAACCAGAAGGTTCAGGATCTGCGCCCCTGCCCAAAAGCAAAACAGCACAAACACGGCATAGGCGATATTACCTGGCGTGGAGGAGGTATCTCGATGTTTCCCGCTAAACAGGGATTTTGAGAGGGTAAAGTCAGCCATAAAGACCTCCGGGATAGTCTTCTGCACGAATCTGGCGTCATGCCAGCGGCTTATCGTGAAGTCTGACAGGTCATCGTGTTTGTCAATATCAGAATGATGGTAATTTCACTCAGGGATGACTCCTGGATTGCGGATTTTTTGTCTGGTGTCACAATTTTGTTACTTTGATCTAAATTGATTAACATTTGAGAAATTCCGCACAGGCCACAGACGCTCAGGCAGAAATGTGCGAGGATGATTTTTTATTGTTTTAGCGTCGGAGCTGTCATGAACCTGCCTGTAAAAATTCGCCGTGACTGGCACTATTATGCTTTCGCCATTGGGCTGATCTTTATTTTGAATGGCGTGGTGGGGTTGTTGGGCTTTGAAGCAAAAGGATGGCAAACCTACGCGGTAGGCCTGGTGACGTGGGTATTCAGTTTCTGGCTTGCCGGGCTGATTATTCGTCGCCGTGAGGATGATAAAACCGAAGAAGCTTAATGCGGTAGTGTGCCGGATGGCGGCATCGGCCTACGGGCGTAAAACGCCGTAGGCCTGATAAGCCAAAGCGCCATCAGGCGATCAACACCAGATGGCGCATCGTCATCATGACATGCTGGTTTTCAGGGCGTTATCCGCCGCATGACGTTCCAGCGCCAGTTCAATCAGACGGGTAATCAAATCGGTATACCCTAAGCCACTTGCCTGCCAGAGTTTCGGGTACATGCTGATGTTGGTGAATCCCGGCAGCGTATTGATCTCGTTAATCACCACCTCGTTTTCCGCCGTTAAGAAGACGTCCACGCGCGCCATTCCCGCACAACCTAACGTCTGGTACGCCTGAATGGCGATCTGGCGGATCTTGTCGTTCACCTCTTGCGGGATTTGGGCGGGAACCACGACCTGCGCCCCGTTGTCGTCGATATATTTGGTGTCGTAAGCGTAAAAATCACTGTTCAGGACGATCTCGCCGCAGGTGCTGGCCTGCGGGTGATCGTTGCCCAGCACGGCGCACTCGATCTCACGGCCTTTGATCCCTTGCTCAACAACCACTTTGTGATCGAATTCGAACGCCAGCGCAACGGCCTGTTCATATTGCGCTTCGCTGGTGACTTTGCTGACGCCCACAGAGGAGCCCTGATTTGCGGGTTTCACAAACAGCGGCAGACCCAGCCGGGACGCCACTTCCGCAAAACGGATCGCATCGCGATTCGCGCGAGTCAGCGTAATAAACGGCGCGATGTTCAGCCCGGCATCGCGCAGCAGACGTTTGGTGACGTCTTTATCCATGCAGGCGGCGGAACCCAGCACATCGGAGCCGACAAACGGTAAATTCGCTACGCGCAGCATCCCTTGCAGCGAGCCGTCTTCCCCCAGCGTGCCGTGTACGATCGGGAAAATGACGTCCACCGTCGGCAACGGCTGGCCGTTCTGTGCGTCAATTAACTGGTGTTCGTGTTTGCCCGGAACCTGCGCCAGGCTGGTAGAAGAGGGGCGCAGCGTAATGTGCGCGGGGTCGTTTGCATTCAGCAGATAGTTTTCGGCATCGCTGACATGCCATTGCCCTTGTTTATCAATGCCTAACAGCACAACGTCAAAGCGGGCTTTGTCGATGGCATCGACAATATTTTTTGCCGATTGCAAAGACACTTCATGTTCCGCTGATTTACCACCAAATACGATACCTACCCGCAATTTTGCCATCTTAAAAACCCATTCCATCGAACGCAAAGCGTATACATTACCACGACAAAACGTCGGATTCGCGGGCTTCTGCCATAATGTTTAAGGGAATCAGAGAGGAGGGGGCGTGAAAGGTAAGGGTTGGCTTGCGATTGTGCTGCTGGGGGCCGTGGGGGTGGTGGGTTACCGCTCTCTTCCGTCGCATTACAATCCTTTTGTTCCCCTGCAACTGTCCGATCCTCCGGGCTGGCTCACCAAATTCAAACTACAGCGTCTGACGCCGCAACAGTGCCAGGGATTACTTGAGCAGGCCAATCGCCAGGGAATGATCTCGTCGCAACCCGTTGCTGACAGCGCGGGCGAATGTCCGCTGTCAGACGTGGTACGGGTCAGGCATTTTGGCTCCGTGTCGTTGAGTAGCAGTTTCCTGGCCTCTTGCCCGCTGGCGCTGAGTTCTGCGCTGTTTGTGGCGCGCCAGGCGAAACCGCTAACCCAGTCGTTTATGGGCAGTCAACTGATCCGTATTGAGCACCTTGGCAGCTATGCCTGTCGCAATATCTATCACCGGGCGGATGCGCGTCGCAGTGAACATGCCAGCGCGCAGGCGTGGGATATCAGCGGTTTTCAACTGGCGGACGGTCGAAAAGTTACGGTTCTGCGGGGATGGAAGGATGAGAAAACCGCCCCCTGGCTGCGCGCGATGCTTAACGGCAGTTGCACTTATTATGGCAATGGACTGGGGCCGGAGTACAACGCCGCGCACGCCAACCATTTCCATCTCGGTATGCGCGGATACGGGCTTTGTCGTTGAAGCATAAATCCCTGTTCTGAGCGGATATATAATGTGACATATTTCACAAATCTGATGAACGGGGAGATAAAATAGCAAAATAGAGGTTACCGCATCTCTGGAACCGCTTCTGCTGGCGCAACTTGCTAAGCTGGTGAGCGTTTTCAGCTATTTATCGTTATGAGCACTTATGGAATCCTGGAAGGTTAATCTTATCTCCGTCTGGTTCGGCTGCTTTTTTACCGGGCTGGCGATCAGTCAGATCCTGCCATTTTTACCGCTGTATATCTCGCAAATGGGCGTCACTTCGCATGAAGCGCTCTCCATGTGGTCTGGCTTAACCTTCAGTATTACCTTTCTCATCTCCGCGATTGTTTCGCCCATGTGGGGCAGTCTGGCTGACCGTAAAGGCCGCAAACTGATGCTACTGCGCGCATCGCTCGGCATGGCGATCGCGATTTTACTTCAGGCGTTTGCGACCAATGTCTGGCAACTGTTTCTTTTGCGCGGCGTCATGGGGCTTACCTCCGGGTACATTCCTAACGCGATGGCGCTGGTGGCTTCGCAGGTGCCGAGAGAGCGTAGCGGCTGGGCGCTCAGCACGCTTTCCACCGCCCAGATCAGCGGGGTGATCGGCGGGCCGTTAATGGGCGGAGTTATTGCCGATCATATCGGGCTGCGGGCGGTCTTTTTTATTACCGCCACGCTGTTGATGGTGAGCTTTCTGGTAACGCTGTTTTTAATTAAAGAGGGCGTTCGTCCGACTCTCAAAAAGAGTGAACGACTGAGCGGCAAAGCGGTTTTTGCCTCATTGCCCTATCCGGGTCTGGTGATTAGCCTGTTTTTCACGACGATGGTGATCCAGCTCTGTAACGGTTCGATCAGCCCCATCCTGGCGCTGTTTATCAAATCCATGCTGCCGGACAGCACGAACATTGCCTTTTTGAGCGGATTAATTGCGTCGGTGCCCGGCGTTTCAGCGCTCATTTCCGCTCCCCGCCTTGGCAAACTTGGCGACAGGATCGGGACGGAAAGGATTTTGATGGCGACGCTGGTCTGTGCCGTGGTGCTGTTTTTCGCCATGTCGTGGGTGACGACGCCGTTCCAGTTGGGGGTTCTGCGTTTTCTGTTAGGTTTTGCCGATGGCGCGATGCTGCCTGCCGTACAGACCTTATTGGTGAAGTATTCCAGCGATCGAATAACCGGCCGTATCTTTGGTTATAACCAGTCGTTTATGTATCTCGGAAATGTGGCCGGGCCGCTGATGGGGGCGTCCGTATCGGCGATGGCGGGCTTTCGCTGGGTATTTGTCGCGACGGCGCTCATTGTGCTGGTGAATATCTGGCAACTGGCGATTGCGTTGCGCCGCCGTCACGCTGCCTGAGATCCGCTGTTAATCGTGATCATGTGCAGAAAGCATTCTGTACATGATCCTTTCTTTGCTGCCAAATCCAATGTAGATCACAAATTGACCATTAGTTGTGTAAGAGAACTTCTTTTTTCTACTGTTACGCGTATACAGTTACGCGTAACAGCTATCGAAAAAGAGGTTTTTGATGAAAAATATTTTTAGTCTTGCAGGTAAACGCGCATTGATTACGGGGTCAGCGCAGGGAATCGGTAATTTGCTGGCAAGGGGGCTGGCAGAGCATGGCGCCAGCCTGGTGATTAACGACATTACGCAGCAGCGGGCGGAACAGGCCGCGAGCACACTGACGGCTCTGGGTTATGACGCCGTGGGTTATGGGTTTGATGTCACTCACGCGGCGGAGGTGGAAAAAGCGATTGCGCATATTGAGCAGGAAATTGGGGCGATTGATATTCTCATCAATAATGCCGGTATCCAGCGTCGTTACCCCCTGACGGAATTTCCTGAAGCAGAGTGGGATCGCGTTATTGATGTCAATCAGAAATCCGTATTCCTTGTTTCTCAACAGGTAGCCAAATATATGATGGCGCGCCGGGAAGGGAAGATTATTAATATTTGTTCCATGCAGAGTGAATTAGGCCGGAAAACAATTACACCCTACGCTGCTTCAAAAGGCGCGGTGAAAATGTTGACGCGAGGAATGTGCGTGGAACTGGCGGAATATAATATTCAGGTTAACGGTATTGCGCCGGGCTATTTTGCCACAGAGATGACGGAAGCGCTGGTGAACGACGACGCCTTTTCCGCCTGGCTGTACCAGCGCACGCCTGCCGCGCGCTGGGGAAAGCCGGAGGAGTTGATTGGCGCGGCGGTTTATCTTGCGGCCCCGGCCTCGAATTTTGTTAACGGTCATATTCTCTTCGTCGACGGCGGAATGTTAGCTGCGGTATAGACTCATTATCAAAAGGAATGTGTATGAACGCTCTTGCTAAATTACCAGCCCGGCGCTGGTGGTATTTAATGCCGATTATTTTTATTACTTACAGCTTAGCGTATCTCGATCGCGCCAATTATGGTTTTGCCGCCGCGGCAGGTATTGAAACCGATCTGGGTATTACGAAAGGAACCGCATCCTTAATTGGCGCGCTTTTTTTCCTCGGGTATTTCTTCTTTCAGGTGCCGGGAGCTTTGTACGCCGTTAAACGCAGCGTACGGAAAATGATCTTTTTCAGCCTGATTCTGTGGGGAATATGTGCCGCCGCGACGGGGTTTGTCAGTAATATTCCCATGCTGATGGCGATCCGTTTTACTCTTGGCGTGGTTGAGGCGGCGGTGATGCCAGCCATGCTGATTTATATCAGCAACTGGTTTACGAAAACCGAGCGCTCGCGGGCGAATACCTTTTTGATTCTGGGTAATCCGGTCACCGTGTTGTGGATGTCGATTGTCTCCGGTTATCTGATTCAGGCCTGGGGATGGCGCGAGATGTTCATTATTGAGGGCATCCCGGCGGTACTGTGGGCATTTTGTTGGTGGGTGCTGGTTCGTGATAAACCGGCCGATGCCAGCTGGCTGACGGCGGAGGAAAAAGAGACGCTGCAACAGGCGATGGATCGTGAGCAAACCCATATTAAACCGGTACGTAACTACGGGGAAGCCATGCGCTCGCGTAACGTTGTCATGCTGTGCGCGGTACATGCGTTGTGGAGTATCGGCGTGTACGGATTCATGATGTGGATGCCATCCATCCTGAAATCAGCGGCCCAAATGGATATCGTATCCGTCGGCTGGCTGGCCGCCGTGCCCTATCTGGCGGCGATCTGTCTGATGCTTACCGTGTCGTGGTTATCGGATAAGTTTCAGAACCGTAAGCTGTTTATCTGGCCGTTGCTGCTGATTGCCGCCATCGCTTTCTTATGTTCCTGGCTGTTGGGGAGCAACGCTTTCTGGCTCTCTTATGGATTGCTGGTGGTTGCCGCAGCCTGCATGTATGCGCCTTACGGCCCGTTTTTTGCCTTAATTCCTGAACTGTTGCCGCGTAATGTGGCGGGCGTGTCGATGGGCTTAATCAACAGTTTCGGCGCGTTAGGGGCATTCCTCGGCGCATGGCTGGTGGGGTATCTCAATGGCCTGACGGGCGGGCCGGGCGTTTCGTACACCTTTATGGCGATTTCCCTGCTGGCCTCGGTGGTATTGATGTATAACGTGCGCGCTAATCAGGCGCCGTCGTCCACATCCTTACAAACCGGGAAAGCGGTGGGCTAATCCGGCCGGATAAGATGCAGTCCCTCGCTGGCTGTGTTAAGGTTCTCTGCGAATTGATCACGCTGTCTTTCGCAGAGAACTTCATGAAAAACAATCGGATGACCTTGCAGGATATCGCCACGCTGGCTGGGCTAAATAAGATGACGGTAAGCCGTTATCTTCGCGATCCCAATCAGGTCTCGCAGCGTAGCCGCGAGCTGATTTCGAAGATCATGGAGGAGAATAATTATATTCCCAATCGCGCCCCCGAGATTTTGCTTAATGCGCGCAGTAAAACGATCGGGGTGCTGATTCCCTCCTTTCGCAACCAGATTTTTGCCGATGTCCTGGCGGGGATTGAGTCGGTGACTTCCGCTCATCAATACCAGACGCTGATCGCTAACTATGAATATGACCCGGAGCGGGAAGAGCGCGAAGTGCTTAACCTGCTCTCCTACAACATTGATGCGCTGATTCTGACCGGAAAGCAACATACTGAACGTATGGTGCAGTATGTGCGCGCTAGCGGTATCCCCGTGGCGGAGTTAATGGATATCACCGAGCATTGTCTGGATATGCAGGTTGGTATTGATAACGAAAAAGCCGCGTGGGATATGACTCAGGCGTTTCTGGAGGCGGGAAAACGCGCCGTGGCGTTTTTCGGCTCAATGGATGACCCGCGTGATGTCAGTCGCTATCGCGGCGTTGAGCGTGCGCTGAGCGAGCAGGGGTTACAGCCTTACCATGTGGTGCCAAAAGCCATTTCGTCACTGGCCTTAGGTCGTCAGTTGTTTTTGCAGACGATGCGCGACAGACCGGATATTAACGCGATTTTTTGCACCAATGACGACTTAGCCGTTGGCGCGCTGCTGGAGTGTCAGTCGCAGCAGATCCCCGTTCCGCAACAGGTTGCTATTGCCGGATTTCATGGCCTGGAAATCGGCCGCGCACGTTTGCAAAAAATAGCGAGCGTGATTACCCCCCGCTACGATATGGGAAGCGTAGCCGCAGATATGCTGATTAAACGTCTGGGCGGAAAAGAGACGCTGGACAGGGTCAATCTGGGATATCAAATATATTATGGCGATACGCTTTAAGTTAAATTCTGGCGTATTTACCATAACTTTAATTTATGTAATGGCGTGACTATTTATACCCTGATTTTTTACGGTTGAATTATTTTCTCGCGAGAAACGTTTCGCTCCATTTTGTCAGCGCATTATTTACAGAAAGTCTTTCCTTTATCATAAAAATACTACTTTTACCCTCTAGGCAGTCGTGAACCATAATGATAACGTCAGCATTCCTCGGATAAGGAAATACAGTCATGAAAAATCTCATTTCAGAGTTGTTGCTGAGGCTCGCCCAAAAAGAAGAAGAGTCGAAAGAACTGGTTGCTCAGGTAGAAGCGTTAGAGATTATTGTCACGGCGATGCTGCGTAATATGGCGCAAAATGAGCAGCAGAAGCTCATTCATCAGGTTGAGGATGCGCTCGACGGCGTAAAGCCGGATGCCAGCGTTCCAGATTACGATACGGAATTGCTGCGCCAGTATGTAAAAAAGTTACTGAGGCATCCTCGTAGCTGATCGTATTCAGAGTAAACACTGTCATAACCTTGTCACGTCAGTTACCTATAGTCGCTTTGTTTTTATTTTACTGTATTTATACCCGTTGTACTTCAGGTTGCATATGTATTGGCTTTCTGTAACCCGAATTATTTAGGGTAGGCACATGGAGAAAATAAAGTGAAACAAAGCGCTATTGCTATTGCCCTGTTACCTCTGCTGTTTACCCCCATTACGCATGCCAGGACGTCCGCGATGACGGTGCTGGATAATCGTGCCGCACAGGGAGATATTACCACGCCAGGCGGGGCGCGCCGATTAGCGGGCGATCAAACGGCGGCGCTGCGAGATTCGCTGAGCGATAAACCGGCCAAAAATATTATCTTGCTGATCGGCGATGGTATGGGTGATTCTGAAATCACTGCGGCGCGAAATTATGCGCAAGGGGCCGGCGGCTTTTTTAAAGGAATTGATGCTTTACCGTTGACCGGGCAATACACCCATTACGCGCTGGATAAAGAAACGGGTAAACCGGATTACGTCACAGATTCCGCCGCGTCGGCAACGGCGTGGTCGACGGGAGTTAAAACCTATAACGGCGCGTTAGGCGTCGATATCCACGAAAAAGATCACACCACGATCCTGGAGATGGCCAAAGCGGCAGGTCTGGCGACGGGCAACGTCTCGACCGCAGAATTACAGGATGCGACACCCGCCGCGTTAGTCTCCCATGTAACCTCACGCAAATGCTACGGCCCCAGCCTTACCAGCACTCTTTGCCCGACAAACGCGCTGGAGAAGGGTGGAAAAGGGTCGATCACCGAGCAACTGCTGAATGCGCGGGCGGACGTTACGCTTGGCGGCGGCGCGGCCACCTTTGCTGAAATGGCGACAGCAGGCGAATGGCAGGGGAAAACGCTGCGTGAGCAGGCGCTGGCGCGGGGATATCAGCTGGTGAACGATGCCGCCTCGCTGAAGGCGGTAACGGCGGCAAATCAGGATAAGCCGCTGCTGGGCTTGTTCTCCGACGGCAACATGCCGGTTCGCTGGGAAGGCCCGAAAGCCTCTTATCACGGCAACCTTGAACAACCTGCGGTGACCTGCAAGGCAAACCCGCAACGCGATGATACCGTGCCTACGCTGGCGCAAATGACGGATAAAGCGATTGAGCTGTTGAGTAAGAATGAAAAAGGTTTCTTCTTGCAGGTTGAAGGCGCGTCCATCGATAAACAGGATCACGCCGCCAACCCATGCGGGCAGATCGGCGAAACGGTCGATCTGGACGAAGCCGTGCAGCGTGCGCTGGCATTCGCTAAAAAAGAGGGCAATACCCTGGTTGTGGTGACTGCCGATCATGCGCATTCCAGCCAGATTATCGCGCCGGAAAGCAAAGCGCCGGGACTGACGCAGGCGTTAAATACCAAAGATGGCGCGGTGATGGTCATCAGCTACGGCAACTCGGAAGAGGAGTCGCAGGAACATACCGGCAGCCAGTTGCGCATTGCCGCATACGGCCCGCATGCGGCGAATGTCGTCGGATTAACGGACCAGACCGATCTGTTTTACACCATGAAAGCGGCGTTGGGACTGAAGTAAACGGACTCCTGACGGCAATACTTTTGCCGTCAGGTGGTATTTTCGTCGTCAGCAGCCAGACTTAGAGTTAGCCTCCTTCGGTTACGGCGCACGTAACCAGAAGGATGACGTGTAGTGTCAACACTCACAGAAGGATGGTGCTATGAAAATAACATTACTGGTTACCCTGCTGTTTGGGCTGGTTTTTTTAACCGCCGTCGGCGCTGCCGAGAAGACATTAACCCCGCAACAACAGCGTATGACGAGCTGCAATCAGCAGGCGACGGCGCAGGCGTTAAAAGGGGATGCGCGTAAGACCTACATGAGCGATTGCCTGAAAAACAGTAAATCCGCCCCTGGTGAGAAAAGCCTGACGCCGCAGCAACAGAGAATGCGTGAGTGCAACCAGCAGGCGACGGATCAGTCGCTGAAAGGCGACGATCGCAGCAAGTTTATGAGTGCCTGCCTGAAAAAATCCGCATAGTGCTAACGGGTGAGCTGAGAAAATCACTCACCCGAAATTTCATACTTCCTTCACAATCCCCCTCTCTATAATTTGGGAAAATTGTTTCAGAATGTTCCCAAAAAATAATGAATGATGAAAACTTTTACAAAAAAGCGGTCGCACAGAGTGAGCCACCTCACTCTCCTCAAAATGACCATCAACGCTCCGGGCTGCGATTCGCCAGGCGGGTGAGACTGCCGCGTGCGGTAGGACTGGGATGGATGTTTCTCCCGATCGCCGCCGTACTGGCTTCACAACCGATTGCGGGAGGATGGTGGTTGTTTCTGGTCGGCTGGTCTTTCGTCTGGCCGCATCTGGCGTGGCAGCTGGCGAGTAAAGCCATCGATCCCTTAAGCCGGGAAATATACAACTTAAAGGCGGACGCCATTCTTGCTGGCGTCTGGGTTGGGGTGATGGGCGTCAACGTGCTGCCCTCCACGGCTCTGCTGATGATGATGTGTATGAATTTGATGGGCGCGGGAGGGCTGCGGCTCTTTATTGCCGGTATGGTGTTAATGGTTGTGTCATGTCTGGTGACGTTACAGCTGACCGGAATTACCGTGGCTTTTCGCAGCGCGCCGCTGGAGTGGTGGTTCTCCCTGCCGGTGATTGTGATTTATCCCTTGCTGTTTGCCTGGGTGAGTTACCAGACGGCGACCAAACTGGCGGAACATAAACGCAGGCTACAGGTGATGAGCATGCGGGATGGCATGACCGGCGTCTATAACCGGCGTCACTGGGAAATATTGTTGCGTAATGAATTTGATAACTGTCGCCGCTACCACCGGGACGCCACGTTGCTCATCATCGATATCGATCACTTTAAGAGCATAAACGATACCTGGGGGCACGATGTCGGAGATGAGGCGATCATTGCCCTGACGCGCCAGTTACAGATGACGCTGCGCGGCAGCGATGTGATAGGACGTTTTGGCGGCGACGAGTTTGCGGTGATCATGTGCGGTACGCCAGCGGATAACGCGATTGCCGCGATGTCGCGGGTTCATGAGCGATTAAACGCGTTACGCCTGCCGTGCGCGCCACAGGTTATTTTGCGCATCAGCGTGGGCGTTGCGCCATTGACCACGCAAATCGGACACTACCGGGAATGGCTGAAATCGGCGGATATGGCGCTTTATAAAGCAAAGAACGCCGGACGTAACCGTACCGAAGTGGCGGCCTGACGTCCGGCAACTGGCTCAGGATTTACTGAGTTTCTCTGATTTTTCCATACACTTCGCCATCGCTTCAATAATCGACGCCCGGAACCCTCGTTCCTCCAGCACCCGAACGGCTTCAATGGTCGTCCCGCCAGGCGAGCACACCATATCTTTCAGTTCACCCGGATGTTTACCCGTTTCGAGCACCATTTTGGCGGAGCCCATTACGGCCTGCGCGGCGAATTTATAGGCCTGCGCGCGAGGCATTCCGCCCAGCACCGCGGCATCGGCCATCGCCTCAATAAACATGAAGACATAAGCCGGAGCGGAACCGCTGACCCCAACGACGGGGTGGATCATCGACTCGGCAATCACTTCCGCTTCGCCAAAGCAGCGGAAAATGTTCAGCACGTCAGCGGTATCTTCCGGCGTGACCAGCGCATTTGGCGTTATGGAGGTCATGCCCGCGTTGACTAAAGACGGCGTGTTTGGCATCGCGCGAACAATTTTGCGATCGTGCCCCAGCGCGCGCGCCAGCTGATCGAGCGTGACCCCCGCAGCGATAGAGACGACTAATGAGTCCTTATTCAGGCTGGAGCTGATTTCGCTCAGCACTTTAATCATGATGCCCGGCTTCACGGCGCCGAAAACGATATCCGCAACCTGCGCGACGTCCTGCGCACTCTGCGCCGCATTGATGCCGTACCGATCGTGCAGCGCGGCGACGTTATCCGGGGACGGGGTATAGACCCAGATTTGCCCGGGGAGAACCTGACCGCTGGCAATCAGGCCGCCCAGAATGGCTTTTCCCATATTACCGCAACCGATAAAACCGATTTTCTTCTCCATTTCGTCACTCCCTATGCGTATTTTTAGTTGGGGTTATTAGCTTAACGTGGATTGAAAGTCTCATGAAGGAGAAACAGCACTTTGACGGAAGACAAAAGCACGAGACAATAGACGATTGCACATGAGCCTGGAGCGGTTATGACAATATGGGTGGATGCGGATGCGTGTCCAAATGTGATTAAAGAGATTCTGTACCGTGCGTCTGAACGTATGCAGATGCCGCTTATTCTGGTGGCGAACCAGAATTTACGCGTACCGCCTTCGCGTTTTATCCGTACACTGCGCGTACCCGCCGGATTTGATGTCGCTGACAACGAGATTGTGCGTCAGTGCGAAGCCGGAGATTTGGTCATTACGGCGGATATCCCGCTGGCCTCTGAAGTGCTGGAAAAAGGGGCGGCGGCGCTGAATCCACGCGGCGAACGCTATACGGAGTCAACGATCCGCGAACGCCTGACAATGCGTGACTTTATGGATACCCTGCGCGCCAGCGGGATTCAGACGGGCGGGCCGGACAGCCTTTCTCCGCGCGATCGCCAGCATTTCGCCGCCGAGCTGGATAAGTGGTGGCTGGAAGTCCAGCGCAGAACGCGCTAAATGTAATGTTATTTTTACACTTTGCTGCTGATGATTTCTTGTTATAGTAAGCGCGTACAAACTTTCACGGTTTTTGTGGAATGATTTATTTACATTTAACGATGTACTAGTTTGGTGGTATGATTATTACTTTGATGACATCAGATCCCGCACCTTTGCGGCTCTCTGGGGAAAGCCCGCTATGACGCAACCTCTCTTTCTTGTTGGCCCTCGCGGCTGTGGTAAAACAACAACCGGTATGGCGCTTGCGCAGGCAGTGGATTTCCAGTTTGTCGATACCGATCGGTGGTTGCAATCGCACGTCCAGATGACGGTTGCGGAAATTGTTGACCGGGAAGGGTGGGACAGCTTTCGCGCCAGAGAAACAGCAGCGCTGAAGGCGGTTACCGCGCCGTCAACGGTGGTTGCGACGGGGGGAGGGATCATCCTCACCGAATACAATCGTCGCTATATGCGCGAAAATGGCATTGTGATTTATTTAAGCGCGCCAGTGTCCACGCTGGTGAACCGGCTGGAGGCCGCGCCAGAAGAGGGACTGCGCCCGACGCTAACCGGCAAGCCCTTAAGTGAAGAGGTGCAGGAAGTGCTTGAGCAGCGCGACGCGCTGTATCGTGAAGCCGCGCATTACATCATCGATGCGAGCCATGCCCCTGACCAGGTTGTTTCTGAAATTCTTGCGGCGTTGTCGCAGGCGGCGCAACGATTGCAGGGCGGCGTCTATAATTAAAGTTCATCCAGTAAAAAGGAAGAACTATGCCAACAAAACCGCCTTATCCCCGGGAAGCGTATATCGTCACCGTTGAGAAAGGAACGCCAGGTCAGACGGTGACCTGGTATCAGCTCCGCGCCGACTATCCCGAACCTAACGCACTGATCAGCGAGCATCCTTCCGCGCAGGAAGCGATGGATGCCAAAACGCGCTATGAAGATCCCGATAAAAGCTGATAAATCCTGACGTGTGGAACGCCCGGCAAGGCGCCTGAGTCACGTCACAACGTACTTGCATCACACTTTTCACTCATTGCCGCATTCTGCTAAAACTGAAAATTAAGCGATAACAATATACTACTGGAGTGATTTGGAATCTTTACACAATGCATTGCCGATCTCCTGCTACGCTTTTCTGCATTTGTAGCGCAGGGCAGGTAAGTGTTCAGGCATTTACCCGGGAATTAACGACGAAGTAAAAAGAAGGTGGAACAGAAAATGAGTGCGTCGTTGGCTATCCTCACGATCGGCGTTGTGCCAATGAGCGAAGTGCTGCCGCTTCTGACGGAGTATATCGATGAGCAACATATTACCCATCATAGTCTGTTGGGTGAGATCAGCCGTGAAGAGGTGTTGGCGGAGTACGCCGTTGAGGCCGGAGACGATCCGCTATTAACGTTGCTCAGTGATAACCAAATCGTCCATGTTTCGCGCCAGAAAGTAGAGCGCGACCTGCAAAGTATTATCGAAGTGCTGGATAACCAGGGCTACGATGTCATTTTATTGATGAATACCGCCGCGATTAACAGTATGACCGCGCGTAACACGATCCTGCTGGAGCCGTTGCGTATTATCCCGCCGTTAGTGGCGTCGATTGTTGATGGCCATCAGGTGGGCGTGATTGTGCCGGTTGAAGAGTTACTGGATGTGCAGGCGAGAAAATGGCAGGTCTTACAACGTCCTCCGGTCTTTTCTTTGGCGAATCCCGTGCAGGGATCGGAACAACAACTGATTGATGCCGGTAAAGATTTGCTGGAACAGGGCGCGGATGTGATCATGCTGGATTCCATTGGATTTAATCAGCGTCATCGTGATTTATTGCAAAGAGCGCTGGATGTTCCGGTCTTGCTCTCTAATGTCTTGATTGCACGGCTGGCTTCGGAATTACTCGGTTAATTTTGCGTGACAGGCAGAAGGTCGCGACCCTATATTGGTGCTTAACGTAACCATGAGAAAGGGCCAGTTTATGCTACAAAGTAACGAATACTTTTCCGGCAAAGTGAAATCGATCGGCTTTACCAGCAGCAGTACTGGTCGCGCCAGTGTCGGCGTGATGGCGGAAGGCGAATATGCCTTTAGCACTGCCGCGCCGGAGGAGATGACGGTGGTCAGTGGCGCGTTGAACGTACTGCTTCCGGGGGAAACCGAGTGGAAAGTCTACGCAGCGGGCGAGGTGTTTAACGTCCCTGGCCAAAGTGAGTTCCATTTGCAGGTGGCTGAACCGACGTCCTATCTTTGCCGCTATTTATAATGGCGCTTCCCTCTCCTGGCGGAGAGGGAATATTCACTTAGCGTTGCGCTTCGCCGCCCAGACCTTCAACCAGGCTTTGAATTAACGCCGCCAACTCACCCGTCATCAGAATGAAATCGGCATCAAAACGCTGAGCGTAGTCTTCGCGATCGATATCTTCGTTTTGATCGCGCAGTTCATCGCTGAACTTCAGGCGTTTGATCGAACCGTCATCGCAGATCAAAAACTGAATGCGCTGCTGCCAGTCGAGCGCCAGTTTCGTGACCACTTTACCCGCTTCAATGTGCACGGCGATCTCGTCGCTGACCAGATCCTGTTTCTTCGCGCGGATCACGCCGCCATCTTCCAGCATTGCTTTCAGCTCTGCTTCGTCCAGCAACTGGAATCCCTGCGCCACCGTACCGGAACGCACCCATTCGGTGAGCGTCAGCTCGATAGGATTTTCCAGCGCCAGCGGAACCACCGGCAGCGAGCCGAGGCTTTTACGCAGCAGCGCCAGCGTATCTTCCGCTTTTTTAGCGCTTGCGCAATCGACCATGATCAGACCGTTAACGGTGTCGATCCACATCATTGTCTGACTAAAACGGCTAAAGGCGCGCGGCAACAGTGAGTGCAGCACTTCATCTTTCAGCGAGTCTTTTTCCGTTTTTTTCAGCTTGCGCCCCTGGTCAGCTTCCAGTTTGGCGATTTTCGCTTCCAGCGCTTGCTTGATTACCGGCGACGGCAGAATCTTCTCTTCTTTACGCGCGCAGATAATAATTTGGCCATTGGCGGTATGCGTTAACGCATCGCTGTGCGAGCCCATTGGCGGAACCCAGCCCATTTTTGCCATATCCTGGCTGCCGCAAGGGGTAAACGTCATCGAGGCTAGCTGTTTTTCCATCTCCTCGGCGCGCAACGAAATATCGCGGCTAAGACGGTAAACCATTAAATTTTTGAACCACAGCATGATAATTTCCACGGCCTTGTCGTTAAATCCAGCGGGTATAATAACGAATTGTCGGCGGGCTTGCATTGCCAACCAGAACACCCGCCTCTACTCTGTTGATATTCCCTAAAAATGAGGAGCGATGTGTGCGTATAGGTATCGATTTAGGCGGCACGAAAACGGAAGTGATTGCGCTCGGCGATGCGGGGGAACAGCTGTTTCGCCATCGTCTGCCTACGCCGCGGGATGATTATCGACAAACGATAGAGACCATCGCTTCGCTGGTCGAGATGGCGGAAAAGGCGACGGGCCAGACGGGTACGGTAGGGATGGGTATTCCAGGTTCGATCTCGCCTTATACCGGCGTGGTAAAGAACGCCAACTCAACCTGGCTTAACGGTCAGCCGTTCGATAAAGATTTGAGCGCGCGTTTGCAGCGGGAAGTGCGCCTGGCGAACGACGCCAACTGTCTGGCGGTGTCCGAAGCGGTGGATGGCGCAGCGGCCGGAGCGCAGACCGTTTTTGCGGTGATCATCGGCACCGGGTGCGGGGCTGGCGTGGCGCTGAACGGTCGGGCGCATACCGGCGGCAACGGTACGGCAGGCGAGTGGGGGCACAATCCCTTGCCGTGGATGGATGAAGATGAACTGCGCTACCGTGAAGAAGTGCCCTGCTACTGTGGCAAACAAGGCTGCATTGAAACCTTTATCTCAGGAACCGGGTTTGCCACGGATTACCATCGTCTGAGTGGTCATCCGCTGAAAGGGAATGACATTATCCGTCTGGTTAACGAGCAGGACGCGCTGGCGGAACGGGCGCTTAGCCGTTATGAACTGCGCCTGGCGAAATCGTTAGCCCATGTGGTCAACATCCTCGACCCGGACGTTATCGTGTTAGGCGGCGGGATGAGCAATGTCGACCGGTTGTACAACACCGTGCCATCGTTGATTAAACCGTTTGTTTTTGGCGGCGAATGCGAAACGCCGGTCCGTAAGGCGTTACATGGCGATTCCAGTGGCGTTCGCGGCGCGGCATGGTTGTGGTCGCAGGAGTAATCGTTTTTTGCCGGATAAGGCATAATGCCCGGTGGCGCTACGCTTACCGGGCCTACAAAATGCTCCCTGTAGGCCGGATAAGGCGGTGACGCAGCCATCCGGCGTAATGCCCGGTGGCGCTACGCTTACCGGGCCTACAAAATGCTCCCTGTAGGCCGGACAAGGCGGTTACGCCGCCATCCGGCATAGTGCCCGGTGGCGCTACGCTTACCGGGTCTACAACGTGCTCCCTGTAGGCCGGATAAGGCGGTTACGCCGCCATCCGGCATAGTGCCCGGTGGAGCTATGCTTACCGGGCCTACAATGTGCTTCCTGTAGGCCGGATAAGGCGGTTACGCCGCCATCCGGTATAATGCCCGGTGGCGCTACGCTTACCGGGCCTACAATGTGCTCTCTGTAGGCCGGATAAGGCGGTTACGCCGCCATCCGGCAAAACAACCGTCATTCCACAGCAAACATCTTATCCAGTTTGCTGTAACCCAGCCCATTGATTTTCTTCACCTTAATTTGCACAGGAATGCGTTCTTTCATCGCTTCCACATGGCTTATTACGCCAATCGTCTTACCGGTGGCATTCAGCGCGTCCAGGGCATCCAGCGCGGTATCCAGCGTTTCGCTGTCCAGCGTGCCGAACCCTTCATCAAGGAACAGGGAGTCGATGCGCGTTTTGTGGCTGACCAGATCGGACAACGCCAGCGCCAGCGCCAGACTGACCAGGAAACTTTCGCCGCCCGACAGCGTGCGGGTATCGCGAACGGCATCCGCTTGCCAGGTATCGACCACCTCCAGTTCCAGCGCTTCGCTGGCCTTGCGCTGGAGCAGGTAACGACCATGCAGGCGAGTCAGCTGATTGTTCGCCAGCCAGACCAGGTTATCCAGCGTCAGTCCCTGAGCAAATTTGCGGAATTTATCGCCCTCTTTAGAGCCGATTAACGCGTTCAGATAACCCCAGTCCTCCACCTGCTGCGAGGCGTTTTCAATCTCCAGCATCAGAGACTGCTGCTGTTGGCGGTTATCCGCATCCTGTTTGAGTTGCTGGCGGATCTCCCCCTGACGCGTCGTATTGTCCCGCAGTTGTCCGGTTAATTGCGTCACGGCCTGCTGAATGTGTTCAGGTGTGAGCGTGAGATCCAGCCCCTCGGGCGGATGTTGTTGATGTTCTGCCAGCGCCTGGTTCGCCTGAGCGGCTAAGGCCTGCGCCTGCTGTAACTGGTTTTCCAGCGCCTGGCGATGTTGTTCGAGGCGGGCGATGGCCTCATCATCCAGTAGCGCGGCAAGGAAGGCGGCGCGATCGTCAAATACGCTGGCCTTGAGCGCGGCCTCAAAGTGCGCCTGCGCCTGTGCTACCCGCTGCATTTCCTGCGCTTCCTGCTGCTGCAAGGTCTGCCACTGGCTCTGTAGCGAAACGCAATCATCATGTACCTGCCGCCAGTTATCCAGCGCCACGCGCTCATCGCTCTCCGGGAGAATATCTGTTTCCGGTAGTGTCTCCAGCAGGGGAGTCAACTGCGCGATGCGCGTTTGTAGCTCACCCAGTTCCGTCTGGCGCTGTTGCCATGTTTGCGCATCATCCGCGCGGGCGTTTAACCACGACGCTTCTTCTCCGTCGGCGGGCAGGGATAACCCGTAGCGGCGCAGTTCAGACAGCAGCGTAGTTTGACGCTGGTCGATTTGCTGCTGAAATTGCGTAACCTGCCCGGTATGGGCGGCGATCTGCGCCTGCAACATATGGCGCTGGCTGAGCTGATACAGCTGTTGTTCATAGTCCTGCCGGGCGGTCAGCCACGGTGAAATATCGTCCTGAGGGTGCAGCGTAACTTTCAGCGCGTCACACAGCGTCTGCCATTCTTGAGTGAGCGCTTGCTCCTCTTTTACCAGTGCCTGCGCTTCGCTTTCGTCGCGGTGTAGCTGCTGCGTTAATGTTTCCAGTTGCCCGCGTAAGGCGGCGCCTTCTTCCGCCAGCGTCTTGACCTCTTTTTCCAGTGCATCGCGCCGCGCCTGATTCACGCCGGGTTCGAGTGCCTGATAGGATGCAATCGCCGGATGCGAGGTCGATCCGCAGAGCGGGCATGGCTGGCCGGATTGCAGCAGCGCTCGCTGGCTTTCCAGATCTTTGATGCGCGCCTCCTGCTCGCAAATCGTTTTCACATCCATGAACTGCTGATTTTTTTCTTTATATTTCTGTCGCTTATCCTCCAGTGCCGCATTGCGTCGGGCCAACTCCTGCTGACTATTCTGGATCGCAGTTTGCAGTTGTTCCCGTCGTTTTTGCTTAGGCGCTATCTGCCCATGCAGGCTGGCGAGACGCTGACGCAGCGGCTGCTGCTGCGTATGCTGCGCCAGCGCTGCCGTAGCCTCTTCTGGCGTAAGCGTCAGAGGATTCGGTGGAAGCGCGTCACGCTTGCGGATATCGCTTGCACACTGCTGCTGCCATTTAAGCAACTGCGCTTTATCGCTGGACTGTTGAGCAAACAGCGCACGCCAGCCTGCCAGTTCACTGCTCCACAAGCGGAAGCGTTCATGTTCGGTGAGCCACCCGGTCAGCGTCTGCATGGTGGCGCGCAGTTCGGCGGATTGTTGTTGAGCGCTGTGTCGAATGCGGCTGCGCAGGTGTAATACGCTTTGTAAGCGAGTATTTACTTCCTGAATTTGCTGGCGTGTGCGCCCGGCGGCAGCGGTTTGTTCCTCAATGCGTTCCCAGTGTGGGCGTAACTGCCGGGCAGGATGCGCCAGCTTCAGCGCGGCCAGCTGCGGCTGCGCGTTTTCCTGTTCTTCCTGGGCGACCCGCAGCGCCTGCTGGCGGCGATTCATTTCAGCCTGCAACTCATTCTGACGGGTCAGCCAGTGCAGATGTTGCTGGTGAAGCTGCTGGCGGGCGAGCAGCTGTTTTTCTTCGTCAGTGAGCGCCTGCAAACTTTCATTGAGGGAATGCTGCTGCTCCGGCGCTAACAGCGAGACGCCGCTGGCCTGCGCCTGAAGCTTTTCCAGGTCGGTGCGGGCGGTCTTGTGCTTTTCAAACACCAGCGCGGAGATCTGCCCGTAGATTTCGGTTCCGGTCAGCTCTTCCAGAAGCTCGGCGCGCTCTTTCGGCTTCGCATTGAGAAACGCAGCGAACTGCCCCTGCGACAGCAGCATGGAGCGGGTAAAGCGTCCGTAATCCAGCCCGGTGAGCGATGCCGTCATCTCCAGCTTATCTTTGACCTTATCGGCGAGGATTTTTCCGTCGGCGCAGCGCGCCAGCTCCACACGCGGCACTTGCAGGTTTCCGTCCGGCTGATTGCGGGCGCGGTTCTGGCTCCAGAAAGCGCGGTAAGACTCGCCTTTAACCTCGAACTCCACTTCGGCGAGGCATTCGGCCGTATCGCGGGTCATCAGATCGTTTTGCGATTGCGAAACGGTGCTCAGGCGCGGCGTCTCGTGATAGAGCGCAAGACAGATGGCGTCGAGCAGCGTGGTTTTCCCCGCGCCGGTCGGCCCGGTGATGGCAAACAGCCCGTTGCTGGCAAAAGGTTCTGCCGTGAAATCGACTTTCCATTCTCCCTTCAGGGAGTTGAGGTTTTTCAAGCGCAGACTGAGAATCTTCATGCGTCATGCTCCCCGGCCAGCGAATGTAGGGTGGTGGTAAAAAGCTGCGTCAGACGTTCACGCTGGGGCTCATCCAGCTCTTCCAGCGCCAGACGGCGGGTAAAAACGTCTTCCACGCGCAGTTCGCTCAGGGTTTCACGTCGTTCGTTAGCCATAATGCGTTCGCGATTTTCCCGACTGCGGCGCACCAGTAAAACCTCAACGGGCAGCGACTCCGTTAATGCCTGAATTTTGCGCTGCATATCGTGAAGGTATTCGTCGGTGGTGATTTCAATATCCAGCCAGACGGGAGGCTCCTGGTGAACATCGCGCCATTGCTCAAGTTGTTCGGTGATGGAGGCCAGATCGCCTTTCAGCACCGCCAGCGGTTGAGTGACGGGAACGGCGAGGTTCTCTACTTGATGTAATTTGCCGTTTGCAAAACTGACCAGATGGACGCATTTGCTTTTGCCGCACTCATCAAAGCTCAGCGCGATCGGAGAGCCGCAGTAGCGGATGTGTTCCGTGCCGCCAATGATCTGCGCCCGGTGAATGTGTCCCAGAGCGATATAATCGGCAGGAGGGAAGTTTTGCGCTGGGAAAGCATCCAGCGTGCCGATATAGATGTCACGTACCGCGTCACTTTTACTGGCGCCGACGGTGGTCAGGTGCCCGGTGGCGATAACCGGCAGAGTTTGATCGCCGTCGCCGCGCAGCTTACAGGCTTCCTGATACTGTTGTTGGTAGTAATCCGTGATCGCCCCGAGCAGATGCTGCTGTTTTTCATTGCCCGAAAGCCCCGCCTGGCTGGTGATGATGTCGCGCGGGCGTAAAAACGGAATCGGGCAAAGCACGGCGCCCGGCGTGCCGTCGCGACGGTAAAGGTACTGCGGCGCGTGGCCTGCGCTGGCGACCACGGTGGTGTTGAGAAACGCCAGAATATCGCGGGATTCGTTGAGCGTGGCGACGGAGTCATGGTTTCCGGCCAGCACCACCAGATGACAGCCGGTTTGCTGTAAATTGACAACAAACCGGTTATACAACTCGCGGGCATAGCTTGGCGGCGATCCTGTATCAAAAATGTCACCCGCGACAATAATCGCATCCACCTGATGAGATTGCGCGGTTTCCAGCAGCCAGTCGAGAAATGCCTGGTGCTCGGCGGCGCGGCTTTTGCTGTAGAAGTTTTGTCCCAGATGCCAGTCAGAGGTGTGAAGGATGCGCATAACGGTTCCATGACGAAAAAGCGTGGGCAGGATTATAACCCGTCGGGAACGGTAATATCTTGTTTCGTGACTGTCATAAATCAATAACCTGAGCCGAATGTCGACTATCTTTTTCATAAATCTGTCATAAATCTGACGCATAATGGCGCCGCATTGATGACAACGACTTATTTAAACAGGGCAAATCATGGCGAGACGTATTCTGGTCGTAGAAGATGAAGCTCCAATTCGTGAAATGGTCTGCTTCGTGCTCGAGCAAAATGGCTTTCAGCCAGTAGAAGCCGAAGATTATGACAGTGCTGTGAACCAACTGAATGAACCCTGGCCGGATTTAATCCTCCTTGACTGGATGTTGCCCGGCGGGTCGGGCCTTCAGTTTATTAAACACCTCAAGCGTGAAGCGATGACCCGGGATATCCCTGTGGTTATGCTGACGGCAAGAGGAGAAGAGGAAGACCGCGTGCGCGGGCTGGAAACCGGGGCGGATGACTATGTCACCAAGCCGTTTTCCCCTAAAGAGCTGGTGGCGCGTATCAAAGCTGTGATGCGCCGCATTTCGCCGATGGCGGTAGAAGAGGTGATTGAGATGCAGGGGCTTAGCCTCGATCCAACCTCGCACCGCGTGATGACCGGGGAAAATCCGCTCGATATGGGGCCGACCGAATTTAAATTGTTACACTTCTTTATGACGCACCCTGAGCGCGTCTACAGTCGCGAGCAGCTCCTCAACCATGTCTGGGGAACGAATGTGTATGTTGAAGACCGTACGGTCGATGTACATATTCGTCGTTTGCGTAAAGCGCTGGAGCACAGCGGTCACGATCGTATGGTGCAAACGGTACGCGGAACCGGGTATCGCTTTTCGACCCGTTTTTAATACCTTGCCGCCAGACCGGCATCTCGGTGTGGCGGGCGGGTTTACTATTCTGAAGGGAGTGTGACGCGTGCTGGAACGGCTGTCATGGAAAAGGCTGGTGCTGGAGCTGATCCTCTGCTGCATCCCCGCTTTTATCCTCAGTGCTTTTTTTGGTTATCTGCCCTGGTTTTTACTGGCGTCGGTAACGGGATTGCTGATCTGGCATTTCTGGAATTTATTGCGCCTCTCCTGGTGGCTGTGGGTCGATATGAGTATGACGCCGCCGCCGGGACGCGGGAGCTGGGAGCCGCTGCTGTACGGTCTGCACCAGATGCAGTTGCGTAATAAAAAGCGGCGTCGCGAACTGGGAAACCTGATTAAGCGCTTTCGCAGCGGGGCGGAATCCCTCCCCGACGCGGTGGTGCTGACAACCGAAGACGGCGGGATTTTCTGGTGTAACGGGCTGGCGCAACAGGTGCTTGGGCTGCGCTGGCCGGACGACAACGGGCAAAACATTCTGAACCTGCTGCGCTACCCGGAATTTACGCAGTATCTCAAAACACGCGATTTTATCCGGCCGCTCAATCTGGTGCTCAACACCGGGCGGCATCTGGAGATCCGCGTGATGCCTTATACCGATCAGCAACTGTTGATGGTCGCGCGCGACGTGACGCAGATGCACCAGCTTGAAGGCGCGCGGCGCAATTTCTTCGCGAACGTCAGCCATGAACTACGCACGCCGCTCACCGTCTTGCAGGGCTATCTGGAGATGATGCAGGAGCAGCCTCTGGAAGGCGCGACGCGGGAGAAGGCGCTGCATACGATGCGTGAGCAAACGCACCGGATGGAAGGGCTGGTGAAACAACTGCTGACGCTGTCGAAAATTGAGGCGGCGCCCGCGCTGCTGTTGAACGAAAGGGTGGATGTGCCGATGATGCTGCGCGTTGTTGAGCGTGAGGCGCAGGCGCTCAGCCAGCAGAAACACACCTTTACGTTTGAAGTGGATGCCCGGCTGAGCGTATTGGGCAACGAAGAACAGTTGCGCAGCGCGATTTCGAACCTGGTCTATAACGCGGTGAATCACACGCCTGCGGGAACGCATATTATCGTGCGCTGGCAGCATGTGACCCACGGTGCGGAGTTCAGCGTGGAAGATAACGGGCCGGGGATTGCGCCTGAGCATATTCCGCGTCTGACGGAGCGTTTCTACCGTGTGGACAAAGCGCGGTCGCGGCAAACCGGGGGAAGCGGATTAGGTCTGGCGATTGTGAAACATGCGCTGAATCATCACGAGAGTCGATTGATTATCGACAGTTCGCCGGGTAAAGGGACGCGCTTCAGCTTTGTGCTGCCGGAACGATTAATTGCCAAAAATTGCGCTTAATTGTGGTTCGTAAGGTTAGCTTTCCATAAGCCAGCGGATGCTGGCTTATTTTCTTTGCAGTAAAGAAGACTCTGCTGAATTTTTCAACGTCTGATGCTTTTTTGTTCGCATGATTAGCCATGACTTTTTCTTATGGATAGCGTTTTGTACTGGTTGCTAATTTCATATCGCTATATTCTTCTGGTTTTTGGATCTCACCTTGCTTTAAAACGTTATAAGCGTTTAAATTGCGCTCCAGATGCTGTCATACCGACTGCATTTACGCGGTAAATCGAAAAACTATTCTTCGCCGCGCCAGCCCAGGAGCATATCCCGCTGGAATTGCTTAAAAATGCCGCTGTATCGTCCCGCAGGGAAGGGCAGAAAATTTAACGTTTTCAACACCACATCCACAGGCAGTAAAACTTTATGACCCATCAGTTAAAATCGCGCGATATTATCGCTCTGGGCTTTATGACATTTGCGCTGTTCGTTGGCGCAGGCAATATTATCTTTCCGCCGATGGTCGGTTTGCAGGCAGGCGAACACGTCTGGACTGCGGCGTTCGGCTTTCTGATTACTGCCGTTGGTCTTCCGGTACTTACCGTTGTGGCGCTGGCGAAAGTCGGCGGCGGCGTTGATAGCCTGAGCACCCCGATTGGTAAAGTGGCTGGCGTTCTGCTGGCGACCGTCTGTTATCTGGCGGTGGGGCCGTTATTCGCAACGCCGCGTACGGCGACCGTCTCCTTTGAAGTCGGGATTGCGCCGCTGACCGGCGATTCCGCACTGCCGCTGTTTATCTACAGCCTGGTGTATTTCGCCATTGTGATTCTGGTATCGCTCTATCCGGGCAAACTGCTGGACACGGTGGGTAATTTCCTGGCGCCGCTGAAAATCATCGCGCTGATTATTCTCTCCGTTGCGGCAATCATCTGGCCTGCCGGTCCGATTAGCGACGCGATGGACGCCTACCAGAACGCGGCGTTCTCTAATGGCTTTGTGAATGGCTATCTGACGATGGATACGCTGGGCGCAATGGTGTTTGGTATCGTTATCGTCAATGCGGCGCGCTCGCGCGGCGTTAAAGAAGCGCGTCTGCTGACCCGTTATACCGTCTGGGCGGGTCTGATGGCGGGTGTGGGTTTGACGCTGCTGTATCTTGCGCTGTTCCGTCTGGGATCGGATAGCGCGACGCTGGTCGATCAGTCTGCTAACGGCGCGGCAATCCTGCACGCTTACGTTCAGCATACCTTCGGCGGCGCGGGTAGCCTGCTGCTGGCGGCGCTGATTTTCATCGCCTGTCTGGTGACGGCGGTTGGCCTGACCTGCGCATGTGCGGAGTTCTTTGCGCAGTACGTCCCACTCTCTTATCGCACGCTGGTGTTTATTCTGGGCGGCTTCTCAATGGTGGTATCGAATCTGGGTCTGAGCCATCTGATTCAGATTTCTATTCCGGTGCTGACAGCCATCTATCCGCCGTGTATCGCACTGGTTGTATTAAGCTTTACCCGCTCATGGTGGCATAATTCTTCCCGCGTCATTGCTCCGGCGATGTTTATCAGCCTGGTTTTTGGTATCCTTGACGGGATTAAAGCCTCTGCGATTGGTGACATCTTACCGGCCTGGACCCAGCGTTTACCGCTGGCGGAACAGGGGCTGGCGTGGTTGATGCCAACAGTGGTGATGGTTGTTCTGGCAATTATCTGGGATCGCGCCGCAGGTCGACAAGTGACCTCCAGCGCTCACTAAGATCACTGACAGTATGTTTTAACCACGGGGCTACAGGCCCCGTGGTTTTTTTATTATTTTGATGGGTTCGGAATTGATGGAAAGCAATAACAAGCTAAAGCGTGGGCTGAGCACCCGGCACATTCGCTTTATGGCATTGGGATCGGCAATTGGCACCGGATTATTTTATGGCTCGGCAGACGCCATCAAAATGGCCGGGCCAAGCGTGTTGCTGGCCTACATTATCGGCGGGGTCGCGGCGTACATTATTATGCGCGCGCTGGGCGAAATGTCCGTGCATAACCCCGCCGCCAGCTCGTTCTCGCGCTATGCGCAGGAAAACCTCGGCCCGCTCGCGGGTTACATTACCGGCTGGACTTACTGTTTTGAAATTCTGATTGTCGCCATTGCTGACGTGACCGCCTTCGGTATCTATATGGGAGTCTGGTTCCCTGCGGTGCCGCACTGGATCTGGGTGCTGAGCGTGGTGCTACTTATCTGCGCCATCAACCTGATGAGCGTGAAGGTATTCGGCGAACTGGAATTCTGGTTCTCGTTCTTTAAAGTCGCCACTATCATCATCATGATTGTCGCCGGCTTCGGCATCATTATCTGGGGGATTGGCAACGGCGGGCAGCCGACCGGGGTCCACAACCTGTGGAGCAACGGTGGGTTCTTCAGCAATGGCTGGCTGGGGATGGTGATGTCGCTGCAAATGGTGATGTTCGCTTACGGCGGGATTGAAATTATCGGCATCACCGCCGGAGAAGCGAAAGACCCGGAAAAATCTATTCCGCGCGCCATCAATTCCGTGCCGATGCGTATTCTGGTGTTCTACGTGGGCACGCTGTTTGTCATCATGTCTATCTACCCGTGGAACCAGGTTGGCACCAACGGCAGCCCGTTCGTCCTGACCTTCCAGCATCTTGGCATTACGTTTGCCGCCAGCATCCTGAACTTTGTGGTGCTGACCGCTTCGCTGTCGGCGATTAACTCCGACGTGTTCGGCGTGGGACGTATGCTGCACGGTATGGCGGAGCAGGGCAGTGCGCCGAAAGTGTTCGCTAAAACGTCGCGTCGCGGTATTCCGTGGGTGACGGTTATGGTGATGACCATTGCGCTGCTGTTCGCGGTTTACCTGAACTACATCATGCCGGAAAACGTCTTCCTGGTGATTGCTTCGCTGGCGACCTTTGCCACGGTATGGGTATGGATTATGATCCTGCTGTCGCAGATTGCGTTCCGCCGCCGTCTGCCGCCGGATGAGGTGAAGGCGCTGAAATTTAAAGTGCCGGGCGGCGTGGCGACAACCGTTACGGGCCTGATCTTCCTGGTCTTTATTATCGCGCTTATCGGCTACCATCCAGATACCCGTATTTCGCTGTACGTCGGTTTCGCCTGGATCGCACTGCTGTTGGTCGGCTGGATGTTTAAACGCCGCCGCGACCGCCAACTGGCTGAAGTGGGGTGATTCCCCGCCGGATGGCGCTAACGCTTATCCGGCCTACGGTTGCCTGTAGGCCGGGTCAGGCGAAGCCGCCGCCCGGCAGTATCAAACAATATCCTCCCCCGGACTCCTCCCCCAATAAACATTAAGATGATGAGTTATCCTTGATGTCGCTATGGCAAGGTGGCTTCATTTTCATCAAAGGGGATACGTGATGTTGAACGCCTGGCACCTTCCGGTTGCCCCATTTGTTAAGCAAAACAAAGAACAACTGACCATAACGTTATGGCTGAGCGGGGAAAACCCGCCCCAGCGTGTGACGCTACGCGCTGAGAACGATAATGAAGAAATCTCGCTGGCGATGCATCGGCTGCGCAGTCAACCGCAACCGGGCGTCACGGCGTGGCGGGCGGCGATCGATCTCGCCAGCGGACAGCCGCGCCGTCGCTACAGCTTTAAGCTGCTCTGGCACGATCGCCAGCTGTGGTTCACGCCGCAGGGATTTAGCCGTTTCCCGCCCGCGCGGCTGGAGCAGTTTGCCGTCGATGTGCCGGACAATGGCCCGCAATGGGTCGCCGATCAGATTTTCTATCAAATTTTCCCGGATCGCTTTGCCCGCAGCCAGCCGCGCGAAGCGGAACAGGATAATGTCTATTACCATCATGCCGCCGGTCAGGATATCGTCTTGCACGACTGGGACGATCCGGTGACTGCGCAGGCCGGGGGATCGACGTTCTACGGCGGCGATCTGGACGGGATCAGCGAGAAACTGCCGTACCTGAAAAAACTGGGGGTGACGGCGCTGTACCTGAACCCGGTCTTTAGCGCGCCAAGCGTCCATAAATACGATACGGAAGATTATCGTCACGTTG
The DNA here is from genome assembly GCF_030333225.1 of Citrobacter sp. CK202. Lineage (NCBI taxonomy): Bacteria > Pseudomonadati > Pseudomonadota > Gammaproteobacteria > Enterobacterales > Enterobacteriaceae > Citrobacter > Citrobacter sp. CK202. The sequence continues at coordinate 236,981 of NZ_JAOWGI010000028.1, forward strand.
ATCCGCAGTTTGGCGGCGATCGGGCGCTGCTGCGCCTGCGGCAGCATACGCAGCAGCAGGGAATGCGCCTGGTGCTGGACGGCGTCTTTAACCATAGCGGCGACTCGCACGCCTGGTTTGACAGGCACAATCGGGGAAGCGGCGGCGCATGCCACAACCCGGAATCGCCCTGGCGTGACTGGTACTCTTTCTCCCCGGAGGGCGTGGCGCTGGACTGGCTGGGGTATCCGAGTCTGCCCAAGCTGGATTTCCAGTCGGAAAGCCTGGTCAATGAAATCTACCGTGGTGAAGACAGCATTGTGCGTCACTGGCTGAAAGCGCCGTGGCATATGGACGGCTGGCGGCTTGATGTGGTGCATATGCTGGGCGAGGCCGGAGGCGCGCGCAATAACCTGCAACACGTTGCCGGTATTACGCAGGCGGCAAAAGAGACGCAGCCTGACGCCTATATCGTTGGCGAGCATTTTGGCGATGCGCGGCAATGGCTCCAGGCGGATGCGGAAGACGCCGCCATGAACTATCGCGGCTTCACTTTCCCGCTGTGGGGATTTCTCGCCAATACCGATATCTCTTACGATCCGCAGCACATTGACGCGCAAACCTGCATCGCCTGGATGGATAACTACCGTGCTGGCCTGTCGCATCAGCAGCAGTTACGGATGTTTAACCAACTGGACAGCCACGATACCGCCCGTTTTAAATCGCTGCTGGGCAAAGACGTGGCGCGTTTGCCGCTGGCGGTTGTCTGGCTGTTTACCTGGCCTGGCGTTCCCTGCATCTATTACGGCGATGAAGTGGGGCTGGACGGCAATAACGATCCGTTCTGTCGTAAGCCGTTCCCGTGGCAGGTTGAAAAACAGGATGCCATGCTGTTGGCGCTGTACCAGCGTCTGGGGAAACTTCGTCAGCGCACGCAGGCGCTACGTCACGGCGGTTGCCAGGTGATTTATGCCGAAGAGGATGTGGTGGTCTTTGTGCGAGTCTATCACCAGCAGCGCGTACTGGTGGCGATCAACCGGGGCGAGGCCTGTGAGGTCGTATTGCCTGCCTCACCGTTGCTTAACGTCAGCGAGTGGCGAGGCAAAGAGGGGAAAGGCCAACTGGCTGAGGGCGTTCTCAGCCTGCCCGCCATTTCCGCTACGGTCTGGGTGAATCACTGATAGAGTTGCGCGACTTCCGGGCTGGCGAGCAGGGCTTCTCGCCACCAGCGCTGTGCCAGACCGTCGCTGTGGTTGCGCCATGCCATATAGGCGACATCTTTCTGCCGAAAAGAGATGACGGATTTCTCCACCAGCTCGCCGGTGGCAAGCCACGGTTTGGCAATATGGCGGGGGAGGAATCCGCACCCTAAACCGGCGCGCAGCAGCGTCACTTTGCTGTCGAAGTCATCCACGCGAATTTGCGGCTGCTCATCCATTAAATTGGATTGCAGGGGATGGCAGAAGCGGGCGCTGTCGCTGATCACCACCGCCCGGTGCAGACAGAGTTGCTCATTGGTCAGACCGTCCGTGGCGGCGGCCAGTGGGTGCGAAGGCGCGACCACAAATACGTTGTCCAGGGTGCCGAGCATTTTATATGACCAGGCGGCGGAGGTCGGAGGCTCGTTAATTGCGCCGAGAATGATGTCCGCGCCGTTGTGCGTCAGCTCTTCCCACGATCCCGCCAGCGTATGGTGTGTAAAATTGAGGCGCGTTTGCTTATTCAGCGCATAAAACGCATCAATAACGGGCAGCAGCGTCTCGAAAGGGAAGGAATCATCCAGCGCTATTGCCAGCTCTTTTTCCCAGCCAGAGCTTAACTGCACGGCTTGTTTCTCCAGGTCTTTTGCGGCGTTGAGCAGCAGACGCCCTTTTTCCAGCATCATTCGTCCGGTATCGGTAAATTTCGCCCGGTGGCCAGAGCGATCGAGAAGCTCAATATCGAGATCGTTTTCCAGTTTCTGAATCATATAGCTAAGCGCCGCGGGGGTTTTAAACAGCGACCCGGCCGCAGCGGCAAACGAGCCGTGTTTGTCGATAGCATCAAGAATGAGCAGAACGTCCAGATTGATTCGCATGATCTGAAAATATCCTGAAAATGAAATAAGTACGTTGTACAGACTGTCGAAAAACAATGCCAGTGAATAATTTAGACCAAAGCATGGCATTTTTTTGAGGGTGTCTGTTATGCAAAATAAGATGAAATAACCACGTCATTAGCATGGTTCATTTCCTCAATAATGCATTCAAAATGGTCGGCTTTATTCGCCCCGAAGCCGCGTTCTGGTTTACGCCGCGATCCGGCATTTTCACCTTCAGGGATGGCAAAAATGTAATAATCTATGTCATTCTGGTCTGTCCTTGTACAGTGAAGGTGGAAACATGGATGAGCTTTTAATCCTTGGCTGCATTGTTTTATTCTTCGCGCTGGTGGTGGTTCCCATTCTCGCGATTGTCGCGCTCAACCGCAGCGCGGCGGTTCGCTTTGAGCTGGCGGTGTTGCGCCGACGGGTTGAGCAACTTGAACAGCAGCGTGCGGGAGAAGCGCCTGCGGTACAGGTGACGGCGGAACCTTCGCTACCTGCGAAAGAGCGTGTCGCGCCATCGCCGCCTGATGCCATCGAAGCGGCCATACCTGAGCCGGAAAATCCCTGGGCTGCGCAGGAAACCCTCGCAAAACCGCTCCCGGCGCCTGCGAAAACGGCGAAACCTTCCGCGTTCGGCGGCGTTTTCACCTCGCTGGCGCGCTGGTTTATGCAGGGAAATCCGCTGGCGAAGCTGGGCATTCTGCTCCTCTTTTTCGGTTTATCCTTCCTGTTGCGTTATACGGTTGAACACGCGCTGTTTCCGCTTGAACTGCGTCTTGTCACTGCGGCGCTGTGTGCCGTAGTGCTGCTCGCGACAGGCTGGCGTTTGCGACGCAAACAGCCGGTCTATGCGCTGATCCTGCAAGGCGGCGCGACAGGCGTGCTCTATCTGACCGTCTTTGGCGCATTCCGGCTGTGGCAAATGCTGCCGATGACGCTGGCGTTTGCGCTGCTGGTGCTGATTTGCGCCGCAAGCGTAGGGCTGGCTATTTTGCAAAAAGCGCTTAGCCTGGCGATGCTGGCCAGCCTGGGTGGTTATCTTGCGCCGCTGCTGCTGTCGACGGGCAGCGGGAACTATGTGGCGCTGTTCTCGTTCTATCTCCTGCTGTCGGCAGGCATTCTTGCCATAAGCGTCTGGCAGCACTGGCGTGAGCTTAATCTGCTGGGGTTATTATTCACTTTCGGGGTCGGCGGCCTGTGGGGTGTCAGTGACTACCGGCCTGAATACTGGCTCAACTGCCAGCTTTTCCTGATTGCCAATATCATTATTTTCGGCGTGCTGAGCGTGGCGCTGTCGCTGCGGGCGCAGGAAAAAGGCAAACATATTGTTGATGGCGTGCTGTTGTTTGCGCCGCCGCTGGTTGGGTTTGGCATGCAGTACGCCATTACCCAACATATGGATTATGGTCCGGCGCTCAGTGCGCTGGGCTACGGCGCGTTCTATATGGCGCTGGCGTGGCTGGCGCTGCGTCGCTACCCGTCGATGGGAAGGCCGCTGGTGCTGGCGGCGCTCGCGTTGGGCGGCGCGTTTACCACCCTTGCCATCCCGCTGGCGCTTTCGGCGCGCTGGACGGCAATGGCCTGGGCGCTGGAGGGGCTTGGCGTATTGTGGCTGGGTATGCAGCAACAGCAGCGGCGGATGAGCTATAGCGGCACTGCGCTAATGCTACTGGCTGTGGGCAGCGCGCTGTGGGCGCTGGCCGATGACGCCGCGCCGCTGACGGTGATGATGATCTTCGCCGTGCTGAGTTTGTGCTGGCTGGGCGGCGCGTGGCTGTGGCGCAGCGAGAAGAAGGAGGTCAGTTGGGCGCTGCTGGCGGGCGGCATCGCCTTCTGGATCGTCGCGCTGACGGGGGCCTCGCAACTGGCGCTGGCGCGTTATGCTGCCGAATGGTCTGGCGTGCTGGCGCTACTCGCCGCGTCCGCCTGGCTCTGGCGTTATCTGAGCGGGCGGCTCGCCTGGCGGGCGTTAGGTTACAGCCGCTGGCTGCTGTGGCCTGCGATGCTGCTGGCATTGCTGTACCAGATTGAAGAACGGCAGATTTTCGCCGCAGGCTGGCAAAATCTGGCGTGGTGCGTGGCGCTGCCTTGTGCGGTGCTCATGCTTTATCGTGATGATGCGCATCTGCCGCCGCGCATCTCCCGGACGCTGCATTTATCCTTGTTCTGGATGGTGCTTTTAGCGCTCGGGATGGAGCTGTTCTGGTTTGTGCAGTCGTTGCCGTGGGGAATGGACGCCTGGCGCAGCGGGTTGATGATGGCGGCGGGCGGAATCGTCATACTGCTGGTACACGCCGCGCTGCGCCGCGATTTGTGGCCGTTCAAATGCTGGCCTGCGTTGTACGGCGCGCTGGCGTTGGCGCCCGTGGCAGCGATCCTGCTGTTGCTTCTGGTGCTGGCGAATTTACAGGATGGCGTGGTTTTCCAACAGCGCTATCTGCCAGTGGCGAACCCGCTTGAGGAGGGAGCCGCTTTCGCCTTGCTGGGATTGTTCCTCCTTGCGCGTTTCTCTCGTCGTTTTCTGCCGTCGCCGTTAGCGAAATATCGCGCATGGGCGCCTGTGGTGCTGGCGGCGCTCGCATTCTGGTGGTTGAACGGAGGGCTGATGCGGGCGCTGGCGTGGTATGGCGAGGTGGCGTGGAGCATGGAGACATTGTGGCATTCGCGGTTGATCCAGACCTGTTTCGCCCTGTTCTGGATGCTGACGGCGTTAATTATGATGTTGCTCGCGACCCGTCGTCGTTCGCGGCGGGAATGGTTATGCGGCGCGGTGCTTTTGGGGATCGTCATTGTTAAGCTGATGCTGGTGGATAGCGCGCGCGGCGGCGGGCTGGCGCGCGCCATCGCTTTTATCGGCGTGGCGATCCTGGTACTTATCGTCGGGTATTTCTCACCGTTACCGCCCAAAGCAGGAGAAGAAAAATGAAATGGATGAAAGCGGTAGTCTGGAGCGCGTTGCTGAGTGTGGCGTGGCCGGTGTTCAGCCGTGACGAAGCCCCGGAAACGCCGCAGGATTACGCCACCGGCATGATGCTGGAAGCGACGGGTTCATCGCCGTGGTATCGCGTTTCGCTGCCGCTGGCGCTTTACCAACAAAGCGCCTGGCCGGATTTACGCGATGTGCGGGTTTTTAACCGCCAGGGCGATACGGTGCCCTTTGCGCTGACGGCGCAGAAAACGCCGTCTGTCACGCCAGAGACGGTGGCGCTGCGGCTTTTTCCTCTGGATATGTCGCCAGTATCACCGCGGGAAGGGGAGCGCCGTGGAAGCGAATCCTTTGTTTTGCGTTCAAAGACCGGCGTGGAAATTCATCTGGAAAGCGATGACGTTAACGCGGTTGGGCAGAGCTATTTACTGACTCTGCCGGAAGAGATGACGGCGGCCTTTTCGCTGGCGCAACTGCGCCTGAACTGGAACACGCCTGCGGGCAACTGGCAGGGGAAGGCGTCCGTTTATGCCAGCCGTGATTTACGTTACTGGCAACCCGTGCAAGAAGACGCGCCGCTGATGGATCTGACGCGCGATAACGATCGGCTGAAAATGGACACCATCAGCGCCAGCCTGACGCTCTCTGCGGAAGGCCGTCGCTACCTGCTGGTGATTCTCGATTCGCAAAGTCCGCCGCTGACGTTAAACAGCGTAAGCGCCATTGCGGACAGCGGAGAACCGGCGTCGGAGCGTATTGCGCTGGAGGCCCACGCAAAGAAAGTGTCGGAAACAGAAGCCGTATGGCGCTGGAATCAGCCGCAGCCGCTGACGTCGCTCAGAATTGCGTTGGAAAACGAGGGCGTTTTACCGGTTGAGCTGGCATGGCGCGGCGGGGAAAAAGAGGCGTGGCGTCCACTGACGAAAACGATCCTGTACCGCCTCGACGGGAAGCGTTCGGAGGATATTCTTCTTTCAGGTCAACAGGTTGAAGCTATCCGTATGACCACCATCAACGCCCGATTGCCGGAAACGCTGCCTGCGCTGAGCGGCGCGCGGGACAGTTATCAACTGGTGTTCAATACGCAGGGGAAAGGCCCGTATATGCTGGCCTGGGGAAACCGGGCGGCGGAAAAAGCCGATGTTGAGCTGGATATGCTGATCCCGGCGTCGCTGCGCAAAACGCAGGATGTTAACGACCTGCCCTGGGCGATGACGCAGCAGCGCGTAACGCTGGGCGGTGAGGCGCGGCTGACGGCAACGTCGGCTGCGGAGCAGCAAAGCCGCTGGAAAACGTTACTGGTGTGGGGGGCGTTGATTGCTGGCGTCGCGGTACTGTTGGTGATGGCGTGGCGAATCTGGCGCGAGGTGAAAAAGGACGGCGCGGCGTAAACGCGACATGCTTGTGGGCCTGGTAAACGGCGTGCCACCGGGCACTACGCCGGATGGCGGCGGAACGCCTTATCCGGCCTACAAAAATCCGTAGGCCGGATAAACGCAATAAAAAAGCTCGCCATAGCGAGCTTTTTTCAATTCGAGCCGATTACAGGCTGGCGACGTTTTCAGTCAGGTATTTTGCCACGCCGTCTGGAGAGGCGTTCATCCCTTCTTTGCCTTTTTCCCACTGTGCCGGGCACACTTCGCCGTGCTCTTCGTGGAACTGCAACGCGTCAACCATACGCAGCATTTCGTCGATGTTACGGCCCAGCGGCAGGTCGTTAACTACCTGGTGACGAACCACGCCGTTGGCGTCGATCAGGAAAGAACCGCGCAGGGCAACGCCCGCTTCCGGGTGTTCGATACCGTAGGCTTTCTGGATTTCACGCTTCACGTCAGCAACCATTGCGTATTTCACTGCACCGATGCCGCCTTTATCGACAGGGGTGTTACGCCATGCGTTGTGGACGAATTCAGAGTCAAAAGAAACGCCGACAACTTCTACGCCACGCGCCTGGAACTCTTCATAACGTTTGTCGAAAGCAATCAGTTCAGACGGGCAAACGAAGGTGAAGTCCATCGGCCAGAAGAACAGAACGGTTGCTTTGCCGTTGGTGTGCTGTTTGAAGTTGAAGTTTTCAACGATCTCACCGCTACCCAGTACGGCGGCTGCTGTGAAGTCCGGGGCCTGACGAGTAACCAGTACCATATAAATACTCCTGCAAAGTTAAGGGGTTTGGAACGCAACGCGGGCAAGTATAGGGAGGGGAAGAGGGCAACTCAACGCGGTGCTGACAATCAATGAGACAGGTTTCACCTATCAATTTTTTGCCTGATGGCGTTACGCTTATCAGGCAACTAAAGCGATTTCTGACGCGCCTGTGCCATCATGCGCGGGTAGAAGCGCCAGAAGCGCGCTTCTAACGCATCGTAGTGCGCATCCAGATCGTACCAGGAGTCGCGCAGGGCATCGAGGCGTGGGCGGCGATTCGCCATCCCGTTGAGGACATTCTGGATAAAATCCATATCGCGATAACGCTCCAGCCACTTTTCCGACCACAGATAATCGTTCAGATTCACAAAACGCGGCGGCGAGTCGGGCAAAATAGTGCTGACCTGCGCATGGGCGTAGCCCACGAACGCCTGCAACGGGAAATCGGGAGATATTGTCGCCCAGTGGCGCGACAGGAAGTGGTCCCACATCACATCCAGAGTGATGGGGGCTACACGACGGGTTTCGCTGCGAAACCATTCCCGCGCTTCACGCACTTCCGGCAGATTATCGGTCATGACGTCAATCCGCCGATGCATATAAATCCCTTCCACCACGTCAGGGGGAAAATTCGCCTCCGGGTTTCCCCGAACAAAATCAGCCAGTAAATTGCCGGAAAGCGAGCTGTCGGCGAGATGCGCTAAGTGCAGGTGTGCAAGAAAATTCATATCCACTTCATCCTTCAAACTGCCTCTTTGTTGGCTGCGAGTTACTCGGCCCATCCCCGGGCCTCACCCCTGCGGGGCCGCTGCAAGCAGCGTTCAAATTCGTTCCTGACGAATTTGTCATTCAGTTGCCGCCCCGATGCATCCTGAATGATTTTGTCTATAGCTTATATCTCTTAACTTGAGGGGTAACGGTTGCAGGGAGCGCGCCCCGGCACTAGACTACCCGCCTCTTATTTTAGTCTGAGTCAGTGTCATGCGCGTTACCGATTTTTCCTTTGAATTACCCGAATCCCTGATTGCCCACTATCCGCAGCCTGAGCGCAGTCGTTGCCGCTTGCTGTCACTGGACGGGCCGACGGGCGCGCTGACGCACGGTACTTTCACCGATCTGCTCGATAAGCTCAACCCTGGCGATCTGCTGGTCTTTAATAATACCCGCGTCATCCCGGCGCGTCTGTTTGGCCGTAAAGCCAGCGGCGGCAAGATTGAAGTGCTGGTTGAGCGGATGCTGGATGACAAACGCATTCTGGCGCATATTCGCGCTTCCAAAGCGCCGAAACCGGGTGCGGAACTGCTGTTGGGCGATGACGAAAGCATTAACGCCACCATGACCGCGCGTCATGGCGCGCTGTTTGAAGTTGAGTTCAACGACGCGCGCCCGGTTCTGGAGATCCTCAACGCGATCGGCCATATGCCGCTGCCGCCATACATCGACCGCCCGGATGAAGACGCCGACCGTGAGTTGTATCAGACGGTCTACAGTGAAAAACCGGGAGCCGTTGCCGCGCCAACCGCGGGTTTGCACTTTGACGATCCGCTGCTGGCCGCGCTGCGCGAAAAAGGCATTGAGATGGCGTTTGTGACGCTGCACGTCGGCGCGGGGACGTTCCAGCCGGTGCGTGTGGAGACCATTGAAGATCACATCATGCACTCGGAGTACGCCGAAGTCCCGCAGGAGGTGGTTGATGCGGTGCTGGCGGCAAAAGCGCGGGGCAATCGGATCATCGCGGTGGGCACCACCTCGGTACGCTCGCTGGAGAGTGCGGCGCAGGCGGCGAAAAACGACCTGATCGAACCGTTCTTCGGCGATACGCAAATCTTCATCTACCCAGGTTATCAATACAAAGTGATTGATGCGCTGGTGACCAATTTTCACCTGCCGGAATCGACGCTGATTATGCTGGTGTCCGCTTTTGCGGGTTATCAGCACACGATGAATGCGTACAAGGCTGCGGTAGAACAAAATTATCGCTTTTTTAGCTACGGGGACGCGATGTTTATCACGTACAATCCGCAGGCTTTGAATGAGCGTGTCGGGAAGTAGGTTCGCGGCACAGGTTTAAACGTCAGACTGTTTTTCTGGCGTATGGAGAGAAAATGAAATTCGAACTGGATACTACCGACGGACGCGCTCGCCGTGGCCGCCTGGTGTTTGATCGTGGCGTAGTGGAAACGCCTGCTTTTATGCCCGTCGGTACGTATGGCACCGTTAAAGGCATGACGCCGGAAGAAGTTGAAGCCACTGGCGCACAAATTATTCTCGGCAACACCTTCCACCTGTGGCTGCGCCCGGGTCAGGAAATCATGAAACTGCATGGCGATCTGCATGATTTCATGCAGTGGAAAGGCCCGATCCTGACGGACTCCGGCGGTTTCCAGGTGTTCAGCCTCGGCGATATTCGCAAGATCACCGAGCAGGGCGTGCATTTCCGCAACCCGATCAACGGCGATCCGATTTTCCTCGATCCTGAAAAATCCATGGAGATTCAGTATGATCTCGGTTCCGATATCGTCATGATTTTCGACGAATGTACGCCGTATCCGGCGGACTGGGACTATGCTAAACGCTCTATGGAGATGTCTTTACGCTGGGCGAAGCGTAGCCGCGACCGTTTTGATGGTTTGGGCAACAAAAATGCGCTTTTTGGCATCATTCAGGGCAGCGTTTACGAAGATTTACGCGATATCTCCGTCAAAGGTCTGGTAGAGATTGGCTTTGATGGCTACGCTGTCGGCGGTCTGGCTGTGGGTGAGCCGAAGGAAGACATGCACCGCATTCTGGAACATGTCTGCCCGCAAATCCCGGCGGACAAACCTCGTTACCTGATGGGCGTCGGCAAACCGGAAGATCTGGTGGAAGGCGTTCGTCGCGGTATCGATATGTTTGACTGCGTTATGCCAACACGCAATGCCCGTAATGGTCACCTGTTCGTGACTGACGGCGTGGTGAAAATTCGTAATGCGAAGCATAAAAGCGACACCAGCCCGCTCGATGCCGAGTGTGATTGCTACACCTGTCGCAATTATTCGCGTGCCTACTTGCATCATCTCGACCGTTGCAACGAAATATTGGGCGCGCGACTCAACACGATTCATAACCTGCGTTACTACCAGCGTTTGATGGCGGGTTTACGCAAGGCTATTGAAGAGGGTAAATTAGAGAGCTTCGTGACCGATTTTTACCAACGTCAGGGTCGACCTGTTCCACCTTTGAACGTTGATTAATTTTAATAATGAGGGAAATTTAATGAGCTTTTTTATTTCTGATGCGGTAGCGGCAACAGGTGCTCCGGCGCAGGGCAGCCCGATGTCTCTGATTTTGATGCTGGTGGTGTTTGGTCTGATTTTCTACTTCATGATCCTGCGTCCACAGCAGAAGCGCACCAAAGAACACAAAAACCTGATGAGCTCCATCGCAAAAGGCGATGAAGTGCTGACTAACGGTGGCCTGGTGGGTCGTGTAACGAAAGTAGCGGAATCCGGCTACATCGTTATCGCGCTGAATGACACCACTGAAGTGGTTATCAAACGTGACTTCGTAGCTGCCGTTCTGCCGAAAGGCACTATGAAGGCGCTGTAATCTATTGTTTTCCCAAAGGGAACTGCCGTGTTAAACCGTTATCCTTTGTGGAAGTACATCATGCTGGTCGTCGTGATTGTCGTCGGCCTGCTTTACGCACTTCCCAACCTGTATGGTGAGGATCCGGCTGTTCAAATCACTGGCGCGCGCGGCGTCGCCGCCAGTGAGCAAACGCTGATCCAGGTCCAGAAAACGTTACAAGAAGAAAAAATTACCGCTAAGTCTGTGGCTCTGGAAGAGGGCGCTATTCTTGCGCGCTTCGACACCACCGACATCCAGCTGCGCGCCCGTGAAGCGCTGGTTGGCGTGCTGGGTGATAAATACGTCGTGGCGCTTAACCTTGCTCCGGCAACGCCTCGTTGGCTGGCGGCCATTAAAGCCGAGCCGATGAAACTTGGCCTTGACCTGCGTGGCGGCGTTCACTTCCTGATGGAAGTGGATATGGACACCGCGTTAGGTAAGCTTCAGGAGCAAAATATCGATAGCCTGCGCAGCGACCTGCGTGAAAAAGGCATTCCTTATACCACTGTTCGCAAAGAAGATAACTACGGTCTGAGCATCACGTTCCGCGATAACAAAGCGCGTGATGAAGCGATCTCTTATCTGAGCGGGCGTCACCGCGATCTGGTGATTACCAGCCAGGGCAATACGGTGCTGCGTGCGGTCATGTCTGATGCGCGTCTGAGCGAAGCGCGTGAGTATGCTGTTCAGCAGAACATCAACATTCTGCGTAACCGTGTAAACCAATTGGGCGTGGCGGAGCCGGTTGTCCAGCGTCAGGGTGCGGATCGCATCGTCGTTGAGCTGCCGGGTATTCAGGATACCGCGCGTGCGAAAGAGATTCTGGGCGCTACCGCGACCCTCGAATTCCGTCTGGTAAACACCAACGTTGACCAGTCTGCGGCGGCATCCGGGCGCGTACCGGGTGACTCGGAAGTGAAACAGACGCGCGAAGGCCAGCCGGTTGTGCTGTACAAACGCGTGATCCTGACTGGTGACCATATCACCGACTCCACTTCCAGCCAGGACGAATACAACCAACCGCAGGTTAACATCTCACTGGATAGCGCAGGTGGCAACATCATGTCTAACTTCACCAAAGACAATATCGGCAAGCCGATGGCGACCTTGTTTGTGGAGTACAAAGACAGCGGTAAGAAAGATGCCAACGGTCGTGCGGTACTGGTGAAGCAGGAAGAGGTGATTAACATCGCCAACATCCAGTCTCGCCTGGGCAACAGCTTCCGTATTACCGGTATCAACAACCCGAACGAAGCCCGCCAGCTCTCTCTGCTGCTGCGCGCCGGTGCGCTGATTGCGCCGATTCAGATTGTTGAAGAACGGACTATCGGCCCGACGCTGGGTATGCAGAACATCAAACAGGGCCTGGAAGCGTGTCTGGCCGGTCTGGTGGTCTCCATCCTGTTCATGATCTTCTTCTACAAGAAGTTCGGTCTGATTGCGACAAGCGCGCTGGTGGCCAACCTGGTATTGATTGTCGGTATCATGTCGCTGCTGCCGGGGGCCACGCTGAGTATGCCGGGGATTGCCGGTATCGTGCTAACCCTTGCGGTGGCGGTCGACGCCAACGTACTGATCAACGAACGTATTAAAGAAGAGTTGAGCAACGGGCGTACGGTTCAGCAGGCGATTGATGAAGGTTATAAAGGCGCGTTCAGTTCCATCTTCGATGCGAACATCACCACGCTGATTAAAGTCATCATCCTGTACGCAGTCGGCACCGGGGCAATTAAAGGGTTCGCGATTACTACCGGTATCGGTGTGGCGACGTCGATGTTTACCGCGATTGTCGGTACGCGTGCCATCGTAAACCTGTTGTATGGCGGCAAACGCATCAACAAGCTGTCAATCTGAGGAGTGCGATGTGGCACAGGAATATACTGTTGAACAATTGAACCACGGCCGTAAAGTCTATGACTTTATGCGCTGGGACTACTGGGCTTTCGGCATCTCTGGTTTCCTGCTGATTGCGGCCATCGTGGTGATGGGCGTGCGCGGTTTTAACTGGGGTCTCGATTTTACCGGTGGTACGGTTATCGAAATCACGCTGGAAAAACCGGCCGAAATGGACGTGATGCGCGATGCGCTGGAAAAAGCGGGCTTTGCCGAGCCGCTGTTGCAGAACTTCGGTAGCAGCCACGACATTATGGTGCGTATGCCGCCGACGGAAGGTGAAGACGGCGGTCAGGTGCTGGGTAGCAAGGTGCTGAGTGTCATTAACGAAGCCACCAGCCAGAACGCCGCCGTGAAGCGTATTGAGTTTGTCGGGCCGAGCGTGGGCGCCGATCTGGCGCAAACCGGTGCGATGGCGCTGATTGTCGCGCTGATCTCTATCCTCATTTATGTCGGTTTCCGCTTTGAGTGGCGACTGGCGGCGGGGGTGGTTATCGCGCTGGCGCACGACGTGATTATCACCTTAGGGATTCTGTCGTTGTTCCATATTGAGATCGACCTGACGATCGTTGCATCGTTGATGTCGGTTATCGGTTACTCGCTGAACGACAGTATCGTGGTATCTGACCGTATTCGTGAAAACTTCCGCAAAATTCGTCGCGGGACGCCTTACGAAATCTTTAACGTGTCGTTGACCCAGACGCTGCACCGTACGTTGATCACCTCCGGGACGACGTTAGTGGTGATTCTGATGCTGTACCTCTTCGGTGGTCCGGTACTGGAAGGCTTCTCTCTGACCATGCTGATTGGTGTTTCTATCGGTACGGCATCGTCGATCTACGTGGCCTCGGCGCTGGCGCTGAAGCTGGGCATGAAGCGCGAGCATATGTTGCAGCAGAAAGTTGAGAAAGAAGGGGCGGATCAGCCGTCTATTCTGCCTTAATCACGCAGTCACGTTATTACTGGAATCCCGGTCGCATGGCCGGGATTTTTTTATCGCTAAAAAAGCCTGCGGTTAAGCGGGCTTCTGCATCCTTCACGGGCAATGGGGTACGCAGAGTGTTAAACTTGCTCATAACCCTACATTCAACGCAGATACAGAGTCACTATGGCGATTATCCCTAAAAACTATACGCGGCTGGAAAACGGCTATCGTGAAAAGGCGCTCAAATTATTTCCGTGGGTATGCGGGCGATGCTCTCGCGAATTTGTTTACTCTAACCTGCGCGAATTAACCGTCCATCATATCGATCACGACCACACCAATAACCCGGAAGACGGCAGTAACTGGGAGTTGCTGTGTCTGTACTGTCACGATCATGAGCATTCGAAATATACCGAAGCCGATCAGTATGGCTCAACCGTTATTGCCGGGGAGGATGCGCAGAAAGATGTCGGCGCTGCGATGCATAACCCTTTCGCTAATCTGAAAGCGATGATGGATCAGAAGAAATAAAAAAGCACCGGCGCGTTGCGCGTTCGGTGCTCTTTCTGTGCCCGGCGTTGTACTGGCCGGGCGGCAAATAAACAGCTTAGAAGTTGTAACCGACAACCAGGTAGCCACCCCAACCGGTAGCTTTAACCGTTTCGGATTGCCATACCGGCTGAGCGCCGTTTTCCCACTGTCCGCCGTTATGGAAGTAACGAGCCACCACAGAGTAGTGCCAGTGATCGTAATTCAGCGCCAGGATGTGGCTGGATGCGATAGAGTTGCTGGTACGGTACTGAGAGTCGCCCAGATCGGAGCCCCAGTCAAAGTTAGTGAAACCGATGTAGCTCAGGTTACCGCCCCACAGCTCGGTGAGTGGCACGAAGTATTTCACTTTGAAACGGTAGCCATCCCACTCGTTTTCGTTATCAGCCAGGTAGTTCTGCCACTGGTACTTCGCATAGACGTTCAGGGACAGGCTCATCGGCAGACCGGTTTCGATGTCAGTACCCAGACCCATGTACCAGGTGCTCTGACGGCCAGACTTGTTACGACCCATGTCATAGATGTAGTTGTTAGCGAAATACCACTCTTTGAACGGGCCAAAGCTCAGGTCGGCTCCGGTCAGTTTGTCGATAGAGAAACGCGGTTCAATTTCCATGAACAGCGGGGAACCGTGGTTCCAGATACCCTTCGCGTTGGTGTTACCGCCGAAGAATACCGGCGCATCCATATAGCCGTAGAAATCGAACCAGTCTTTTTTCGCGAATGCTTCATATTCCAGATAGGTATCGTTACGGAGCTGCGGCCCGAAACGGGTATGGTAGCTGCCTACGACGTTAACGCTCTGGTGCCACCAGTCTGAAAGGTATTGCGGTTTGTCATTTTCTGCTGCGTTAACAGTAAAGGACGATGAGAGCGCCAGCACTGCACCGGCTGCAAGTAATGTTTTTTTCATATTGTATGCCACTGTTTGAAATCCCTTGAAGGGAATGAAAAAGGCGCAATTTGCGTTTCTAAATATTTCGTGTTTCTGCGGAGCCTATTATAGAAATCATTGCTCACAAAAATATGTCTTGTTTCACAGATCTATCATCTACGTAATCGATTGCGTTCACGTTTGCGTACTTTAAGCGCGGCGATTGTACTGACTTTCATGAATGTTGCCAACTTTTAGCAAAAATTGCGGTGATGTCAGAGGAGTAACAAAAAGCCGGGGAGGGATGTTGCGGAACGCACAAAACGCTCCGCCGGAGGTTTATTGATTAACAGGCTGGATATCGTGAACGCGGACAAAACCTAACTGGTCGGGCGTCAATCCGTTTAATTGTAACGGGATGTCCACATCGCTCGGCGCCAGGATGCTGGCCGGAGCGTTAATCAGTTGATTCTGGACATTCACTTCCTGATAGTTATCCGTGGTGCCCTGAATCTGCCCGTATTCGACAGTACCGCTAAACGCCGGTAACGGATCGTTGGATTCTCCCTGAATGCGCAGCGTCACGCGTGTGCCATCGGCATTGGGCGCGATATTCACCAGGGACATACGCAGCGTACCGATCTGACTGTTCAGGCGGGCAGGCGTTTTTGAACCCGGCAGCAGATAGACCCCGCTGGTGGATTTCGCATTCAACATATTTTGCTGAGTAATCTTCACGGTTTCCTGGTTTAACTGCGCCATTTCCGTATTCAGCGTGCTGACGCTTTGGTTCATCTGGCGAACTTCGCTCTGCTGCGCGCAGGCGCTCAGGCTAAAGAGGCTTCCCACCAGGAGAATTCTTAGGTAACGTCTTGTCATGTAGATTATTTCCTTCATGGTCGCGATACCCTAATGGTAGATCGCAAAGGGGTGTAAGGTATCGATCCTTTGTCTCAAAAGTGCTCCGCCTTTGTTGTCGCGCCAGTTCAGGGTAAAATAGATTTCTGTTAACCACCTGGTCAGGACGCCGTATGCATTGCCCATTCTGTTTCGCCGTAGACACTAAGGTTATTGACTCTCGTCTCGTGGGTGAGGGCTCTTCCGTACGCCGCCGTCGGCAGTGTCTGGTCTGTAATGAACGTTTCACTACCTTTGAAGTGGCAGAGCTTGTTATGCCGCGCGTAGTGAAAAGTAACGATGTGCGTGAACCTTTCAACGAAGAGAAGTTGCGCAGCGGTATGCTAAGAGCGCTGGAAAAACGCCCTGTCAGCTCTGATGACGTCGAAATGGCGTTGAATCACATCAAATCACAATTGCGAGCCACCGGGGAACGCGAAGTTCCCAGCAAAATGATTGGCAACCTGGTGATGGAGCAACTGAAAAAGCTCGATAAAGTGGCTTACATCCGCTTTGCCTCCGTCTATCGGAGTTTCGAAGACATCAAAGAATTCGGCGAAGAGATTGCTCGCCTACAGGATTAAGCCATGCTGGATGAGTTTTACATGGCGCGTGCGCTGAAGCTGGCGCAGCGCGGGCGTTTCACCACGCACCCGAACCCGAATGTAGGCTGTGTGATCGTCAAAGATGGCGAAATCGTTGGCGAAGGCTACCATCATCGCGCGGGTGAACCGCATGCTGAAGTTCATGCGCTGCGTATGGCGGGAGACAAAGCCAAAGGCGCGACCGCGTATGTCACGCTTGAACCGTGCAGCCATCATGGCCGTACGCCGCCGTGCTGCGATGCGTTGATTGCCGCTGGCGTGGCGCGGGTCGTTGCGGCGATGCAGGACCCCAATCCGCAGGTCGCGGGACGTGGGCTGTACCGTTTGCAGCAGGCGGGGATCGACGTCAGCCACGGGCTGATGATGAGCGAAACGGAACAGCTGAACAAAGGTTTCCTCAAGCGGATGCGCACCGGCTTCCCGTATGTGCAGCTCAAGCTCGGCGCATCGCTGGATGGCCGCACGGCGATGGCCAGCGGTGAAAGCCAGTGGATTACCTCCCCGCAGGCGCGGCGCGATGTGCAGCGTTTACGGGCGCAAAGCCATGCGATTCTGACCAGCAGCGCGACGGTGCTGGCCGACGACCCGGCGTTAACGGTTCGCTGGCCTGAACTGGATGTCTCAACCCAGACTCTCTATCCGCAGGAAAACCTGCGTCAGCCGATTCGCATTGTCCTCGACAGCCAAAACCGCGTGACGCCGGAGCACCGTATTGTGCAGCAGCCGGGAGAAACCTGGTTTGCCCGCACACAGGACGATTCCCGCATCTGGCCTGAGACGGTTCGCAGCCTGCGGGTGCCGGAGCATAACGGTCATCTGGATCTGGTGGTGCTGATGATGCTGTTAGGTAAACAGCAGATTAACAGCATCTGGGTGGAGGCCGGGCCAGTGCTTGCGGGCGCGCTGTTGCAGGCGGGCGTGGTGGACGAGCTTATCGTCTATGTTGCGCCTAAACTGTTAGGAAGTGATGCGCGAGGATTATGTGTGCTGCCGGGGCTTGAGAAACTGAGCGAGGCACCCCATTTTAAATTCAACGAGATACGCCATGTAGGCCCGGATGTTTGCCTGCATTTGATTCCCGCGTAAAGGCTTCGAAATAGAGAAGCGGCGCGTCGAGTATTATGATAAAATCCGCCCCCCTGCGGGGCCATATCGAACCCGAAGGAAGAATATGAACATTATTGAAGCTAACGTTGCTACCCCGGACGCTCGCGTCGCCATCACCATTGCGCGTTTCAACAATTTTATCAATGACAGCCTGCTGGAAGGCGCGATTGACGCCCTGAAGCGTATTGGTCAGGTAAAAGATGAAAATATTACCGTGGTTTGGGTTCCTGGCGCGTATGAACTGCCGCTGGCGGCTGGCGCATTGGCAAAAACCGGTAAATATGACGCGGTGATTGCGCTGGGTACAGTGATTCGTGGCGGTACCGCGCACTTTGAATATGTGGCTGGCGGTGCAAGCAACGGCCTGGCGCACGTCGCCCAGGACAGCGAAATCCCGGTAGCCTTTGGTGTTCTGACCACTGAAAGTATTGAACAAGCCATCGAACGTGCTGGCACTAAAGCTGGCAACAAAGGTGCGGAAGCCGCACTGACCGCGCTTGAAATGATTAATGTATTGAAAGCCATCAAGGCCTGATTTTTGTAAGGGGAAATCCGTGAAACCTGCTGCTCGTCGCCGCGCTCGTGAGTGTGCCGTTCAGGCGCTCTACTCCTGGCAGTTGTCCCAGAACGACATCGCTGATGTTGAATACCAGTTCCTGGCGGAACAGGACGTAAAAGATGTCGACGTTCTGTATTTCCGTGAACTGCTGTCCGGGGTGGCGACTAACAGCGCATACCTGGACGGATTGATGAAACCGTACCTGTCTCGTCTGCTGGAAGAGCTGGGTCAGGTAGAAAAAGCTGTGCTGCGTATTGCGCTGTTTGAACTGTCTAAACGTAGCGATGTGCCATATAAAGTGGCCATCAACGAAGCGATTGAACTGGCGAAGACCTTCGGCGCCGAAGACAGCCACAAGTTCGTCAACGGCGTACTGGACAAAGCAGCACCTGTGATTCGCCCCAACAAAAAGTAATCTCCAGGTCGGCTGGTGGCGGGATATATTCCCGCTATCTCCGGCCTTTTCTTTTTTTCTGCTGAGGCATAACGTATGGCATGCGGCGAGTTCTCCCTGATTGCCCGTTATTTTGACCGTGTTAGAAGCTCTCGTCTCGACGTCGAAACCGGTATCGGTGACGATTGCGCTCTCCTGAATATTCCTGAAAAACAGACGCTGGCGATCAGTACCGATACGCTGGTGGCGGGCAACCATTTCCTGGCTGATATCGATCCTGCCGATCTGGCCTGGAAAGCGCTGGCGGTTAACTTAAGCGATCTGGCGGCGATGGGGGCCGATCCGGCCTGGCTGACGCTGGCCCTGACGTTGCCGGACGTTGATGAAGCGTGGCTGGAAGCGTTTAGCGACAGCCTGTTTGACCTGCTGAATTACTACGATATGCAGCTGATTGGCGGCGATACCACGCGTGGGCCGCTGTCGATGACGCTGGGTATTCATGGCTATGTGCCCGTGGGACGCGCGCTCAAGCGTTCCGGGGCAAAACCTGGCGACAGGATTTACATCACCGGCACGCCGGGGGACAGCGCCGCTGGGCTGGCGATTTTACAACATCGCTTACAGGTGGCGGATGCGAAAGACGCAGACTACTTGATTAAGCGGCACCTGCGCCCGACGCCGCGTATTTTGCAGGGGCAAGCTCTGCGCGACCTGGCGAATGCGGCGATCGATCTTTCCGATGGCCTGATTTCTGATTTGCGGCATATCGTTAACGCCAGCGGCTGTGGCGCGCGGGTGGATGTGGATGCGCTGCGGTATTCTGAGGCGGTTACCCGTCATGTTGATCCCGGGCAGGCGCTGCGCTGGGCGCTTTCCGGCGGTGAAGATTATGAATTATGCTTCACTGTACCGGAGTTGAACCGTGGCGCGCTGGATGTGGCGCTGGGGAATCTTGGCGTACCGTTTACCTGCATCGGACAAATGAGTGCGGATGTGGAAGGCATCAGCTTCATGCGTGACGGAAAGCCTGTCACTTTTGACTGGAAAGGATATGACCATTTTGCCACGCCATAAAGATGTTGCCAAAAGTCGGCTAAGCCTGCGTAATCCGTGGCACTTGCTGGCTACCGGGTTTGGCAGCGGCCTCAGCCCGATTATTCCGGGAACAATGGGGTCGTTAGCGGCGATCCCATTCTGGTATCTGATGACATTTCTGCCCTGGCAGCTCTACTCGCTGGTGGTGATGTTGGGGATCTGTATTGGCGTTTATCTTTGCCATCGAACGGCGAAGGATATGGGCGTTCACGATCACGGTAGCATTGTCTGGGATGAGTTTATCGGGATGTGGATCACCCTGATGGCGCTCCCTACGATGGACTGGCAGTGGGTTGCCGCCGGATTTGTGATTTTCCGTATTCTGGATATGTGGAAACCCTGGCCGATTCGCTGGTTCGACCGTAACGTACACGGCGGAATGGGAATAATGGTTGACGATATCGTCGCAGGGGTTATTTCCGCCGGTCTGCTTTATTTCATTGGGCACCATTGGCCCATCGGGTTGTTTTAAACCTGTAGGCCGGATGGCGGCATACATGCCTTATCCGGCCTACATGCTCATCGGGCAATATTATTTAAACCCGACCACCGGATGCTGTTTATACGGCGTTTCCAGCTCGGCAATCTGCTCTGGCTTCAACGTCAAATCCACCGCGCCGAGCAACTCATCCAGCTGTTCTTCCCGCGATGTACCGATAATCGGCGCAGCGATGCCTGGTTTACTCAATAGCCATGCCAGCGCCACCTGCGCACGCGTTGCGCCAAGATCCTCACTGACGCCCGTCAGACGCTCTGCAATCCGTGCGTCATTCTCATCGCTCTCGCTGTACAGCGTCTTGCCGAACTCATCGGATACCGAACGTGCGGTGGCTTCTCCCCACGGGCGCGTCAGTCGTCCTCGTGCCAGCGGGCTCCACGGAATCACCGCGATCCCTTCGTGATAGCACAGCGGCAGCATCTCGCGCTCTTCTTCGCGATAGATGAGATTGTAATGATCCTGCATACTGACAAACTGCGCCCAGCCGTGCTGTTTTTGCAGCGCCAGCGCTTGGGCAAACTGTGCGGCGTGCATGGAGGAGGCGCCGATATAGCGCGCCTTACCGGCCTTCACCACATCATTCAGCGCTTCCAGCGTCTCTTCTATCGGCGTGTTGTAATCCCAGCGGTGAATTTGCAGGATATCCACATAGTCCATACCCAGACGTTTCAGACTGTCATCAATGGAACGCAGGATTTGCGTGCGGGATAATCCTTCTGGCAGGTCGCCGACGCGATGAAAAACTTTGGTGGCGACCACCACCTCTTCGCGGCGGGCGAAATCACGCAGCGCGCGACCCACAATCTCTTCGCTGCTGCCTGCGGAATAGCTATTGGCGGTATCAAAAAAGTTAATACCGCCTTCAAGCGCGCGCTTAATGATGGGGCGGCTGCTTTCTTCCGGTAGCGTCCAGGCGTGATTGCCGCGATCCGGTTCACCGAACGTCATGCAGCCCAGACAAAGGCGAGAAACCCGTAGATCTGTTTTTCCTAAGGTGTTGTATTGCATTGTTCCGCTCCTGTTATACCCGTTATTGATTAAGCATAGCAGGAGCGGGGAGGGGATTATGCCAGCCAGTCCTTGATTTTGGCCTCAATCCCGGCGGCATCCAGACCGAGTTCCGCGCGGGCCTCGTCCTGTGTACCCTGCGGGATAAAGAAGTCCGGCAGGCCGATATTCAGTACCGGAACGACTTTACGATGCGCCATCAGCACTTCGTTAACGCCGCTGCCTGCGCCGCCCATAATGGCGTTCTCTTCAAGCGTGATCAGCGCTTCGTGACGTTCAGCCATCTCCAGAATCAGCGTTTCATCCAGCGGCTTCACAAAGCGCATATCGACTAAGGTCGCGTTCAGGGATTCGGCGACTTTTGCCGCTTCCGGCAGTAGCGTACCAAAGTTCAGAATTGCTAGTTTTTCCCCCTGACGTTTGACGAGTCCTTTGCCGATCGGCAGTTTTTCCAGCGGCGTCAGTTCCACGCCAACGGCGTTGCCACGCGGATAACGTACTGCCGTTGGGCCATCATTATAGTGATAGCCGGTGTACAGCATCTGGCGGCACTCGTTTTCATCGCCCGGCGTCATAATGACCATTTCCGGGATGCAGCGCAGGTAAGAGAGATCGAACGCGCCCTGGTGCGTCTGCCCGTCAGCGCCGACGATACCGGCGCGGTCGATAGCAAACATCACCGGCAGTTTTTGGATCGCGACGTCATGCAGCACCTGATCGTAGGCGCGTTGCAGGAAGGTGGAGTAGATCGCCACGATCGGCTTATAACCACCGATCGCCAGACCGGCGGCAAAGGTCACTGCATGCTGCTCGGCAATCGCCACGTCAAAGTAGCGGTCGGGGAATTTACGTGAAAACTCCACCATGCCGGAACCTTCGCGCATTGCCGGGGTGATCGCCATCAGCTTGCTGTCTTTGGCGGCGGTTTCGCACAGCCAGTCGCCAAAGATCTTTGAATAGCTCGGCAGGCCGCCGCTGCTTTTTGGCAGGCAGCCGCTGGACGGATCGAATTTTGGCACCGCGTGGAAGGTGATCGGATCTTTTTCCGCCGGTTCATAGCCACGACCTTTTTTGGTCATGATATGCAGGAACTGCGGGCCTTTCAGATCGCGCATGTTCTTCAGCGTGGTAATCAGCCCCAGCACGTCGTGACCATCGACCGGGCCGATATAGTTAAAGCCCAGCTCTTCAAACAGCGTGCCTGGCACGACCATGCCTTTGATATGTTCTTCGGTGCGTTTGAGCAGCTCTTTGATTGGCGGCACGCCGGAGAACACTTTCTTCCCGCCTTCACGCAGGGACGAGTAAAGCTTGCCGGAAAGCAGCTGCGCCAGGTGGTTGTTCAGCGCGCCGACGTTTTCCGAGATCGACATTTCGTTGTCGTTGAGAATGACCAGCATGTCCGGCTTGATATCGCCCGCGTGGTTCATCGCTTCGAACGCCATCCCGGCGGTGATCGCCCCGTCGCCAATGACGCAAACGGTGCGACGGTCTTTGCCTTCTTTTTCTGCGGCGACCGCAATGCCAATGCCTGCGCTAATGGAGGTAGAGGAGTGGCCGACGCTCAGTACGTCGTATTCGCTTTCACCGCGCCACGGGAAGGGGTGCAAACCGCCTTTCTGGCGAATGGTGCCTATTTTATCCCGACGCCCGGTGAGAATTTTGTGCGGATAAGCCTGATGCCCCACGTCCCAGATTAACTGGTCAAACGGAGTGTTATAGACATAGTGCAGCGCCACGGTGAGCTCCACCGTGCCCAGCCCGGAGGCGAAATGTCCGCTGGAACGACTGACGCTGTCGAGTAAATAGCGGCGCAGTTCGTCGCAGAGTTTCGGCAGACTCTCTTTTGGTAGCAGGCGTAACTCCGAAGTGGAGTCGACCAGTGCCAGGGTCGGGTATTTGGCTATATCAAAACTCATCAGAGGCCTATTAAGTAAGACTTGTTGTTTGTTTATTTATCACGCTGGATTATGTAGTCCGCTAGCGCTTCCAGTGCCGAGGTATCGAGTGAGAGGTCTGCCAGCTGCGTTAACGACTGACGGGCGTCTTCGATCAGATCCCGGGCTTTATTCCGGGCTTGCTCAAGGCCCAGAAGTGCAGGGTAGGTACTTTTGCCAAGTTGCTGGTCAGCCCCCTGACGTTTACCCAACGTTGCAGTATCGCCCACCACATCCAGAATGTCATCCTGGACCTGGAAGGCAAGGCCGATACTTTCTGCGTACTTATCGAGTATCGGCAAGGCGTTTCGTCCGATTTCTCCGGCACTTAGCGCGCCAAGACGAACCGCAGCGCGAATCAGCGCGCCCGTTTTATGACGATGGATACGCTCCAGCGCCTCCAGCGGCACCTGTTTCCCTTCGGCAGCAAGATCCAACGCCTGGCCACCGCACATTCCGGCGATGCCGCTGGCGTTCGCCAGTTCAGAAATCATAGCAATGCGGTCGCGGTCGGCCACTTCCGGCATCGGGGCATCGCTGATGATAGAAAACGCCAGCGTTTGCAGGGCATCTCCGGCCAGAATGGCATTCGCTTCGCCAAATTTGACGTGACAGGTCGGCAGACCGCGACGCAGGTCGTCGTCGTCCATCGCGGGTAAATCGTCATGAATCAACGAATAAGCGTGAATGCACTCAACGGCGGCTGCCGGGGCATCCAGCGTGGGCAGGCTTACGCCAAACATCCTGCCCGTTGCGTAAACCAGGAATGGGCGCAGACGTTTACCGCCTAATAATGCGCCATACTGCATGGTTTCGACCACGGGAGTGTTCTGAAAGGGCAGTGGTGCGATAAAACGGCTCAGCGCCTGGTTGGCCTGCTCGACGCAGGCCTGTAGCTGCTGCGAAAAATCCATTTACTCATTATCCGGTGTAAAAGGCTCAGGAGATGCATCTTCATTGTCAGACAGCAGAATCTGCACACGCTGTTCGGCCTGTTGCAACTTTGCCTGCCCCTGACGCGCCAGCTGCACGCCACGTTCAAATTCGTTCAGCGCCTCTTCCAGCGGCAGGTCGCCGCTTTCCAGACGGGTAACAATCTGTTCCAGCTCGCTCAGCGCTGTTTCAAAGCTGGCGGGCGCCTCATTTTTCTTCGGCATAATGAATATCTGACTCTCAATATTTTCAGCTCTGATATGGTAACGGACTCAGAGCAATTATCAAATAACGCGCAATGTGCACAGGACGACCATGATGGTGGTATACTTCCGCGCCTGGATGCAGCTCCATGTATGGGCTGCTGTACTCTTTTCTCCACGACAAGCCTTGATGCTTGCTTAAGAACCATTGCCGCCATGAAGTTTATCATTAAATTGTTCCCGGAAATCACTATCAAAAGCCAATCTGTGCGTTTGCGCTTTATAAAAATTCTGACCGGGAACATCCGTAACGTGTTAAAGCACTACGATGAGACCCTCGCCGTTGTTCGCCACTGGGATAACATTGAAGTTCGCGCCAAAGATGAAAATCAACGCCTGGCGATTCGCGACGCGCTGACTCGTATTCCGGGCATCCACCATATTCTCGAAGTCGAAGATGTGCCGTTCACTGATATGCACGATATCTTTGAGAAAGCGCTGGTGCAGTATCGCGATCGGCTTGAGGGCAAAACCTTCTGTGTGCGCGTTAAACGTCGTGGTAAGCATGAGTTTAGCTCCATTGAGGTGGAACGTTACGTCGGCGGCGGTTTAAATCAGCATATTGAATCGGCGCGCGTGAAGCTGACCAACCCGGATGTGACGGTACATCTGGAAGTGGAAGACGATCGTCTGCTGCTGATTAAAGGCCGTTACGAAGGTATCGGCGGTTTCCCGATCGGCACCCAGGAAGATGTCCTGTCGCTGATCTCCGGCGGTTTCGACTCCGGCGTTTCCAGCTATATGCTGATGCGTCGCGGCTGCCGCGTACACTACTGCTTCTTTAACCTCGGCGGCGCGGCGCATGAAATCGGCGTTCGCCAGGTGGCGCATTACCTGTGGAACCGCTTTGGCAGTTCGCATCGCGTGCGTTTTGTCGCCATCAACTTTGAACCGGTGGTCGGCGAGATCCTCGAAAAAGTCGATGACGGTCAGATGGGCGTGGTGCTGAAGCGCATGATGGTGCGCGCGGCGTCGAAAGTGGCGGAGCGCTACGGCGTCCAGGCACTGGTGACGGGTGAAGCGCTGGGGCAGGTTTCCAGCCAGACGCTGACTAACCTGCGTCTTATCGACAACGTTTCCGATACGCTGATCCTGCGCCCGCTGATCTCTTACGACAAAGAGCACATCATCAACCTGGCGCGCCAGATTGGTACGGAAGATTTTGCCCGCACGATGCCAGAATACTGCGGCGTTATTTCGAAAAGCCCGACGGTGAAAGCGATCAAGGCGAAGATTGAAGCGGAAGAAGAGCACTTCGACTTTAGCATTCTCGATAAAGTGGTTGAGGAAGCGAGCAATGTCGATATTCGCGAAATCGCCCAGCAGACCGGGCAGGACGTGGTGGAAGTGGAAACCGTCAGCGGCTTTGGCCCGAACGACGTGATTCTGGATATTCGCTCCGTTGATGAGCAGGATGACAAACCGCTGAAAATCGAAGGCGTGGATGTGGTTTCTCTGCCGTTCTACAAGCTGAGCACGAAGTTTGGCGATCTCGACCAGAGCAAAACCTGGCTGCTGTGGTGTGAACGCGGCGTGATGAGCCGTTTGCAGGCGCTCTATCTGCGTGAGCAGGGCTTCCAGAATGTGAAGGTGTATCGTCCGTAATTGTTAGCATGATTGCAGGCCTGATATGCATCGCGCTATCAGGCGCAACGTATTGCCGGATGACGGCGTAACCGCCTTATCCGGCCTACACACCGCCATTCGGCGCTATTCGTAGTAATTATAAATTCCTGCCGCCATCACCAGCTGTGACGCCACTTCATGGGCTTTTTCACGGCCAACCAGCAGATCGATAATTTTCAGTCCGAAGTCAATCGACGTCCCTGGCGCCTGGCTGGTCAGTAGCTTCACGCGCGGGTCCCACACCACACGTTTATCCTGCCACTGTTCGGCGGGAATGTTGTCTTTCAACGCCGGGAAGCCGGTCATATTGCCGATGGGAAAGATATCGTGCGGAACGAGAACCGTGGCGGCCGCTGCGCAAATCGCGGCGACAATACGCCCGGAACGGTGGAACTGCTTAACGGTTTCGACCAGCAACGGGCTGTCGCGAAAACACTCCGCGCCCTTAATGCCGCCAGGCAATACAATGATGTCGTAATCGCCGTCGGCCACCTCGACCAGCGGCGCATCCGCCAGCAGTTTTACGCCACGCGAACAGACAATGGTGAGATTTCCGTCGCTGGCGACGCTCGCGGTCGTGACCTGAATACCGCCACGAACCAGCAGATCGATAGTGGTGACCGCTTCGGTCTCTTCACTACCAGGGGCGAGGCATACCAGTGCCGATGCGCTCATACTCACTCTCCTTTCGCTTTACCATTTCAAACAGACGGGCATTTTCCGGGACGGCGATGCCATGCGCGCGGGCGCGTTTTAACAAATAACCCGTAATATAGTCGATCTCGGTATGACGCAGGGCACGCATGTCCTGCAACATAGACGAGATATTTTCTGCCGTACTCTCAATCACTTGATCGACATAATAACGTAAATCGTTCGCCGACGTATGGTGTCCTTCGCGCTCGATAACCGCAGCGACCTCCTGACATATCGCCATTACCGCTTCCGGGTGGTGGCGTAATTCGCCGTTGGGGCAGTCCCATAGCGCGGTAAGGGGATTAATCACACAGTTTACCGCCAGTTTGCGCCACATCTCTGCGCGAATGTTGTTGTGCCAGGCGACGTCAGGCAGCACGCCCTGCAAAATATCGGCCAGATAGCTGTAGTCCCCGTCCTGCTCACGCGCCGGGCCAATATGGGTAGTGCCGTTGGCGACATGAATGATGACATTCCCGTCGCGTCTGGCGGCATGCGTCGTGGTGCCCATCAGTAACGGCTGCGGGATGTTTTGCAACTCTTCGATTGTGCCCATCCCGTTGTGAATCAGCAGGATCGGCGTGGTTTCAGGCAGAGTGGCGACCAGACCTCTTACGGCATCGTAGACCTGCCAGGCTTTCAGCGTGACCAGCAGCAGATCGCTGTTGGCCAGAAAATCAGGATCGTTCGCCGTCAGGGATTCGTTAAATATTGAACCGTCCGTCTCTATCAGATTCACGCTGCAATAGGGTTGCGGTACGCGCAGCCAACCCTGTACTTCATGTCCATGTTTGCACAGCGCTGTAAGCCAAAGTTGCCCTAAGGCTCCGCATCCCAGTACGGTAATTTTCATTGTTCCTCCTCACCTGCAACAGCGCCAGGTGTTATGGCCTAAGTATAGCGCCATCAGCTAAGCTTCTCGTTATGTCTCGTTACGGGTATTATGCTTCGCATCAAAAACGAAGGGAGAGGAAAAGATGCCATCTTTCGATATTGTCTCTGAAGTCGATCTTCAGGAAGCGCGTAACGCAGTAGATAATGCGACTCGCGAAGTTGAATCACGCTTTGATTTTCGTGGCGTTGAGGCCACGTTTGAATTAAACGACGCGAACAAAACCATCAAAGTACTGAGCGAATCGGATTTCCAGGTGAATCAGCTACTGGATATTCTGCGCGCGAAGCTGCTCAAGCGCGGCATTGAAGGCAGTTCGCTGGATGTGCCGGAAGCGTTCGTCCACAGCGGTAAAACCTGGTTTGTGGAAGCGAAGCTGAAGCAGGGCATTGAAAGCGCGGTTCAGAAGAAGATCGTGAAGCTGATTAAAGACAGCAAGCTGAAAGTGCAGGCGCAAATTCAGGGGGAAGAGATCCGTGTGACCGGAAAATCCCGTGACGATCTGCAATCCGTCATGGCGCTGGTGCGCGGCGGGGATTTGGGACAGCCGTTCCAGTTCAAAAACTTCCGCGATTAAGTTGTGATGCCTGATGGCGCTGCGCTTATCCGGCCTACGGACAATGCGGTCTTGTAGGCCGGATAAGGCGCAGCCGCCATCCAGCATTATGCCCGGTGGCGCGATGCTTACCGGGCCTACAACGTGCGTGCTCTGTAGGCCGGATAAGGCGGTAGCCGCCATCCGGCACTTCTCACGCCAGCCTGATCGCCTGCTCAACCTCAAAACGGTTGGTCACTTTGCTGTCGATCTTCACATAGGCGGAATGCTCTTTCTCTGCGATCAGTACCTCACTCACACCTTCAGTCGCCAGCAAACGCTGTTTCAGCGCGTTATCGGCGGCAATCTCCGGCGGAATTTCCACGCGTAAACTGCTGACATACGGCGGCTCTTTCATCGTACTTGCTACCGCCAGCCAGACGACGGTCAGCAATGCGCCAGCCAGAAATACCGTCTGACCGCCGAACAGACCATTCACCCAGCCGCCCAGCGAGCCGCCAATCGCGACGCCGAGGAACTGGCTGGTGGAGTAAACGCCCATCGCGGTGCCCTTATAACCAGCAGGAGACTCTTTGCTGATCAGCGAGGGGAGGAGGGCTTCCATCAGGTTAAAAGCGAGGAAGAACAGCTGTACCCCGGCAATTAATCCCCAGAAGTGCACGCCTGCGCCCCACAGCACGACTTCGGCAATCAATATCAACGCGACGCACAGCAGAAAGACCCGCTTCATCCGGCGTTTGACTTCGGCGTAGATAATGAACGGGACTACGGAGCCAAATGAGATCAGCATTGTGACCAGATAAATCTTCCAGTGTTCGGCGGCGGGGAAACCGGCAGCGGCAAGCTGGCCGGGGAGGGCGACGAAGGTCGACATCAGCAGAATATGCAGACACATGATGCCGAAGTTAAGCTTCAACAGCTTAGGTTCGGCCAGCACTTTGCTGAAACTGCCTTTCACCATGCCGGATTCACGGTTCAATACGTGGGTTGTGCTGTTGGGGACAACCCAAACGGTCAGGGCAATGCCGAGCGCGGCGAGTGCGGCAATCATCCAGAACAGGGCGTTCAGCCCCAGTTTGTGGGTGACGATCGGCCCAAGCACCATCGCAATAGCGAAGGTAATACCAAAACTGACGCCGATAAACGCCATCGCTTTGGTTCGGTTTTGCTCGCGGGTTAAGTCAGACAGCAGCGCCATGACGGCGGCGGCGATTGCGCCGGAGCCTTGCAGCGCGCGGCCAAGAATAATCCCCCAGATGGAGTCAGACAGCGCGGCGATCACGCTACCCAGCACGAACACGGCCAGACCGCCGATAATTAACGGCTTACGCCCGACGCGGTCTGAGAGTAACCCAAAGGGGATCTGGAAAACGGCTTGCGCCAGGCCGTAAATACCGATAGCAATGCCGATCAAGGCTTCGCTGGCGCCCTGAAGCGCCATACCATAGGTGGTTAGAACCGGCAGGACCATAAACATGCCAAGCATGCGCAAAGAAAATACAGTCCCTAAACCCCAGGTGGCGCGCAACTCACCCGGCGTCATTTTGTAATCGTTCATTCCCACCTCTGTATAAAATCCGCGACTAGTGTAAAGCGGTAAACGGGTGGGGTAAATACGTGCTTAATGAACAAATGTTGCGTTTGTGAGGGGGATTTTATCAGGCAATAAAATGCCGGATGGCAACGCGAAAGCGTTTTATCCGGCCTACTTGCTGAGCGCGTTGCGTAATGCCCAATGGCGCTATGCGGTTTCCGTAGGCCGGATAAGGCGTAAGCCTCCATCCGGCAGAAGATTTGTTGCGGGGCGGGTGTTACCAGACCGAAGCCAGCAGGCTGTGTGAGTCCGGCACCATAAAGTCGACGGACATCATCACGCTTAACGCAGTGATGGCGATGATGGAAAAGCCGAACAGCTTACGCGCCCAGACTTTGTCATCTTCCACTTTGTAACCGCGCAGGGCCATACCGAGCCACCAGACGCTCACGGCTGCCGCGACCACCAGATATTTATATCCGGCATAGCCGCCCAGAGAGAGCATCAGCGTCGCAACGGCAAAGGCGATGATGTACAGCGTGATATGGTTCTTCGCCACCGAGATGCCTTTCACCACCGGCAGAACCGGAATGTTGGCAGCCTGATAATCCTTGAAGCGGAAAATCGCGATGGCGTAAGAGTGCGGCATCTGCCACAGGCTAAAGATCGCCAGCAGAATCAGCGCGCCGCTGTCGAACTCGCCCGTTACGGCGCAGTAGCCAATCACCGGCGGCGCAGCACCGGAGAGAGAACCAATCAGCGTGCCGTAAACGGAGTGGCGTTTCATGTACAGACTATAAATGCCGACATACACCACGAAGCCCATCACCCCCAGCCAGCAGGCCAGAGGATTCGCGCCAAACCATAGCAGCATAAAGCCAGCAATACCCAGCAAGGTGGCGTACACCAGCGAGACAGCAGGAGAAATCAGGCCTTTGACCAGCACCCGATTCTTGGTCCTTTCCATCTTCCTGTCGATATCCCTGTCGATGTAGTTGTTAAATACACAACCCGACGCCACAACCAGTGACACCCCGACCAGCGTATAGATAAACAGGGGATAGTTGATGCTGCCTTTAGAAGCCAGCAGGAATCCCCCAATCACCGAGATCAGGTTGCCAAAGATGATGCCTGGTTTCGTTACTTGCAGGTATTGCTTAAACATCATAACCGCCGCTCTTAGTGCATCATCATATTGTAGTTCAGGTTCCACATAATCCAGATGGAGCCCACCACCAGAATGGCAATGATCAGCACGGTAAAGACAAAGGCCGTCATGTTCCAGCCTTCGTCAGATTTCGTATTCATGTGCAGGAAGCACACCAGATGCACCAGAATCTGCACCACTGCCATCGCCAGGATAGTCCCCAGAATCACGGCCGGGGAACCTGTACCCGTCATCACCATCCAGAACGGAATGACCGTCAGGATGATCGACAGAATAAAACCTGTCATGTAGGTTTTTACGCTGCCGTGGGACGCGCCGCTGTGATCGGTAGAATGACTCATTACATCGCCCCCATCAGATAAACAACAGTGAACACACAGATCCACACCACATCCAGGAAGTGCCAGAACAGGCTCAGGCACATGATGCGGGTACGGTTAGTGCTGGTCAGGCCGCGACGGGCGATCTGCACCATCAGCACCGCCATCCAGATAAGACCGGAGGTGACGTGCAGACCGTGCGTACCGACCAGCGCGAAGAACGCAGACAGGAAGCCGCTGCGATCCGGGCCCATGCCTTCAACAATCAGGTGATGGAATTCGTAGATTTCCATCCCGATAAATCCGGCACCGAACAAGAAGGTCAACGCCAGCCAGGAGACAACCTGGCTCTTGTTATCCTTGTGCATGGCGATAGCCGCCATGCCGTAGGTGATGGAGCTGAACAACAGCAGGAAAGTTTCAACCAGAACGAACGGCAGTTCAAAAATGTCCTTACCTGTCGGGCCGCCTGCGGTGCCGTTCACCAGAACGGCATAGGTTGCGAACAGAATAGAGAACAGAATGCAGTCGCTCATCAGGTAGATCCAAAATCCGAAGATTTTGGTCTGGCCTGCATCGTGGTGCCCGTGTTCGTGCGCGTGGGCAGTCGCGTGCGTTTGCGCTAAAGTATCAGTTGCCATTTTTCAGCCCTGCCTTAGAAATCTCATCGAAATGCTGGTTTTCCAGTTTTTCGACTTCCGGGACTGGTACGTAGTAGTCCACGTCCTCGTCAAAGCTCTTAACAATCCAGCTGATGATCATGCCTGCGAAGCTTGCAATCGCCAGCCACCAGATATGCCAGATCATGGCGAAACCAAAAATAGTGGAGAAGGCGGCGATAACGATGCCCGCACCGCTGTTTTTCGGCATATGAATTTCTTCATAATGCGCAGGCTGTTTGTACGCTTCGCCTTTTTCTTTCATTTCCCAGAAGGCATCACGCTCGTGAACGTGCGGCACAACGGCAAAGTTATAGAACGGAGGCGGAGAAGAGGTTGCCCACTCCAGCGTACGCGCGCCCCACGGGTCGCCGGTCAGGTCGCGGTTCTGCTCGCGGTCGCGAATAGAAACGAAGATCTGAATCAGCTGGCACAGGATGCCCAGTGCAATCAGCGCGGCGCCACAGGCGGCAATCAGCAGCATTGGATGGAACTGCGGGTCAATCTGCTGGCTGAGACGACGGGTCATCCCCATGAAGCCCAGCACGTACAGCGGCATAAACGCCACGAAGAAGCCGATGATCCAGAACCAGAATGCGCGTTTACCCCAGGTCTCGTTCAGCGTGAAGCCGAACGCTTTCGGCCACCAGTAGGTCATACCGGCGAAGCACCCGAAGACCACACCGCCGATGATAACGTTATGGAAGTGCGCAATCAGGAACAGGCTGTTGTGCAGAACGAAGTCCGCGCCCGGAACCGCCAGCAGAACGCCAGTCATACCGCCGACCGAGAAGGTCACGATAAAGCCGATCGTCCACAGCATCGCTGAGTGGAAGACGATACGCCCCTGGTACATGGTGAACAGCCAGTTGAAGATCTTAACCCCGGTCGGGATTGCGATAATCATCGTGGTAATACCGAAGAAGGCGTTTACGTTCGCGCCCGCACCCATGGTGAAGAAGTGGTGCAGCCAAACGATGAACGACAGAACGGTGATACACACGGTCGCCCAAACCAGCGAGGTGTAACCAAACAGGCGTTTACGCGAGAAGGTTGCAGCGATTTCGGAGAACACCCCGAAGACCGGCAGAACCAGGATGTACACTTCCGGGTGGCCCCAGGCCCAAATCAGGTTGATGTACATCATCATGTTGCCGCCCATATCGTTGGTAAAGAAATGGGTGCCCAGATAGCGATCCAGGGTCAGCAGCGCGATGGTGACAGTCAGAATTGGGAAGGAGGCGATAATCAGGATGTTCGCGCACAGCGATGCCCAGGTAAATACCGGCATCTTGAACATGGTCATGCCCGGCGCACGCATCTTCAGAATCGTCACGAAGAAGTTGATACCTGTCAGCGTCGTACCGATACCGGATAGCTGGAGACTCCAGATCCAGTAATCGACCCCGACACTCGGACTGTACTCTATTCCCGAGAGCGGCGGATAAGCCAGCCAGCCGGTCTGTGCGAACTCACCAACGCCCAGAGACAGGTTAACCAGGATAACGCCGACAACGGTGAACCAGAAGCTCAGGTTGTTCAGGAACGGGAACGCAACGTCACGCGCGCCGATCTGCAACGGAACCACCAGGTTCATCAGACCGATAACGAATGGCATTGCCACGAAGAAGATCATGATCACGCCGTGAGCGGTGAAGATCTGATCGTAGTGATGCGGCGGCAGGAAGCCCGCTTCGCCCGCAGAGGCCAGCGCCTGCTGGCTACGCATCATGATGGCGTCGGCAAAGCCGCGTATCAACATAACAATTGCGACGATGACATACATGATGCCAAGACGCTTGTGGTCAACCGAAGTAAGCCACTCTTTCCATAGGTAGGTCCACTTACCGAAGTAAGTGATCAAGGCTAAAAGCGCCAGACCCCCGACGATAATGGCAGCGATCGTAACCATGACGATAGGTTCATGGAACGGGACTGCATCCAGTGTCAATTTTCCGAACATCGTTTTCTTCCTCGGCCCCTTAGTGAGCGGATTCCGCGTGGCTCATGTCCATGCCTTCCATGCCTTCATGCGAGCTGTGCTCACCTTCCGGTTGGGTCATGTCCATGCTCTTACCGTGAGCCATAAATTTGTTAATGACGTCTTTAAACAAATCCGGTTTCACGTTGGAGAAATATTCCACCTGGTTGTATTCGCTTGGCGCAGCCACTTTCTCGAACGCAGCCATGTCGCTCATGGTGTTCGGTGACTGTTTAGCTTTAGCAACCCACTGGTCGAATGTGGCGCGGTCCGGCGTGGCGATAGCTTTGAACTTCATACCGGAGAAACCAGGGCCGCTATAGCTTGCGGAAATACCATCATAGGTACCGGCTTCGTTGGCAATCAGATGCAGTCGAGTCTGCATACCAGCCATGGCATAAATCTGGCTACCCAGACGCGGGATAAAGAAGGAGTTCATCACGGAGTTGGAGGTCACTTTGAAATAAACCGGAGTGTTCGCCGGGAAGGCGATTTCATTCACGGTTGCAATGCCCTGTTCCGGGTAGATGAAGAACCATTTCCAGTCCATGGAAACCACTTCGATGGTAATGGGCTTCTCGTCATGCGCCAGCGGCTTGCTTGGCTCAAGAGCGTGAGTGGTTTTCCAGGTAAGTACAGCAAGGAAAATGATGATCAGAATCGGCACCGTCCAGACCACAGCTTCCACTTTATTGGAGTGTGACCAGTTCGGGCTGTACTTCGCATCTTTATTGCTCGCACGGTACTTCCAGGCGAAACCAACAGCCATCAAGATGGCGGGAATAACGACAATCAACATCAGGCCAAAAGCCGTCAGTATCAGTGAACGTTGTTCCAGTCCAATCTGTCCTTTGGGGTCAAGAAGTGCAGAATTACAGCCACTGAGTAATGCAGTGCCTGCAATTAATGACAACCATCCCAAACTTTTATTGTATTTCCTGAGTCTCATTTAACGACCTCAATTCCACGGGACCTGGTGGCGTTTAAAGTGTGTGGGCATTTTACGGGAAGGTTACATTACTGTAAACATGATTGGATCTGTGTTACTGGGTTCTGCCGGGCATGTCACATATGTTGCAGGATATGTCGCGTTGACTTTAAGAACCTGTTGCAACATCACGTTATAACGAAAGAGGGCAGGAAAGCAGGGCTTACAGGGTAATTGGTATAACTAATGCGAAATTAAAACAATTGTTTAACAATTAATTATCAACAAAGAGACAAATGAAAAACAAAAAATAAAACTATATTGGCTGAATCGAGTAAGGAAAATAAAATCTATAAAAGGCGTCAATAATTTCCAGATGCTATTGCGCACAAAACAACAAATATTATTTTTCGCAACTGCTGCTTATTTAGCCGTTATAATTTCGCTCTGTTATTACAACGGCAAATAACGTTGCCCACTTACACAAGACGTGTTTTGCGTAGCGCCAGATAATCCAGCACCCCGCCGAACAAAATGCCGCATATCGCCACCATGACCCCCGCCTCAAGCAGTTCGGGCAGGAAGGAGAAGCGAGTGTAGTCCACGGCGTTCATCGTCAGCAGCAATAGCCATACCGCCAGCAGGCCGCAACCGATCATTAGCGTCAGCAGCGCCAGACCATACGCCCCGCGAAATTCCGTACGGGGGATGAAGCTTTCGCTTTCCCAACTGTGTTCAAGGGTTTGACGACAAACCAGCAGAAGCAGAAGGCCAGGCACGGCCGCTGCGACGGAGAAGAGATAAAACGTGGGCCAGCCATGCGCTTCGACAAACCATCCGGCAACGGGGCCGACATACACGCGTCCCACCGCAGAGAGCGCGGAGAGCAGGGCAAACTGGGTGGCGGAAAACGATTTGTTGCACAGCGTCATTAACAATGCGACAAAGGCCGCCGTTCCCATCCCGCCGCACAGGTTCTCGAAGAAGACCGCTGCGGCCATGCTGAACATATGTTTGTTCGTCACGGAAAGCAGCCAGTAACCGGCGTTGGAAACGCCTTGCAGAATGCCGAAAATCAGCAGCGCGCGGAAAAGGGAAAGGCGCTGCATCAGGATGCCGCCGTACAGCGCGCCGACAATCGTCGCCAGCAGTCCTAGCGTTTTATTGACCACGCCGACTTCACCGGCATCAAAACCAACGCCGCGAATCAAAAAGGTGGTGGTCAGGCTCATGGCGAACGCGTCGCCCAGCTTATACAGCACGATTAACAACAAGATCAGCCAGGCGTTGTTGCGGCCAAAAAAGTCGCGCAGCGGGGCGGCAACCGCCTGTTCCAGCGTTTTAGGCACTGGAATGGAATCTTCAGGTTCAGGGGCCAGGAGCGTGGCGATAATACAGGGCACAAGCAGCGCCGCCATCAGCCAGTACATCCCCTGCCAGCCGAGCCAGCGATCCGCCAGCCACAGCGCCAGACCACCGGAGACCAGCATTCCTAGCCGATAGCCCAGTACGCTAATCGCCGCTCCGGTGCCGCGTTCTTCCGCAGGCAGAACATCCGTTTTCCACGCGTCAAAGACAATGTCCTGAGATGCGGAACAGAAGGCGATGATAACCGCCAGCGCCGCCATCCAGCGCAGCTGCGTGCCGGGTTCCAGAAAACCCATCGCCGCAATGGCGAGCAGCAGCAGAATCTGCGTGGTGACCAGCCAGCCGCGACGACGACCTAAAAAAGGCGGCGTGTAACGGTCCATGACCGGAGACCAGAGGAATTTAAAGACGTAGGCCTGGCCCACCAGAGAGAAGAAACCAATGGTTTTGAGATCGATATTCTCAACGGTCATCCAGGCCTGTAGCGTGCCGGAGGTGAGCGCGAGGGGTAAACCTGATGCAAACCCCAGAATCAACAGGATAGCTGAACGCGGTTGCTGAAAAATACGTAAATATTGGTTGGGCATGGGCATCTACAGGCCCGACAAGCGCCGGGCCATCTGGACAGAAATTAACGTGCGTTCTGCTTAATGAATTCGTGAATGCTGGTGTCCTGAGACATATCAGCGATGGTGTCGGTCAGGACGCTGTTAACCGCGTTGGCGATATTCTGGTTGGACGCCTGGAATGCGCCTTCAACAGAGTAGCTCGCACGGTAGTTTTTCGTCATCTTGTTGCCGTTTGCCGCCGTCGCGATGATGGCGATATCCGCTTTGGTGGCGATGTTGTAGCGAACGTTACCCTGAGATACATCGGCATACAGCTGATTTACGATGATTTGCAGGTTAACAGCGCCGTTCGGTCCCACCATATAACCGCGTGCGGTCATCTGTTTTTCCAGCACTTCTTGCAGCAGGAAGCGCAGATCGCGGGAAGCGGTCAGAGTAACCAGTTGGTTATTACGCGTAACTTTCGCCAGCGCCTGATCCTGACGCTGGTCGGCGCCGTTGATGCTCACAGTAACGCCCATCAGGCTTGGATCTTGTTGCGGCAGTGTGATTTTCGGCGATACGTCAATGGTTGTCGGCGGTGTTGCGCACCCTGCCAGCATAACCAGAGCAATTAATGGAAAGAGGATTTTCTTTAACATGTTCGGGCTCTCAGTGACTCTTAAGCGTGATAGATAAAAATTCCCGCCATCATAACATTGCCAACGGCGAGGGGAAGTGGTCAACGCATGTAAATTCATCGCGTTGTCTGTTTTCTGACCCTCGGTACACCTTACTTCGGGTTTTCGCAACCAAATGAATGGATAAGTCAGTAAACTTCATACGTTTGAATGAAAATATCAGACGAACGCTAAATTTTTGTTGTCATGATGTAATGTAAACGGTAAAAGCGGCTAGTATTTAAAGGGATGGGTGACATCTCAGCGTTGTCGGAGGAGATATTTCATGATGATACGTGAGCAAATAGAAGAAAAATTAAGGGCAGCGTTCGAACCCGTGTTCCTCGAAGTTGTGGATGAAAGCTATCGTCACAATGTTCCGGCAGGCTCTGAGAGCCACTTTAAGGTTGTGCTGGTCAGCGATCGCTTCACTGGCGAACGTTTTCTTAATCGCCACCGGATGATTTACGGTACGTTAACGGCAGAACTCTCCACAACCGTACATGCGCTGGCCCTGCATACCTATACCATTAAGGAGTGGGAAGGATTGCAGGATACGATCTTCGCATCGCCTCCTTGCCGTGGCGCAGGAAGCATCGCGTAGAAAAACGCATTTGCAACTGTTGGCGCTTTTCCAGTATGTTGCTACAGATTATGTGAAAACGGCCTGCGGGCCGTTTTGTTTTGTCTGAATTTTGAGCGAGATGTACAGTATTCAGACCAAAATTAGCCGGGAATTGTGAAAAAAGCCGCAGCAACGCGCGATAACCGTTCTCGACTCATAAAAGTGATGCCGCTATAATGCGGCGTCTTATTTTTCGGAATGTCTTCGGGATGATTCTGACGACAGGGAATGTGATTGATTATGAGAACATCCCGGTTCCGCGAAGCCAACAACCTGTGCTTGCGGAGTAGAGTTGACCGAGCACTGTGATTTTTTGAGGTAACAAGATGCAAGTTTCAGTTGAAACCACTCAAGGCCTTGGCCGCCGTGTAACGATTACTATCGCTGCTGACAGCATCGAGACCGCTGTGAAAAGCGAGCTGGTCAACGTAGCGAAGAAAGTGCGTATTGACGGCTTCCGCAAGGGCAAAGTACCGATGAATGTTGTTGCTCAGCGTTATGGCGCTTCTGTTCGCCAGGATGTTCTGGGTGACCTGATGAGCCGTAACTTCGTTGACGCGATCATCAAAGAAAAAATCAACCCGGCTGGCGCACCGAACTATGTTCCGAGCGAATACAAACTGGGCGAAGACTTCACCTACGCTGTAGAATTTGAAGTCTACCCGGAAGTTGAACTGACCGGTCTGGAATCCATCGAAGTTGAAAAACCGGTTGTTGAAGTGACCGACGCCGATGTTGACGTGATGCTGGACACCCTGCGTAAACAGCAGGCAACCTGGAAAGACAAAGACGGCGCTGCTGATGCAGAAGACCGTGTAACCATCGACTTCACCGGTTCTGTTGACGGTGAAGAGTTCGAAGGCGGCAAAGCGTCTGACTTCGTACTGGCGATGGGCCAGGGTCGTATGATCCCGGGCTTTGAAGACGGTATTAAAGGTCATAAAGCAGGCGAAGAGTTCACTATCGACGTGACCTTCCCGGAAGAATATCACGCTGAAAACCTGAAAGGTAAAGCCGCTAAATTCGCTATCAACCTGAAGAAAGTTGAAGAGCGCGAACTGCCGGAACTGACCGAAGAATTCATCAAGCGTTTCGGCGTTGAAGATGGTTCTGTTGCTGGTCTGCGTACTGAAGTGCGTAAAAACATGGAACGCGAGCTGAAAGGCGCTGTGCGTAACCGCGTGAAGTCTCAGGCGATTGAAGGCCTGGTGAAAGCGAACGACATCGACGTTCCATCTGCGCTGATCGACAGCGAAGTTGACGTTCTGCGTCGTCAGGCTGCACAGCGTTTCGGCGGCAACGAGAAACAAGCGCTGGAACTGCCGCGTGAACTGTTCGAAGAACAGGCTAAGCGTCGCGTTGTTGTCGGCCTGCTGCTGGGCGAAGTGATTCGCACTCAGGAACTGAAAGCTGACGAAGAGCGCGTTAAAGGTCTGATCGAAGAGATGGCTTCTGCGTACGAAGATCCGAAAGAAGTTATTGAGTTCTACAGCAAAAACAAAGAGCTGATGGACAACATGCGTAACGTCGCTCTGGAAGAGCAGGCTGTTGAAGCCGTTCTGGCGAAAGCGAAAGTGACTGAAAAAGCCACTTCCTTCAACGAACTGATGAACCAGCAGGCGTAATTCGTCGCTTAATTAGCACGAAATTCGCACAAGAGCCCGTCACCTCCAGGTGGCGGGCTTTTTTTTGTCACGCATTTTGCATGGAAGAGTGCGAAAACAGCGTTTCAGTGTTAGCGTTACAACAAAAGATTGTTATGCTTGAATTATGGCGATGCCGTACCCATAACAGAGGGACTAGCTGATAATCCGTCCATAAGGTTACAATCGGTACAGCAGGTTTTTTCAATTTTTATCCAGGAGACGGAAATGTCATACAGCGGCGAACGAGATAACTTTGCACCCCATATGGCGCTGGTGCCGATGGTCATTGAACAGACCTCACGTGGTGAGCGCTCTTTTGATATCTATTCTCGTCTACTTAAGGAACGTGTCATTTTTCTGACCGGCCAGGTCGAAGACCATATGGCTAACCTGATTGTGGCGCAGATGCTGTTCCTGGAAGCGGAAAACCCGGAAAAAGATATCTACCTGTACATTAACTCCCCAGGCGGAGTTATTACCGCAGGGATGTCTATCTACGACACCATGCAGTTTATTAAGCCGGACGTTAGCACGATTTGTATGGGCCAGGCGGCTTCTATGGGCGCGTTCCTGCTGACTGCTGGCGCAAAAGGCAAACGTTTCTGCCTGCCTAACTCTCGCGTCATGATTCACCAGCCTCTCGGCGGTTATCAGGGCCAGGCGACAGATATTGAAATTCATGCCCGTGAAATCCTGAAGGTGAAAGGGCGCATGAATGAACTTATGGCGCACCATACGGGTCAGTCTCTTGAGCAGATTGAACGTGATACCGAGCGCGACCGCTTCCTCTCCGCGTCTGAAGCGGTGGAGTACGGTCTGGTCGACTCGATTTTGACCCATCGTAATTGATGCCCAGGGCGCAGGTGTGCCGCTATAATACTATCCAGGGGCGGCACAACGCTGACAAGCGACTTGCGCCTGAGAATGGCATTTGCGTCGTCGTGTGCGGCACAAAGAACAAAGAAGAGGTTTTGACTCATGACAGATAAACGCAAAGATGGCTCGGGCAAATTGTTGTACTGCTCTTTTTGCGGCAAAAGCCAGCATGAAGTGCGCAAGCTGATTGCCGGTCCATCCGTGTATATCTGCGACGAATGTGTTGATCTATGTAACGACATCATTCGCGAAGAGATTAAGGAAGTGGCACCGCACCGTGAACGCAGTGCGCTGCCGACGCCACATGAAATTCGCAACCATCTGGACGATTATGTTATCGGCCAGGAGCAGGCGAAAAAAGTGCTGGCGGTCGCGGTATACAACCACTACAAACGTCTGCGCAACGGCGACACCAGCAATGGCGTTGAGTTGGGCAAAAGTAACATTCTGCTGATCGGGCCGACCGGTTCCGGTAAAACGCTGCTGGCCGAAACGCTGGCGCGCCTGCTGGACGTACCGTTCACCATGGCGGATGCCACCACCCTGACCGAAGCCGGTTATGTGGGCGAAGATGTTGAGAACATCATTCAGAAGCTGTTGCAAAAATGCGATTATGATGTGCAGAAAGCGCAGCGCGGTATTGTCTACATCGATGAAATCGACAAGATTTCCCGTAAGTCTGACAACCCGTCCATTACCCGTGACGTTTCCGGTGAAGGCGTACAGCAGGCGCTGTTGAAACTGATCGAAGGGACGGTTGCCGCCGTTCCGCCGCAGGGAGGACGCAAGCATCCGCAGCAGGAGTTCTTGCAGGTTGATACCTCTAAGATCCTGTTTATCTGTGGCGGCGCGTTCGCCGGTCTGGATAAAGTGATTGCTAACCGTGTTGAAACCGGCTCCGGCATTGGTTTTGGCGCAACGGTTAAAGCGAAATCCGACAAGGCCAGCGAAGGCGAACTGCTGGCGCAGGTTGAGCCGGAAGATCTGATCAAATTTGGTCTGATTCCTGAGTTCATTGGTCGTCTGCCGGTTGTGGCGACGCTGAATGAGCTGAGTGAAGAAGCGCTGATCCAG
This sequence comes from Citrobacter sp. CK202, assembly GCF_030333225.1. Lineage (NCBI taxonomy): Bacteria > Pseudomonadati > Pseudomonadota > Gammaproteobacteria > Enterobacterales > Enterobacteriaceae > Citrobacter > Citrobacter sp. CK202. Next base: position 278,444 of record NZ_JAOWGI010000028.1, read on the forward strand.
ATCCTGAAAGAGCCGAAAAACGCCCTGACCAAACAGTATCAGGCGCTGTTTAACCTGGAAGGCGTCGATCTGGAATTTCGTGACGAAGCGCTGGATGCTATCGCGAAGAAAGCGATGGCGCGTAAAACCGGCGCCCGTGGTCTGCGTTCCATCGTTGAAGCGGCGCTGCTTGATACCATGTACGATCTGCCTTCTATGGAAGACGTCGAAAAAGTGGTTATCGACGAGTCCGTCATCGGCGGTCAGAGCAAGCCGTTGCTGATTTACGGCAAGCCGGAAGCGCAGCAGGCATCTGGTGAATAATTAACCAACTCATACAATCAGTTAACGAAAAAGGGGGGATTTTATCCCCCCTTTTATTTTTCCGTAAACATGGCGTTGAATGTGTGGGAAACATCCCCATATACTGACATACATGTTAATGGCTGCGTGAAGCACAGTCGCGCAGTCTGATTACCTGGCGGACACTAAACTAAGAGAGAGCTCTATGAATCCTGAGCGTTCTGAACGCATTGAAATCCCCGTATTGCCGTTGCGCGATGTGGTGGTTTATCCGCACATGGTCATACCCTTATTTGTAGGGCGGGAAAAATCTATCCGTTGTCTGGAAGCGGCTATGGACCATGATAAAAAAATCATGCTGGTCGCCCAGAAAGAAGCATCAACGGATGAGCCGGGTGTAAACGATCTTTTCACCGTCGGGACCGTGGCCTCAATTTTGCAAATGCTGAAACTGCCTGACGGTACTGTCAAAGTGCTGGTTGAGGGGTTGCAGCGCGCGCGTATTTCTGCGCTGTCAGATAACGGCGAACACTTTTCCGCTAAGGCGGAATACCTTGAATCGCCAGCGATTGATGAGCGCGAGCAGGAAGTGCTGGTGCGCACTGCCATCAGTCAGTTCGAAGGCTACATCAAGCTGAACAAAAAAATTCCACCGGAAGTGCTGACGTCGCTCAATAGCATTGACGATCCTGCGCGTCTGGCGGACACCATCGCTGCCCATATGCCGCTGAAACTGGCGGATAAGCAGTCCGTGCTGGAGATGTCCGACGTTAACGAACGTCTGGAATATCTGATGGCGATGATGGAATCTGAAATCGATCTGTTGCAGGTTGAGAAGCGTATTCGCAACCGCGTTAAAAAGCAGATGGAGAAATCTCAGCGTGAGTACTATCTGAATGAGCAAATGAAAGCCATTCAGAAAGAACTGGGCGAGATGGACGACGCGCCGGATGAAAACGAAGCGCTGAAGCGTAAAATCGATGCGGCAAAAATGCCGAAAGAGGCAAAAGAGAAAGCGGAAGCAGAATTGCAGAAGCTGAAAATGATGTCTCCGATGTCGGCGGAAGCGACGGTTGTACGCGGCTACATCGACTGGATGGTGCAGGTGCCGTGGAACGCGCGTAGCAAGGTCAAAAAAGACCTGCGTCAGGCACAGGAAATTCTCGACACAGACCATTACGGTCTGGAGCGTGTGAAAGATCGCATCCTTGAATATCTCGCGGTACAAAGCCGTGTAAACAAAATCAAAGGGCCGATCCTGTGTCTGGTTGGGCCGCCGGGGGTAGGTAAAACCTCTCTGGGCCAGTCCATCGCCAAAGCGACCGGGCGTAAATATATCCGTATGGCGCTCGGCGGCGTGCGTGATGAAGCAGAAATCCGCGGCCACCGCCGGACATATATCGGCTCTATGCCGGGTAAACTGATCCAGAAAATGGCCAAAGTGGGCGTTAAAAACCCGCTGTTCCTGCTCGATGAGATCGACAAAATGTCTTCCGACATGCGTGGCGATCCGGCCTCTGCGCTGCTTGAGGTGCTGGACCCTGAGCAGAACGTGGCGTTCAGCGATCACTACCTGGAAGTGGATTACGATCTCAGCGACGTGATGTTCGTTGCCACCTCCAACTCCATGAACATTCCGGCGCCACTGCTGGATCGTATGGAAGTGATTCGTCTGTCCGGTTATACCGAAGACGAGAAGCTGAACATTGCTAAACAGCACCTGCTGCCGAAACAGATCGAGCGTAACGCGCTGAAGAAAGGCGAGCTGACGGTTGAGGATAGCGCCATTATCGGCATTATCCGTTACTACACCCGTGAAGCGGGCGTGCGTAGCCTGGAGCGTGAAATCTCCAAACTGTGCCGCAAAGCCGTGAAACAGCTGCTGCTGGATAAGTCGCTGAAACACATTGTGATCGATGGCGATAACCTGCATGACTATCTCGGCGTACAGCGCTTTGACTATGGCCGTGCGGACAACGAAAACCGTGTGGGTCAGGTAACGGGTCTGGCATGGACGGAAGTGGGCGGCGACCTGCTGACCATCGAAACCGCCTGTGTGCCGGGTAAAGGCAAACTGACTTACACCGGTTCTCTCGGTGAGGTTATGCAGGAATCTATTCAGGCTGCGCTGACCGTGGTGCGTGCGCGTGCGGAAAAACTGGGTATTAATCCAGACTTTTACGAAAAACGTGACATCCACGTTCACGTACCGGAAGGGGCGACGCCGAAAGACGGCCCGAGCGCCGGTATTGCGATGTGTACCGCGCTGGTCTCCTGCCTGACGGGTAATCCTGTTCGCGCTGATGTGGCGATGACCGGGGAAATTACCCTGCGAGGCCAGGTACTGCCTATCGGCGGCCTGAAAGAGAAACTGCTGGCGGCGCACCGTGGCGGGATCAAAACCGTGTTAATTCCGTTTGAGAATAAACGCGATCTGGAAGAGATTCCAGACAACGTTATTGCCGATCTGGACATTCATCCGGTGAAACGCATTGAGGAAGTTCTGACTCTTGCGTTGCAAAATGAGCCGTCCGGCATACAGGTTGTCACCGCAAAATAGTGACCTCGCGCAAATAGCGCTAAGAAAAACAGGGCTGGCAGGGCATTTCGTGCTTGCCAGCCTTTTTTTGTATAGCTAATTTAGATGACGGATCGGGCTTGCCATCATTAACGGGTGTTGTAAGGGCATGGCAGGCCTGATATAACTGCTGCGCGGTCGCACTTTGAAGGATTCCGGTGCGATATAAATTATAAAAGAGGAAGAGAAGAGTGAATAAATCTCAACTGATCGACAAAATTGCTGCAGGGGCTGATATCTCTAAGGCTGCGGCTGGACGTGCGTTAGATGCAATTATTGCTTCTGTCACTGAATCACTGAAAGAAGGTGATGATGTAGCGCTGGTAGGTTTTGGTACTTTTGCTGTTAAAGAGCGTGCTGCCCGTACTGGTCGCAACCCGCAAACAGGTAAAGAGATCACCATCGCTGCCGCTAAAGTGCCGGGTTTCCGTGCAGGTAAAGCGCTGAAAGACGCGGTAAACTAAGAGCTTCTCCCCCTGGGGATGTGACAAAGTACAAGGGCGCATCATCTGATGTGCCTTTTTTATTTGTCCAGTACTACTTTATTTGAGTTTATGCTGGTTGTGGGCTGACAATTACCCCGGTTTCTTGTCACAATACAGCTTTCCGCGCAGCGTTCAGAAAACGCTATGCTGCGTGAAGTATGAATACGCAAAACAGTCACCTACAGCGGAGTGTGGTTACACCATGATGGACAGCTTACGCACGGCTGCTAACAGTCTCGTGCTCAAGATTATTTTCGGTATCATTATCGTGTCGTTCATTTTGACCGGCGTGAGTGGTTACCTGATTGGCGGAAGCAATAACTACGCCGCAAAAGTGAATGACCAGGAAATCAGCCGCTCGCAGTTTGAGAATGCGTTTAACAGCGAACGTAATCGTATGCAGCAGCAACTGGGCGATCAGTATTCTGAACTGGCGGCGAATGAAGGCTACATGAAAACGCTGCGTCAGCAGGTACTGAATCGTCTTATCGATGAAGCCTTGCTGGATCAATACGCGCATGAGCTTAAACTCAGCATCAGCGACGAACAGGTTAAGCAGGCCATCTTTTCAACGGCGGCTTTCCAGGTTGACGGCAAATTTGATAACAACCGCTACAACGCGATTGTGAATCAGATGGGGATGACAGCCGATCAGTATGCTCAGGCATTGCGTAACCAGCTCACCACCCAGCAACTGATTGCTGGCGTTGCCGGTACTGATTTCATGCTGAAAGGTGAAACGGACGAGCTGGCGGCGTTAGTCGCGCAGCAGCGTGTGGTGCGTGAAGCGACGATTGACGTGAACGCACTGGCTGCGAAGCAGCAGGCTACCGATCAGGAAGTGTCCAGCTACTACGAGCAGAACAAGAACCGCTTTATGACCCCGGAGCAGTTCCGCGTGAGCTACATCAAGCTGGATGCGGCTGCTATGCAGGAAACGGTCAACGATGCGGATATCCAGTCTTACTATGACCAGCATCAGGATCAGTTCACCCAGCCGCAGCGTAACCGTTACAGCGTCATTCAGACCAAAACGGAAGATGAAGCGAAAGCGGTGCTGGACGCGCTGAACAAAGGCGGTGATTTTGCCGCGCTGGCGAAAGAGAAATCCGCAGACATTATCTCTGCGCGCAACGGCGGCGATATGGGCTGGCTGGAAGACGCCACCACGCCGGACGAACTGAAAAATGCCGGCCTGAAAGAAAAAGGCCAGCTGTCTGGCGTGATTAAATCCTCTGTTGGCTTCCTGGTTGCGCGTCTGGATGATGTTCAGCCTGCGAAAGTGAAACCGCTGAGCGAAGCGCGTGATGACATTGCCGCGAAAGTGAAGCAGGAAAAAGCGCTGGATGCCTATTACGCGCTGCAACAAAAAGTCAGCGATGCGGCGAGCAACGATACCGAATCTCTGGCGGGCGCTGAACAGGCCGCTGGCGTGAAAGCAGTTGAAACCGGCTGGTTCAGCCATGACAACCTGCCAGAAGAGCTGAATTTTAAACCGGTTGCCGATGCTATCTTCAACGGTGGTCTGGTTGGCGAGAACGGTACGCCGGGCAGCAACTCCGATATCATCACCGTGGATGGCGACCGCGCATTCGTGCTGCGCATCAGCGAGCATAAACCTGAAGCGGTTAAGCCTCTGGCTGACGTGAAAGAGCAGGTGGCTGCGCTCGTTAAGCACAACAAAGCAGAGCAGCAGGCAAAACTGGATGCTGACAAACTGCTGGTTGAGCTGAAAGCGGGTAAAGGAGCAGAAGCGATGAAAGAGGCCGGTCTGAGCTTTGGCGAAGCGAAAACGCTGAGCCGTACCGGGCAGGACCCGGTAAGCCAGGCTGCGTTTGCGCTGGGTCTGCCAGAGAAAGATAAGCCGAGCTATGGCGTCGCTAACGATATGCAGGGCAACGTTGTGCTGCTGGCGCTGGACGACGTGAAAGCGGGCTCTATGCCGGAAGAGCAGAAAAAAGCGATGGTTCAGGGTATTACCCAGAATAACGCGCAGATTACCTTTGAAGCGCTGATGAGTAACCTGCGTAAAGCGGCGAAAATCAAAGTCGGCGATGCGCTGGAACAGCAGTAATCACCGAGACGCTTCGCAAAAAACTGCAAAAAGTTGTAACCCTCAAAGGCCGCCTTCGCGGCCTTTTCCATTTCTGATATTTGCTATTTGTTTGCCTTTCTCCGCCCCGCTATCGTGATGCCACTGTTAACACACAAGGAGAAAACAGTATGAAACATGGAATCAACGCACTGCTGGTCACGATGACTCTGGCCTGCGCAGGCATGACGCACAACGCGCTGGCTGCCGGAACGGTAGAGAAAAATCAGGCGGTACAAACAAAGGCGGATTCGTCTGCATCCGCGCAGACTAAAGCCTCCGTACCTGAAAAGGCCAGCGATGATGAAGGCGCGAGGGTCAGTATCAACACGGCTTCAGCGGAAGATCTGGCGCGGGTGATGAATGGCGTCGGGCTGAAAAAAGCGCAGGCGATAGTCAACTATCGGGAAGAGTATGGGCCGTTTAAAACGGTGGATGATTTAAAGCAGGTTCCGGGGATGGGGAGTTCGCTGGTGGAACGCAATCTGGCGGTGCTGACGCTGTAATAACTTGCACTGTGGCAAAAGTTTGCCAGGATAATGAGGTCATACCAGTTATGGCCTCTGTTCCTATAACAACAACGTAAGGTTATTGCGCTATGCAAACACAAATCAAAGTCCGTGGTTATCACCTTGATGTTTATCAGCACGTTAATAATGCCCGCTATCTTGAGTTTCTTGAAGAAGCACGCTGGGATGGGCTGGAAAACAGTGACAGCTTTCAATGGATGACGGCCCGCAACATCGCTTTTGTGGTGGTGAATATTAATATTAACTACCGTCGCCCCGCCGTGCTGAGCGATCTGCTGACCGTCACCAGTCAGGTGCAGCAGTTAAACGGGAAGAGCGGCATTTTAAGCCAGGTCATTACGCTTGAGCCGGAAGGGCAAGTTGTGGTGGACGCGCAGATTACTTTTGTCTGTATTGATTTGAAAACGCAGAAAGCATTGCCGCTGGAAGGTGAGTTACGCGAGAAACTGGAGCAGATGGTGAAGTAACGGAAAGTTGCCTGATGGCGCTTCGCTTATCAGGCCTGCGGGCGACATTGACCACGGTGAATGTCGCCAGGCCGGATAAGGTGCGTGCACCGCCATCCGGCAAAACGATCACTTTAACCCTGTTTTCTGCTTCATTGCCGCCATCACTGCCGGTTTATCCGCCAGATAATGGTTCAGGCCGTTGGCGCGCAGATTACAGGCGGCGCACTGCCCACAACCGTCACCTTTGATGCCGTTATAACAGGTCAGCGTCTCTTCGCGCACCAGATCCAGCTTGCCCCAGTAATCAGCGAGTGCCCAGGTTTCGGCTTTATCAATCCACATCAGCGGGGTTTCAAAGCGAATATCCTTCGCCATACCCAGGGTGACGGCATGATTCAGCGCTTTGACAAACTCATCGCGGCAGTCCGGGTAGCCGGAGAAATCTGTCTCGCAAACGCCGGTGATCACCGCTTCGGCTTTCACCTGATAAGCGTAAATCGCCGCCAGAGTCAGAAACAGAATATTACGCCCAGGGACAAACGTATTCGGAATACCGTCGGCATCCGGTTCATAGTCCGGTACGGGAATGTTATCGCGCGTCAGGCTACTGACCGCCAGTTCGCTCAGTAGCGTTACGTCCAGCACCTTATGCGCACGCGCGCCGAGTTTTAAGGCCAGATTACGTGCAACATCAATCTCAGCGCGATGGCGCTGACCATAATCAAAGGTGACGCAGTGCACTTCATCATACTGATGCAGCGCTTGCGCCAGACAGGTTGTGGAGTCCTGGCCTCCACTGAATACAACGACGGCACGTTTCATAACTTATCCTGACAAAAACGAAAAACGCTATGGTAGCGCCTGCGGATGGCCGCGACCAGCTTCTTCACCGCGCGGCGGCGGAAGCCATGCTTTCTCAAACTCAAACCAGCCGCGTGGATTGAGTTGAACGCCATTGACGCCCGGCGGCGCGCTAATACGGTAGTGATAGTTAAAAAGCGGCGTAAGCGTGGCGTCATTCATCAGACTCGTGAATACCTGTTGTAACGCAGTATAGCGGTCGTCTTCACCGGGCTGCGTTTGTAAGGCATCCAGCGTGGCCTGAAGATGGGCGAAAGCAGGGGCATCCAGCACATGCGGCCAGAGTTGATCGCAGCGTAGCCACTGCTCAAGCGTATATTCCGGCGCTTCGCCAATCAGCCTGTCGCCCATCATGAGATCCGCTTTTGCCAGCGAAGGGCAGTTATCCCAGTTTTTCGCGTTGTGGAAAATCAACGTTAATTCACAGCCGAGCGTTGCCAGATATTGCTGGAGTTGCTCCGCCATGGTGTGCAATTCAACGGGAAGGTGATAGACCAGCGTCAGTTTTTTCGGTAATTCAACGGATTCCAGCCCCTTCCATTGCGGCATTACCCAGCCTGGCAGCAGCGCGTTGCTGGGCGTGATCAGATTTTCATCTACCGGCAGCGTCTGTAATAACGACGTATGATGAATGATGTCTACCAGGCGACGCGCCTGTTGCAGGCTGAGTTTCGAGCCTTTTTTAAGCGTCAGGTAGCAAAATCCCAGGCTAATACCGCTGCTCACCTGGCTAAGTGAGGCCAGCTCCTCAGGGTTGCCGATGGCAATCTGTACCGGATGACGGCAACTGGTGCCTAAATCCTGGTCAAAAAGCTGAGGCGTGATCCAGTATTCAATCGCCTTTAGCAGTGGGTGGCAAAGGTGATAATTGTCGTGGCTTTCCAGGCGTACCAGCTCTGGCGTAAATAACGTCAGCCGAAAAGGTCCGGTGCCTGACAGCGGCTGATGCGGGTGCGCCAGGTGGCTACAGTAGCTTGCCAGACGGTGCGCCAGCCAGTAATCAGGGCGATGGAGAATGAACGTCAGGCATTGCGGATGGGTGACTTCAATACGCTTGACGCTGATAAACAATTTATTGAGGGCTGGCAGGTCAAGCAGCATCAGCAGGCGCGCGTGCAGCTGCGCAGTTTCTACCGTATCGCCATTATGCCAGTGCAGGGTAGAGCGAATATAAAAATCCCAGCGCATACCGTCGGCGGAGATATCCCAGTGATGTGCTAAATCCCCGCAGGGGCGCTGGCTGGCGTTGTCAAAGCGGGTGAGGCCGGAGAAAATTTGTCCCGCAAGATGCTGTTCTGCGCGACCGGGCAGAAATCCCGGATGCAACGGGTCCAGCGGACGATAGTAGGGAATACGCAGGGTCGGCGTGTCGTTTTGCCACTGCCCGCCCATAAACGGTTGCAGCATGGTACGCAGTTCGCCTGGCGCCAGCTGTGCCAGCTCCAGCACATTAAGCTGCTGACCTTTTTCCAGCGCTTGTTCCATCATGGTATTGCGCAGTGACTCCGGCGTGACCAGAAATTGCAGTTTACCGCGCTTACCCCGCCCGGATTGCGCCTCCCATGTTAACCAGCCGGCTTCCTGCGCCTGGCGTAGTAGCGTACGGATGTGGCGTTCGCTACAAAAACAGCGCTCCGCCAGTTCCCCAACGGTGACCGACTGAGGTTCTCCGGCCGAGGGCTGCCAGAGACGTTGATATTGTTTTAAACGGTTGAGAAGTCTCATTGAAACCCGGAACAATTCATTTTATCTATTCACTATTACTTCCGTATATCTCAGGTGATACTCAATCACAAGTTAATTGCGTCACAGTGTGGAGAAAGAGATGGCTCGTCTGGCTGCATTTGATATGGATGGCACGCTTTTGATGCCAAACCACCATCTGGGTCATGAGACCCTTGCAACGCTGGCGCGTCTGCGTGAACGCGATATCACTTTGACGTTTGCGACCGGTCGGCATGTGCTGGAAATGCGGCATATTCTGGGGTCCATCTCAATGGATGCGTTTTTGATAACCGGCAACGGGACGCGCATTCACTCGCAGGAAGGCGATATGCTGCATCGCCAGGATCTGGACCCCGCCATTGCGGATCGCGTATTGCACCAGGCGTGGGATACCCGGGCCAGTATGCACGTATTCAACGATAACGGCTGGTTTACGGGGAGCGCGATCCCCGCGCTATTACAGGCGCATGTCTACAGCGGGTTCCACTATCAGATCGTGGATGTCAAACGTATCCCGGCCCACCAGGTCACTAAGATCTGTTTCTGTGGCGATCACGACGATCTGATCCGGCTGCGTATTCAACTGAATGAGGCGCTGGGCGAGCGGGCGAATCTCTGCTTTTCCGCTGTGGATTGTCTGGAAGTGCTGCCGCTCGGCTGTAATAAAGGTTCCGCGCTGGCGGTATTAAGCGACCATTTGGGGCTGTCGCTGACGGAATGCATGGCGTTTGGCGATGCGATGAACGATCGCGAAATGCTGGAGAGCGTGGGACGTGGTTTGATTATGGGCAACGCGATGCCGCAACTGATCGCTGAACTGCCTCATCTTTCAGTGATTGGCCATTGTCGTAATCAGGCGGTCTCTCACTTTTTAACGCATTGGCTGGATAATCCGCATCTACCTTATTCCCCCGAATGAGCGATCCTTTCCAGCAAGCCAGGCCCGTAAAGCCTGGCTTTTTTTATGCCGCTTAACGGACGTTCAGCAGTTGGGCAATTTCCGCCTGCCACGGCGCTAAATCGCCAATGTGATCGTTAACCCACTGGGGATTGTAATAGGTGTCGAGATAGCGTTCGCCGCTGTCACACAGCAGCGTGACGAGAGAACCGGTCTCTCCGGCGTCGCGCATTCTGGCCGCAATCTGCAACGTTCCCCACATATTAGTGCCGGTGGAGGCGCCCACTTTACGGCCCAGCTGCGTTTCCAGCCAGTGCGCGGTCGCGACGCTGGCGGCGTCAGGTACGCGCAGCATTTCGTCCACCACATCCGGGATGAAGGAAGGTTCCACGCGCGGGCGGCCAATCCCCTCAATTTTGCTGCCCACCGGGCTGCGCAATGTGGCGTCGCGATCCTGCCAGTAGGGCAGGAAGACCGAGTTTTCCGGGTCAACCACCATCAGGCGCGTGTCATACCCATGACAGCGAATATAGCGGCCAATTGTCGCTGACGTGCCGCCTGTCCCCGCGCTCATCACGATATGCTTCGGCACCGGATTCGGCTCACGCTGCATCTGATGGAAAATACTGTCGGCGATATTATTATTGCCGCGCCAGTCGGTGGCGCGTTCAGCATAGGTGAACTGATCCATATAGTGACCGTCCAGCTCGCGCGCCAGCTGCTCGGAGGCGGCGTAAATCTCGCAGGCGCTTTCGACAAAGTGGCAGCGACCGCCATAAAACGCAATTTGTTCGATTTTGCGTTTTGCCGTGCAGGAAGGCATTACCGCGATAAACGGCAGGCCGAGCAGTCGGGCGAACCAGGCTTCGGAAACCGCCGTTGAACCGGAGGAGGATTCAATAATGGTTGTGTTTTCTTTAATCCAGCCGTTACACAACCCATACAGGAACAATGAACGCGCCAGACGGTGCTTCAGGCTGCCGGTCGGATGGGTGCTTTCATCCTTCAGGTAGATCTGGATGCCCGGAAACGCCGGTAGCGACAACCGGATCAGATGCGTGTCGGCTGAACGCTGATAGTCAGCGTTAATTTCATTAATGGCGTTTTTAACCCAGGTGCTATTCATCATTAATTTCCATTTGTCATTTTGTGCCCAGATTAGCGAAAAGCACGGAAAAAATTGTTGCCATTTCACCTTTAAAATAGAATGTAAGGAGAAAAATCTTCTCTGTGGGGTGGGTATGTTAGATAAAATTGACCGTAAGCTGCTGCTTTTGTTGCAGCAGGACTGCACCCTCTCTTTGCAGGCGCTGGCCGATGCCGTTAATCTGACCACCACACCCTGCTGGAAACGGCTGAAACGTCTGGAAGACGACGGCATTCTCCTCGGTAAAGTCGCGCTGCTGGACCCAGAGAAATTGGGTCTGGGGTTAACGGCGTTCGTACTGATCAAAACCCAGCATCACAGCAGTGAATGGTACAGCCGCTTCGTGACGGTGGTCACCGAAATGCCGGAAGTGCTGGGGTTCTGGCGTATGGCCGGGGAATACGACTATCTGATGCGGGTTCAGGTAGCAGATATGAAGCGTTATGACGACTTCTACAAACGTCTGGTGAACAGTGTTCCGGGATTGTCAGACGTAACGTCGAGCTTTGCGATGGAACAGATTAAGTACACAACCGCTCTGCCTATTGAATAATTCTCCCGGAAAATATTGCCGGAAATCATGTCAGGATATAACGCGTGCGATTATTTGCTCAATTAAGCTGGTACTTCCGTCGGGAGTGGCGTCGCTATCTCGGCGCCGTGGCCTTGCTTATCATTATCGCTGTCCTTCAGCTGATCCCGCCCAAAGTGGTCGGGATCGTTGTGGATGGCGTCACTGCGCAACATTTCACTACCGGTCAGGTATTGATGTGGGTGGGCACGATGGCCATGATTGCGGTAATCGTCTATTTGTTGCGCTATGTCTGGCGCGTGCTGCTGTTCGGCGCCTCTTATCAACTGGCGGTTGAACTGCGTGAAGATTACTACCGCCAGCTCAGTCGCCAGCACCCGGAATTTTATCTGCGACACCGCACCGGCGACTTAATGGCGCGCGCGACTAACGACGTCGATCGTGTCGTCTTTGCCGCCGGGGAAGGGGTGCTCACGCTGGTGGATTCACTGGTGATGGGCTGCGCCGTGCTGATCGTGATGTCAACGCAGCTCAGTTGGCAACTGACGCTGTTCGCGCTGCTGCCTATGCCGATTATGGCGCTGATGATCAAGCGCTACGGCGACCGTTTGCATAACCGCTTCAAACTGGCACAGGCGGCATTTTCCAGCCTGAACGATCGTACCCAGGAGAGCCTGACCAGCATTCGCATGATCAAAGCTTTTGGCCTTGAAGATCGACAGTCGTCGCTGTTTGCGGCGGACGCGGAAGATACCGGGAAGAAAAACATGCGGGTAGCGCGTATCGACGCCCGTTTTGATCCCACGATTTATATTGCCATCGGCATGGCTAATCTGCTCGCCATCGGCGGCGGAAGCTGGATGGTAGTGCACGGTACGCTGACGCTTGGGGAACTGACCAGCTTTATGATGTACCTCGGGCTGATGATCTGGCCTATGTTAGCGCTGGCCTGGATGTTTAACATTGTGGAACGCGGTAGCGCAGCGTACAGCCGTATCCGCGCGATGCTGGCGGAAGCGCCGGTCGTCAACGACGGAATGGAGACGGTGCCGGAAGGTCGGGGAGCGCTGACGGTCTCCATTCGTGAATTCAGCTACCCGCAAACCGCGCATCCGGCGCTGGAAAATGTACAATTCCAGCTTGAGCCAGGGCAGATGCTGGGGATCTGCGGGCCGACGGGCGCGGGGAAAAGCACTCTTCTTTCGCTTATTCAGCGCCATTTCGATATTACGCAGGGGGATATCCGTTTTCATGATATTCCGCTGACGCGCTTGCAGCTTGATAGCTGGCGCAGTCGCCTGGCGGTCGTCAGCCAGACGCCATTCCTGTTCTCCGACACGGTCGGCAATAACATCGCGCTGGGGCGCCCAAACGCGACGCAGGAAGAGATTGAACAGGTGGCGCGGCTGGCCAGCGTGCATGAGGATATTTTGCGTCTGCCTCAAGGATATGACACCGAAGTGGGCGAACGCGGCGTCATGCTGTCCGGCGGGCAAAAACAGCGCATTTCTATTGCGCGCGCGTTACTGCTCAATGCGGAAATCCTGATTCTGGATGATGCGCTGTCGGCGGTGGATGGCCGTACCGAACACCAGATTCTGCATAATTTACGCCAGTGGGGAGAGGGGCGCACCGTGATTATTAGCGCGCACCGCTTATCCGCTCTGACGGAAGCCAACGAGATTATCGTGATGCAGCATGGCCATATCGCCCAGCGTGGCGATCACGATGAATTAGTGCTGCAAACGGGCTGGTATCGCGATATGTATCGCTATCAGCAACTGGAGGCGGCGCTGACTGACGCTCCTGAAATCAACGAGGAGACGGCAGATGCGTAGTTTTGGACAGTTATGGCCGACCCTGAAAAGGCTGCTGGCGTATGGTTCGCCGTGGCGTAAACCGCTTGCTATCGCCGTGGTGATGCTGTGGATCGCGGCGGCGGCGGAAGTCAGCGGCCCGTTACTTATCAGCTACTTTATCGACAATATGGTCGCGAAGAGCCACCTGCCGCTGGGCATGGTCGCGGGGCTGGTGGCGGCGTACATTGGCTTACAGTTTCTGGCGGCGGGGCTGCATTATGCGCAGTCGCTGTTGTTTAATCAGGCGGCCGTCGGCGTAGTGCAACAGCTGCGTACCGATGTGATGGATGCCGCTTTGCGCCAGCCACTGAGCGCCTTCGACACGCAGCCGGTGGGGCAACTGATCTCTCGCGTGACCAATGATACGGAAGTCATCCGCGACCTTTACGTTACGGTCGTGGCGACGGTGCTGCGTAGCGCGGCGTTAATTGGCGCGATGCTGGTCGCCATGTTCAGCCTCGACTGGCGGATGGCGCTGGTCGCGATGGCGATTTTCCCGGCGGTGCTGGTGGTGATGGTGATTTACCAGCGCTATAGCACGCCGATTGTGCGCCGCGTGCGGGCATATCTGGCGGACATCAATGATGGCTTCAATGAGGTCATTAACGGCATGAGCGTCATTCAGCAGTTCCGCCAGCAGGCGCGGTTCGGCGAGAGAATGGGGGAGGCCAGCCGCTCGCACTATATGGCGCGGATGCAGACCCTGCGACTGGACGGCTTTTTATTGCGCCCGCTGCTCAGCCTTTTTTCCGCGCTGATCCTCTGCGGATTACTGATGCTGTTTAGCTTTACCTCGCGCGGCACCATTGAAGTCGGGGTGTTGTACGCCTTTATCAGCTATCTGGGGCGTCTGAACGAGCCATTGATTGAACTGACGACCCAACAGTCGATGTTGCAACAGGCTGCGGTGGCGGGGGAGCGCGTATTCGAACTGATGGACGGCCCACGCCAGGATTATGGTCGGGATGAGCGCCCGTTGCAGTCGGGCAGGATTGACGTTGATGACGTCTCCTTCGCCTACCGTGACGACAATCTGGTGCTGCAAAACATTACGCTCTCCGTTCCGTCGCGCAGCTTTGTGGCGCTGGTCGGGCATACCGGCAGCGGCAAGAGTACCCTCGCCAGCCTGCTGATGGGGTATTACCCGCTTACACAGGGAGACATTCGCCTTGACGGTCGTTCGCTGTCAACGTTGAGCCACGGGGTTTTACGTCAGGGAGTCGCGATGGTGCAGCAGGACCCGGTGGTGATGGCGGATACGTTCCTGGCAAACGTCACGCTGGGGCGCGATATTTCTGAGGAACAGGTCTGGCAGGCGCTGGAAACTGTGCAACTGGCGGAGCTGGCGCGTAGTCTGAGCGAGGGTATCCACACCCGGCTGGGCGAGCAGGGCAATAATCTGTCCGTCGGGCAGAAACAACTGCTGGCGCTGGCGCGGGTGCTGGTTGATACGCCGCAGGTTCTGATTCTGGATGAAGCCACCGCCAGCATTGACTCCGGTACTGAGCAGGCGATTCAGCAAGCGCTGGCGGCAGTGCGTGAACACACCACGCTGGTGGTGATTGCACATCGCCTGTCAACCATTGTTGATGCGGACACCATTCTGGTGCTGCATCGCGGGCAGGCGGTCGAGCGCGGTACGCATCAACAACTGCTCGAAGCGCAAGGGCGTTACTGGCAGATGTACCAACTACAGCTTGCCGGTGAAGAGCTGGCGGCCAGCGCGCGTGAGGAATCGCTCAGCGCCTGATGGCGCTGCGCTTATCAGGCCTACGGACAATGCGCTCTTGTAGGCCGAATAAGGTGCTTACGCCGCCATCCGGCAATCAACAATCTGGTGCAAAAATGTAACGTACCATGCACCGTTATAGTGCGTTTTTTCTTTTCCTTCCCCTGCCGCACCCTACAAGCCTGAATTATCCCGCGTTTTTCATTTCTGGCACACCCCTTGCAATATCCCTGTCGTGAAGCGGCAGACATTATCGAATTCTGACAGGAGGGGATCTATGAAGCTGGTTACCGTGGTAATCAAACCGTTCAAACTGGAAGACGTCCGTGAAGCACTGTCTTCGATTGGTATTCAAGGGCTGACAGTCACCGAAGTGAAAGGCTTCGGGCGTCAGAAAGGTCATGCCGAGCTGTACCGCGGTGCGGAATACAGCGTCAACTTCCTGCCCAAAGTGAAGATTGATGTGGCGATTGCCGACGACCAGCTTGATGAAGTCATTGAGGTCATCAGCAAGGCGGCCTACACCGGAAAAATTGGCGACGGCAAAATTTTTGTCGCTGAGCTGCAACGTGTCATTCGTATTCGTACCGGCGAAGCCGACGAAGCGGCACTGTAACTCCTGGCACACAGTGATAGGGAATGAAAAGATGAAGATAGCAACGATGAAAACTGGCCTTGCTTCACTGGCTTTGCTTCCAGGTCTGGCAATGGCGGCTCCGGCGGTTGTGGATAAAGCCGACAATGCCTTTATGATGATTTGCACCGCGCTGGTGCTGTTCATGACCATTCCGGGCATTGCTCTGTTCTATGGCGGATTGATCCGTGGAAAGAACGTGCTGTCGATGTTGACGCAGGTTGCCGTCACCTTCGCGCTGGTCTGTATTTTGTGGGTTGTTTACGGCTATTCGCTGGCCTTTGGCGAGGGGAACAACTTCTTTGGCGACTTCAACTGGGTGATGCTGAAAAATATTGAACTCACGGCAGTGATGGGCAGTTTCTACCAGTATATTCACGTTGCTTTCCAGGGCTCTTTCGCCTGCATTACCGTCGGGCTGATCGTGGGGGCGCTGGCTGAACGTATCCGCTTCTCTGCGGTACTGATTTTCGTGGTGGTGTGGCTGACGCTCTCCTATATCCCGATTGCGCATATGGTCTGGGGCGGCGGTTTGCTGGCTTCTCACGGCGCGCTGGATTTTGCGGGCGGTACGGTCGTGCATATCAATGCGGCGATTGCTGGTCTTGTGGGCGCTTATCTGATTGGCAAACGCGTCGGCTTTGGTAAAGAGGCGTTCAAACCCCATAACCTGCCGATGGTTTTCACCGGCACCGCGATCCTCTATATCGGCTGGTTTGGCTTTAACGCCGGGTCGGCGGGCATGGCGAACGAGATTGCTGCACTGGCCTTTGTTAACACCGTGGTGGCAACGGCTGCCGCTATTCTGGGGTGGATTTTCGGCGAGTGGGCGCTGCGCGGTAAACCGTCTCTGCTGGGCGCCTGCTCCGGCGCTATCGCGGGACTGGTCGGCATAACGCCAGCCTGTGGTTACATTGGCGTCGGCGGCGCGTTGATTCTCGGTGTCGTTGCGGGGCTGGCGGGTCTGTGGGGCGTGACGATGCTTAAACGTCTGCTGCGTGTGGACGATCCTTGCGATGTGTTTGGCATCCACGGCGTTTGCGGCATCGTTGGGTGTATCCTGACCGGGATCTTTGCATCCACCACGCTCGGCGGTGTAGGGTTTGCCGAAGGCGTAACGATGGGGCATCAGCTGCTGGTACAGCTGGAGAGTATCGCTATCACCATCGTCTGGTCTGGCGTAGTGGCGTTTATCGGCTACAAACTGGCGGATATCACCGTTGGGCTGCGCGTACCGGAAGAGCAGGAGCGCGAAGGTCTGGACGTCAACAGCCACGGCGAGAATGCGTATAACGCCTGATCATCAACAGGCCGGAGGCGACGCTTGTGCGTCGCCATTCGGCCATTTTCAATTGCGATTGCGCATCACGCCTTCCTGAACGGTCGACGCGACCATCACGCCATCCCGCGTGTAAAACTCCCCACGAACAAAACCACGGGCGCTGGAAGCCGAGGTGCTCTCTACGCTGTACAGCAACCATTCGTTCATGTTGAAAGGGCGATGGAACCACATTGAATGGTCGATCGTGGCAATTTGCAGACCTTTTTCCAGGAAGCCGATGCCGTAGGGTTGCAGCGCGACGGGCAGGAAATTCAGATCGGAAGCATAACCCAGCAGATACTGATGAATGCGGATATCATCCGGTATCGTACCGTTGGCGCGGATCCAGACCTGGCGCGTCGGGTTCGCAACGTGGCCTTTTAACGGGTTGTGGAACTCCACCGGGCGGATCTCCAGCGGGCGGTCGCTGATAAATTTTTCTTTCAGCACGGGCGGCAGCAGATGCGCCAATGAACGGGCGATCTCCGTCTCCGATTGCAGCGTTTCCGGCGCAGGGGCGTCCGGCATGGTTTTCTGATGCTCAAATCCCTCTTCCGGCGCCTGGAAGGAGGCTGTCATATAGAAAATAGGCTTCCCGTTCTGGATGGCGGCGACGCGACGCGCGCTGAAACTGTTGCCGTCGCGCAGAACTTCCACATCGTAAATAATGGGCTTCAGGCTGTCGCCGGGGCGCAGAAAGTAGCTGTGAAAAGAGTGAACCAGACGTTGTTCAGGTACGGTCTCTTTGGCGGCATACAGCGCCTGACCGACCACCTGACCACCAAAAACCTGACGTAATCCTAAGTCTTCACTTTGGCCCCGAAAGAGTCCTTCTTCAATTTTTTCCAGATCTAACAATGACAGCAAATTATTCAGTGCCTGACTCATACGTGCTCTCCAGGTAACAACGGCGCCGAAGCGAGGTAGGCAGAGTATAACGCAATTTTGAAAGTGGTCCGATGGGTGCAATAGTCTGAATTATGGACTAATTCCAGGCAAAAATAAGTGAGATATGCCACACTTAGTCACGTTATGTCTTTGTTAACCACTCTTCCGGCGGGTAAAGCACCTCCCGCTGATGCATTGATGATAAGGAGAATTTAATGAAACTCGTGCACATGGTAAGTGGTTTAGCGGTTGCGGTTGCTCTGGCAGCCTGCGCAGACAGAAGCGCAGATATCCAGACGCCTGCGCCTGACCCAAATACTTCTGGCGTGGCTACACAGTCAACTATTCAGCAACCTAATGTCTCCGGTACCGTCTGGATCCGTCAGAAAGTGGCCCTGCCACCGGATGCCGTACTGACCGTGACGCTGTCTGATGCCTCACTGGCGGATGCGCCGTCGAAAGTGCTATCGCAGAAGGCGGTGCGCACCGAGGGGAAACAGTCGCCATTTAGCTTTGTACTGCCGTTTAACCCGGCTGACATCCAGCCAAATGCGCGGATTCTGTTGAGCGCCGCCGTGACGATTAATGACAAACTGGTCTTTATCACCGATACCGTACAGCCAGTCATTAATCAGGGCGGCACGAAAGCGGATCTGACGCTGGTGCCGGTTCAGCAAACGGCAGTGCCTGTTCAGGCCAGCGGCGGCGCAGCGACAACCGTACCGTCAACGTCACCGACGCAGGTGAACCCGTCTTCCGCCGTACCGGCGCCGACACAGTACTAAGCTCTCACAGGACAACCCTCTCCGGCCGGAGAGGGTTAATAAATCCAGCGATATCGTTGCATATCGATTTGTCCACTCCCCGAGACCACCACGCCTTCTGACAGTAACGCCTGACGTTGGCGTTGCAGGTCTGGCCCGGTCAGGGAGATGGCGCCATGACGATTCACGACCCGATGCCAGGGGAGGGTGCTGCCTTCCGGCAATCGTTTTAATACGCCGCCGACCTGACGCGCGGCACGAGGTGAACCGGCGAGGCGGGCGACGTCGCCATAAGTCGTGACAAACCCTTCGGGGATTGAGGCCACGATTTGCCAGACGCGTTGGGGGAAAGTGTCTTGTCTGTCCATCATTCATTCCTGCGATAATCTTCCAGCATAATCGTGAACCGCCGGGGAGTGAAGCCTCATTGCGCAAGAAAACAGCATCCGATGTTGGATGGGTTGCATTTACAGGGGCCAGCAGTGATAATGCGCCTGCGCGTTGGTTAACAACGCTCTCAATGGGGGCTCTGTTGGTTCTCCCGCAACGCTACTCTGTTTACCAGGTCAGGTCCGGAAGGAAGCAGCCAGAGCAGATGACGTGTGTGCCGGGATGTAGCTGGCAGGGCCCCCACCCAATTCTGCCGTCCGGCAACCTCTTCATTTTCCTCCTCTTGTCATATTAACGTCATTATTTTGTCATCAAATGCTG
Organism: Citrobacter sp. CK202; assembly: GCF_030333225.1. Taxonomy (NCBI): domain Bacteria; kingdom Pseudomonadati; phylum Pseudomonadota; class Gammaproteobacteria; order Enterobacterales; family Enterobacteriaceae; genus Citrobacter; species Citrobacter sp. CK202. The sequence continues at coordinate 297,929 of NZ_JAOWGI010000028.1, forward strand.
GCAGAGTGTTATCGGGACGTTATTAATCAGTTTGTGCCCTGATATTCACGCGGTGACGATAGCTGTGTCGCACACGACGTGTTTTGCCTGTTTACAAGGACTCTTTACGATGGCTACTGCTGTACTAAATGTCAAAATCGATGAGACGTTAAAAGAGAAGCTTCGCCATTATGCCGAAGCAAATAATGAGAACTTAAGTATCACCACAGAAAAACTGCTGCTGATTGCATTTGAGGCCGCAGAAGAGGCGGGAGTCTCGGCGAGTGATATCGACAGTCAGCATACGGAAGAATCCGTAGATGAGCCGCTTACTCCTAAAGAAATCAAAGCATTACGCAGATTACTCAAGAAGAAAAAATGAAACAACAACTCTCAATCGCCAGTAATTATGGCGAAGCCTGCGAATTACTGCGTTCCGGCTATGTGAAGCATGTTCGTCTTAACTGGAATGTTGGTAGTGATGAATTCTTTCGTATTGCCTCCGACTGGTGCGATGCCGGGGCAAAAATAAAGAAAGACGGCGAGAACTTCATTATTTCCCTGAAAGGTTTCCCCGTCCCACGCCAGCAATAAAACGACGATGACAGGCCATATTAGATAATTTTGCGTATTTTCCCTGCGCTGTTTTGTGAGCGCAGGTTGTCCCATATCGGCTGTAATGTCTGAAAAGCCGATCGCAGTGTTTCATCCGGCAGGGTGAACGGCATACGTAAGAAACGATCAAACGCACCCGCGAGGCCAAAACGCGTACCGGTGCCCAGTTGAATCCCTTCGCTTTCGGCGCGCGTTGCAAAGAGCGTGGCCAGCGTGTCGGGTAACTCCACCCAAAAAGAGAGCCCGCCCTGCGGCTGCCTGAAGCGCCATTCAGGAAAATGCGCGTGCATCAGTTCACAACACAGGTCGCGTCGTTGGGACAGCAACTGCCGTCTGTCAGGAAGAAAGCTGGCGGCATTATCAAGCAGCCAGCCGGTCGCTAACTGCTCCAGTACCGGCGATCCTAAATCAAACGTATCCCGGGTTTGTACCAGCGCGGCGATTGTCCGTGATGAGGCGCGAACCCACCCCAGACGCAACCCGCCCCAGAAACTTTTTCCTGCCGATCCCAGCATAATAATCGGCGCGTCGGCATTGTAATGCGCGAGTGGGGGCGGCGGCGGGGCGTTGTACCACAAATTAACCATCGTCTCGTCCACAACCAGCGTGGTATGCGTTCTGGCGGCAATATCCGCGACCGCTTGCCGCGTGGCGGCATCCATACAGCGCCCGGTGGGATTATGGAAATCCGGCATCAGATAAGCCATTCTCGGCGCGGTTTGCGCAATGGTCGCCATCAGACCGGCGGTGTCCCAACCCTGTTCGGGCAATGAGACGCCAACGGGGCGACAGGAGGCTCCCTGAATCGCGGCGATTGCGAGCGGGTAGGTCGGGTGATCCACCACCACGCGATCGCCCGGGCCCGTCAGGAGTCGCAGGAGCAGCGCCAGCCCGCTCACGGCGCCATTGACCACCATGATTTCATCAGGGCGGGTTGGCAAGCCGCGCTCGCAATAGTGCCGGGCGATAGATTCACGTAAAGAGAGCAGGCCTTGCGGCAGATACCCGGAACTCAGCAGATGCTGCGGCATTGCGCAAAGCGCCTGCTGGTAAGCCTGGTGAATTTCAGGGCCTGCGCTGAGCGCGGCGGTAGAGAGATCCAATGCCATATTGGCTCCACCGCGCGTGGGCACAGGGTGAATGGCATCCGGTAAGATCACCCGCGAGCCGCTACCCTGACGGCTTTCCAGATAACCTTCTTCCCGAAGTTGCGCCATTGCGCTGGCGACGGTGGTTCGGCTGATCTTCAATACGGCGGCCAGTTCGCGTTCGCCGGGCAGTCGGCTATCGAGCGCCAGTCGGCCATCAAGAATCAGCAGACGCAGGGCCTCCGCCAGCTGACGCCAGACAGGAGTACGTGAGGGAGTCTCCTGCCAGTGCCCAAGCAGGCGCTGAAGAGACTGGCTTCCATAGCGGCGTGATGACATAGCAGTCCACTTTTTTAAAACTGGACATTAATCATAGTGCCAATTGCGGTGAAGATGAAAGGTATCTGAACGGGGAGAATGGAAGAATGCTGCGTCGTCTGATTCAACTGTATACCGGTCTGGCTCTTTATGGCGTATCGACTGCAATGTTTGTGCGTGCGGACTTAGGGGCCGATCCGTGGAACGTTTTCCACCTTGGCGTGGCGAATTTGCTGTCAATGAACATTGGCATGGTGATTATCGCCGTTGGCGTGCTGGTGTTATTACTGTGGATTCCGCTGCGCCAACGACCGGGTCTTGGTACCATCAGCAACGTGATCGTTATTGGGCTGGCGGCGGATGTTGCGCTGGCCGTACTGCCCGCTTTTGAGTCGTTGCTGGTCCGCAGTGTTCTGTTGATCTCCGCTGTAGTGGTCAACGCGCTGGCGACCAGCATGTATATTGGGGCCGGTTTCGGCGCAGGCCCGCGAGATGGCCTGATGACCGGGATTCACGCGCGCACCGGTTGGTCGGTACGCGCCATCCGTACGGCGATTGAAGTTTCGGTATTGCTGAGCGGCTGGTTGCTGGGGGGGACGCTGGGCGTCGGTACGGTATTGTATGCGCTGGCTATCGGGCCGCTGATTCAGATCTGCTTGCCGTGGTTTCGCTATCAGCCCCGGGCCCGCATTCGGGTTCGTCATTCGCCCACAGCAGAGTAACGCGATGGCGACTAGACTTAACAACGACTGACGCGGCCAGAATTGGCTTGCCGCGCAGTACGCTTCGGAGGTTTTTCTCATGAAGTATGTTGATGGTTTTGTGGTTGCCGTACCTGCTGAAAACAAGGAGGCGTATCGGGAAATGGCGGCAAAAGCGGCTCCTCTCTTTAAAGAGTTTGGGGCGTTACGCGTCGTTGAGTGTTGGGCTGATGATGTGCCGGACGGCAAATTGACCGACTTTCGTATGGCGGTGAAAGCGGAAGATCACGAAGAGGTGGTGTTTAGCTGGATTGAATACCCTTCGAAAGAGGTTCGCGACGCGGCGAATCAGAAAATGATGTCAGACCCACGAATGAAGGAGTTTGGCGATGCCATGCCTTTTGATGGCAAGCGCATGATTTACGGCGGATTCTCTCCCATTCTGGATGACTGAAGCGACAGGCTGTGCGGCGTGCCGCCAGCCGTCCCCATTCTAAATCCGTTTTTCCGCCCACAAAATAAATTCTGCGGCGGGCAGCGCTTTGCTGTAAAGCCATCCCTGACCATACTGCACGCCGTGCTGGCGTAACCAGTCCTCCTGATGCGTCGTTTCAATACCTTCCGCCACCATTTTCAGCTTCAGCGTTTTCGCCATTTCAATAATATGCGGCGTCACATTTTTGTAGGCCAGCGCATCAACAAAGGACTTGTCGATCTTCAGAATATCCACGTCCAGATTCTGTAAGTAGCAAAGACTGGAATAGCCAGTGCCAAAGTCATCAAGATAAATCGCGTGACCAGCTTTGCGGTATCTGGCAATGACTGGCGCGCTGGTTTTGGGATCGGCAAACTCACGCTCGGTCAGCTCCAGCGCGATTTGCGACGGTGAAATCTGACTCCGGTTAAGCAACTGGCTGAGATGTACCGGAAGTTTCTCTGACGCAAGGGTCGTTGCCTCAATATTGATAGAAATGTGCTGCTCAGGGTGTTGTCGCAGCCATGTTCCCATCTCCTCAAAAACGGTCTCTAAAATCAGGTGGGTGAGCGGTTCGGAAAGCCCCGTTTGTTCTGCGAGGGGAATAAACATTTCCGGCGAAAGGTAGCTGCCGTCGGTTTGCGGCCAGCGAGCCAGCGCTTCCGCGCCTGCTATCTTCCCGCTACTCAGCGAAATAATCGGCTGATAATGCACCTTAATATCACGGTTATGGATGGCGTCCAGTAAACGGTGGCGTGGTGATTGTAAGCGGCGAAGAATGCGCAGAATAAACGCCGCCGCCAGCAGGCTCGCCATCATCCCCAGCGGCAGCCAGGTAAAAGCCTGGCGATACCAGTTCTTTTGTAGCGGCAGCGTGGAGGCCCAGGTCACGATGGCGATGTTCATTTCAGGAGAGCGCTGAATTGTGTAGACACTGTTGCGATCTTCCCGGTATTGACCGGGCGACTGCTGCAATTGTCGAATAATGTCGGGATCGAGCCGATTGCTACTGGCGGCCACGATGTTATTTGCTTCGCCAATAATAGCGGCATCAATATGCCATGAACTAAATGGGATCACATCAATGAAGGAGGCGGGGTCCATCATGACCACATAGTGTCCTTTACCCACAGCGACCATAAAGCGCTTGAGCCCTAAATCATTTTGCGAGGTAAGCCATATGCGGTAGCCGTCCTGGGTGATTTTTTCCGGTTTGGGGAAAACGAAGGGGGCGCTTTTTTGCTCCAGCGATGAGCAAACAGGCATATTTTGGTCGAGGTATAGCACTTCCTGAATGTAGCGCAGACTGTAAGATATTCGGCGCATTGTCAGTAAATGCGCATTACTACAAGGCGTACCGCGAAAGGCGTTTAGCTGGTCTAACGCCAGTTTGCTCTGGGAGGCAACTTTGTCAGCGCGTAAGGCTACGCGTGATGAATAGACGTTAAGTTCCTCAATAAATTTCTTTTCAACCTGGCGATGAGCGAGCCAGAGGCTTAATCCCACAGGGGCAAGGACAGACAGAATGAGCACCCCTGTGACCAGGCTGACCAAATGTCGTGTTGTCACGGTGATATCCTTATTGATGCAGCATATGGCGAGTATATCTGAACGTAAAAAAGCCCTTCGTTTAATCACGTTATTCTAACTGCTTTTGCTCTTTCTGGCTCAATAAGGGCTTGTTTCGACTTAAAACGTACAATGTTGAAAGATAACCACATCATCATGAGGGTTGAAAAGCGGCAATTTGTGGCGTATTTTATTGTTACGTTATAACATAATATTGAGGCTGTCATGAAACCGAATATCCATCCTGCCTATCGCACCGTGGTGTTCCACGATACCAGTGCGAATGAATACTTTAAGGTGGGGTCAACGATCAAAACCGAGCGTGAGATTGAGCTTGAGGGCGTGACCTATCCGTATGTCACCATTGAGGTGTCTTCTAAATCACACCCTTATTACACCGGAAAACAAAAAACCTTTGATAACGAAGGCAGCGCAGCACGTTTCCAGAAACGTTTCGGAAATTTTATTGGCGCTAAGCGAGGATAAGATGCAGGTACTGAATTCATTGCGTAGCGCAAAGCAGCGGCACCCGGACTGCCAGATAGTTAAACGCAAAGGGCGTTTATATGTGATCTGCAAATCCAATCCACGTTTTAAAGCGGTGCAGGGTCGTAAAAAAAGACGTTAATGATTTGCCAACATTGCAGGGACTACAGTGCGTGCCAGGGACGGTACGCACTTTTTACATCTGCAACAGTGAGAAAACTAGTGGCTTGTTTCTGTGCGAGTGAGCGTGAAAACATCGTAGAAAGAGAGTTCGCCTTTACGCGTTATCATCTTCTGTAATTGTGCTTTCTGGTCGCTGCCAACATGCGGTGACTGAAGAATAGCGTGGATCAGCGCAGGGGGAACGAAGCGCGTGTTATACCATTCTCCGTTATAGCAAACCCTGAAATCCAGCACGTCGATATCCTCGTAGCGATAACGCGGGGCGACATCAAAAAAGAAAAAACCATTCAACAGGACGAATAATACGACCAGCAGCCACACTGAATCCACCAGCGTGTCTGATTGCAGCATGACAGCCAGCGTGGCAAACCAGGCGATATACATGCCAATAAACAGCCCCGGATGTTTGCGAATAAAACTAATACTGAAACGCGGTCTGTTGTCGCGTTTCTCGCGAGCATTGAGATCGTCAATCGTTTCCGTCAGCAGGCGCTGTATTTCTGTCATCATTTGCCTTTGTGATTTCTGTAACATTCAGGGAACAGCCCATTTTAGAAGGGCGAACTTCATGAAAAAAGTAACAGATTAACCACAATTTATCATAACAGTTACAATTCGCTTTACAGCGTTTTAATGATTCGCGCGGGATTTCCACCGACCACAACGTTGGCCGGAACGCTTTTGGTCACGACGGCGCCTGATGCGATAACGGCGTTATCGCCAATGGTGACGCCAGGGTTAATCACGGCGCGACCGCCGATCCAGACATTATTCCCGATGGTTACAGGTTTACCCAGTTCCTTACCGCTATTGCGTTCTGTGGCATCCAGCGGGTGCGTCGCCGTATAGATATGCACGCCAGGCGCGAGCATACAATTGTCGCCGATATGAATCGGGCAGACATCCAGCATCACACAGTCGAAGTTAGCGTAAAATGCTTTGCCGAGGTAAATATTGTAACCGTAATCACAGCGGAAGGAGGGTTCAATATACGCACCGTCGCTCTGGCCTAGCAGGTCGCTCAGAATAGCCTGTCGCGCATTCTTCTCGTCCGGTGCGGAGTGGTTGTATCGATGAAGCAACTGGCGCGCCCGCAGGCGGTCGTTGCGCAATGTCTCATCGGCCGGGCAATATAACTCACCGGCAATCATCTTCTGCTTTTCTTCGCTCATTATGCACTCTTCTGTTTGTGGATTAACTGCCGCAGTACAGTAAAGCGCAACGCCTTTTAAGGGAACGTTCCCGTTGCCTTGATGTGATCTAAATCACGAGACGTAAAATAGGAATTAACGGTAAATACAGGGAAACCCTCGGTCAGGCAGAACGAACGTATTCTCCATAGCGTTATGCAAAAATTAGCGAATGAATTTCCACACGGAGGTGGGAATCTTGTCGTAGAGCTTATTCATCGTCAATTCTGCAAGACGGTGATCTGCTGCTGAGTAAAATACAGCCAATTCATTGTCAGACAATTCATATTTATTTTTCTCTATTACACGTTCCAGCGTGTCTATTGTCTGGCAGCGTCGTAAACGCATCAAATAATCTGTTTTCGTTAATGGTTTATCGGACATAAATCTTACCTATGATTGTAATAATTTTTAACATGACAAGCTAACAGGATTCGCCCTGGTGGCATTGACGAAGCAGCGAAACAGGCGGTTTCCTGATTTTCGCCATTTTTGCAGATCCTGCGCATTAATGCCGTAACTGCTGAACAACATAAAGGTGTCATCCAGATATTCATCTATCTGTGCAATCAGCTTATTGTCCTCATTATACTTAATTTTATAATTAAGTGCGAAGGTTGCAATATGCTCTATCAGTTCATTGAGCTGAAGATTGATTGCCGAAGTAGGGTCATTAACCCAACCGTGGTTGCTTTCTTCAAGGTTTGCAAGACAGTCATGATACAGGGTTTCACAGAGAAATTTAAGCTGTGCGATATCATGTCTTTTGGGTGAGTACTCATCCATAACGCATCCCCTTCTTAGTGGCTTGAACTAACCGAACACCTTTCGGGATGGATACAACTAACTGACCTGGAACTTGCGCTCTTCTCCTGATGTTTTAACTATAATCCACTCTAAAAAAGATTTCATCGTCCTATTACGAAAAATTACAATTAGGTAAAAGTATGTTGCCCCAACACAATTTTACATTTTAACCGTAAAAGACGATGCCTGAAATGAGGCGATCTTTTTATTGTTTTTGCAATCATTGAGTTATCGTCATTTGTGCTAACAACGATTGTTAAGAAGGCTGTTACACTCACGATATACCAGGAATAATCTTAATGATTTCTTAATTAACGGAAAAAATAAGAAATGACCAGACTCTCTAAGAATAGCCTTTAGCACGCTGGGGATTATATGTCTTATTTATTCTACGGTGAATAAACAAACTAACAATAAGCGCTTTTTATGATTTTTATCCAGAAAAAAGGCCGCTTGCGCGGCCTTTTCACAGGAGATGAATCAATGATGCTCTACCGAATGGCTGTGCTCAATGTCTTCGCTCTTGCGGCTAAAGCGGCGGCGTACCACCACAAAGAAGACCGGAACGAAGAAGATAGCCAGAACCGTTGCGGTGACCATCCCGCCCATTACACCGGTGCCCACAGCGTTCTGCGCGCCGGAACCTGCGCCAGAGCTGATAACCAGCGGCATAACACCGAGGATAAACGCCAGAGACGTCATCAGGATCGGGCGTAAACGCATACGTACCGCTTCCAGCGTTGCTTCTATCAGACCTTTGCCTTCTTTATCCATTAAGTCTTTGGCGAATTCGACGATAAGTATCGCGTTCTTCGCCGACAACCCAATGGTTGTGAGCAGGCCCACCTGGAAGTAAACGTCGTTGGTCAGGCCACGGAAGGTTGCCGCCAGCAGCGCGCCGATAACCCCGAGCGGCACCACCAGCATAACGGAGAACGGAATAGACCAGCTCTCATACAGCGCCGCCAGACACAGGAAGACCACGATCAGTGAAATGGCGTACAGGGCAGGCGCCTGGTTGCCGGACAGTCGTTCCTGATAAGACATCCCGGTCCAGTCATAGCCGATGCCGGATGGCAGTTTGCTTGCCAGCTCTTCCATCATCGCCATTGCTTCACCGGTACTCTTACCTGGTGCCGCCTGGCCGAGGATTTCCATTGAAGGCAGACCGTTATAGCGTTCCAGACGCGGTGAACCGTATTCCCAGCGCGAGGAGGAGAAGGCCGAGAACGGCACCATCTGACCATCGCTACCGCGCACATACCAGTTTCCGATATCTTCCGGCAACATACGGTATTTCGCTTCAGACATGACGTAAACTTTCTTCACACGACCACGGTCGATGAAGTCGTTCACATAGCTGCCGCCCCATGCTGCGCCCAGCGTCGTGTTAATATCGCTAATGGAAACACCCAGCGCCTGCGCTTTTTCCTGATCGATATCGACCTTGAACTGCGGCGTATCTTCCAGACCGTTCGGACGAACGCCGACCAGCAGATCCGGGTGTTTTGCCACTTCGCCAAACAGCTGGTTACGCGCCTGCGTCAGTTTTTCATGGCCGAGGCCGCCCTGGTCAATCAACTGGAAGTCGAAGCCCGTTGCCGTACCCAGTTCGACAATCGCTGGCAGGTTAAAGGCGAACACCATCGCATCTTTAATCTGGGAGAATGCGCCCATCGCGCGACCGGTGATCGCATCGACTTTATTCTCATCCCCCGGACGGTCGGCCCAGTCTTTCAACGAGACGAACGCGATACCGGTGTTCTGACCACGACCAGCAAAACCAAAGCCGTTAACCGCAAAGACGGATTCAACGTTATCTTTCTCTTTGGTGAGATAATAGTCGGTCATCTCATCGAGAACTTTCTGCGTACGCTCCTGGGTTGCGCCCGCTGGCAACTGCGCCATGCTCAGGAAGACCCCCTGGTCCTCGTCCGGCAAGAAGGAGCTTGGCAGACGAACGAACAGGTAAGCCATGCCGACAACGATGATCAGATAGAGCAGCAGATAACGACCGGTGCTGCGCAGGATGTTGCCTACGCTGTCGGTGTAGTGGTGCGTGCTCTTCTCGAACATGTTGTTGAACCAGCCAAAGAAACCTTTGGTTGACCCGTGGCTGCCTTTGGCAACCGGCTTAAGCATGGTGGCGCACAGGGCTGGCGTCAGGATCAGTGCCACCAGCACTGACAGCGCCATTGCGGACACAATGGTGATGGAGAACTGACGATAAATAGCCCCTGTAGACCCGCCGAAGAAGGCCATCGGGATAAATACCGCTGACAGCACCATCGCGATACCCACCAGCGCGCCCTGAATCTGGCCCATTGATTTTCGCGTGGCTTCTTTCGGCGGCAATCCTTCTTCGGACATTACACGCTCAACGTTCTCTACCACCACGATGGCGTCATCCACCAACAGGCCGATGGCGAGCACCATCCCGAACATTGTTAGCGTGTTTATCGAGAAACCGAACGCCGAAAGCACGGCGAATGTCCCTAACAGCACCACCGGCACCGCGATTGTCGGAATCAACGTCGCGCGGAAGTTTTGCAGGAACAGGTACATGACCAGGAACACGAGGATGATGGCTTCTACCAGCGTTTTCACCACTTCGTGAATGGAGATCGTCACGAACGGGGTGGTGTCATACGGGTAAACGATCTTCATCCCTGACGGGAAGAACGGTTCCATCTTCTTCAGTTCTGCACGGATGGCGTTTGCGGTATCCAGCGCGTTCGCACCGGTCGCCAGCTTGATCCCCAGACCAGACGCAGGCTGTCCGTTGAACTTCGCAATGATGTCGTAGTTCTCACCGCCCAGTTCAATTCTTGCTACATCGCGCAGGCGAACCTGGGAGCCGTCCTGGTTCACTTTCAGCAGAATTTTACCGAACTCTTCCGTAGAGGTCAGACGCGTTTGTGCGATGATGGAGGCGTTCAGTTGCTGGCCTTTCACCGGCGGCGTACCGCCAAGCTGACCGGCCGCAACCTGGGCGTTCTGCGCTTTGATCGCGTTAATCACATCCACTGGCGTGAGCTGGAAGTTGTTCAGCTTCGTTGGGTCCATCCAGATACGCATCGCGTACTGTGAACCAAACAGCTGCACGTCACCCACACCTGACGTACGGCTGATGGCGTCTTTCATGTTCGCCGCAACGTAGTCAGAGATATCCTCTTGGGTCATGGTGCCGTCGGTGTTAATGACGCCCACAACCATCAGGAAGCTGCTGGATGATTTCTCAACGCTCACACCCTGCTGTTGAACCTCCTGAGGAAGCAGCGGCATGGCCAGTTGCAGTTTGTTCTGCACCTGAACCTGCGCGATATCTGCATCCGTACCGGATTCGAAGGTCAGGGTGATCTGCACGGTACCCGTGGAGTCACTGTTTGAGGACATGTACATCAGGTTATCGATACCGTTCATGTTCTGTTCGATAACCTGCGTCACCGTGTCCTGCACGGTTTTCGCATCAGCGCCAGGGTAAGTCGCGGAGATCGTCACTGCGGGCGGCGCAATCGTTGGATATTGCGCTACCGGCAGTTTGAGGATCGCGAGGCCCCCTGCCAACATGATGATAATGGCGATCACCCACGCAAATATAGGGCGATCGATAAAGAAATTAGGCATGTCTTAACGGCTCCTGTTTAAGTTAAGACTTAGACTGTTCAGACGGGTTAGCGCTTGCGGCTTGCTGTTCATTATCCGCGGTGACTTCCTGCGCTTTAACCTGCGCGCCAGGACGCACTTTTTGCAGCCCGGTAACAATCACGCGATCGCCCGATTTGAGTCCATCAGTGACTAACCACTTATCGCCAATCGCCTGGTTTGCGACGATCTGACGGGTTTCCACTTTGTCATCGGCGCCGACAACCAACGCACTGGCATCACCGCGTGGCGTACGGGTAACGCCCTGCTGGGGAACCAGCAATGCATCAGGATTGGTGCCTTCTTCCAGACGTGCGCGAACAAACATACCAGGCAGTAAGGTATGGTCCGGGTTAGGGAAGATTGCGCGTAACGTAATAGAACCGGTGGTTTGGTCGACGGTGACGTCAGAAAACTCAAGCGTACCGGATTGCGGATAGGTAATGCCGTCGCTGGTGACCAGCTCGACTTTCGCTTTGCCGTTCTCTTGCTTCAGTTTGCCGCTCGCCAGCTCCTGTTTCAGGCGCAGGAAGTCGTTGCTTGACTGCGTTACATCCACATAGATCGGGTCGAGTTGCTGTACTGTCGCGAGGGCGGTAGCCTGGCCGTTTTGTACCAGTGCGCCTTCCGTTACGGATGATTTACCGATACGGCCGTTAATCGGGGAGGTCACTTTGGTATACGCCAGATTAATGCGTGCGGTTTCAACGGCCGCTTTTGCCGCCACAACAGACGCATTCGCCTGTTGCGCATCTGCCAGCGCGCTATCGTAGTCTTGTTGGCTGATGTATTTCGTACCCAACAGTTTCTGATAACGTTTAACCGTTAACTGAGCGATATTTGCAGCCGCCTGCGCTTTAGCGAGATCGCCTTTGGCGCTTTCGTAAGCCGCCTGGTAAGTCGCAGGATCAATCTGATAGAGAGACACACCCGCTTCAATGTCGCCGCCTTCCGTAAAGTTACGTTTCAGGATAATTCCGCTTACCTGAGGACGAACTTCCGCAATACGGTATGCATTGGTGCGACCCGGGAGTTCAGTAGTGATCTGTAGAGGTTCAGTTTTGAGCGTCACAACCCCAACTTCTGGCATCTGCTGACCACCTTGTTGGGCCTGTTTGTCGTCACATCCTGTTAGCGCTAAGCTGCCTGAGAGCATCAGAACGACCGCCAGAGGCGTAAACCCTCTGTTTTTGTTCATATGTAAACCTCGAGTGTCCGATTTCAAATTGATCAATGGTCAAAAGTCCACAAACCCATTGCTGCGTTTATATTATCGTCGTGCTATGGTACATACATCCACAAATGTATGTAAATCTAACGCCTGTAAATTCACCGACATATGGCACGAAAAACCAAACAACAAGCACAGGAAACTCGGCAACACATCCTGGATGTAGCTCTGCGTTTGTTCTCGCGACAAGGGGTATCATCCACTTCGCTCGCGGAGATTGCAAAAGCCGCTGGCGTCACACGCGGTGCAATCTATTGGCACTTCAAAAACAAGTCGGATTTATTCAGTGAAATCTGGGAGCTATCAGAATCCAATATTGGTGAGCTTGAGATTGAGTATCAGGCAAAATTCCCCGACGATCCACTATCAGTATTAAGAGAAATTTTAGTCCATCTTCTTGAAGCAACCGTGACGGAAGAGCGCCGACGTTTATTGATGGAAATTATATTCCACAAATGCGAATTCGTGGGTGAAATGGCGGTAGTGCAACAGGCGCAGCGAAGCATCTGCGTGGAAAGCTATGATCGCATTGAACAAACGCTAACACATTGTATTAAAGCAAAAATGCTCCCGGGAAACCTGATGACGCGCCGTGCGGCAATATTAATGCGCGGCTATATTTCCGGCATCATGGAAAACTGGCTCTTTGCGCCGCAATCCTTTGATCTGAAAAAAGAAGCGCGAGATTACGTCGCCATCTTGTTGGAAATGTATCTGCTTTGCCCGACGCTGAGAGCGGCGCCTGCCCTCGAAAGCCCCTGATATCATTCCAGGAATTATCCTGGACATTTTCCGTTCCGCTATTCTGTCCGTCACCGCCGTGATATTCTTGCGGCTTGACTATTTCCGGTCATTCTTCCGGTTCAGAAACCTTCACTCCCATGACTATGTTGCAGCTCTATAAACGTTCATCGCATCTTGTTTTTATCTCAATCATTTTCTTTGTGTTATTGCTGTGCGGTCAGTCGTTGGCGTTTGCCCGTGCGCAAACGAATGGCGATCTGCCGTCGAAAGCAGACGTGCAAAGCCAGCTGGATGCGCTGGGTAAACAGAAAGACCTCTCGGCGCTGGATAAACTGGTCCAGCAGGATCTCATCGATACGCTCGCCACGCTTGATAAAATCGATCGGGTAAAAGAGGAGACCACGCAATTACGTCAGAAAGTCGCGCAGGCGCCGGAAAAAATGCGTCAGGCGACGGACGCGCTGAATGCCCTCAGCGATGTGGATAATGACGACGAAACGCGAAAAACGTTGAGCACGCTTTCGCTGCGCCAGCTGGAACTTCGGGTTGCGCAGGTGCTGGACGATTTGCAGAACTCGCAAAACGATCTGGCGACTTACAATAGTCAGCTGGTTTCGCTCCAGACGCAGCCTGAGCGTGTACAAAACGCGATGTATACCGCGTCGCAGCAAATGCAGCAAATCCGTAATCGACTGGACGGCACCAGTGTCGGGGATGGCGCATTGCGCCCGAGTCAACAGGCTCTGCTACAGGCGCAACAGGCGTTGCTTAACGCGCAAATCGATCAGCAGCGCAAAAGTCTGGAAGGCAATACGGTTTTGCAGGATACCCTGCAAAAGCAACGCGATTACGTCACGGCGAACACCAATCGACTGGAACACCAGCTCCAGCTTTTGCAGGAAGCGGTCAACAGCAAACGTCTGACGCTAACCGAGAAGACGGCGCAGGAGGCGATCTCGCCGGATGAAACGGCGCGTATTCAGGCTAACCCTCTTGTGAAGCAGGAGCTGGATGTCAATCATCAACTGAGCCAGCGCCTGATCACGGCAACCGAAAACGGCAACGCGCTCATGCAGCAGAACATCAAAGTCAAAAACTGGCTTGATCGCGCGCTGCAATCAGAGCGCAATATCAAAGAGCAGATTGCGGTGCTGAGAGGCAGTTTGCTGTTGTCGCGTATCTTGTATCAGCAGCAGCAAACGCTGCCGTCGGCAGATGAACTTGTCGATATGACCAACCGGATTGCGGATTTGCGTCTGGAGCAGTTTGAAGTTAACCAGCAGCGTGACGCTTTGTTCCAGAACGACGCCTTTGTGGCCAAACTGGAAGAAGGGCACACTGACGAGGTTAATGACGAAGTGCATGATGCGCTGCTGCAAGTGGTTGATATGCGCAGGGAATTGCTGGATCAGTTGAATAAGCAACTGGGCAATCAGCTGATGATGGCCATTAACCTGCAAATCAATCAACAGCAGCTGATGAGCGTCTCGAAAAACCTTAAAGAGATCCTGACTCAGCAAATCTTTTGGGTTAACAGTAACCGCCCGATGGACTGGGACTGGATTAAAGCCTTCCCGCAAACGCTGAAAGATCAGTTCAGGTCGATGAAAATTACGGTGAACTGGGAAAAGGCCTGGCCTGCGGTATTCATCGCATTCCTCGCGGGGCTGCCTTTGCTGCTGATCGCCGGGGTGATTCGCTGGCGACTGAAATGGCTTAAAGCGTACCAGGAGAAGCTGGCGGCCGCGGTGGGCTCATTGCGTAACGACAGCCAGCTCAATACGCCGAAAGCGATTTTCATCGATCTGATTCGCGCCTTGCCGGTTTGTCTGATAATCCTTGCGGTGGGGCTGATCCTCCTCACCATGCAGTTGAATATTAGCGACCTGTTATGGGCGTTCAGTAAAAAGCTGGCGTTGTTCTGGCTGGTATTCGGTCTGTGCTGGAAGGTGCTGGAAAAAGAGGGCGTTGCCATTCGGCACTTCGGCATGCCGGCGAAATTGACCAGCCACTGGCGCCGTCAGATTGTGCGCATCAGTCTGGCGCTACTGCCGCTGCATTTCTGGTCGGTGGTCGCTGAACTTTCTCCGCTGCATCTGATGGACGATGTGCTGGGGCAGGTGGTGATTTTCCTCAACCTTCTGCTTATTACTTTGCTGGTGTGGCCAATGTGCCGCGATAGCTGGCGTGATAAGGAGTCGCATGGTTTACGTCTGATCACGATTACCGTGCTTTCAATCATTCCCGTTGCGTTGATGGTGTTGACCGCGACGGGCTATTTCTATACCACGCTACGCCTGTCCGGGCGCTGGATTGAAACCGTCTATCTGGTGATTATCTGGAACCTGCTGTATCAGACCGTGTTACGCGGCCTGAGCGTCGCGGCGCGTCGTATTGCCTGGCGCCGTGCGCTGGCGCGTCGTCAGAATCTGGTGAAAGAGGGGGCGGAAGGCGCGGAGCCGCAGGAAGAACCGACCATTGCGCTGGAACAGGTTAACCAGCAAACGCTGCGCATCACCATGCTGCTGATGATTGCCCTGTTCGGGGTGATGTTCTGGGCGATTTGGTCCGATCTGATCACCGTGTTCAGCTATCTCGACAGCATCACGCTCTGGCACTACAACGGCACGGAAGCGGGCGCTGCGGTGGTTAAAAACGTTACGATGGGCAGCCTGCTGTTTGCCATTATTGTGTCAATGGTGGCCTGGGCGCTGATCCGTAACTTACCTGGCCTGCTGGAAGTTCTGGTACTTTCCAGACTGAAAATGCGCCAGGGGGCTTCGTATGCGATCACCACGATCCTCAACTACATCATCATTGCCGTTGGCGCGATGACGGTATTCGGATCGCTTGGCGTATCGTGGGACAAACTACAGTGGCTGGCGGCGGCGTTATCGGTTGGTCTTGGTTTCGGCTTGCAGGAGATTTTCGGTAACTTCGTCTCTGGCATTATTATCCTGTTTGAACGCCCGGTACGCATTGGCGATACGGTGACTATCGGCACCTTCTCCGGGACGGTCAGCAAGATCCGTATTCGTGCGACCACCATTACCGACTTCGATCGTAAAGAGGTGATCATTCCGAACAAAGCCTTCGTGACCGAACGATTGATCAACTGGTCGCTGTCCGACACCACCACCCGGCTGGTGATCCGCCTTGGCGTCGCCTATGGCTCGGATCTGGACAAAGTGAAAAAAGTGCTGTTGCAGGCGGCGACGGAGCACCCGAAAGTGATGCGTGAGCCAGAACCTGCGGTGTTCTTTACCACGTTTGGCGCCAGTACGCTCGATCATGAACTGCGTCTGTACGTGCGTGAACTGCGCGATCGCAGCCATACGGTGGATGAGCTGAACCGGACCATCGATCGTTTGTGTCGTGAAAATAACATCGACATCGCTTTTAACCAGCTTGAAGTGCATCTGCGCAATGAGAAAGATGACGAAGTGACGGAAGTTAAACGCGAAATCAAAGGCGACGATCCGACGCCGTCGGTGGGCTAAGTTCTGTTCAGGGCGGCCAGGCCGCCCTGAGTGCCTCTAATGGGAGAGCGCAGACAGCTCTTCTGGCGAGAGTCCGGTTAGGTGGGTGATCAGATCGGGGGCCAGACCGCTGTCGAGCATTTTGAGAGCGATGCTGCGCGCTTCGGCCTGACGACCTTCTTCTAAGCCCTTTTGCCGTCCTTGCTGCATTCCCTGTTGCATTCCTTTTTGCAGTCCGTCTGCTCTGCCTTTCTCTTCCAGCCATTCGGCAATGCTCATCAGTTGCTCCTTATACTGGGGGGCGCTGCTGGCCAGTTTGCGGATCAACGCGCCGGGGTCCGTGGTATTCCCAACCTGCAACATATAGTGTATCAGCACGCTGATTTGGCTGCGGGTCAGGTGTTCCTGCGTTAATAGCGTGATTAATTGATCCTGTAATTCGGCCAGATCGCGTCGGCGTATATGCTTTTGCAGTAGCTCCAGCATCGCCATTCGCCGATGCCGTATGACCTGATTATCCGGCATTACGGTCAGGTCTACCAGCGCAAATTCATTGCTGTAAAGGCTATTGGCAAGCGCGGGCTCACAAAACATATTCTGCCAGTTCAGGCTGTAGGGCCACGGGCTAATTGACCCGTGGTAGAACAGTAAGGGAACCACTAACGGCAGCGTGTCGTGCCCGGCATCAAGATGCCGCTGCATGGCGGCGATGGCATAACGCATCAGGCGAAACGCCATGAATTTATCGGGTTTGCTTTGATGCTCAATCAGCGCATAAACGTAGCCTGGTCCATGCGTAGTTTGCAGGGAATAGAGGATGTCTGAATAGCTGGCCCGTAAATTGTCTTCGACAAAACTTCCTGACTCCAGCGTCAGGGAATCCAGATTGCAGATGCGAAGAAAAGTGTCAGGTAAATGGATCTGTAAAAAATCCTGCGCGATCGCTTTTTGCGTCAGCAGTTGCCGAAATACCGCATCATGCGGCGTGGTTGAAAGTCGTTCCATGAACTGTCCGTCGTCATTGTGTCCCGACGCAGACTCTGACATTGACGGTGAGGACGCACCAGCTCCCTTTTAATCGCTTTGCGAGGCGTCTTCCGCGTTTTTTAGTTTGTTTTCATAATCACGCTTCACAATTTCCAGCGCGCGTAGCACGGTTTGCGCGGGCAGCTGATTCTTTTCAAGCAGGACGATCAGATCGACGGCCAGTTTGACGTCGTCCGGGGCATTCTCAAGCGACATATTTTCTCCAGTGGTTAACGGGTCAGGCGCGCCAGTACGCGCTCTATTTTTTCCAGCGCATGACGACAGCGCGCCAGACGGCCTTCAAACGCCTCGATTTCCCGGTGCAGCGCCTGCTGCTCGGTGAAGCCGGTGACCTGCGCCAGACGGGCTTTACGCTCCTCGGTCATTTCCAGCAGACGACGCTCAAACTCCTGATGTTTTACGCGTTTACGTTGCCAGCGCGCCAGCCCCGGGGAGGCGCTGTCCCACTCCCTGAGCGACCAGGTCGCGGTTTCTCGTGTTATCGCCTCAATCTGTGAAACCAGGCGTTCCGCCAGCCAGGCAATCTGCGGCAGCGTCTGTTGTTCAACCGCATGGCGCAACGCGTCAAGGTTGGTTCCGGCTTCATCCAGATACGCCTTCAATAGCGTGCTGCGGGTGCGAAAAAGATGCCTGTCAAAGCGTGCGCTGAGCGTCGCATGCTGTGCCAGCGGCGCGCTCTGCTGGCGCAGACTGGCGAGCTGGCTTTCCAGCCTGTGTAACAGCATGGCGGTTTTCAATGTAACACTCCGATGAAAATGATAACTGTTATGCTACAGTAGCAGCCTTGTGTGCTACGTACTGTCATTATGAAACGTACTATTTTAATCATCATTGGCTGGCTGGCGGTAGTGTTAGGGACGCTGGGCGTCGTGTTGCCGCTATTGCCCACTACACCGTTTATTTTACTGGCGGCCTGGTGTTTTGCCCGTTCGTCGCCGCGCTTTCATGACTGGCTGCTTTACCGCTCCTGGTTTGGCGGCTATTTGCGTCACTGGCAAAAGCATCGCGCGATGCCGCCGGGGGCGAAACCACGCGCTATTGCATTGATATTGATTACATTCGGTATCTCGCTTTGGCTGGTGCATATGATGTGGGTACGAATACTGCTGCTGGCGATCCTGGCCTGCCTGTTGATTTTTATGTGGCGGATACCGGTGATTGATGAAAAGCAACAAAAGCACTGAAGCGCAATAATCGCTGTTGCAATTGTCTTACGCAGCCAGTAAATTCGACCGTTTTCGAGCACAGGCGCAGACGGTTAAAGGTTAAACAATCGTTACTTTGACCCCCTTAATTCGCGCCGTGAGTAACACCGTAATAGCAGGCATATATCCATGACCGCGACTGCACAGCAGCTTGAGTTTCTCAAAAATAGCATTAAAAGCATTCACGATTACCCGAAACCGGGCATTCTTTTCCGTGATGTCACCAGCTTGCTGGAAGACCCGAAAGCCTATGCGCTCAGCATTGAATTGCTGGTTGAACGATACAAAAATGCAGGCATCACCAAAGTTGTCGGCACCGAAGCGCGTGGCTTCCTGTTTGGCGCGCCGGTCGCGCTGGGCCTGGGCGTCGGGTTTGTTCCGGTGCGTAAACCGCGCAAATTGCCGCGTGAAACGATCGCTGAAAGCTATGAGCTGGAGTACGGCACCGATCAGCTGGAAATCCACGTTGATGCCATCAAACCGGGCGATAAAGTGCTGGTGGTGGATGATCTCCTGGCGACTGGCGGCACGATCGAAGCGACTGTGAAGCTGATCCGTCGCCTGGGTGGGGAAGTGACCGATGCCGCTTTCATCATCAATCTGTTCGATCTGGGTGGTGAGCAGCGTCTGGCAAAACAGGGGATTACCTGTTATAGCCTGGTTCCCTTCCCGGGGCACTGATTCAGGCTATCTTATTCGCCACTCTGGTTCCGGCCAGCGCTCGACAAAACGCATTTGCGTTTTGAACGCCGCTTGCGGCGGCTCAAAAGGGTGAGCGTCGCGAATAAAGCCTCACAACCTCGCTGTATTTGCGAGGTTGTGTTAGCATTCCCCCCATGAATCCACCTTCCAGCGTTTCAGAGCCAGCCAATGAGTTATCAGGTCTTAGCCCGAAAATGGCGCCCACAAACCTTTGCTGACGTCGTCGGCCAGGAACATGTGCTGACCGCACTGGCGAACGGCTTGTCGTTAGGGCGTATTCATCACGCATATCTTTTTTCCGGCACCCGTGGCGTCGGTAAAACCTCCATCGCCCGTCTGCTGGCGAAGGGACTGAACTGTGAAACCGGCATCACCGCCACGCCGTGCGGCGTATGTGACAACTGCCGGGAAATCGAGCAGGGGCGTTTTGTCGATCTGATTGAGATCGACGCCGCGTCGCGCACCAAAGTGGAAGATACCCGCGACCTGCTGGATAACGTCCAGTACGCACCCGCGCGCGGCCGCTTTAAGGTCTATCTGATCGACGAAGTGCATATGCTCTCGCGGCACAGCTTCAACGCGTTGCTTAAAACGCTCGAAGAACCGCCCGCGCACGTCAAATTCCTGCTGGCGACCACCGATCCGCAGAAGCTGCCGGTGACGATTTTGTCGCGCTGCCTGCAATTCCATCTCAAGGCGCTGGATGTCGAACAAATTCGCCATCAGCTTGAGCATATCCTTAACGAAGAACATATCGCGCATGAGCCGCGCGCGCTGCAACTGCTCTCCCGCGCAGCGGATGGCAGCCTGCGCGATGCGCTAAGCCTGACCGACCAGGCGATCGCCAGCGGTGACGGGCAGGTCTCCACCCTGGCGGTGAGCGCGATGCTCGGCACGCTGGATGATGACCAGGCGCTTTCGCTGGTCGAGGCGGTGGTTGCCGCCAATGGCGAGCGCGTGATGTCGCTGGTGAATGATGCCGCCGCGCGCGGTATTGAGTGGGAAGCGCTGCTGGTCGAAATGCTGGGGCTGTTGCACCGCATTGCGATGGTGCAGCTGTCGCCTGCCGCGCTGGGTAACGATATGGCGGCGATTGAGCAGCGCATGCGTGAACTGGCGCGAACTGTGCCGCCAGCGGACATACAGCTTTATTACCAGACGCTGTTGATTGGCCGCAAAGAGCTGCCTTACGCGCCGGACAGACGGATGGGCGTTGAAATGACGCTATTACGCGCGCTGGCATTCCACCCACGTATGCCGCTGCCGGAACCGGAAAGACCGCAGCAATCTTTTGCGCCGGTCGCGCCAACGGCGGTGATGACGCCGACGCAGGTGCCTTCGCAACAATTCGCTCCGGTACGCCAGGAGGTGCCGTTGCCAGATGCCACCAGCCAGGTGCTGGCGGCGCGCAACCAGCTTCAGCGTGCTCAGGGAGCAACCAAAACAAAAAAGAGTGAACCGGCAGCCGCTTCCCGCGCGCGGCCGGTAAATAACGCTGCGCTGGAAAGATTAGCCTCTGTCTCTGAACGCGTTCAGGCGCGTCCGGCGCCGTCTGCGCTGGAACAGACGCCGACGAAGAAAGAAGCCTACCGCTGGAAGGCGACCAATCCGGTGGTGGAAGTAAAAGAGGTTGTGGCCACGCCGAAAGCGCTGAAAAAGGCGCTGGAGCATGAAAAAACACCGGAACTGGCGACCAAACTGGCCACGGAAGCGACTGAACGCGATCCGTGGGCGGCACAAATTAGCCAGCTCTCCCTGCCGAAGCTGGTGGAACAGGTGGCGTTAAACGCCTGGAAAGAGGAGAACGGCAATACCATTTGCCTGCATCTGCGCTCCACGCAGCGACACCTTAACTCCACTGGCGCGCAGCAAAAGCTGGCGGAAGCATTGAGCGCCCTGACGGGAACGACGGTTGAACTGACCATCGTTGAAGATGATAATCCGGCGGTGCGAACGCCGCTGGAGTGGCGTCAGGCGATTTATGAAGAGAAACTTGCGCAGGCGCGTGAGTCGATTATCGCGGATAACAACATTCAGACGCTGCGTCGATTCTTTGACGCGGATCTGGATGAAGAGAGTATTCGCCCCATTTGATCGTAAGCCCGGCTTGCGATTGTAAACCATCAAGAGAGAGAGCTTATGTTTGGAAAAGGCGGTCTGGGCAACCTGATGAAGCAAGCCCAGCAGATGCAAGAAAAAATGCAGCAGATGCAGGAAGAAATCGCCAAACTGGAAGTCACCGGCGAGTCTGGCGCAGGTCTGGTGAAAGTGACCATTAACGGTGCGCACAACTGCCGTCGCGTGGAAATCGACCCAAGCCTGCTGGAAGACGATAAAGAGATGCTGGAAGATCTGGTCGCTGCGGCGTTCAACGATGCGGCGCGTCGCATTGAAGAGACCCAGAAAGAGAAGATGGCGTCTGTCTCCTCCGGTATGCAACTGCCGCCTGGCTTTAAGATGCCGTTCTGATGCAAACCAGCCCGCTGTTAACTCAGCTTATGGAAGCACTGCGCTGTCTGCCGGGCGTTGGCCCGAAGTCAGCGCAGCGCATGGCGTTTACGCTGCTTCAGCGTGACCGCAGCGGCGGGATGCGTCTGGCGCAAGCGCTCACCCGGGCGATGTCGGAAATCGGCCACTGTGCCGATTGCCGCACCTTCACTGAGCAGGACGTGTGCAATATCTGTTCGAATCCGCGTCGTCAGGAAAACGGTCAAATCTGCGTGGTGGAGAGTCCGGCGGACATCTACGCCATTGAGCAGACCGGGCAATTCTCTGGCCGCTACTTCGTGCTGATGGGGCATCTGTCGCCGCTCGACGGCATCGGGCCGGACGATATCGGTCTCGATCGTCTGGAGCAGCGTCTGGCGTCAGAACAGCTCAGCGAAGTGATCCTCGCGACCAACCCGACGGTCGAAGGGGAGGCTACCGCGAACTATATTGCCGAACTTTGTGCGCAATATGGCGTTGAAGCCAGCCGTATCGCCCACGGCGTACCGGTGGGCGGCGAACTGGAAATGGTCGACGGCACCACGCTGTCCCACTCGCTTGCCGGGCGTCATAAGATTCGTTTTTAATCAATCGGGAGAACATTCGCGTTCTCCCGCTTGAAAACTCATTTCCCGTCCCCATCTCTCCCTCAACGCATTTTGACCTTGTAAATGGCATTGTTGAGGTATTTATCCAATGAAAGGACAAGAAACTCGTGGTTTTCAGTCAGAAGTAAAACAGCTTCTGCACCTGATGATCCATTCTCTGTACTCCAATAAAGAAATTTTCCTGCGTGAGCTTATCTCTAACGCCTCAGATGCGGCGGACAAGCTGCGTTTTCGCGCGCTGTCGAACCCGGATCTGTATGAAGGCGACGGCGAGCTGCGCGTGCGTGTCTCCTTCGATAAAGATAAGCGTACGCTGACCATCGCCGATAATGGCGTGGGGATGAACCGTGATGACGTTATCGATCATCTGGGGACCATTGCGAAATCCGGCACTAAATCTTTCCTTGAATCCATGGGTTCCGATCAGGCGAAAGACAGCCAGTTGATCGGCCAGTTCGGGGTCGGCTTCTACTCTGCGTTTATCGTCGCGGATAAAGTGACCGTGCGTACCCGCGCGGCGGGCGATAAGCCGGAAAACGGCGTGTTCTGGGAATCGGCGGGCGAAGGTGAGTACACCGTTGCGGATATCACTAAAGACGATCGCGGTACGGAAATCACCCTGCACCTGCGTGAAGGCGAAGACGAGTTCCTTGATGACTGGCGCGTACGCTCCATCATCAGCAAATATTCCGACCATATCGCACTGCCGGTAGAGATTGAAAAACAGGAAGAAAAAGACGGTGAAACGATCGTCTCCTGGGAGAAAATCAACAAGGCGCAGGCGCTGTGGACGCGTAACAAGTCAGAAATCAAAGACGACGAGTACAACGAGTTCTACAAGCACATTGCTCACGACTTCACCGACCCGCTGACCTGGAGCCACAACCGCGTGGAAGGTAAGCAGGAGTACACCAGCCTGCTGTACATCCCGTCTCAGGCGCCGTGGGATATGTGGAACCGCGATCACAAACATGGGCTGAAACTGTACGTACAGCGCGTCTTTATCATGGACGACGCCGAGCAGTTTATGCCGAACTATCTGCGCTTCGTGCGTGGTCTGATTGATTCCAACGATCTGCCGCTGAACGTTTCCCGCGAAATCCTTCAGGACAGCACCGTTACCCGCAACCTGCGCAGCGCGTTGACCAAACGTGTTCTGCAAATGCTGGAAAAACTGGCGAAAGACGATGCGGAAAAATACCAGACCTTCTGGAAACAGTTTGGTCTGGTGCTGAAAGAAGGCCCGGCGGAAGATCATGCCAACCAGGAAGCCATCGCGAAACTGATGCGCTTTGCCTCAACGCATACGGACTCTTCCGCACAAACCGTCTCTCTGGAAGACTATATCTCCCGCATGAAAGAAGGGCAGGAGAAGATCTACTACATCACGGCAGACAGCTACGCGGCGGCGAAGAGCAGCCCGCACCTGGAGCTGCTGCGTAAGAAAGGCATCGAAGTGCTGCTGCTTTCCGATCGCATTGATGAGTGGATGATGAATTACCTGACCGAGTTCGACGGTAAGGCGTTCCAGTCCGTATCTAAAGTTGACGAATCGCTGGAAAAACTGGCGGATGAAGTCGATGAAAGCGCAAAAGAAGCGGAAAAAGCGCTGACGCCGTTCGTTGAGCGCGTGAAAACCCTGCTGGGCGATCGTGTGAAAGAGGTGCGTCTGACGCATCGTCTGACCGATACTCCGGCCATTGTCACCACCGACGCTGATGAGATGAGTACCCAGATGGCGAAGCTGTTTGCCGCTGCCGGTCAGGCCGTGCCGGAAGTGAAATACATCTTTGAACTCAACCCGGATCACGTACTGGTGAAACGCACGGCGGATACCCAGGACGAAGCGCAGTTTAACGAGTGGGTAGAGCTGCTGTTGGATCAGGCGCTGTTTGCCGAACGCGGTACGCTGGAAGATCCGAACCAGTTTATCCGTCGTATGAACCAGTTGCTGGTGTCTTAATCGGCACCGCGTCATGCCGGATGGCGCTAATGCTTATCGGGCCTACGAGCAGGTTGCTTATGTAGGCCCGATAAGCGCAGCGCCATCGGGCATTTTTTATTTTATCCTCTCTTTTTCTTCATTTTCCCGCCGTTAACCGTTTCAGCGCAGGGCGCCTTCCTTGAGCGAATTGCGTGATGGTGGTATCGTTTAGCGCTTTTTTAAAAAATATCGACAACCTTTAAGGGGATTTTCGTAATGCGTATCATTCTGCTTGGCGCTCCGGGCGCGGGTAAAGGAACTCAGGCTCAGTTCATCATGGAGAAATATGGTATTGTGCAAATCTCCACTGGCGACATGCTGCGTGCCGCCGTGAAATCTGGCTCCGAGCTGGGTAAACAAGCGAAAGACATCATGGACGCCGGCAAGCTGGTGACCGATGAGCTGGTGATTGCGCTGGTAAAAGAGCGTATCGCGCAGGACGATTGCCGCAACGGTTTCCTGCTGGACGGCTTCCCGCGTACAATCCCGCAGGCTGACGCCATGAAAGAAGCGGGCATTGCGGTTGACTATGTTCTCGAATTCGACGTACCGGACGAGCTGATCGTTGACCGCATCGTGGGCCGTCGCGTGCACGCGGCGTCTGGCCGTGTTTATCACATCAAATTCAATCCGCCGAAAGTGGAAGGCAAGGACGATGTGACCGGCGAAGAGCTGACCACCCGTAAAGACGATCAGGAAGAGACCGTTCGTAAGCGTCTGGTGGAATACCATCAGATGACTGCGCCGCTGATTGGTTATTACCAGAAAGAAGCGGAAGCGGGTAACACTAAATACGCAAAAGTGGACGGTACTCAGGCCGTTGCCGATGTGCGTGCCGACCTTGAAAAAATCCTCGGTTAATCCGTAAATTGCCCGATGGCGCTACGCTTATCGGGCCTACGGCCTACGATTTTCTTGTAGGCCTGATAAGCGTAGCGCCATCAGGCAAATTCTCATCTTACCTCTCACAGCAATTAGTTCTTCTTCCTCGCTTTTCCGCTACAATTATCAACAATTTGAATCAATAAGAGGCGGTAATGCGTCAGACGAAAACCGGTATCCTGCTGGCTAACCTCGGCACTCCCGATGCCCCAACTCCTGAAGCGGTTAAACGCTATCTGAAGCAATTTTTAAGCGATGAGCGCGTGGTGGATACTTCCCGCCTGCTGTGGTGGCCGCTTTTGCGTGGTGTAATTTTGCCGCTGCGCGCGCCGCGTGTCGCAAAACTGTACCAGTCTATCTGGCAGGAAGGCGGATCGCCGTTGCTGGTTTACAGCAGGGAGCAACAGCAGGCGCTGGCAGAGCGTCTCCCGGATACGCCCGTTGCGCTGGGGATGAGCTACGGTTCGCCGTCGCTGGAAAGCGCGGTCGATGAACTGCTGGCGAACCACGTCGATCACATCGTGGTGCTGCCGCTCTACCCACAATACTCCTGTTCGACGGTGGCGGCCGTCTGGGACGAACTGGCGCGTATTCTGGCGCGTAAACGCAGTATTCCAGGCGTCTCGTTTATTCGTGACTACGCTGATGACAATAGCTATATCACCGCCCTGGCAAATAGCGCCCGTGCCTCGTTTGCCCAACATGGCGAGCCGGACTTGCTGCTGCTCTCGTATCACGGCATCCCGCAGCGTTACGCTGATGAAGGCGACGACTACCCGCAACGCTGTCGCGATACTACCCGTGAACTGGTCTCCGCGCTTGGTCTGGCGCCAGAAAAAGTGATGATGACCTTCCAGTCGCGCTTTGGCCGCGAGCCGTGGCTGACGCCGTATACTGACGAAACGCTGAAAATGCTGGGCGAAAAAGGCACCGGGCATATTCAGGTGATGTGTCCGGGTTTTGCGGCGGATTGTCTGGAAACGCTGGAGGAGATCGCGTTGCAAAACCGGGAAATCTTCCTTGAGGCGGGCGGTAAAAAATACGAATACATTCCGGCGCTCAATGCTGCGCCGGAACACATCGATATGATGCTGAAGCTGACCGCGCCGTACCTCTGAGGCTATTTTAACTGCGCCATAAAGAAACTCGCGCCATCCTGTAGCGCATCGTCCGCGGTTTTCATCATGCGTGAATAGTGCAGGAAGGCGTGCAGCGTGCCGGGGTACATCCGGTACTCACAGGGCTGATTATGCGCCTGGAGCGTCTGGTGCAGCAGACGGCTGTCATCAAGTAACGGATCGAACTCCGCGCCGGCAATAAAGCAGGGCGGCACATTGCGGGTCAGATCGTTATTGAACAGGCAATACCAGGGGGATTCGCGATCCTGCTCGTCACGCAGATAGGCGTTTTCATACCTCTCCAGATCCTGACGGGTTAAGCCGTCCCATTCTCCGCCAAACAAACGGCGACTGGGCGAATCCTGTAACCCGTAGAGACCATACCACAGCAGCGTGGCGACCACGCTCCCGCATACAATCTGCTTATCGCGCAGCCACAGCGCGCTGGCGAGCGCCAGCATAGCGCCTGCGGAATCCCCGGCAAAACCGATTTGCGCCATGTTCAATGCGTATTCATCGGCGCGTTGATGAAAGAACCGACATGCCGCGACGGTCTCCTCAATCGCCTGTGGGAAACGCGCCTCGGGAGAGAGCGTATAGTCGATGCCGACGACCGTACACCGCGTATAGCTCGCCAGCAGCCGCATAATGCGGTCGTGGGTATCCAGATTGCCGAGAATAAATCCGCCGCCGTGCAGATAAAACAGCGTTGCCCTGCTGTTGTGCTGTGGATAATACAGACGCGTGGCGACCTCGCCGTAGGATGTGGGAACCGCCGCCGCCCGCGTTGTCATCTGCGGCGCTCCGGCGTTCCAGAACCGGCGCTCGCGGGTGTAGTGCTGGCGCTGCGCCGCAATGTCATCCGCAGGCCACGGCGGCAGCTCCGCCTGATGAACGTTGATGACGGCCCTCATCTGCGCAGAAATAAGATCGAGAACGGGAATTTTGTTTTCTGGCTTCATAACGCGCTCCTTGTGAAATGCCTCCATTGTAGAAAGCGATCGCCAATAAACTGCGATCTCACCGTCCGATATTGAAACTCCGCGCCTCGTCGCGCGGGCAGGGGGGAATGTGCTACCATGCACCGCTCAGTTATCCACCTGTAAACACAATCATGAAATTTCCCGGTAAACGTAAATCCAAACACTATTTCCCCGTTAATGCCCGTGACCCGCTGTTGCAACAAATTCAGGCTGAAAATGAAACCAGCGCGTCATGGGTGGTTGGTATCGATCAGACGCTGGTGGATATTGAAGCGAAAGTCGATGATGACTTTGTGAAACGTTATGGATTGAGCGCCGGGCATTCTCTGGTGATTGAGGATGATGTCGCAGAAGCGTTGTATCAGGAGCTGGTGCGTGAAAACCTGATCACCCACCAGTTTGCCGGTGGCACCATTGGTAACACCATGCACAACTACTCGGTGCTGGCGGACGATCGCTCCGTTCTGCTGGGCGTGATGTGCAGCAACATTGAGATTGGCAGCTACGCCTATCGCTATTTATGTAACACATCGAGCCGTACCGACCTCAACCACCTGCAAGGGGTTGATGGCCCCATTGGCCGCTGCTTTACGCTGATTGGCGAATCCGGCGAGCGTACCTTCGCCATCAGTCCCGGCCACATGAACCAGCTTCGGGCGGAGAGCATCCCGGAATCGGTGATTGCGGGCGCATCTGCGCTGGTGCTGACCTCCTATCTGGTGCGCTGTAAACCGGGCGAGCCGATGCCGGAAGCGACCATGAAAGCCATTGAGTACGCGAAAAAGCATAATGTGCCGGTGGTGCTGACCCTGGGGACGAAGTTTGTTATCGCCGATAATCCGCAGTGGTGGCAGGCGTTCCTCAAAGAGCATGTCTCCATTCTGGCGATGAATGAAGAAGAGGCGGAAGCGTTAACCGGCGAGAACGATCCGCTGCTGGCGTCTGATAAGGCGCTGGACTGGGTGGATCTGGTGCTGTGTACCGCCGGGCCGATTGGGTTGTATATGGCGGGCTTTACCGAAGATGAAGCGAAACGCAAAACCCAGCACCCGCTGCTGCCGGGGGCGATTGCCGAGTTTAATCAGTATGAGTTCAGCCGTGCGATGCGGCATAAAGATTGTCTCCATCCGCTGCGGGTCTACTCGCACATCGCCCCGTACATGGGCGGGCCGGAAAAAATCATGAACACCAATGGCGCGGGAGACGGCGCGCTGGCGGCGCTGTTACATGATATTACCGCCAATAATTATCACCGCACCAATGTGCCTAACTCCAGCAAGCATAAATTCACCTGGCTGACCTATTCGTCTTTGGCGCAGGTGTGTAAGTATGCGAACCGTGTGAGTTATCAGGTATTGAACCAGCATTCCCCGCGGTTGACGCGCGGTCTGCCGGAACGGGAAGACAGCCTCGAAGAGTCTTACTGGGATCGATGAGTTATTGCCCGATGGCGCTGCGCTTATCGGGCCTACAAGAAAATCGTAGGCCGGATAAGGTGATTACACCGCCATCCGGCATCACACCGTTTAACCCGTCACCACTTCGCCTGCGGGCGGGGTTTCCAGCAGCTCCAGCATGGTGCGGGCAATTTCACGCTCGCCCATCACCACCTGATTCGCTCCGCGCTCGGTGATGTATTCCACCTCATCGTCATAATGCGCGCGCGCGATAATCTCAATATGCGGGCATTTCTCGCGGGCGGAGGCCACGATTTCACCGGCCTCGTAACCGTTCGGAATGGTCAGCAACAGCCAGCGAGCGCAGTCCAGATGCGCCAGGTTCATGATCTCTTCGTTAGCGGCATTCCCCAGTACGGCGCGAATACCGCGTTCACGCAGCTCATCCACGCGGGTACGTGAGGTTTCAATGACCACCAGCGGAATGCCTGCCGCCATCAGTTTTTCGCCCAGCAGACTACCGACGCGGCCAAAACCGACCAGCAGCGCGTGGTTGCAGATATCCACCGGAATCTGTTTCTCTTCTTCGATCGCTTCTTCCAGCGTCTGCTCTTCCAGCGTTTCCGTTTTGGCGAGGTATTTCTCTAACAGCGCAAACAGCACCGGGTTGAGCATAATCGACAGAATCGCGCCCGCCAGCACCAGGTTCTGCCCTGCCTGCGGCAGCAGATCCAACGCCATGCCCAGACCTGCCAGAATAAAGGCAAATTCACCAATCTGCGCCAGGCTGGCGGCGATGGTCAGCGCGGTGCGCGGCGAGTGCCCGAACAGGCGAACCAGGAAGAAAGCGGCAACCGATTTACCAAAGATAATAATGGCCAGCGTAGCCAGTACCGCCATCGGCTGTTGAATCAGGATTAACGGGTCAAACAGCATCCCGACGGAGACAAAGAACAGGACCGCAAAGGCGTCGCGAAGCGGCAGCGTATCGTGCGCGGCGCGGTGGCTCAATTCTGATTCGTTTAACACCATCCCGGCAAAGAAAGCACCCAGCGCAAAGGAGACATCAAACAGCTCGACGGCGCCAAAGGCGATGCCCAGCGCCAGCGCCAGTACGGAAAGGGTAAACAGTTCACGGGAGCCGGTGGCGGCGCTGCGCGCCATAATCCACGGCACCAGACGGCGCCCAACCAGCATCATAATGGCGATAAACGCCACCACTTTACCGATGGTGATGCCCATATCAACTGCCAGCGACGCGAAGCCGACATCGCCTTTTTCCAGCATTCCCGCCACGGCGGGCAGAAGAACCAGCGTCAGAACCATCACCAGATCTTCCACAATCAGCCAGCCGATGGCGATTTGCCCGCGCTGACTGTCAATAAGCTGTCTCTCTTCAAGCGCGCGCAGCAGCACCACGGTACTGGCGGTTGAAAGACATAACCCGAAGACGATACCGGTCATGAGCGACCAGCCCAACACCGCTGAAAGCGCCATACCCAGCAACGTCGCCACGGCTATCTGGGCGACCGCGCCGGGAATGGCGATGGCCTTTACCGCCATCAGATCCTTCAATGAAAAGTGCAACCCGACGCCGAACATCAGCAGGATTACGCCAAGCTCCGCCAGTTCAGGCGCAAGTTTGGTATCCGCGACAAAACCCGGAGTAAATGGCCCCGCAAGAACGCCCGCTAACAGATATCCCACCAGAGGAGAAATACGCAGTTTATTGGCAAGCATGCCGAGTATAAAAGCGAGCACGAGGCCGCCAACAATGGTGGTAATAAGCGGGGTGGCGTGATGCATTCCGTCTCCTTTGGTCGTTATGTTGATCCATTTTTGGTCGCCCTGGCGTCATCGCTCGCACAGCCTCACAAACGATGGCGCCAGAGAAACCAAAATTCCAGGTAATAGTTTATGACAATTTCGATGTTTATGTTTATGAATAATTGTTGAAATTTGATGAAAAGTGGAATTTAGAATAAAAAAGGCACGGATTGGAAAACTGGCGGGGTGTCTGTGAGCTAAAGGCTTACGGTGACTGGAAGAGAGTGCGACCAAAGTTTACCTTTGGCCGCAGGAAAATCAGGCTTTATGTCGGTTGTCAGGCAAGAATATGGTCAGTATCCCCAGAAGTGGCAGGAAAGCACATATTTTGTAGACCAAATCAATACTGGTGTGGTCGGCGAGCAGGCCTAATACCGCAGCGCCAAGGCCTCCCATACCGAACGCGAAACCGAAAAAGAGCCCAGAAACCATACCGATACGCCCCGGAAGCAGTTCCTGCGCATACACCAGGATGGCAGAAAAGGCCGATGCGAGGATAAAACCAATTATCACGGTTAAAATCCCCGTCCAGTGCAGGGTTGCATAGGGTAAAACGAGAGTAAACGGCGCTACACCCAGAATTGAGCCCCAAATAACATATTTTCGGCCTATTTTATCACCCAGAGGCCCGCCGATTACCGTTCCAGCCGCAACGGCAAACAGGAAGGCAAACAGATGAAACTGTGCGTTTTGTACCGATAATCCGAATTTTTGCATCAGATAAAAGGTGTAATAGCTGCTGATGCTCGCCATATAGAAGTATTTGGAGAAAATCAGGACTAACAGCACGCTGACGGCAAGTATCACTTTATTGCGCGGCAGCGGATTGACGATGGTCGCCTTCGGTTTTCCTTTACTTATCCGGTGTTGCGCGGCATACCAGCGGCTGATCTGCGCCAGCACAATAATGGCCAGCAACGCGGCTAATACAAACCAGGCCACATTACCTTTGCCATATGGCGCGATGATGACAGCAGCCAGTAGCGGCCCCAGTGAGCTGCCGAAGTTGCCGCCAACCTGGAAGATGGATTGCGCCAGCCCGTGGCGCCCGCCGGAGGCCATACGCGCCACGCGGGAAGATTCTGGATGAAACACCGAAGAACCGGTGCCGACCAGCGCCGCCGCCAGCAGCACGGCGCCAAAACTGCCCGCCAGCGCCAGCAGTACCAGACCGCTCAGCGTAAAGCACATCCCAATGGGGAGCGACCACGGCATGGGATATTTATCCGTCCAGTATCCGACGACCGGCTGGAGCAGAGAGGAGGCGAGCTGGAAGGTCAGGGTAATCATCCCTATCTGCATAAAGGTCAGGGAAAACTCTGATTGCAGCAGCGGGTAAATCGCTAAAATTAGCGACTGGATCATATCGTTCAACAAATGAGACAGGCTGATCGCGCCTAAGATGCCAAACGAGGTGCGTGCTTTAGTCGCCGCAGCAGAGGCGCCCGCTAACGGCTGGGTTGGTTCACTCATTGCCATAGAATGTCACTTCTGTTTTGTTTGCGATGTTGGGGATAATCGAATTTGTAATTATTACTCAACTAACATACCTGTGGACGGTGTTTGAAGGAAGTCTCAATTCTGAAAACATTTTCGACTATTATTTCAGATCATTGTAATTTCAGCGGTTGATATTGAGTCAGGGAGAGAAGCATGAAATTTTTGAAACGGGGTGTGGCGCTGGCATTGTTTGCCGCGTTTACGCTGGCAAGCCAGCCTGTTCAGGCTTATGAAAAAGATAAAACCTATAAAATCACCATTCTGCATACTAACGATCACCACGGCCATTTCTGGCGCAGCGAATACGGCGAGTACGGTTTATCGGCGCAAAAAACGCTGGTGGACGGCATTCGCAAAGAGGTTGCGGCTGAAGGCGGCAGCGTGCTGCTGCTTTCCGGCGGCGACATTAACACTGGCGTACCGGAGTCCGACTTGCAGGACGCGGAACCTGACTTTCGTGGTATGAACCTGATTGGCTACGATGCGATGGCCGTCGGTAATCATGAGTTTGATAATCCGCTCAGCGTGCTGCGTCAGCAGGAAAAGTGGGCCAAATTCCCCTTCCTCTCCGCCAATATCTACCAAAAGAGTACCGGAGAACGCCTGTTCAAGCCCTGGGCTATTTTTAAACGCCAGGATCTGAAAATCGCCGTCCTCGGATTGACGACGGACGACACGGCGAAGATCGGTAACCCGGAATTCTTCACCGATATCGAGTTCCGTAAACCGGCCGAAGAGGCGAAGGTGGTGATTCAGGAACTGCAAGTGAATGAAAAGCCGGACATCATTATCGCTACTACCCACATGGGGCACTATGACAACGGCGATCACGGTTCGAACGCGCCGGGCGATGTTGAAATGGCGCGTAGTCTGCCAAAAGGCTCGCTGGCGATGATTGTGGGTGGTCACTCACAGGACCCGGTGTGCATGGCGTCCGAAAACAAAAAGCAGGTTGATTATGTGCCGGGTACGCCTTGCGCGCCGGATAAGCAGAACGGCATCTGGATTGTGCAGGCGCATGAGTGGGGGAAATACGTTGGCCGCGCGGACTTTGAGTTCCGTAACGGCGAGATGAAAATGGTCAACTATCAGCTCATTCCGGTAAACCTGAAGAAGAAAGTCACCTGGGATAACGGGAAAAGTGAGCGCGTACTTTACACCCCGGAAATTTCAGAAAATCAGCAAATGCTCTCGCTTCTGACGCCATTCCAGAACAAAGGTAAAGCGCAGCTGGACGTGAAGATTGGCAGCGTCAATGGTCGTCTTGAAGGGGATCGCAACAAAGTTCGCTTTGTGCAGACTAATATGGGCCATCTGATTCTGGCCGCGCAAATCGCGCGCACCAGCGCCGATTTCGGCGTGATGAGCGGTGGGGGGATTCGCGACTCGATTGAAGGCGGCAACATTACTTATAAAAGCGTGCTCAAGGTGCAGCCGTTTGGCAACGTAGTGGTCTATGTCGACATGAGCGGTAAAGAGGTAATTGATTACCTGACCGCCGTCGCGCAGATGAAGCCGGATTCCGGGGCGTATCCGCAGTTTGCGAACGTCAGTTTTGTGGCGAAAGACGGCAAACTTCATGACCTGAAAATTAAAGACGAGCCTGTTGACCCGGCGAAAACCTACCGGATGGCGACGCTGAGCTTCAATGCGACGGGCGGCGACGGGTATCCGCAAATTGATAATAAACCGGGATACGTGAATACCGGTTTTATTGATGCGGAAGTGCTGAAAGAGTACGTGCAGAAGAACTCACCGCTGGATGCCAGCGCGTATGAGCCGAAGGGCGAAGTAAGCTGGCAGTAACAGGGCGTAGTGCCGGTACGGGTCAATGCGGTTTGTAGGCCTGATAAGCGTAGCGCCATCAGGCAATCATTCTAAAATCGCTTAATCCCGGCGAGCGATATCGGCGAATTTCGCATCCAGAATTTTGGCTAAATCGCCCGCCGCCAGCTCGATGTCCAGCCCGCGTTTGCCGCCGGAAACATAAATGGTGGCGAACGTTTGGGCCGGTGCGTCAATCAGCGTCGGCAGCCGTTTTTTCTGCCCCAGCGGGCTGATGCCGCCGACCAGATAACCTGTCGTCCGTTGGGCGACCATCGGATCGGCCATATCGACCTTTTTAGCTCCCAGCGCTTTCGCTACTTTTTTCAGATCCAGCTGTCCGGCAACGGGCGTTACCGCGACCGCCAGGTGCTTCATATCGCCGTTTACGGCAACCAGCAGCGTCTTGTAAACCTGATCAGGATTCAGGCCTAATTTGCGCACCACTTCATCGCCAAAATTGGTTTCTGACGGATCGTGATCATAGGCGTGGATCTGAAAAGTAATGTTGTTTTTTTCGAGTAATTTTACGGCGGGTGTCATAGCAATTATTCCTGGCCCAGACAAAATACCCTTAAAGCATACGCCTGATGGTGGTCTAAAAAATAGTACCATCTTGCGCAATAGTATTGGCAGGATGGTGACTTTGAGCGACAATCGACATAACTAGGGCGCTACGTCCTGGCATAATAATAACGATGAAATTCCTCTTTGACGGGCCAATAGAAATATTGGCCATTTTTTTAACGCATTAGCGCAGGCAAATTGCCTTCCCCGTAAAGATGAAGCGCGCCGACCGCCACGACGTACCGACCCGGCGGCATGGCATGCAGACGTTCCCGCCAGGCGACATTTCGCTGATGCATCAGCACATCATACAGCGACTGACTGAAAGTATTCGGCAACGAAATAGCATTATTCTGCGGGGGCGATTTCAGCCACCAGCTCATCATCTGTTGCAGCAGTCTGGCGTTGGTATGCCAGTGCGTCAGGGTATCATCCAGTAGCGCCAGTCCGTTATCAGGGAGCTGGCACAGCAGATCGATCTGGCTGGAAGCGCCTTCCAGTTCGATGATCGGTTTTTGCGCCTGTTTTGCCGTTTTCAGCAACTGGTAATCAATACCGTATTCCGGTCGCAGCCCCAGTTGTTGCGCCTGAGTCGCCTGCAATATCATGGCGATTTGCCATAACGGCTGGGTCGAAAAGAGAGAAGGGGAAATGCCCAGTTCATGGGTGATTTTATGCAGGCGCTGACGTAACTCGTCGCTAATTCGCTGATCCAGGTCGGCAAAGGCAGGCAGGTCGGTAAAAGGCGAATCGTTGCCTGAAACATCGGCTTCAACAATCAGCGCGTCCGCCTGCCTGAGCTTTTTAAGCAGTTTTGCCGGAAGGGGGGCCATATCGCGCGTTCCCATGTGAATACTGCCCACAAGATGAAAACAGCGATCGCCGGGTAACATGATGTCGATGGCAGGCCAGGTATAATGGTTGCCGCGCAGTGCAGCCCATAACGCTTTTACCCGGTATAACAGATCCATACGCCCTCCCTTAGTGGAAAACCATGCTAGCGTGTGGCTCTGGAAGGTGCAATGCGTGAAATGCCGGATGGTGACGCAAAAGCGTCTTATCCGGCCTACGATGAGAGTGCTGCGTAGGCCGGATAAGCATTAGTGCTACCCGGCGATAAGGCACCTTACTCTTTTGGTTTAAAGCGCAACAACCGGTTGGCGTTGCTCACCACGGTAATTGAGGAAAGCGCCATTGCCGCGCCTGCCACAACCGGGTTAAGCAGCGTGCCGGTGAACGGCCACAGAATCCCGGCGGCAACGGGGATGCCGATGCTGTTATAGATAAACGCGCCGAGCAGGTTCTGCTTCATGTTTCGCAGGGTCGCCCGTGAGATGGCCAGCGCGTCAGCTACGCCCATCAGGCTATGGCGCATCAGGGTTATCGCCGCAGTTTCAATCGCCACGTCGCTGCCGCCGCCCATCGCGATGCCGACATCCGCCTGCGCCAGCGCCGGTGCGTCGTTGATGCCATCACCGACCATTGCGACCTGACGTCCCTGACTTTGCAGACGCTTAATCGCATCGGCTTTACCGTCCGGCAGCACGCCCGCGATCACCTCATCAATCCCGGCTTCTTTGGCAATAGCGTTGGCGGTGGTCGGGTTATCCCCGGTTAACATCACCAGACGATACCCGGCGCGGTGCAGGCGCTGAAGCGCTGCGACGCTGTCGTTACGCAGCGGATCGCGGATCGCCAGCAGCGCCGCGGCTTTTCCGTCAATCGCCAGCAATACGGGCGTTGCCCCCTGAGAAGCCTGTGCTGAAATTTCAGCGTCCATTGCGGTCGTGACAACCTGTTGTTCATTCAGCAGCGCCTGATTGCCTAACAGCAACGTATGCCCGTCCGCTTCGCCGCTAACGCCTAAGCCACGTAACGTCCGAAAGTTATTCACCTGAGGCAGGGCGGCGTCGGCGGCTTTTTCCAGGATAGCGTGCGCCAGCGGGTGGCTGGAGCCTTGTTCCAGCGCGGCCGCCAGACGTAAGGCGCTCGCCTCATCGGTATCGCCAAATGTCCTGATGGCGACGACCTGCGGTTTACCTTCCGTCAGCGTACCGGTTTTATCAAATATCACGGTGTCCAGCGTGCTGGCGCGTTGCAGCGCGTCGGCGTCGCGTACCAGGACGCCAAATTCAGCGGCGCGTCCGACGCCCGAGATAATCGACATCGGTGTCGCCAGACCCAGCGCACACGGACAGGCGATAATCAGGACGGTGGTGGCGATCACCAGCGTGTAAACAATTTGCGGCGCTGGCCCAAAGACATACCAGATACCTGCGCTCACCAGGGCAATCACCACCACGACTGGCACGAACACCGAGGAGATTTTATCGGCAAGCTGACCGATTTCCGGTTTGCTGCTCTGTGCCTGGCGCACCATGCGAATAATGCGCGACAGGGTGGTATGGCTGCCGACTGCGCTTGCGCGAAACAGCACGCTGCCGTCCTGCACCACGGTTCCGGCGTGAACGCTGTCGCCTTCGCCTTTCTGTTGCGGGATCGGTTCGCCAGTGAGCATCGCTTCATCCAGCCAGGCTTCACCCTGAGTGATTTCACCGTCTACCGGTACACGGTCGCCGGTGGTCAGACGCAGCAACATGCCCGGCTGTACATCCGCCAGAGGTACGCTTTTTTCACCGTCATCAGTGACCACGCGCGCCGTCGGCGGGGTTAAGTCGAGCAATTTTTCCAGCGCTTTAGAAGAGCGCTGACGCGCGCGGGCTTCCAGCATGTGTCCGAGGTTGATCAGACCGATGATCATCGCACTGGCTTCATAATAGAGATGGCGCGCTTCCATCGGGAACCACTGCGGCCACAGGTTGACGCTCATCGAGTACAGCCAGGCCACCCCGGTGCCGAGCGCCACCAGCGTATCCATCGTGGCGGTGCCGTTCATCAGGCTTTTCCATGCGCTGCGGTAGAAGTGTCCGCCCGCAAAAACCATCACGGCAAGGGTCGCCAGGCCGATTGCCAGCCACAGGCTGCGGTTATCGGCGGTGACCATCATGTTGTCGCCGAGCATCCCCCAGACCATCACCGGCACGCCGACCAGCAGCGCGACAATCGCCTGCCAGCGGAAGCGTTTCATGGTAGCGAGTGCGGTTTCCTGCTGGCGTTCGCGGCGTTTAACGTCATCTTCGATCGCTTCTGCGCCGTAGCCTGCTTTCTCTACCGCCTGCACTAAATCTGCGGCGGACGCGCTGCCCATTACCAGCGCAGTGCGTTCCGCCAGGTTTACCCGTGCCTGTGTGACGCCCGGTACGCTTTGCAGCGCGTTTTGCACCCGGGAAACACAGCTGGCGCAGCTCATGCCGCTTAACAGCAGCTGTTGGCTTTCATCATCGGCCGTCGCTGCCGGAAGCTCAGGGGGAACCGCTGTCAGTGCTTCCGACGGGATTGATGACTCCGCCAGCGGTTTAGCCTTTGGGTGGCTTAACTCCGCGCCGTAACCGGCTTGTTTAATGGTTTCAATAAGCGCTTCGGCGCTGGCGCTGCCGGTAACGTGCGCTTCGGTTACCGTGACGTCTGCCTGTTCAACGTCAGGACGTTGTTCAAGACTTTCTTTCACGCGTTTGACGCAGTGACCACAGGACAGACCGTCCAGGGTCAGGTCGATAGTTTGAGACATAACACACTCCTTTATGACAGGATTAACTGACTGTGATAAAGGGTAAACCTTCCATCAAGGGGAAGGTCAAGAAGTTTGTTTTATACTCGTGTTTTTCAGTGTTCCAGCGCGATAGCGCAGACGTGTTCGAGCGTAGAAAGGTTGCTGTACAGTTCGGGCAAGGTTATTTTTTTTCTGATCACAACCTTAAGGTTGACCTCTATTTTTCCCTTTTTTACATCGCGGATAGTAATGGTCTCAATAATGCTTTTTTGCTGATTAATACTTTCTACCAGCGTTTGTAGCCCTGATTTTTCGTCAAGAATAATGCGGATTTTTACTTTGCCGGGGAGCTGGTTTTTTGTTTGTAAAAAGATCACAAAATAACTGAGCTTTATAGCCAGCAGAAATAACCCTGTGGCAAGCAGGGCATGAAGATAAAAACCGGCTCCGCTGGTAATTCCTATGCCAGCAGAAGCCCAGACGATGGCTGCGGTTGTTAGCCCGGATATCGCATCATCATGGCGATGGAGGATAACCCCGGCACCGAGAAAACCCACGCCACTGATGATTTGTGCGGCCAGGCGCATAGGATCGCTACGGATATTCATTGAAATCTCAGCGTAATACTCCGCAGATTGAATCGAAACAATGGTCAGGGCACAACTGGCTACTGAAATAATCACACATGTTTTAAACCCGACAGGCTTTCCCTTTGATTCTCTTTCAAGCCCGATGATTCCTCCCAGGAAAAAAGCGACGCAAATTTTGCATAATGTAATTAAAATTGGTTCTCCTTCACCAGAGAGGATGAGTGCTAACGTATTCATTTTTCCCCCAGAAAAACATAACCTTACACACTGCGCGAATACCTTCTTTTTCTGTGCAGCATCGCTATGCGCCGTAGCGATGGATGTAGTGTTCAATCAGCGAAAGAAGTTGATGGTTATCGATAGTCTGTAGAATTTTTATCATCGCGCCTTTGGGCTCGGGTATTCCCACGTCCAGGCGTAATGTGT
The DNA here is from genome assembly GCF_030333225.1 of Citrobacter sp. CK202. Classification (NCBI taxonomy): domain Bacteria; kingdom Pseudomonadati; phylum Pseudomonadota; class Gammaproteobacteria; order Enterobacterales; family Enterobacteriaceae; genus Citrobacter; species Citrobacter sp. CK202. The sequence continues at coordinate 337,196 of NZ_JAOWGI010000028.1, forward strand.
CACGTCCATAACGACAGGTCATACCACGAGTAAGGCCTTCAAGCGAGACGTCCAGAAAGTCTTCTGTCGTTGCGGCGAGCGAGGGATCAAGCAACCAGGCGATCGTCAGAACATCGTGGATCCAGCAGCCAGGCAGATTGCGGGTCTGCATAGAGTAGGTGATCCACGGGCGAATGGTTTTCTCCAGATAGCGACCAAGAACGTTTTCTGCCGCAGCCAGACGATCCAAATCGGTATGAAGCATTTGGGTTTTTGTCGTGACATCCATCGGAACCAATGTGACCGGCGCACCGCTGGTGAGTACGGCATGAGCTGCTTCTGGATCAAGGCCAAAATTAGTGTCTTTCAGATAGCCAGGAACATTGAATACTCCGCCCATGATCACGATATTCTTCACCGCATGAACGAGCTGCGGATAGAGCTGTAGAGCAATGGCGACGTTGGTGAGTGGGCCTGTTGCGACCAACGTTATCTCACCGGGGTTATTGCATATCAGCTCACCTATCGCCTCAGGCGCAAGAGGCTTCGTGGCCTGGTATGTCTGCGGTACGGGGACGTCAGCCCAGAGTTGGCGTAAGCCATATTGGTCTACACCATGATCAAGCTTTTCCCGCCAGGGCTGCGGATCTTCTCTGAGCGCGCGTGCGGCGCCACGGTAGACAGAAACGGGTACACCTAATTGTTGGACGAAATCTTTGGCTACTGCATATCCGATTTCTACCGGTGTATTACCAGCCACAGTTGTGATCATCTCCAGAGAGATTTGCGGCGCGGCAATGGCGAGTGCCAGCGCGAGGCCGTCATCGATATTGGCGCCGGGAATGCCATTACCCGGATCGCAGTCGATAATCACGCGCATAGATTTATTTTTATCTGGTTTCAGGTTGTACTTCATGTCCCTGGCAGCCACACGACTCTCCCACTCGTAAAAAAAACTCAAATTCAACGCGGCGAACTTCTCCATCCCAGTTTTTCAACATATCAATTGCCGCACGAGCCATTTTATCGACAGGCTGTCGGACGGCGGTCAGGGAAGGTACGTTGTAAGCCGATTCTTGTGTTGCGTTAAAGCAGACCAGCGCCACATCCTGTGGAACGCGTAATCCTTGTTCTGCCAGAGCGCGTAAACAGCCAAGCGCCTGCTGTTCATTGGTTGCGAACAGCGCGCGCGGCGGTTTACCTTGCAACATGCGTTTTGTCGCCTCGTAACCTCCGGCGCGGGTATAGTTAGTCGAAAAGATCCAGGAGGGGTTGATAATTAGCGATGACTCTTCCAGCGCTAGCTGCCATCCCCGGATACGATCCTGGGTGTTCAACATTTCACGCGGACCACAAATAATGCCAATATCGCGGTAACCGTGATCAATCAGATGCTTCGTCACCTGCCAGGCCGCCAGTTGTTCATCTACCTGAATAACACTGACATTCAACCCAGGGTCCACGCGATCCAGCATGACGCAGGGGGTTCCGCTCTCCTGAATCAGCTCAATATAGGGATGCCGGTCAACACTGGTATAGATAAGCCCGTCGACCTGACGGTGTAGCATATTGTTGATCAGTTCACGCTCACGTCCGCTGTTGTCGCCCGCATCGCCCAGCAGGAGCACTTTCCCATCAGAAAATGCTTCACGTTGCAGGGCATGCGCCATTGAGGCGATAAACGGGTTAGAGATGTCTGGCGCAATGAGTCCATAGGTTTGCGTGCTGCCTGAAGCCAGGGCGCGCGCTATACCATTAGGTCGATAACCGGTTTTTTTTATGGCCTGCAATACGCGCTGTCGGGTCGCTTCGGCGACGGGGCGCGGACCGTTATTAATAACGTAACTGACAACAGCGACAGATGTTCCCGCTTCTTTTGCTACATCAGAACGTGTTACGCGTTGTGAATGTGATTGGGTCACAAGGCACCTACCTGATTGAGTTCAGAGTGATCTTTTTTCCAGACAGCATAAGGCGTTATGACCCAAAAATCTTTGGTAAAGAACGCGCTCCTCACGTTCTCTGGCCTCAAATTGCATCCTCGGGCAAGTTGAGATCCCGCCCACGAGTCTCTGGCGCGAAGAAAGTCGTCACCAGCCCAATTGCGGCCATCAGGGTGAAATAGACGGCGATAGGCCACCAGTGTCCGTAAAATGAGAGCAGCGCCGAGGCGACAAGTGGCGCCGTACCGCCAGACATAATGGACCCCAGCTCTTTTGCGAAAGCCATTTTAGTATAACGGTTGGTCACACCGAAAAGCTCAACGCCCCATGCAGCCTGAACACCGAAAATGCCCAGCGAAGCTAGCCCCATTCCGGTAATGATCGTCGGGATAACAATCCACGGTTCACGAGAATCCAGCAGCATGAATGCCGGAAATGCGTACAGAATCAGTAGCAGACAGAACCAACGGTAAGTGATACGTCTGCCAAACCGGTCAGAAAGCCAACCCGCCAGCGGAATAATGGCAAATCCCAGAATAGAGGCGATAAATACCGCAACAGTGGGGACAGATTTATCAACCATCAGCACTTTGGCAACATAGCCAATGATGAATCCCTGGGCCAGATAGGAGGGGCCATTTTCGCCGATGCGTAATCCGACCATGGTCCAGAATGCTCTGGTGCGTTGCCAGAAGCTACGGGTGTCATACTGTTGCATCTCCTGACCCTGGCGAAGCGCGTTCTCTCGCTCGGCTTGCAGGAGTGCTTTTTGACGCTCAAAGACGGGCGTTTCACGCATATGGCGGCGAATAAACAGTGCTGCGGCGGCGATGAGGAAGCTGCAAAGAAAAGGGATGCGCCATCCCCAGCTTAGCAAGGCGTCTTTATCCATTTGCAGTACGATGAGCCAGACTAAAGAAGCCAGCAATGTTCCGCTATTTGAGCCCAGAGCGATAATCGAGGAGACCAGTCCGCGATGCTTAACTGGGGCATATTCACCGAGCATGACGGTGCCGCCTGAAAGCTCTGCCCCGGCGCCCAGCCCCTGGGAAAATCGTAAGATGACCAGGCATACCGGCGCCCAAACGCCAATCTGGGCGTAGCTGGGAATTAAACCGATCAACATGGTCGACATGCCCATTAACCCGATAGTGATAACCATGACAGTCTTCCGTCCATGACGGTCGCCTATCCAGCCGAACAACAGCGCGCCGATGGGGCGTGCTATAAACCCGACGGAATAGGCGGCGAAGCTGGAAAGTAGCGCCATAACTGGTGTGGCTTCAGGAAAAAAGACGTCGCCAAAGATAATGCCTGCGGCGAGGCCATACAGCGCAAAATCGGCATATTCCATTGTCGTGCCTAACCAGCAGGAAAATGTCGCTCGCCAGAATTCGCGGCGCCCCTCGGGGGTTTCCAGTCGTTCCTGAGCTGCCTGTTGGCCGTCCGTCAGGGGAACAGAGGATGAATGCGTGTTCATAAGAACTCCTTGAAGTTAGCTGTCGACATAAGTCGCAGGTTTATACTCTTCACGTTCTACTCGCGTAGATATTATATTTTTACCGCAGATTAATAAATCTACCCGCGTAGAATGACCAGTTGAAAGAGTCAGAATTGAGAAAGCGATCACTTATAACAGGCAATTGTTACAGAAAATGGAGCATCAGCATTCGATGCTCCGCAAGTTTTACCGATCGAGGACGATCAGCGGTGAGAGATTTGATGGATCGTTTAAAACCGTGATATCCGCGCCGTAAAGCGTTTTCAGCGCCTGTTGTTTCAGCACCTCCTGCGGTCTGCCGTTATCAATAAGGCGGCCGTTTGCCATCAGCACCACCCGGTCGGCATAGCGTGCGGCAAGATTGAGATCGTGCAGCACGCAGCAGACGTTGAACTGCCGTTCACGCACCAGTTGGCGCAGCAGACGGAAAAGATGCTGCTGGTGGTGAATATCCAGCGCGGAGGTGGGTTCATCCAGAAACAGCCATTTGGGCGAGGGCTCGGGTTCCCAGAGCTGAACCAGCAGGCGCGCCAGCTGTACCCGCTGCTGTTCGCCGCCCGACAACTGCCGGTAATCACGCGAGGCCAGCTGGCTGCAATCGCACAACGCCATGATGTGCTCGGTTTCATCGCGTGGATTATGCGTCCGATGAGGATGCCTGCCCATGCGAATGACTTCCCGAACGCTGAACGGGAACGCCATGTGGCTGTTCTGGCGCATTACCGCGCGGGTCTTCGCCAGTTCCGTCAGCGGCCATTCGGTCAGCGGCTTGCCCAGAAGCGTACAGCGACCAGAGTCGGGTTTCAGATACCCGGTAAGCTGGCGCAGCAGCGTGGATTTCCCGGCGCCATTCGGCCCTAAAATAGCGACGATTTCACCACCAGGCAGAGTCAGCGAAACATTGTCCGTTAAACGGCGTCCATGAATGCTGTAAACCAGATTTTGGGCATCAATCATACCACCCTCCGGCTGTTCAGAATGAGCCACAGGAACCAGGGGCCGCCAATCAGGCTGGTCAGAAGGCCGACCGGCATCTCCGCAGGCTGTACGAGCGTGCGTGCCAGCGTGTCGGCAACCAGGAGCAAACATGCCCCTGCAAGTGTAGAGCAGGGAATGAGCCAGCGATGGTCTGCGCCGATGATCATGCGAATTAAATGGGGAACCACCAGACCGATAAAGCCAATCACGCCGCTTACCGAAACGGCAGCGCCCACCAGCAGGGAGCTGAGCAACAACAGCTGCTGACGTTTACGCTTTACGTTTACCCCCAGATAGTGCGCCTCTTCATCCCCTAATTGCAGCAGGTTCAGCGTCCCGGAAAGACAGGCGGTGGCGGCGATGGCGGGCAGCGCGAACGAACTGGCCACCAGTAGCGTCGGCCACTGCGACTGGCCGAGGCTGCCCATCATCCATAGCGTCAACTGGCGTAATTGCTGTTCGTCGCCAACATAGCTCAGTATGCCGATAGCCGCCCCGCACAGCGCATTAATCGCAATCCCGGCCAGCAGCAGTTGCATCATGCCGCCGTGAGCGTGGCGCAGGCTGATCAGAAAAATAACCGCGCAGACCACCACGCTGCCAGCGACGGCAAAGATCATCTGTTCATAGAGCGCCAGAACGACGGGCAACGAAAGAGGGAAAACGATCGCGACGCCGACCATTAACGCAGAGCCGCTGCTGACGCCAAGTAACCCCGGATCGGCCATCGGGTTGCGAAAAAGTCCCTGCATGATCACGCCCGCCGTCGCCAGCGCGCCGCCAACCAGCACGGCTAACAGAACGCGGGGCAAACGGATGTTCAGCCAGATATCCCGGTACTCTTGGTTAAACAGCGCGCTGAAGCTGATGTTCAGCGCCCCCTGGCTGGCGCCGAACAGCACCAGTGCGATCAGCAAGAGTGAAAGCCCCGTCAATACACTGAGGGAAGAGAGTGAATCCTTGAACACTCGAATCTCCATAACGTCATTGCGGCGCGGATGTCCGCGCCGCGAGGGGATCACACCGGCTTTAGTTCAGGCTCAACCAGACTGTAGATCTGATTGTTAAGCGCAGGCGCGCAGGCCAGTTCATGAATATGGGCGGCGACATCCGCACGCATCACAAACCCGTGGCACTCCTGTCCCTGGTAGCGCTGCGCTTTACCTGTCGCATCGCCATTCAGTAAACCGCCTGGCCGCAGGATGGCATAATCCAGCTGACTGGTTTGCAGCCAACTTTCCGCCAGCGTTTTTTCCCGCACGGCCTGGCCGAATGCGGCTTTCGCGCGAGGGGATAAAAATGCCCAACTGTCGCCGCATCCCAGCGACGTCACCAGAATCATGCGTTTGATGCCCACTTTTTCCGCTTCATCAATAACGGTTCTGTGCGCCAGATAATCCTGGTTTCCCCCCATTGATGAAATGACAAGCGCCTCCGGCCCTGCGGCATGGCAGGCGCAGGACACGACGCTTGAGTCGCAGGCATCGCCAATAAATACCTGAACGCCTTTGCTTTGCAAAAGGGCCGCAGTTTCCGGGTGACGAATCACGGCAACGACCGGGCGCTGTTGCGCCAGCGCGAGTTCAAGCGTTCTGGCACCCACGCCCGTACCGCCGGCACCGAAAAGTAACCACGGCGTCATCAGGCGTTTTCCTTCAGAGAGGAGGCCAGGGTGCGGAAGGCGTCAACCTGTTCGCCCAGTAGCTGACGATGCTCGTCGCGACCGAGGAAGACTTTAAACATGGCGCTGCCCGCCTGGTTGAGGAACAGAATAGACGCAGTGTCCATGCCCATAAACTTGCGTTCCACTAAGGCGATGTGCGTGCAGTTTTCCGCTTTGATATGGCCGGTCATGCCTTTTTTACCGCGCAGATTGAAATAACCGTGACGATGGAAGCCGGAGGGCAGTTCACCGGTAAATTCGAGAATGACATCGGCGGTGTGCACCAGGGTTGTGACTTTGCCCCATTCGCTGACGGTGTCCCAGACGGTATCGAATTTATCGCCGCTGACCAGAGTATGAGAGGGCAGGTTTTTGACTACGTCTAAAAGCGTGGTGTTGTACTGTGCGGCGATCGCTTCCAGCGTTCCGTCCGGCTCAGTGCGCAAAAAATCCTGTAAAGAGACATGGCTCATAAGTTACTCCTTTTATGGTTTATCTACCGCGATGCGCGGTGCGTTAAGTTCCTGAATCAGCTCGTCAAGAGACTGCAAAATATTGCTTGCCCAGAAGCGTCCTTCGTTGGTCAGACGCAGGCAGGTTGACGCATCGCGGGTCAGCCCCGCGTTGTGCCATTGGGTCAGTAACGGAATCAGTTGCTCCGCGTGAGGCGTCAGCTCATCAAGCGGTACGCGCGCCGTTTCAATCCCCGCCTGTAACGTATGGCGCCACTGAAAGCCGCGTTCGGCGGTACGCATCATCATCATTAACGGCTTTTTCCCGGCGGCGATAGTTTCATGCCAGGTGGAAAGGTTTCTCTCCACCATCCAGGAGTAGCCGTTGACTGAACCGCCTGCGCCGGAGCCGAAGGCGAGGCAGTCAGCGCCTTGCTTGATCAGCAGGTTGTACAGGTTGCGTTCTCGGGTGGTACGCGCCCAGTGGCTGTTGCTGATGCAGCGCCAGCCCGCGCTCTCCATAAAATCGCAGCCCTGAAGGTAGAGGTCGCGACGCGCTGAGGGGGAAGGAACGCTCGTCCGGCCACTTTCAACCGCTTTACCGAGCGGCGTATTGGGAAGCAAATTCAGCGCATACAGATCGATCCCATCCAGCCCGATATCGCGGGCTATCGCCAGATCTTCGCCCCACAGGGTGGCATCCTGACCGGGCAGGCCGAACAGCAGATCGCACACCACGGCGGCGCGATCCCGCCGCACCAGGCCGTTCATAAAGGCGATGGCGGTTGGGCCGTCCGAGGTGCGCGCCATTTTCTTGCGGATCTTGCTGTTGAAAGACTGAATGCCGATAGAAAACCGATTGGCGCCCGCATCAAGACAGGCATCAACGCGGGCATCATCAAAGTTGAGCACCCGACCTTCGATAGTGATTTCGCAATCCGGCGCCAGCGGCAGTTTTTCACGCAGCGTGGTGATGATCCTGGCCAGATCCCTGGCCGACAGCGCAGACGGCGTTCCACCGCCGAAATACACCGCATGAATGGGCGCTGACTGGTGCAGCGTGCTGTCGGCTTCCATCTCTATTTCACGTAGCAGGGCGTCGGTATAGCGTGCGCAGTGATCCTCTTCAAAGCGGTTCTGATAAAAACCGCAGAAAGTACAGTGGGTTGCGCAAAAAGGGATATGTAAATACACCAGTCTTTTGCGCGGTGGAACGGTCTGGCTGATGACGTTCTGCCAGGTTTGCGACAATTGCTCTTTTGCAACAGGAATCGCACCACGCCACGGCATCGTGGCCCGACGATCCTTAAAGGGCTGGTTCCCCTCCAGCGCGAAATGTGGAGTGAGATCCAGCGTGTGTTGAGTATTCATAATTGTAATGCCAAATCCATTTAATGAGGCCAGAGTTGCTGGTGCAGAGTTTCAACGGCGTCAGCGACGCGGGGACCCATCCCCAGAATCAACGCCTGATCAATGGCGACGATCCGCTGATTTTTCCAGGCGGAGGTATGGGTGATACCGGCAATGGCGCGCAGGCGATTGATGTCGCCCTCGACCATCTGTGATGTCACAACAATCACCTGCGGGTTTGCCGCAATCAGCGATTCCGCGCTGTAACTTTTATATTGCGCATGCTGGGCGACATTCTGCGCGCCTGCGAGGGTCAGAATCGCGTCAGCGACGCTGCCCTTACCGGCGATCTGCGGGGTGCTGCCCCCCGCAGAAAGAATAAACATCGCCTTAACCGGCGCGCCTTTCGCCTTCACGCTGTCCTGCACACGATCCAGCCGCTGGCGAATGTGGTTAACCAGCGCGTCGCCCTGCTCAGGAACCTGGAGTGTGTTCGCCAGGGCATGAATATTGGCATACATCTGGTCAACGGTGGCCGGAACGCGCGGCAGGGTGACAACGTTGACTTTTTGGGTGCGCAACTGCTCCAGCACAATATGCGGGCCCGCGTCCTGCCAGGTAATAAAGCTGTCCGGGCGCAGCGATAAAATGCCTTCACTGTTCAGTTGCTTCCAGTAGCCAATATGCGGCAGTGCAGCGGTTTCGGGGGGATAAGAGGTGGTTTCATCCACCCCGACAACGCGATCGCCGATGCCCATCGCAAAAATAAGCTCGCTGAGAGAACCGCCCGCCACCACCAGTCGTTCGGCCGCCTGCACGCTGAAGGCGCTAACCAGCGCCAGCAAGCCAATGACAAGTCTCTTCATCGTCAGAAATTCCACGCAAAACCAATCGCCGCGTTAAAGCCTGCCGCTGGAATGGATTCATGAGCGGTCTGGTAACGTTTATCGGTCAGGTTGTTCAGCGCCAGATTGACCTGATACTGATCCTGCGAACCAAACTCAGTATTAAAGGCGAGGTTAAGCGTCGCCCAGCCCGGATAGCGAATTTCAGTCTCTCCCGTGTTGTCTTTGGCGCTGGATGCCGCACGGATGAAGAGATCGGAAGTGATATTCGCGGCATTGAGCAGCAGCGTGTGTTTCAGACCTGCGCGGCCTGTCAGCATCGGTTCGCCGGTATCCCAGGTTTTCTGCACGTCGCCTTCATACTGACGACGAATCAGGTTGCCGCTCAGATAAGGCGATACGGCCCAGGCGTTGTATTCCGCCGTCAGCTCCATCCCCCAGGTTTTGGCGCGGTCGATGTTGTCGTAGTAGTAGGATGAGGTGCTGCTGCCATTACAAATCGCTTGCCCTGAACAGGCGAGACTGGCGATATAGTCTTTGGCTTCGGAGTAGTAAATCGCCCCGTCAATCAGCCACATATTGCCTTTGTAACGTGCACCCAGTTCATAGTTATTGGAGTGCTCAGCCTTCAGGTCAGGATTGCCATAGGTGATTCTGCCGCCCGCAGACGTTTGCATAAACAACTGAACCAGCGTCGGGAAGACATATCCCTGAGCATAGGCTGCGCGTAGCTCAAGATTATCAAAACCGGAGTAACGCAGGCTGGTTGAGGTGACTAACTCATCGTCATGCGCTGACTTTCCACCGGATGACTGCCAGGTTGTGCCGCTCAGACTGTCGCTACGGTTCAGTTTAGAAGAGAGCCAGTACTGACGTGCGCCGACGGTCCAGGTCCAGTCATCGGCAAAACGCCAGTCATTTTGCGCAAATATTGAGGCGTTACCTTGTTCAGCCTCAATATGTGACAGGGTATTGGTCTGGATATCGAAGATGCCGGTTGCCGCTGTCTGACGCGTGCTGCTATTGGTGTCCTGCTTCACTTTGTCGTGCTGATACTGCGTCCCGATAACCAGCTCGTTGTTCGCTGGCAGTGAGAAGTTGCTCTGTAACGTCACACCCTGCGTGTACTGTTTATCATTGGTGTTGGTCTGATTGCTGACTGTCAGCGCCTGAATCATCGGGCTTGGGATGACCTGGGTGGTTTTTACCCGATTCTCAAATTTACGCTCAATGGTCTGGCTGTAAGCGTCGAGGTGGATTTTTTTCAGGTAATCGCCATCGGCATCATAGTCATAGAAAACGCCGACCTTTTCGCGTTCCAGTTTCGGAATACGGACGCTGAATTCGTCATACTGGTTATCCGCATCGCTAATCCAGGTTTGGGTAGACGTTTTGTAGCGATCGAGTGATAGTCCAAATTTATGGCGATCGAGATTGTAGCCAAGCCAGACGCCCTGGCTGTTGTTGCGGAAATTGGTGTTGGGCAATCTGCCGTCAGGCGTGTCGCGGTTGCCCTGATCGGAATAACTGCCGTTAATGCGGTAGTCAAAGTTGCCGATGCTGCCCCAGGCGGCGGCCGACTCCTCCCAGCCTGCGGTCGCGGAGTTGTAAACGGCTTTGACGCTTCCGCCGAGCGGCTTATCGCCGCCTTTTTTCGTAATAAAGTTCACCACGCCGCCAATGGCCTGCGAGCCATAGAGCACCGAGTAGGGGCCTTTAACGATTTCAATACGCTCAAGCGACGATTCATCAATGAGCAAGCCGGCGCCGTAGTTTTGCCCGGCGCGCTGATAGCTGACGACCTGGCCGTCAATCAAAATTAATACGCGTGAAGAGGCTTCGCCGCGAATGCGGATCTGTTTGCGTCCTGCCAGAGAGTTATCAGTAACCTCAACGCCGGGGATGTCCTGTAGATCGTCCGCAATCGACACGCTGGTGGAATTCTGTATGGCCTGGCGGTCGATAACCTGAATCGTGGCCGGGCTTTCCCAAAGGCTACTTTCTGAGCGGTTAGCGGTGACGATTAACGTGTCGTCATCCGATACTTTATGATGTTGTGCTGTAGTTGTCGTGGCTGCTGAAACAGCACCTGAAACGCATAATGTCAGGGCCGAAAGAATAAATGGCCGTTGGCTAATCCGTGGCAACATGTGAGAACCTTTATGAGTATGTAAATGATCATCATTATCATTCGCGTTTATATAGAAGATGTATCCACAAGTTCAAGGTTGAAAGGTGTATAATTAATGCACCTTTGATCTGTATCAATATGTTGCAAGCAAGACAACCATAAGTGTGAGCGAGATCGCACATAACAGTAGGATTGCTAAGGATTTATTGCACAGGCGCCAGGGGCATTCCACCCCGTGATAGCATGGGGGCGATGTGGGTTATAATGAGCTTCGGCATCAACATGCTCTGCGGGGGGGGGGAGATGTGAATATTAGCGATGTTGCGAAAAAAACAGGCTTAACCAGCAAGGCTATTCGATTTTATGAAGAGAAAGGGCTGGTGACGCCGCCGCTGCGCAGTGAAAACGGATACCGCACTTACAGCCAGCAGCATTTAAATGAGTTAACGCTGTTGCGTCAGGCGCGTCAGGTCGGTTTTAACCTGGAAGAGTGCGGTGAACTGGTGAATTTGTTTAACGATCCGGGGCGCCATAGCGCAGATGTGAAAAAACGCACGCTGGAAAAGGTCGCTGAGATTGAACGCCACATCAGCGAATTGCAGGCTATGCGCACGCAATTACTGACCCTGGCGGAGTCATGCCCGGGTGATGACAGCGCCGATTGCCCGATCATTGATAATCTTTCCGGCTGCTGTCATCACAAAGGTAAAGCCCGCCGTTGATCACACGGCCTTAATGCGCAACGTTATCCCTTCGATGGCAATCACCTCCACCTGCGTTCCGGCGCTCAGATCCGCGTCGGCGCTGACGGGCCAGGAGCTGTCGCCGACGCGCATGTGGCCGCGTCCGTTGACCAGCGCGGTTTCCAGAATAAAGCGGTGGCCTACCAGCTGTTTCCCGCGTTGATTAAGGTGACTGTCAGCCGGTTTTTGCTCACGCACGCGCCGTGCCAGCCACTTCCACCACAGCCAGGCCGCCAGCAGCGTCAATACGGCGAACATAACGCCTTGCCACTCCCAGCCGAGCGGCACCAGCCAGACCACCAGGCCAGTAATCACGGCGGCGACACCGCTCCACAGCAGGTAGCCGTTCCCTCCCAGCATCTCGGCGGCCAGCAGTAGCCCACCAAGACTCAGCCAGAAAATATGCGGGTGAACCAGAATCATCGCTATCATGATTTGTTCCGTTCGCTGGTGCTGTCCTTGATAAGTTCGGTGATCCCGGCAATGGAGCCCATCAGACTGCTGGCGTCCAGCGGCATCATGACAACCTTACTGTTGCCCGACGAACCAATCTGCTGCAACGCTTCGGTGTATTTCTGCGCCACGAAGTAGTTCACCGCCTGAATATCCCCGGCGGCGATCGCTTCAGAGACCATCTGGGTGGCGCGGGCTTCCGCTTCGGCGGAACGTTCACGCGCTTCAGCCTGTAAGAAGGCAGACTGGCGTTCGCCTTCCGCTTTCAGGATCTGCGACTGTTTTTCACCCTCAGCTTTCAGAATTTCAGCCTGACGCACCCCTTCCGCCTCCAGAATGTAGGCGCGTTTGGTACGTTCCGCTTTCATCTGGGCGTTCATGGATGAAATCAATTCCGCCGGTGGACGAACATCGCGGATCTCAATACGCGTAACCTTGACGCCCCAGGGATTGGTGGCCTCATCGACAATGTGCAGCAGGCGCGTGTTGATGCTGTCACGCTGGGAAAGCATTTCATCCAGCTCCATTGACCCCAGTACGGTACGGATGTTGGTCATGGTGAGGTTGATAATGGCCAGCTCAAGGTTGCTGACTTCATAGGCCGCGCGCGGAGCGTCGATAACCTGAATAAAGCACACCGCGTCAATGGTGACGTTGGCGTTATCTTTTGAGATAACCTCCTGCGACGGGATATCGAGTACCTGTTCCATCATGTTGATCTTGCGACCAATTCTGTCCATAAACGGCACCACCAGGCTCAGGCCTGGTTGCAGGGTTTTGGTGTAACGGCCAAAACGCTCCACGGTCCACTGGTATCCCTGTGGGACAATTTTGACGCCTGCGCCGACTATCACCAACGCCACGAAAATGAGAATAGGGATAAAAATAAGCATTGATAAACCTCCTGTCGTGCTGTCCATGTAAAAAAACGGTCTTTGCGGTCTGTTTAATCAAATTATACCCGATTAATCAAAGTGAGTTCCCCTCTTATAAATTACAGGGATACACTGTTTACTTTAAAGATGTGAAAAATGGATGTGAGATGAAAGAGAGCAGCCCTTTGCTCCAGCTAAGAAAGGTGGGATACCAGGCTGGCGCCACGAAAATTCTCAATAACATCAGTTTCATGCTGAATGCCGGGGAATTTAAACTGATTACCGGCCCATCCGGGTGCGGTAAAAGCACATTGCTAAAGATTGTGGCGTCATTAATCAGCCCGGATACGGGGGATATCCTGTTTGAAGGCGAAGAGATTGCTACGCTTAAGCCCGAAACTTACCGCCAGCAGGTCTCTTATTGCGCCCAGACGCCAGTGCTGTTTGGCGATACGGTGTATGACAACCTGATTTTCCCCTGGCAGATCCGCAACAAAACGCCGGAACCGAAGGCTTTTCTCGCCGATCTGGCGCAGTTTGAGCTATCGGAAACCATTTTACAGAAAAACATTACGGCGCTTTCCGGCGGGGAAAAACAACGTATCTCATTGATCCGTAATTTACAGTTTCTGCCGCAGGTTCTGCTGCTGGATGAGATCACCAGTGCGCTGGATGAGCACAATAAAGAGAATGTGAATGACATTATTCATCGCTATGTTCGCGATAAAAATATTGCCGTGTTGTGGGTAACACACGATAAAGATGAAATTAATCATGCGGATAATGTGATTACGCTTCAGCCTCATGCCGGAGAAATGCAGGAAGCTACCTATGAACGAGCATAATATAACGAATGAGTCGCTGGCGTTATCGATGATGCTGGTGGTTGTGGCTATTCTGATTAGCCACAAAGAGAAACTGGCACTGGAAAAAGATATTCTCTGGAGCGTTGCCCGGGCGGTAATCCAGCTTGTTATCGTCGGCTATGTTCTGAAATACATTTTTGGCGTCAATCACGCCATCCTGACATTATTGATGGTGCTATTTATCTGTTTTAACGCGGCGTATAACGCGCAAAAACGCAGTAAATATATTGATAAAGCGTTTACCTCGTCGTTTATTGCGATTACGACCGGAGCGGGGCTGACGCTGGCGGTACTGGTATTGTCAGGATCTATCGAGTTTACGCCGATGCAGGTGATCCCGATTTCCGGCATGATTGCGGGTAACGCGATGGTGGCGGTAGGGTTGTGCTACAACAATCTGGGCCAGCGATTCAGCAGCGAGCAGCAGCAAATTCAGGAGAAGCTCAGTCTGGGCGCAACGCCGAAAACGGCGTCTGCGGGGCTTATTCGCGACAGTATTCGCGCGTCGCTGATCCCGACCATTGATTCGGCAAAAACGGTTGGGCTGGTGAGCTTACCGGGGATGATGTCCGGGTTGATTTTTGCCGGTATCGATCCGGTAAAAGCGATTAAGTATCAGATAATGGTGACTTTTATGCTGCTATCCACAGCAAGCCTGTCGACCATTATCGCCTGCTATTTAACCTACCGGAAATTCTATAATTCGCGCCACCAACTGGTGGTGACGCATTTAAAGAAGATGTGATGCCGGAGGGATCGGTATTTTTAGCGTTTGTAGGCCCGATAAGCGTAGCGCCATCGGGCAAAATGTAGCGGATTAGTACAACAGCGCGTACAGCTGGCGGCGGAATTTCGACGCCAGCGCATCGCCGGTGCCTAACGCGGCGAGGATCTCCTGGAACGTTTTCCGTGCCTGACCGTCTGCGGCGGCGAGATCTTTCTTCAAATGGCTGAACAATAACTCCAGCGCCTCTTCGTTACGCCCGACCTGATGCAGTTGCAGCGCCAGTTGCGCCGCCAGCGCCGCATCTTCTGGATTGTCCGCAACCTGCTGTTGCAGTTGCTGGATTTCCGGGGTGTCGGCCGCCTGTTTCAGTAAATCAATCTGCGCGACCAGGCCCTGATAGCGGGTGTCCTGATCCTGTAACGGAATGGTTTTCAGCACGGCTTCGGCGTCTTCCGTACGGTTGAGGGCAATCTGGGTTTCCGCCAGCAGCAGGCCGATCTCGCCGTTCTGATGAGAGAGCTGCCAGGCGTCTTTCAGCAGCGGCAGCGCTTCAATGTAGTTGCCTTCCTGCATCAGTTGCATCGCCTGCTGCGCTTTCAGCTCTTCTTCACGCGGCAGCACTTTGTCGAGCAGCGCGCGAATCGCTTCTTCCGGCTGCGGCCCCTGGAAGCCGTCGACCGGCTGACCGTTCTGGAACAGATACACGGTAGGAATAGCGCGCAAGCCAAACTGGGAGGCGATCATCTGCTCGGCGTCGCAGTCGAGCTTCGCGAGGATAAACTGGCCGTTGTACTGTGCGGCAAGGCTTTCCAGCACCGGCGTCAGTTGCAGACAATGCTGGCTGCGTTCAGACCAAAAATAGAACAGAACCGGGGTGGTCATCGACTGTTCGAGGGTCTGTTGCAGGTTAGATTCGTTAATATTGACAATATTTTGTACGGACATGGAGTCACTCTCTTTATGTCTGGTTCTCTTTTACATGGGGGCTGACGCGCGCGCTTCAACTCAACCCTGCAAAATTTTGTCCATTGCGCGTCCCGGCAGCACGCGCTTCAGCAGCGTGACCGCCCACGTCACCATCGTAACCGGGTAGCGTAATTTCGGTTTGTCGCTCTCAAAAGCATGGCGGACTTTAGCGACAACGGCTTCCGGCCCGAGCGTAAAACGCGCGGCGATCCCCGGATTTTCTACCGGTTTGTCGCTCTGGGTCTGGCTGACGTTATCGGTAAACCGGGTACGAATCGGGCCAGGTTCGATCAGGCTGACCTTAATACCCGTGTGGCGCAGCTCCATGCGCAGCGCATCAGACCAGGCTTCCAGCGCATATTTGCTGGCGGCATAGGCGCCGCGCCCTGGCGTGGAGATCAGCCCCATCACGGATGAGGTCATCACAATGCGCCCTTCGCCGTACGGCAGCATAGCAGGGAGCAGGCGCATAGTGAGCTGGTGCGCGCCAAAGAAATTGGCGGAAAACTGCTGCTCCATCTGCGCGCGGCTGATAGTGGTAAGCGGGCCATACACGCCGTATCCGGCATTGTTAAAGATCCCATATAAACGATTATCGGTCAGGGCGATCACGTCGTCTGCGGCGCGATCCACGCTTTCCGGCGAGTCGAGGTCGATCAGCACGCCGGTGAATCCCATGCTGTTCATCCGCGTGACGTCATCGGGTTTACGGCAACCTGCCAGAATTTGAAAACCCTGACGTTTCAGTTCAAGAGCGCTTTCCAGACCGATTCCACTGGAACATCCTGTAATTAAGACCGATTTTTGCATAACTTTACCTGTCAGGATCTCCGTTGATTTACGAGTCGTGGTTAACTAATGGGGTTAGTTGTTGCGCCATCCAGTCGGCAATAAACGGCTGGGCGTCGCGATTAGGATGAATACCGTCGTCCTGCATCCATTGTGGTTTCAGATAAACCTCTTCCATAAAAAAGGGCAGAAGCGGAATATCAAACTCTTTGGCAAGCCGTGGGTAGATGGCGCTAAAGGTTTCATTATAACGGCGACCATAGTTTGCGGGCAGACGAATTTGCATGAGCAACGGCTCGGCGTTTGCGGCCTTCACATCCAGCAGGATTTTACGCAGGGTTTGCTCGGTTTGCTGAGGTTGAAAACCGCGCAGGCCGTCATTGCCGCCAAGCTCGACCAGAACCCAGCGGGGCTGATGCTGCTTCAGCAGCGCAGGCAGACGCGCCAGGCCTTGCTGCGAGGTGTCGCCGCTAATGCTGGCATTGATGACCGGCGTTTTGTCCTGCCATTTGTCGTTAAGCAGCGCAGGCCAGGCCGCGCTGGCGGACATGCGGTATCCGGCGCTCAGGCTGTCACCCAGAATTAATAACGTGTCCGCTGCGGCGGCGCGGAACGTTAACAGGACCAGAAACAGGAAGGGCAAATGCCAGCGGAAAACATTGTTGAAGTTCATCGTCTTAAGAAGTCCGTCGGTCAGGGTGAGCATGAGCTTTCCATCCTTACCGGAGTTGAACTGGTTGTCAAACGCGCCGAGACTATTGCGCTGATCGGCGAGTCAGGATCGGGGAAATCGACGCTGCTGGCGATTCTGGCCGGGCTGGATGATGGCAGCAGCGGCGAGGTGAATCTGGTCGGGCAGTCTCTGCACACGATGGATGAAGAGGCGCGGGCGCAGCTGCGCGCGCAGCATGTCGGCTTTGTTTTCCAGTCTTTTATGTTGATTCCTACGCTGAATGCCCTGGAAAACGTTGAACTGCCCGCCTTGCTGCGGGGAGAGAACAGCGGGAAAAGTCGCGATGGCGCGAAAGCGTTGCTGGAACAGTTAGGCCTGGGGAAACGTCTTGATCATCTTCCGGCCCAGCTTTCCGGCGGCGAGCAGCAGCGTGTGGCGCTGGCGAGAGCGTTCAACGGGCGGCCGGACGTGCTGTTTGCCGATGAACCGACGGGAAACCTTGACCGGCAGACCGGGGATAAAATCGCCGACCTGCTGTTTTCGCTTAATCGCGAACATGGCACCACCCTGATTCTGGTGACGCACGACCCGCAGCTGGCGGCGCGTTGCGACCGGCGATTACGCCTGGTGGATGGGCAGTTGCAGGAGGAGGCATGATTGCACGCTGGTTCTGGCGCGAATGGCGCTCACCTTCCTTACTGATTGTCTGGCTGGCGCTGAGTCTGGCGGTGGCCTGCGTGCTGGCGCTGGGCAATATCAGCGACCGCATGGAAAAGGGTTTAAGTCAGCAAAGCCGTGATTTTATGGCCGGAGACCGGGCGCTGCGCAGTTCGCGCGAAGTGCCGCTGGCGTGGATCGATGAGGCGCGCAAACGCGGTCTGAAAATGGGCGAACAGATGACCTTCGCCACCATGACCTTCGCGGACGATACGCCGCAGTTGGCCAGCGTCAAAGCGGTGGATGACGTTTATCCGATGTACGGTGAGCTGCAAACGAATCCGCCGGGGTTAAAACCGCAGCCGGGTTCCGTGTTGCTGGCGCCAAGACTGATGGCGCTCCTCAACCTGAAAACGGGTGACAGCATCGACGTCGGTGACGCCACGCTGCGTATTGCTGGCGAGGTGGTACAGGAGCCGGATTCCGGGTTTAACCCTTTCCAGATGGCTCCACGCCTGATGATGCACATTGCGGATGTTGAAAAAACGGGCGCAGTACAGCCGGGAAGTCGCGTGACGTGGCGCTATAAGTTTGGCGGTACGCCGCAGCAGCTGGACGGCTATGAAAAGTGGCTATTGCCGCAGCTTAAGCCTGAACATCGCTGGTACGGGCTGGAACAAGATGAAGGCGCGCTGGGCAAATCGCTTGAACGCTCGCAGCAGTTCCTGCTGCTGTCGGCGCTGTTAACGTTGCTGTTAGCAGTTGCGGCGGTGGCGGTGGCGATGAGCCACTACTGCCGCAGCCGCTACGATCTGATTGCGATCCTCAAAACGCTGGGGGCGGGCAGGGCGCAGCTGCGCAAGCTGATCGTCGGGCAGTGGGGGATGCTGCTGGCTCTTTCCGCCGTGACGGGAGGCGCCATTGGGTTACTGTTCGAGAACGTGCTGATGGTGCTGCTTAAACCGGTGTTACCCGCCATTCTGCCGCCAGCCAGCCTCTGGCCGTGGCTGTGGGCGCTGGGAACGATGATCATCATTTCTTTGCTGGTTGGACTGCGTCCGTATCGTTTGCTGCTGGCGACGCAGCCGTTGCGTGTGCTGCGGCGTGATGTGGTTGCGCGTGTCTGGCCGCTGAAGGTGTATCTTCCGGTGGTCACGGTTGTTGTCGTCGCGCTGCTCGCGGGGTTGATGGGCGGCAGCATGTTGCTGTGGGCGGTGCTGGCCGGTGCGGTGGTGCTGGCGCTACTTTGCGGTGTGCTGGGCTGGATGCTGTTGAACGTGCTGCGCGGTATGACGTTGACATCGCTGCCTCTGCGCCTGGCCGTAAGCCGACTGCTGCGCCAGCCGTGGTCCACGCTAAGCCAGCTCTCGGCTTTTTCGCTCTCCTTTATGCTGCTGGCGCTTCTGCTGGTGCTGCGCGGCGATCTGCTGGATCGCTGGCAACAACAACTGCCGCCGGAAAGTCCGAACTATTTCCTCATCAATATCGCTTCTGAACAGGTGGTGCCGCTGAAAGCTTTCCTGTCTGAGCATCAGGTGATCCCGGAGGCATTCTTCCCGATCGTGCGGGCGCGACTGACGGAGATTAATGGTCTGCCGACCGAAGGAAATCAGGACGAAGCGCTTAACCGTGAGCTGAATCTGACGTGGCAGGATACGCGCCCGGATCATAACCCGATTATCGCCGGAAGCTGGCCACCAAAAGCGGGAGAGGTCTCGATAGAGGAAGGGCTGGCGAAGCGGCTGAATATACAACCCGGCGATCGCGTGACCTTTATGGGCGATACCCAGGACTTTAGCGCGACGGTCAGCAGCCTGCGCAAAGTAGACTGGGAAAGTCTGCGGCCTAACTTCTTCTTTATCTTCCCCTCCGGCGCGCTGGACGGGCAGCCGCAGAGCTGGCTTACCAGCTTCCGTTGGGAAAATGGCAACGGTATGCTGACGCAGCTTAATCGCGAGTTCCCGACCATCAGCCTGCTGGATATCGGCGCGATCCTGAAACAGGTCGGTCAGGTGCTGGAGCAGGTCAGCCGGGCGCTGGAGGTGATGGTGGTGCTGGTCACGGCCTGCGGCATGCTGTTGTTACTGGCGCAGGTTCAGGTCGGAATGCGTCAACGTCATCAGGAACTGGTGGTCTGGCGCACCTTAGGCGCGGGTAAAAAACTGCTGCGCACCACGCTCTGGTGTGAATTTGCCATGCTGGGTATGGTCTCCGGGCTGGTGGCGGCGATCGGCGCGGAAACTGCGCTGGCGGTGCTGCAAAGTCAGGTGTTCGATTTTCCGTGGGAACCGGACTGGCGCGTGTGGATTATTTTGCCCGTCTGCGGCGCATTATTACTTTCATTATGCGGCGGATGGCTCGGCGCGCGTCTGTTAAAAGGCAAAGCGTTATTTCGCCAATTTAATAATTAATTTATAGATGTGATGATCACACACCGGTTTTTATACCGGTGTGTAGTTTTAATAATATAATTTATATACGTGATGATTACGCACCGGTGTTTATACTGGTGTGTACTCCCTATGTGGCACGAATTGTTAACCCCTCGATTTTTAGTAGCACAAAACATTAAAAACCCGCCAACACGACAGGATTAATACCAGTTAATATTTAATTGCTAAATAGTTAGCGGGCTATGCCCGTTGTTTTTTACGTTGCCGGTATTTTGCCGGCAGTGCGAATAATGACGGGTAAATCTATCAAGGAAAATATAATGACAATAAAAAAAACAGCGCTGGCGGCATCGATCGGCGCGGCAGTGGCATTAACGTCTTTCGCATCTCAGGCGGAAATCACTGTTCTGAAACAAGATCCACAGGCGGGTAATCCGCTGAGCCGTCTTAACTTCACCGTTGGCGGCAGTATTCGTCCTCAGTTCCAGAATATGGCTGGTGACGACGGTAAAAATGGTTACAAACGTAATGGCTTCGATGGCGGCACCCGTTTCCGTTTCGCGGCTGATTACTATCTGTTTGATGACATTAGCTGGGTCAGCTACTACGAGCTGGGCGTTAACTTCCCGGCGATGTTCAACTGGGATAATCACTACGCAGACGGCGCGAACGACACCACTCGTCGTATGCTGTACACCGGTCTGAAAAGCGATACCTGGGGTACGCTGACTTTCGGTCAACAGAACAGCGTTTATTATGATGTGGTTGGCGTGAAAACCGATATCTGGGACTATGACATGATTGGTCAGGCACCAGGCAACGGTATCAACGGCGACTATGATGGTTCTTACCGTACCCGTAAATCCCTGAAGTATAAGAAAACAGTTGGCGACGTCGATCTCTACGCGTCTTATCTGTTCAGCGATGATTACAACCCGAACAACGGCCTGCGCTACAAGCGTAAAGGCGGCGGTTCTCTGGGTGCGGATTACCACATCACGGACGATCTGACCTGGGGTACGGCGTGGAACTATACGCGTGCGGAAATGCGCCCAGGTAACGGCGGCGACGGTAAAGACTACGATCAAAATATCGTTGGTACTGCGCTTAGCTGGACGCCGGATAACTGGACCTTCGCGCTGGGCGGCGGCTGGTATCAGAACTTCATGACCACCAAACGCGTAGACGCGCATGACTACTTTGCGGGCGACGCATGGGGTATTGAATACTTTGCCGGTTATAAATTCCCGATCAACCAGTATGCGGTGAAATCTATTCAGCCGTACTTTATGGGTGACCGTATTGAATATGTGAACGGCCGTAACTACCAGCGTATTGATAATGGCGTCGGTATTAGCTTCCAGCTGGATTATGGTTTCCGCGTGGATTACGAACACGTATTCACCTCCAGCACCGACGATCTGGGTGATATGAACCTGGTTCGTCTGCGTTACGACTTCTAATCATTGACGCCTGCCAAACCGAATGCCCGATGGCGCTTGCGCTAATCGGGCCTACGAGTGCAGCGCAATAATAGAGCGTCCAGGCCGGATAAGGCATTTATGCCGCTATCCGGCTTTTTCATTTCTGCCCATCCCCTTCCAACGACATACTCTGCAACATCATGAAATAATTTCAAGGACAACAGGTTGTGAACTGTGTCATGTTAACAAATAGCCTTGTATTCAGGCCCAAATGAACAACGCCGCATCGCACGGCGTACCGCACTGCATCACAACATTTAAAAGGGAGAAGTTATGGGACTGCGTCAGAGTTTACGCGTTGCCGCCGGGGCGCTTTTGCTGGCCTGCGGCCTGCAATTTGCTCATGCTAATAGCGATCCACAGACTATTGTATTCGGCGTCGCGCCGGGTCCGTATGGCGATATGGTCAAACAGGCCATCGCGCCAACGCTGAAGGAGAAAGGCTACAAGGTCGTGGTGCGCGAATTTAGCGACTATGTTCAGCCAAACATGGCGTTATCCAACGGCAGCATTGACGCTAACCTGTTCCAGCATACGCTCTATTTTGAAAAATTCACCGCCGATAAAGGGCTGAAACTGACGAAGCTGATCGTCGTGCCGACGGCCGGAATGGGGTTCTATTCCCGTAAAATCAACAGCCTGGACGAGCTGAAGAAAGGGGACATTATTACCCTGTCGAATGACCCGACCAATCTGGCGCGCGGTCTGCGTTTCCTGCAATCAATCGGTCTTATCACCATTAAAGACAATATCGACCCGACGAAAGCCTCCGAGCGTGATATCGCCAGCAACCCGAAAGGGCTGGTGTTTAAACCGCTGGAAGCGGCGCAGCTGCCGCGCACGCTGGATGGCGTGACCGGCGCGCTGGTTAACGGTAATTTCGCCGTTGCGGCGGGGCTGGATCTTTCCAGCGCGCTAAAACAAGAGCAACTGGATGAAAACCTGAAAAATATCATTGCTGTACGCAGTGAGGATGCCGACAAGCCGTTCGCGAAAGATATTGTCGATGCGGTGAAATCTCCGGCCTACCGTGCGGTCATTGACGATCCGAAGAATATTTACAGCGCCTTCCAGAAGCCGGAATGGATGACCGCAGACAAATAATCGCTGCGCAAGGGAATTAACGGGGCAGCGGCGACTGCCCTTTTCGCATTTCTGAGGTGAGCATGATTGAGATTGAAAAGGTCTGCGTGGATTTTACGGCAGGCCGTGGCGCATCGACCCGCGCGGTGGATGACGTCAGCCTGCGGATAGCGGCGGGCGAAATTTTTGGCATTGTCGGCACCAGCGGCGCGGGGAAAAGTACGCTGCTGCGTACCCTTAATGCCTTAACGCGCCCGAGTCAGGGAAGCGTGAAAGTGAACGGTGTGGCGATCTCTGCGCTGGAAGGGGCGAATCTGCGTAAAGCCCGCCAGCGTATTGGGATGATTTTCCAGCACTTTAATCTGATGCATACCCGCACGGTGGCGCAAAACGTCGCTTTCAGCCTGAAATCCGCCGGATGGGAGCGCAGCAAGATCGCCCCGCGCGTCGCCGAAATTCTGGCGCTGGTCGGGCTGGCGGATAAGGCGAACCGCTTTCCGGTACAGCTTAGCGGCGGTCAAAAGCAGCGAGTGGGGATTGCCCGCGCGATCGCCAACCATCCAGATGTACTGCTCTGCGACGAACCGACTTCCGCGCTGGATCTGGAAACGTCAGCGACCATTCTGGCGCTGCTCAAACAGATTAACGAACAGCTGGGGATCACGATCGTGCTGATCACCCATGAAATGAATGTGATCAAGTCCATCTGCGATCGCGTGGCGGTGATGTCCGGCGGCAAAGTGGTGGAGTCGGGCGACGTGTTTGATGTTTTCGCTCATCCGCAGCACGCCTTCACACAGCAGCTGGTGTCGCACACCCTCAATCTGACGTTACCGGAACGTCTGCGCCAGCATCTGCCCGGTCAGTTACTGAAAATTCTGTTTATCGGTGATTCGGCGGAGCAGCCGGTGTTGTCTGATGTGGCGGTGAAGTTCGGCGTAGCGGTGAACATTCTGCACGGCAAAATTGAATATATCGGCGAACGCGCGCTGGGGATTTTAGTGGTGCAACTGACTGCGCCGCACAACCCGTCAGCGGTGGATGCCGCGGTAGCGCATATTCGGCAACGTACTGCGCAGGTGGAGGTGATTCGTGGATGATTTACTGCCGGATTTAACGCTGGCGTTCAATGAAACCTTTCAAATGCTGAGCATTTCAACGGTGCTGGCGGTTGTCGGCGGGCTGCCGCTCGGCTTCCTTATCTTTGTCACCGACCGGAATCTGTTCTGGCAGAATCGCTTCGTGTATCTGGTGAGTTCGGTTCTGGTGAACATTATCCGCTCGGTGCCGTTCGTGATTTTGCTGGTGCTGCTGTTGCCGCTCACGCAATTTTTGCTCGGCAATACCATCGGGCCGATTGCCGCCTCCGTCCCTCTCTCTGTTGCGGCGATAGCGTTCTATGCGCGTCTGGTCGATAGCGCGCTGCGTGAGGTGGATAAAGGGATTATCGAAGCGGCAGAAGCGTTCGGCGCCAGCCCGATGCGCATTATCTGCACCGTACTGCTGCCAGAGGCCAGCGCCGGTCTGCTACGCGGGCTGACCATCACGCTGGTGAGCCTGATTGGCTATTCCGCGATGGCCGGGATTGTCGGCGGCGGCGGGGTCGGCGACCTGGCGATTCGCTACGGTTATTACCGCTACGAAACCCAGGTGATGATTGTCACCGTGGTCGCGTTGATTATTCTGGTGCAGGTTGTACAGATGCTCGGCGACTGGCTGGCGAAACGCGCCGATAAACGCGACAGACATTAGGGCATAGTATTTGTAGGCGGATAAGGCGTTAGCCGCCATCCGGCAAATCGCCTGCAATCGCTAGTTTTGAAGCCACTGCGCAACGTCCTGCCATATGCCGCGAAAGACGATTTTCGCGGCTTTCTTTTCCAGTTGATAGCGATACATCGGATCGTAGTATTCGTTGAGGAGCGGCACCAGCCAGGCCAGATGCCCGTCGGTACTGCCGCTGGCCTGCTGCATGGCCAGCGCAGCGTCTAGTTTTACCGTCAGCTCTTTAAAACGCTGCAAACCAAGGCGGCGCTGAATGGCGGAAAGCCCATGATGCAGATAGTCGCTGTACGCCTGCCAGCCGTCTTCTTCCCCACAGGCATGGGTGAAGTCGCGATGCATGCGGATAAAATACTCATCGCGCAGCCGCTCCAGACGCAGCTCGAACGGATCGTCCACAACCGCAATGGATGCCTGCGCCATGCGTTCGCGCAGACATTCGGGCAGATGATTTGCGCCAATCATCCGGCCTTCGTCTTCCAGCACCCACATCTGCAACTCCTGACGGGCGTCGGTTTTCAACATCTCCACGGCGAGCTGGTTTTCAAAACTGGCCTGACTCAGCTGCGGCTTCAGCGTGCGGCCGAATGACGAACCGCGATGATGCGCCAGCCCTTCCAGATCCACGCCGTTCGGCTGCTGTCGAACCAGCTGTGTTTTTCCGCTGCCGGTACAGCCGCCAATTAAGATCATGGGTTTTTGTACCAGCGTGTCGGTGATGTGCATGGCCGCCTGGCGGAGCGCTTTGTAGCCGCCCTGGATCAGCGGATAATCCACGCCGGACTCATGTAGCCATTGTTGTACGATATGCGAACGCTGACCGCCGCGCGCGCAGCAGAGATAACCCCGTGGATGTTGAATACAGGCTTTTCGCCAGGCCTCCAGCCGCCGTTGACGCTCGTCGCCGGCAACGAGTTTATGGCCCAACGCCAGTGCCGCTTCCGGCCCCTGGCGTTTGTAACAGGTGCCGACTGCCGCGCGTTCTTCATTATTCATTAAGGGCAGGTTAATCGCGGTGGGCATGGCGCCCTGCGTAAATTCTATCGGCGCGCGAACGTCGATTAAAGGCGTATCGGCCGCCAGAATGGCGCGATAGTCCGTCCCATCGTTCATTGTGGAATCCTGAAAAAAAACAAACGGCAATGACGGGGATTTTACGCGCTGAAGGAGGAGCCGGAAAAGGATAAGATTCCTTTCCCGGCATTTTATGTATTACTTAAGCTTACTTTGCGCCCAGATGATGCCGCTGGCGTATTCCGGCGGCAGCAAGGGAACTAAGGCTTCCAGCGTTGCGCTTAAGCGATCGGTATCGCTGTCGGTCAGGTTCAGGTGGCCCACTTTACGCCCCTCGCGAACCTCTTTGTCGTACCAGTGCAGATGCACCAGCGGCAGTTTCAGCCAGTCGTAATTCAGATCGCTGCCAATCAGGTTCACCATCACGGACGGGCTGTCCACGACCGGTGACGGTAACGGCAGGCCGGTAATCGCGCGCAGATGCAGCTCAAACTGGCTGATGCTGGCGCCGTTTTGCGTCCAGTGCCCGCTGTTGTGTACCCGCGGCGCCAGTTCGTTGATGAGCAACCCTTCCGGCGTGATAAAACACTCCATCGCCATGACGCCGACATAACCCAGTTCATGCATGATGGCGGAGAGCATGGCTTCCGCCTGTTCCTGCTGTTTTGCGTTGGCCTGTGGGAACGCTACGCTGGTGCGTAGAATCCCATCCTGGTGCAGGTTGTGCGTCAGCGGGTAGAACACGGTGCTGCCGTCATGGGCGCGTGCGCCGACTAACGACACTTCGCCAGAGAAGTTAATGCCCTGTTCAACAATGCACTCGCCGTAACCGTCGTCCGGGAACTGAGCGGTTTCATCCGCGCGTAAACGCCACTGCCCACGGCCGTCGTAACCGCCGACGCGCCGTTTGACGATAGCCAGTTCGCCCAGACGCGCAAATACGGCAGGCCACTCGTCCCGGCTTGCCAGCAACTGCCAGGGCGCCGTCGCCAGCGAGAGTTTGTCAAAAAGCTGCTTTTGCGTCAGGCGGTCGGCAATAATCGGGAAAACGTCGCGGTTGACGAAAGCCGGGTGGCGCGCCAGTTCGCGGGTCAGCGCGGTTTCCGGCCAGCGTTCGATTTCCGCTGTGATCACGCTTTGCTGAACCGGAACGGCGGTAGGTTCCGCGTCCAGCCCGACAGGCCAGACGGTGATGCCCAACGGTTCGCCCGCCTGACGCAGCATCCGTCCTAACTGGCCGTTACCCAGTACGCAGACCTGCTTCATGCCGCACCTCGTGGGTCGGGATTCTCAAGCACCTCATCGGTCTGGGCTTTACGCCAGTCCGCCAGACGTTGGCGCAGGTCTTTATCATGTGTCGCCAGAATTTGCGCTGCCAGCAGCGCCGCGTTTGCCGCGCCCGCTTTGCCGATCGCCAGCGTGCCGACCGGAATGCCGCGTGGCATCTGGACGATAGAGTAGAGGCTGTCCACGCCGCTCAGCGCAGCGCTTTGCACCGGCACGCCCAGTACCGGCACCAGCGTTTTTGCCGCAATCATTCCCGGCAGATGCGCCGCGCCGCCAGCACCGGCAATAATCACCTGATAACCCTTCTCTTCGGCGCTTTCGGCGAAGCTGAACAGCTTATCGGGGGTGCGGTGTGCGGAAACCACTTCAACGTGGTGTGGAACGTTCAGGATATCGAAGATTTCGGCGGCAAACTGCATGGTAGCCCAGTCGCTTTTGGACCCCATCACGATGGCGACACGCGCCGGATTATTGCGGGAAGACATGCGTCTTAAAACTCCTGTGGTGCACAACTCTCGGCTTTTGAGGGCACAGAGAATAGCACGGAAATACGCCAAGGAAAACGGTTGCGTACCTTATGACGTCGTCAATTCACGGGCGAGGTTAAAACGGGAAATGGAGAAGCTCAACGTCATCCGGCATGACTTTTACCATCGACCCTTCGCTGTGCCAGGCGCCTAAAACAACGCGGAACGCGGGTTTGCCGTTAGCGCTCAGTTCGTGAACCTCCGGGCGATGAGTATGACCATGAATCAGCCATTGCACATGGTGTTTTTCCATTTCGGCCACCACGGCCTGTGGATTAACGTCCATGATCTCCAGTGACTTGCTGCTGTTGGCGGCTTTGCTGCCTGCGCGCATTCTGGCGGCAATACGATTGCGGATAAACAGCGGCAGGGCGAGGAACAGCGTCTGTAGCCAGGGTTTGTGAACTTTGGCGCGAAACGCCTGGTAACCGGCATCGTCGGTGCAGAGCGTGTCGCCGTGCATAATCAATACGCGACGGCCATAGAGGTCGAGCACCTTTTCCTGCGGCAATAGCGTCATTCCACTTTCACGGGCAAAGCGTTTGCCGATCAAAAAATCACGGTTGCCGTGAATAAAGAAGCAGGGAACGCCGGAATCTACAACGGCTTTAATGGCTGCGGCCATTTCGCGGTGCAGCGGGTTGGGATCGTCGTCGCCTATCCAGGCTTCGAAAAGGTCGCCAAGAATGTACAGCGCATCGGCCTGGCGCGCGTCACCGGCTAAAAAACGCAGAAAACCGGCGGTGATCGCCGGTTCTTCCGTGCAGAGGTGAAGATCTGCAATAAACAGTGTCGCCACGATTACTCGCTGACGGTCACGTTTTCGATGATAACGTCTTCTTTTGGTACGTCCT
Organism: Citrobacter sp. CK202; assembly: GCF_030333225.1. NCBI lineage: Bacteria > Pseudomonadati > Pseudomonadota > Gammaproteobacteria > Enterobacterales > Enterobacteriaceae > Citrobacter > Citrobacter sp. CK202. Next base: position 365,211 of record NZ_JAOWGI010000028.1, read on the forward strand.
GATGCATACCGCTGCGGCCCGTTGATACGCCTTTGATTTTATCAACCACGTCCATGCCTTCCACGACTTCAGCGAATACGCAGTAGCCCCAGCCCTGCATGCTTTCGCCAGAGAAGTTCAGGAAGTCGTTGTCGGCCACGTTGATGAAGAACTGCGCCGTTGCGGAGTGTGGAGCCTGAGTACGCGCCATTGCCAGCGTGCCACGGGTGTTTTTCAGACCGTTGTTGGCTTCGTTTTTGATCGCTTCTTTGGTCGCTTTCTGCTTCATGCCAGGTTCAAAACCGCCGCCCTGAATCATGAACCCGTTAATAACACGGTGGAAAATGGTGTTGTTGTAAAAACCTTCGCGGCAGTAGTCCAGGAAGTTTTTAACTGTTTCAGGCGCTTTGTCATCAAACGTTTTGATTACGATATCGCCGTGATTAGTGTGGAAAGTAACCATTTTTGCATCCTGTTCCGATATAGTGGTGCTTCGACCCCGATAAGGGTCACATATAGGGGGGTGTTATAGCATAACCGCACGCTGCGATCACCTCGCAAAGTGTGCTGCTTCGATTACGAATAATATGTATCATACGGATATTATTACCCACACACGTCTATACGGAATCTTCGATGTTAAAAATCTTTAATACACTGACGCGCCAAAAAGAGGAATTCAAACCTATTCATGCCGGGGAAGTCGGCATGTACGTGTGTGGTATTACCGTTTACGACCTCTGTCATATCGGTCACGGGCGTACGTTTGTCGCCTTCGACGTCGTCGCGCGCTATTTGCGTTTCCTCGGTTATACGCTGAAGTACGTGCGTAACATTACCGATATCGACGACAAGATCATTAAACGGGCGAACGAAAACGGTGAAAGCTTTGTCGCGCTGGTCGATCGTATGATTGCGGAGATGCACAAAGATTTCGACGCGCTGAATATTCTGCGCCCGGATCTGGAGCCGCGTGCAACGCACCATATCGCCGAAATTATTGAGATCACCGAACAGCTGATCGCCAAAGGTCACGCTTATGTGGCGGACAATGGCGACGTGATGTTCGACGTGCCGACCGACCCGAACTACGGTCAGCTGTCGCGCCAGGATCTGGAACAGCTACAGGCGGGCGCCCGCGTTGACGTCGTTGACGTAAAACACAACCCGATGGACTTCGTGCTGTGGAAGATGTCCAAAGAGGGCGAACCGAGCTGGCCGTCGCCGTGGGGCGCGGGTCGTCCGGGTTGGCACATTGAATGTTCCGCCATGAACTGCAAACAGCTGGGCAACCATTTTGATATTCATGGCGGCGGTTCCGACTTGATGTTCCCGCACCATGAGAACGAAATCGCCCAGTCTACCTGCGCGCACGACGGCGAATATGTGAACTACTGGATGCACTCCGGCATGGTGATGGTGGATCGTGAGAAGATGTCGAAATCGCTGGGCAACTTCTTTACCGTGCGCGATGTGCTGAAATACTACGACGCGGAAACCGTTCGTTACTTCCTGATGTCCGGCCACTATCGTAGCCAGCTCAACTACAGCGAAGAGAACCTCAAGCAGGCGCGCTCCGCCCTGGAGCGTCTGTACACCGCGCTGCGCGGAACGGACAAAACCGTTGCGCCTGCGGGCGGTGAAGCGTTTGAAGCGCGTTTTGTGGAGGCGATGAACGACGATTTCAACACGCCGGAAGCCTACTCCGTGCTGTTTGATATGGCGCGTGAGGTGAACCGTCTGAAGAGTGAGGATATGGCTGCCGCGAATGCGATGGCGTCACATCTGCGTAAAATTTCCGGCGTGCTGGGGCTGCTGGAGCAGGAGCCGGAAGCGTTCCTGCAAAGCGGAGCGCAGGCGGATGACGGCGAAGTGGCTGAAATCGAAGCGTTAATTCAACAGCGTCTGGATGCGCGTAAAGCCAAAGACTGGGCGGCGGCGGATGCGGCGCGTGACCGTCTGAATGAGATGGGCATCGTGCTGGAAGATGGTCCGCAAGGGACAACCTGGCGCCGTAAATAACGTCATTGCCGGATGGCGATCCGGCCTACACTGGCATAACCAGTAGGCCGGATAAGACGCGATAGCGTCGCCATCCGGCACTCTGAATCAGGCGACGACGTTAACGCTTTGCCCTGCGAAGCTGACGGTTTGCCCGGCAACAATTTTGCAGCGTTTGCGGGTTTCAACCGCGCCATCAACCTTCACTAAACCTTCTGCAATGGCAATTTTCGCCTGGGCACCGCTTTCGCTCCAGCCTTCCAGTTTGAGCAGGTCGCACAACTCAACGTGCGGGTGCTTGCCTAAAGAGAATGTTGCCATGTTATTTACCTTGTGGATCGTGATATTCAACGCACGCCTGTAGCGTGTTTTCGATAAGTGTTGCGACCGTCATCGGACCGACGCCGCCCGGCACCGGGGTGATATAGGATGCGCGCGCGGCAGCGTCTTCAAAGACCACATCGCCGACCACTTTACCATTTTCCAGTCGGTTGATTCCGACATCAATCACGATGGCGCCTTCTTTAATCCACTCGCCGGGAATAAATCCGGGTTTGCCGACGGCGACAATCAGCAGATCGGCGTGTTCAACATGGCGACGCAGATCTTTGGTGAAGCGGTGAGTCACGGTCGTTGTGCAGCCTGCCAGCAGCAGTTCCATGCTCATCGGGCGACCGACGATATTCGAGGCGCCGATGACGACGGCATTCAGTCCGAAGGTATCGATGTTGTAACGCTCCAGCAGCGTGACGATGCCGCGCGGCGTACAGGGGCGCAGACGCGGCGCGCGCTGGCACAGACGGCCTACGTTATAGGGATGGAAACCATCTACGTCTTTGTCCGGCGCAATGCGTTCCAGCACTTTGACGTTATCGATGCCCGCCGGTAACGGCAACTGCACCAGAATACCGTCGATAGTGTTGTCGGCGTTAAGCGTATCAATCAGTTCCAGCAGTTCTGCTTCGCTGGTGGTTTCGGGCAGGTCATAGGAGCGGGAGACGAATCCCACCTCTTCACAGGCTTTGCGCTTACTCGCCACATAAATCTGCGAAGCCGGGTTGCTGCCTACCAATACAACGGCCAACCCTGGGGCGCGAAGTCCGGCCGCGACACGCGCCTGAACTTTTTGAGCAACCTCAGAGCGCACCTGCTGCGCAATCGTTTTACCGTCAATAATCTTTGCTGCCATCAGAGAGAGGATTCCGTCTGTTACATTAAATCGAAGGGGATGTGGCTATTTTGTCAGAAGCGGGGCGCGCTGTCAGTTATCGTTTGCGTCTTTACGTGTGATCGGTGCAGTGACCTCTGCGATACGGGCTGCGGCGAGGGGCAAAATCCTGTGGGTGATTAATGAGCAACCTAATCAAAATTAACCTAAAAGAAACAATTCATCACCCTGCTAAAATTAGGGGGAATGCCGCGAAAAACGTGGCGTTAAGTGTGATATTGAACACTTTTATATAAAAAAGGCTTAGACCTGTCCTATATCCCAATAAGAATTTACCTGGGCTAATTAAAGAGATTGAAGGTATTTTTCACTTATTGAAATGTTTAATTTATCCCTGTGACGAATTGTCATATTCGTAAAGATTAATTAGTGAATCTAATGCTCAGGAGAGTTGGGGTAAAAAGGTTAGCTAATTCTCTTTCGATATATATCTTTACAGGATGCAGAGATAATTAGCCTGACATTATTATGTCGATTTTGATTCAAACGGTTCCCGCAGGAAACTGGAGCCGAATGTGCGTAATTCAAGGGAAATCCATGAAACTTAAATTAATGACCTCTTCCGTTATTGCTGGCCTGATGTTTGCTGCTGGTGCGGCTCATGCCGATCCGGTAAGCGTTAGCGGCGGTACGGTTCACTTTGAAGGTGAGCTGGTCAATGCTGCGTGTGCCGTTAGCACGAAATCTGCCGATCAGACCGTGACCCTGGGCCAGTATCGTACCGCCAGCTTTACCGCTGTTGGCGATACCAGCGCACAGATTCCGTTCACCATTGTACTGAATGACTGCGATCCGAGCGTAGCAGCGACCGCTGCCGTTGCGTTCTCTGGTCAGGCTGACGGTACAAACGACAGCCTGCTGGCAGTCGTGTCTGGTGACAATGGCACCACGGCAGGCGGCGTAGGGATCGAAATTCTTGATAACACCTCTTCTCCGCTGAAGCCAGACGGCGCGACCTTCTCTACGGCTCAGGCGCTGGTAGAAGGTAGCAACACGCTGCGTTTCACCGCGCGTTATAAAGCAACTGCTGCGGACACCACGCCGGGTCAGGCTAACGCCGACGCAACCTTCATCATGAAGTACGAATAAACCCACCAGGGATTCAGGGATGTGGCAAGCCTCAATGGATGAGGCGCTATCCGGGGACGATAAGTGATACAGCAGATGATTAGCAAAGGCGTGGCGCTGGTGGGGCTGATTTGCGCGATGCCCGCATTCGCGCATACGGTGATACTGGAGAGCGGTAATCTTCACCTGCGAGGCCAACTGGTAAACGGCGCCTGCGCGGTGAATTCCGAAAGCCAGGATCTCCGTGTACAGATGGGGCAATACCGCACCAATGTCTTTTCTGGCACCGGGAGTTTCGCCCCGACCAGCATTCCTTTCGCGCTGCGATTAACCGATTGTAGTTCAGAGGTTTATAGCCATGTTGGGATCGCTTTTTCCGGTGTGACTCCCGCAGAAGATCCGCAGGTATTCCTGGCGCGCAGCGACACGGCGGCGACCTCCGGTATTGGTCTGGCATTATTTGATGAGGAACAACGGCAAATCATACCCAATTCCTTGCCGCTTCATTATGCCCCTATTTTAACGCAAGAAATGACATTTCATTTCACGGCTCGCTATCGGGCAATCTCGGAAAATATGACGCCGGGAAGTATTCATTCAGATGTGTGGTTTACGCTGGTTTACCCCTGATTTGTTTTCCGGGCGTTGATAAAACGCAAAAGGTATTTTTTGCCATGCTTAATTATATAAAATCAGGCCTTATTATTTTTATTGCCTTATGGACTTCAATGAGTGCGCAGGCGGCCGGGGGAATTGCATTAGGCGCCACCCGCGTTATTTATCCGGCGGACGCCAAACAGACCTCGCTGGCAATTAGCAACAGCGCATCGAAAGAGCGTTATCTGGTTAATTCATGGATTGAGAACAGCACCGGCGTCAAAGAAAAATCGTTCGTTGTTACACCGCCGCTGTTTGTCAGCGAACCCAAAAGTGAAAACACGCTGCGTATTATTTATGCCGGACAACCCCTGCCTGCCGATCGGGAGTCTTTGTTCTGGATGAACGTGAAAGCGATACCGTCGGTGGATAAAAACAGCCTTGAAGGCAAAAACGTTCTGCAACTGGCGATCCTGTCGCGCATTAAGCTGTTTGTTCGCCCTGCCAATCTGCCGCAGGTGCAGGAAGACGCGCCAGGAATGCTGCAATTCTCCCGTTCCGGGAACCACCTGAAAATCACCAATCCGTCTGCTTACTATCTCACGCTGGTCAATCTCAAAGTGGGAAGTCAGAAGGTTGATAACGTCATGGTCGCGCCGAAGAACAATACCCAGATTCTGCTTCCGGCAGGCGCGCAGGGAAGTGTGACATTCCAGACGGTAAATGATTACGGTGCGCTGACACCGGCGAAAACGGTTAGCTTGCGCTGATCGGAACGTGTGAAGCCACACTGAGAAAACGATGAAGAAGATAACGTATCTTCCCGGTTCACTGCCGGGGTATACGCCACATCTGACGGGGGTGGCGTTGTCCATATTGGCGGCGCTCTATCCGGCGATAAGTCATGGCGAAAGTTACTTTAACCCGGCTTTTTTGTCGGCAGATGCTGCGTCCGTGGCAGATTTGTCACGTTTTGAGAAAGGCAATCACCAGCCCCCGGGCATCTATCGGGTGGATATCTGGCGCAACGATGAGTTCGTCGCGACCCAGGATATTCGCTTTGAAACCTCGTCGACGAAAACCGGTGAAAAATCAGGCGGATTAATGCCCTGTTTTGATCTGGCGTGGATCAAAAGGCTGGGGGTAAATACCACCGCCTTTCCTGCGCTTGGGCAAAGCCAGGAGGAGACCTGCATCAATTTGCCAGAGGCGATTCCCGGCGCTGAAATCGCTTTTGATTTTTCCTCAATGCGTTTAAATATCAGTCTTCCGCAGGCGTCAATGCTGAACAGCGCGCGCGGGTATATCCCGCCGGAAGAGTGGGATGAGGGGATTCCTGCTGCGCTTATCAACTACAGTTTTACCGGCAGTCGCGGGACGAACAGCGACAGCTATTTTTTAAGCCTGATGAGCGGCCTGAACTATGGCCCGTGGCGGTTGCGTAACAACGGCGCGTGGAGCTATTCCAAAGGCGACGGATACCATTCGCAAAGCTGGAAAAACATCGGCACCTGGGTACAACGCGCCATCATCCCGTTGAAAAGCGAACTGGTGATGGGGGACAGCAACACCGGCAACGACGTGTTTGACAGCGTGGGCTTTCGCGGGGCGCGGCTCTACTCGTCTGACAATATGTACCCTGATAGCCTGCAAGGCTATGCGCCGACCGTGCGTGGGATCGCCCGTACCGCCGCAAAACTGACTATCCGCCAGAACGGCTATGTGATCTATCAGAGCTATGTCTCACCGGGCGCTTTCGCGATCACCGACCTCAACCCAACGTCTTCAAGCGGCGACCTGGACGTGACGGTTGATGAGAAAGACGGCAGTCAGCAGCGCTATACGGTGCCGTACTCCACCGTTCCGCTGTTGCAGCGCGAAGGACGTATGAAGTTCGACCTGGTGGCGGGGGATTTTCGCAGCGGCAATAGCCAGCAATCTTCGCCATTCTTCTTCCAGGGAACGCTGATCGCCGGTCTGCCTGAAGGGTATACCGCTTATGGCGGCACGCAGCTGGCTTCGCGCTACAGCTCGGTGGTGCTGGGGGCCGGACGGAACCTGGGCGACTGGGGCGCGGTTTCGGTAGACGTCACCCACGCCCGCAGCCAACTGGCGGATGACAGCACCCACCAGGGGCAGTCGCTGCGTTTCCTGTACGCCAAGTCGTTGAACAACTACGGCACTAATTTCCAGTTACTGGGCTATCGCTATTCCACGCGCGGATTCTACACGCTTGACGATGTGGCGTACCGCAGTATGGAAGGGTACGAGTATGAATATGACAGCGAAGGTAAGCGTCATAAAGTGCCGGTAGTGCAGAGCTATCACAACCTGAACTACAGCAAAAAAGGCCGATTCCAGGTCAACATTTCGCAGAATCTGGAGGATTACGGCTCGCTGTATATCTCCGGCAGTCAGCAAACATACTGGAACACGTCGGATGCCAATACCTGGTATCAACTGGGGTATGCCAGCGGCTGGCAAGGGATCAGCTACTCCCTTTCCTGGTCGTGGAATGAATCCGTAGGGATTTCCGGCACCGATCGCATTCTGGCATTCAACATGTCGGTTCCGTTCAGCGTGCTCACCGGGCGGCGCTACTCGCGCGACAATGCCCTGGATCGCACCTATGCCACTTTTAACGCGAACCGGAACAGCAATGGGCAGAACAGCTGGCAGACCGGCATCGGCGGGACATTGTTAGACGGGCGTAACCTGAGCTACAGCGTGAACCAGGGACACAGCAGCACCAATGGCTACAGCGGCAGCGCCAGCGCGAACTGGCAGGCGGCTTACGGGACGCTCGGCGTGGGGTACAACTACGATCGAGACCAGCATGACTACAACTGGCAGCTGTCTGGCGGCGTGGTCGGTCATGCGGACGGCATCACGCTCAGTCAGCCTTTAGGCGATACCAACGTCCTGATTAAAGCGCCAGGCGCCGAAGGGGTGCATATAGAAAACCAGACCGGGGTGCAAACCGACTGGCGCGGATATGCGGTCATGCCTTATGCCACCGTATATCGCTATAACCGTGTCGCGCTGGATACCAACTCAATGGATAACCACACCGATGTGGAAAATAACGTCAGCAGCGTGGTGCCGACGCAAGGGGCGCTGGTACGCGCTGCCTTTGACACGCGAATCGGCGTGCGCGCAATTGTCACCGCAAAACAGGGCGATCGCCCGGTGCCGTTTGGCTCAATTGTGCGCGAAACCGCCAGCGGCGTCACCAGTATGGCGGGCGATGACGGGCAAATTTATCTGAGCGGACTGCCGCTGAAAGGGGAACTGCTGATTCAGTGGGGAGAGGGAGCGAACGCCCGCTGCGTGGCGCATTATTCCCTGCCTGAAGAGAGCCTGAAGCAGGCGGTGACGCTGCTTAATGCGACCTGTAAACGTCCGTCGTCATGAAAGGTAAGAAAAGATGAAAATGAAATCAGGGTTGTTGCCGGGCGCCATCGCATTATTGCTGGCGAATCCGGCATGGGCGACGGTTTGCCATAACTCGAACGGTACGCCGACCGATGTGTTTTACGATCTGTCGAATGTTTTTACCAGCAGCAATAATCAGGTAGGACAGGTGGTGACGCTGCCGGAGAAATCGGGCTGGGTTGGCGTACAGGCGACGTGTCCTGCTGGTACGAATGTGGATTATACCTTTCGAAGCTATGTGACTGAACTTCCCGTGCAAAGTACGGAAGGGGGATTCCAGTATCTCAAGCTCAATGACTACCTGCTGGGGGCGATGAGCATCACCGACAGCTATGCCGGATTATTTTATCCGCCCCGTAATTATATTCGCATGGGGACGCACCCCAATGTACCGAAACAAAAGCCCTTCGGCGTGATGGACTCTAAGCTGATCTTTAAACTCAAAGTGATACGGCCTTTTATCAACATGGTGCCGATTCCCCGGCAGACCATGTTCTCGGTGTATGTCACCACCAGCACCGGCGATGCCCTGAGTACGCCGGTTTATACCATCAGCTACAGCGGTAAAGTCGAGGTCCCGCAAAGCTGTGAAGTGAATGCCGGGCAGGTTGTGGAATTTGATTTTGGCGATATCGGCGCCGCGCTGTTCAGCAAAGCCGGGGCGGGGAATCGCCCGGAAGGGGTGACGCCGCAGACAAAAACGGTCGCCATAAAATGTACGAACGTCGCGGCGCAGGCCTATTTATCGATGCGTCTGGAGGCGGAGAAAATCTCCGGGCAGGCGATGGTCTCTGATAATCCCGACTTAGGCTTTATCGTTTCCGACAGCGGCGGCGTGCCGCTGACGCCTAACAATCTGGCCAGCAAAATTCCATTCCGTCTGGATGACAGCGCCGCCGCCAGCGTAGGGATCCGCGCATGGCCGGTAAGCATCACGGGGAGTAAACCGACGGAAGGGCCTTTTACCGCTCGTGGGTATCTGCGTGTGGATTACGACTAAGGGGAGCGCACAGCCATGAGACTTTTGCTGGCTATTTTTTGCAGCGTGTTGCTGAGCCCGCTTTGCCGGGCTGACACCGCTCTGGGCGAGATTAATATTGAACTGCGCGGTAATGTTGTGGACTTCACCTGCACCGCAGTGACCGGTGACAGTAACAAAACGGTCGAGCTGGGCACCTGGCCCACGAAGCAGTTGAAAACCAGCGGCGATACTACCCAGCCCGTGCCTTTCAGCATCAAACTTGAGGGCTGCCCGCCGGGCGCGGCGTCGATGACCTTTTCAGGAACGCCAGCGGCGGGGACGTCGCTGCTGGCGTTGGATGATGCGGTCATGGCGCAAAAAGTGGCCATTGAGATCCGCGACAGCGATCGCAGCAGATTACCGCTTGAGCAAGCCAGCCAGGCGGTAAGCGTTGATGAAAACGGTAATGCTACGCTGACGTTTTATGCGAATTACATTGCATTGGCCGATGGCGTTCAGCCGGGAGTCGCAAAGGCGGATGCGACTTTTATGATCAATTACAACTGAAGTCCGATCCCGATAACGTACTCCCGAACGATCTCTCGTCGGGAGTCAGCCACGATCACAGCAAGTCGTGTACCTTCGCGTAATCAATAAGCTCAACAATGGTATGCAGGCCGAGTTTCGAAAATATGTTCGCTTTATGCGCGCTGATGGTTTTGTTACTCAGCAAGAGCTGCTCTGCGATTTCTTTATTCGATAAACCGTTGGCGAGATAGCGCAGTACCGTAACCTCCCTGTTTGAGAGCGGCATATCATTGTGCTCACCTTTTCGTGAACTGGTATTACTGATAAAATTTAGCGTCTCTGAAGGAAAAAAAGAATATCCTGATAAGATCATTTTCACTGCGTTATAAATATCATTGAGATCCTTTCTTTTACTGACAAATCCGTTTGCGCCTGCCCGGATAGCTCTCCCGGCATAAAAAGATTCAGATTTAGACGACAAGAAAAGAATTTTGGTATTTTCTTGTATTGATTTGATTCGTTTAAGCAGTGTAAATCCATCTGTACCCGGCAGCTCTATATCCAGGATGACCAGATCCACAGGATATGTGCGCAGATAATCTACCGCGGTACGATTGTCATCGGTTTTCAGGACAACCTGGATATTACTATTCTTTTCGAGAAGCACTTCTATCGACATTCTGACAATAGGGTGTTCGTCCATAATGATAACGGATGCAGGTTTCATTGTTGTATGCCTCAGACTGTTTGCGCGTCTTCCGTTTGCGGATAAGCGTCAGACACTATTAATTATCAAATAGCCAGAATATACCTCACGAACCTGGGAAGTAGTGAAGGTAATACCATCCTTGTTAACTGACTATTTTGCGTAAGAGCAATAAGCGTGGGGAATATCCATTTCGCACCAACAAAAAAGAAAATTCTGATTAACTAAGAATAGGGAGATTATACCTGGTCTATTTTTTCGGAAAAGGCTTACGGTACACAAATCGGTGCTGGCTGTTAGGATGTTCTGCATGTTTTAGACTGTTTAATAGCGTTTGGTTTTATTCTCTGTTGAATCAATGTTTTGTGGCTAAAAGTATTTTTTTAAATATAAAAACAACACAAAAAACCAATTGTTTAGTTTCTGTTATGTGATTTTTGGGCGAATTTTCAACGATGAGGCCGTGAGAGCCCGTCAATTGAAGGATTATAGAGAAAGAGGGATTTTCCTATGATACCAGGAATAGTTGTAAATATTAATTTTATGTAAAAAATTTACATTTAGTCAGGCGTTAAAATAAGTAATTTCTTAAAAAATCTTATAGCTTAAGAGGTTAGCGTGTTAAATTAAGTGAAGAGAAGTGACGCTAAGGCGGTGTATCAGATACAGCAAACTGTGTCGATGCGGCAAATCCAACTGAGTAATAAGTTGATTGAGTCGATAGATCACCCGGTGATAAGGCGTATTGAGTAAAAGCGCGATTTCCTTTAAAGACATACCCTGAGATAACGCGGAAATGATCTTCCAGTCAGTATGGCTAAAGGTGCCATCAGTATTTTTAACGGAGGGGGGAGATAATAAGGCGTTACGTAATGATGAGAGATTCTGGCGACGTTGCAGAATATAAAACTTACCGGCTTTTTGCATAAAACGCGTCAGACTAACATCCTTATCCGGCACCAGTAAGTAAACCTGGATATCGCTTCGCTCTCGGATAAGCAGGCGTAACCGCTCAAGCGTTTCGTAGCAGGAGACCGCCAGTCCAGCCATATCAACAATCAATTGTCTGATGCCCGTCTCTTCCAGCCTGCGTGAGGGTGATTCCAGAGAGCTGAACACCGCCGTGCGTTTTCCAGAAAATAAATAGCGATTCAGTGTATATCCGAGATAGTTATCCGTCGTGATAATAACCTGAGAGATTGTATTGTCCGGTAGGGCATAATTGAGACGTTGGGTCAGATATTCCAGACGATCAAATACCTGTGGTTCAAGGTGATGGTAGTGGTGAGTGCAATCAGTATTTCTTAAACGGCGATGTCTTTCTTTGCGAAGTGCGCTGCGCATCCTTTCCCTTTCCGTTTTTCTACTCTTTGTTTTGCAAAAGCGCGGGCCATAAGTATCCCTGGCCTAATTGGGCGCCAGAATGAAAAGCAATTTCTTTTTGCGCATGATTTTCAATACCTTCAATGAGTATGACATCTGCAATGTTATACCCCATAAAAATCACCTGGCGCAGTTTCTGAGGATGCAGAATTAGATCCCAGAACGCATTTTTATCCAGTTTCAGACCACTAAAACGCCAGCGGGCGGCAGCCACTTCTTTGATCAAATTTTCATCGACATCATCCAGCCAGACGGGAATTCCGATAGACTCAACCTGTTTTATTTTTTCATAGAGTTGGGAACGCTGGCGGCTATTAAGTGAAAAAAACGTTTCTGGGTCCTGGATTTCAAGGATCAGATTGGACGGGTAGGGGGTTACTCCTGAATTAAAAAAATCCAGGTGTAAAAATACCTTCAGCGGTAAATTAAGAAAATAATGTACGCCTTTGGGATAATGCGTAATAGTGGCGACTTGCTGATAAAAATTCGCCACTATTTTTTCTGGCGAGAGGTGGTGAAAAAAATGCTCAGTATTGACATGAAAAGGAACCTGAGTCAGAACTTCATAGCCAAAGGTACGGGCAGAAGATAAATGAACTATCGGTTCAAGCTTTAAAGGATATTCCCAACAAAAAGGACGTTCCTTTTGAGTGCGCAATGTTGCAGAGTCAAGAATATTTCCCTGTAATACCGGGCGAGTTGCCACAAAAACACTCCTGTAGGCATAAAGAATGCCGCCGAATATTTTCGGTTCCTGACGGTTGTGCAATCAGGAAATATGATAAGTGTCATTGTGGCAGTATGCGAAAAATCGCTGTAGATGACGTTACTTAATCATCTGTGAGATATTTCTCAACATGATGGATGGAAAATTGAGAATATGTCTATTCTTGCAGAAAACCCAGGTTAACTCTGATGTAATTTAAGAACTGCTGTTCATTTTTTACGTGCAGTTTCTTCATGATGCTACGGCGAATTGATTTGGTTTGTTCTTCGCTCAACGAAAGGAGTACGGCAATTTCGCTTAACCGGTGCCCGCGGGCGACCATCTTTAAAAACTGGCGTTCCAGAATGGAGAAATGGCGAGTCGTACAGTAATGGCAAACAGAAGGGGGAACGCTGCGGCGAAGTGCCCGTTTATGCAGGATAAGCACCATCTTTTTGGTTATCTCATCAACATCGTCCTCCCGGTAAATATGCGGCAGCATATAGAGACACGGCCTGAACATAAGTTTGTCTTTATCGTATTCATTACAAATAATGACTCTCTGCTGGTGCCGGGTATGTACCGGTATCTGATAACATCCGGCACTAAACCAGTCTTCATCCAGCGATAAAAATGCGATATCCGCTTTGTCTATATCATCAGCAGGTAGAAATTGAATTTTCTGATGCCACTGATGAGTCAGACGAGTCATGATGATTTTAAGACCGTGTTCGAAATGGCTATTTTGTTCTTTTATGGCGACACTCAGCATAAAAAATATCCTGAACAGCTGGGAAGTGGGGAGGAAATAGTAAGTAAACGCATTAATTTTCTAAATACATTTATCCTTAAAATGCCACTTTATGCAGGCCGAGTTCTTACCAGGTGATTTCCTGGATACTTGCGTAGCGCCAGAAAAAAAGATATTCGTACACTTCCTCAGCAACCAGAACAAAAGCCATTGACTCAGCAGGCGCTCACCGTATAATTCACGCGTTTCATCCGCATGAAGCCATCGCTTCACACAGTGCGCCCTTAGCTCAGTTGGATAGAGCAACGGCCTTCTAAGCCGTGGGTCGCAGGTTCGAATCCTGCAGGGCGCGCCAGTCTTTATTCTCGCCTTTCTGTCAGACTCCATTTCGCTGCGTCGTTATCACTGCATTTCAATCGCCATGTTTCGGCAATGTCAGAATAAAGCGCGTTGCGCGCAGATCGGACGTTACGGACACGGTTCCCTGATGGGCGATGACGATTGATTTGACAATCGCCAGCCCAATTCCGCTGCCTTCGCCCTTACGCTGTCGGGAAGGGTCAACCCGGTAGAAGCGGTCAAACAGGCGCGGTAAATGTTCTGGCGCAATGGGGGCGCCGGGGTTTTCAACGGTAATCTGCGCCTGTCTGTCCATTTCTTTGAGCCGCACGGTAACGGCTTCGCCTTTCGGGGTGTAGCGCATGGCGTTAGACAGCAAGTTGCTGAGCGCTCTGCGTAACATGATGGGATCGCCGGATACCCAACACGCGCGTCCTTCAAAATGCAAACGCACTTCGCGTTCTTCCGCCCAGGCTTCAAAAAAGTCGAACACCTTGTGGACTTCATCCGCCAGGTCGAGCGCCTTTTTCTCCGGGATGAGCTGGTTATTGTCGGCCTGAGCCAGAAACAGCATGTCTCTTACCATCTTCGACATACGGCCAAACTCTTCGAGGTTGGAGTAGAGTACGTCTTCCAGCTCTTTCTGGCTGCGGGTCTGGCTTAGCGCAATCTCTGTTTGCGTCACCAGATTCGTAATCGGGGTGCGAATTTCATGGGCGATATCCGCAGAGAAATTCGACTGGCGGGTAAAAACATCCTCAATGCGTTCAAGCATATGGTTAAACGAGAGCACCAGCCGCTCCAGCTCAATCGGAACGGCCTGCGGGTCAAGACGCACATCGAGGTCTTTCGACGTAATATTTTGAATCCGGCGGCTGACGCTGCGAATCGGTTCATGGCCTTTGTAGACGGCGAACAGCACAATAAAAATGATCATCATGCTAATCAGCGAAGCCGTCATAATCAGCTTATTTTTCAGATCGTTAATATAGTGAAGATGGAAGTCGATCGATAACGCCATATAGAGCGTGTAGGCCGGTTGCCCGTCCGCGAGTTGCCCGACCGGCAGGCGAATCATGCGCCATGCGGAATGGGTACCGTGCCCGTTAGCGTGCCTCTTGCTTTGTAAGTCCGGGCTGGACAACAAAAAGACATCGCCGTTACGCGCGCTGCTATCCGGCGTGGCTTTGGCGATAAACTGGCGAAGATCAGGTGAACCGGGAGAGTGAAAAATCGCCCGCTGGTTGGCATCTTCCAGCGAAATAATGACGTTCGAGTAACCGGCGGCAACGTTTTTTAGGATTTCCAGCCGACGCGCTTCCGGTTCGTCGGGATGTGTGAGGATTCGCTCCAGCGTCGCGCTGATCTCTTTCAGGTCATTGATATCCTGCTCGGCAAAATGCACTTTCACGGAGTGAATCATGATCCAGGCAAACGCAAAAAAAGAGGCAATGGTGGCGAGGCTGATGAAAAATGTCAGGCGCGTCGCCAGCGAGAAAGGGCGCTGAAAGCGTTTAGTCACCATCCGGTACCTCAAGCACATAGCCCACGCCGCGCACGGTCTGGATGAGTTTCGGTTCGAACTCGTTATCGATTTTCGCGCGCAGCCGTTTAACGGCAACGTCAATCGCGTTGGTATCGCTGTCAAAGTTCATATCCCAGACCTGGGAAGCGATCAGCGAGCGGGGCAAGACTTCACCCTGGTGGCGAACGAAAAACTCCAGTAGCGTAAACTCTTTACTGGTGAGCGTGATGCGCATGCCGTTGCGGGTCACTTTTCTGCTGACCAGATCGAGCGTCAAATCCGCGACCTGAAACTGACTTTCGACCATCACCGCCGCGCCGCGCCGCAGCAGCGTTCTGACGCGAGCCAGTAATTCAGCGAAAGCGAACGGTTTAACCAGATAGTCGTCAGCCCCCAGCTCCAGACCTTTTACCCGGTGTTCAATGGTGCCCAGCGCGGTAAGAAGAAGGATTGGCATGCCTTTGTTGGCGGTGCGCAGCATACGGACAATATCCCAGCCATTCACATCCGGCAGCATGATGTCGAGGATCAGCAGATCGTAATCTCCCGTCATCGCCAGGTGATACCCGTTAAGCCCGTTATCCGCCAGGTCCACCACGAAGCCCGCTTCCGTCAGACCTTTGGTCAGGTATTCACCGGTTTTTTTCTCGTCTTCGACTATCAGAATCTTCATCACGTCTTCCTTCACGCAAAGGTTGGGCGGGTTTTCAATTCTAGAGGAGCAGGATCGGATAGCAATCGGTTATTGGGAAAATGACAACTTTGTCATTTTCCTGTCACGGGCCGAACAGAGTCACTTCGTTAAGGTACAGGGCATAAATTCACATTCACTATATGGTTATCAGTCCCGTTGGGACGAGAAACGCTATGCGCAAATTTAAGCTTCTTACCCTCAGCGTGATGCTTGTTCTGACGGGCTGTTCGCTGGCGCCGGACTATCAGCGGCCCGCGTTGCCGGTGCCGCAACAATTCTCCCTGAGCCAGAATGCGCTGGTTTCTGCGCCTGCGGGGTATCAGGAGACCGGCTGGCGAACCTTTTTTGTTGATGAGCAAGTAAAGTCGCTGATCGGCGAGGCGTTACGCAATAACCGTGACTTGCGCATGGCGACGCTGAAAGTGCAGGAAGCCAGAGCGCAATACCGGGTGACGGATGCCGATCGTTATCCGCAGCTTAATTCCGATGCCAGCGGAAGCTGGGAAGGAAAATTAAAGGGTGACAGCAGCAGTACCCGCGAATATGAAGCCGGGCTGAATCTGAGTTTTGATCTGGACTTTTTTGGCCGGCTGAAAAACATGAGTGAGGCTGACCGACAGAACTATTTTGCCAGCGAAGAAGCGCGCCGGGCAGTGCATATCTTATTAATCTCAAACGTGGCGCAAAGTTATTTTAATCAACGGCTGGCGTACGCGCAGTTGCAAATCGCACAAGAAACGCTGGAAAACTATACACGCTCTTACGCATTTGTAGAAAAGCAGTTGCTAACCGGCAGCACGACCGTGCTGGCGCTGGAACAGGCGCGGGGCGTGATTGAAAGCACCCGCAGCGATATTGCGAAACGACAGGGCGAGCTGGCGCAGGCTAATAATGCGCTGCAATTGCTGTTGGGCACTTATTCTGTGCTGCCGGATGACAGGGCGCGCGATAGCGGAGATATTAAAAACGTGACGCTCCCGCCGTCGCTTTCCTCGCAAATCTTGTTGCAGCGCCCGGATATTATGGAAGCTGAACATACGTTGATGGCGGCGAATGCCAATATTGGCGCGGCGCGCGCGGCCTTTTTTCCCTCCATTACCCTGACCAGCGGGGTGTCCGGCAGCAGCAGCGATCTCTCCCGTTTATTTAATGCTGCGAGCGGGATGTGGAATTTTATCCCGAAAGTGGAACTGCCGATTTTTAACGCCGGACGTAATCAGGCCAACCTCGATCTGGCGGAAATTCGCCAGCAGCAATCGGTTGTGAATTATGAACAGAAGATCCAGACCGCGTTTAAAGAGGTGGCGGATGCGCTGGCTTTGCGCCAGAGCCTGACCGACCAGATAACCGCGCAACAGCGTTATCTGAGCTCGCTGCGTATTACGCTGCAACGCGCCAGAGCGCTCTATCAGCATGGCGCGGTCAGCTATATCGAAGTGCTGGATGCGGAGCGCTCTCTGTTTTCAACCCAGCAAACGTTACTCGATCTGAATTACGCCCGACAGGCTAATGAAATTACGCTGTTCACCGCGCTGGGCGGCGGTTGGGTGGAATAAAAATTTATCGTTATTTTCAGGAGAAAGCATGATGAACAATACAGTAAAAGCGGCGATTTTGGGTCTGTTCTCCGCCGTGGTATTTAACGTTCAGGCGAATGAACATCACCACGGCGAGATGATGAATAACGCGTCAGCGGCGCAGCAGGAGCAGGTGATTCATTCAACCGGCGTGGTTAAAGCCATCGACAAAGACACGAAAAAAGTGACTATCGATCATGAACCTATTCCGGCGGTCAACTGGCCTGCGATGACGATGCGCTTTACCCTGACCCCGGAAACCCGTTCCGGTGATATTAAACCCGGCGACAAAGTGGCGTTTACTTTCGTTCAGCAGGGCAATCTCTCTTTATTACGCGATATTCAGGTCAGCCAGTAAAGCGTATTCGCTGTCTCTTTGTTCTTGCCCGGGTTTACAGAAGCGCGGGCATATCTCCCGCGTAACTGATCCAGAAAACGGATCGAATGGAAGTCACTATGGCGTCTTTAAAAATAAAAACTACCGCGCTTATTCTCGGCAGTATGATCGTCGGAGGGATTATCTCGGTCGGCGTTTACGCTTATTTTTCGTCTGCGCATCAGCCTGTCGATACTGCGCCTGCCTCCGAAAAAGAGGCCCGTAAGGTTCTGTTCTGGTATGACCCCATGTATCCGAATACGCGCTTTGATAAGCCCGGTAAATCGCCGTTTATGGATATGGATCTGGTGGCGAAATACGCTGACGAAGAGTCAGACACGACCTCTGCGCCAGGCGTGCGTATCGATCCGGTACAGACGCAGAATTTAGGGTTAAAGACGGAGGCTGTCCGCCGTGGGCCGCTGCGCTACGCGCAAACTTTTCCGGCTAACGTCAGTTTCAATGAATACCAGTTTGTGATTGTGCAGGCGCGTTCCGCTGGCTTTATCGATAAAGTCTGGCCGCTGACGGTGGGGGATAAAATTAAGAAAGGAACGCCGCTGATCGACCTGACCATTCCTGACTGGGTTGAAGCCCAGAGTGAATATTTACTGCTGCGGGAAACGGGCGGTACGGCAACGCAGGTGGAAGGCATTCTTGAACGACTGCGTCTGGCCGGGATGCCGGAAGAGGATATCCGCCGCTTAGTCTCGACCCGTAAAATTCAAACCCGCTTTACCCTGAAAGCGCCTATTGATGGGGTGATCACCGCGTTCGATCTGCGCGCCGGGATGAATATCGCCAAAGATAACGTGGTGGCGAAAATCCAGGGGATGGACCCGGTGTGGATCAGCGCGGCCGTTCCTGAATCCATCGCATGGCTGATTAAAGATGCCTCGCAGTTCGATATTACCGTGCCCGCGTGGCCGGATAAACGCTTCACCATCAGTAAATGGGCGATTCTGCCAAGCGTGGACGCCACCACTCGAACCCTCCAGTTGCGCTTACAGGTTGATAACCCGGATGAAGCGCTCAAGCCCGGAATGAATGCGTACCTGAAGCTGAAAACGCAAAGCGAACCGATGCTGCTAATCCCGTCTAAGGCATTGATTGATAACGGAACGGAACAGCGGGTGATCGCCGTTGACAACGATGGTCGCTTTGTACCGAAACAGGTCTCGGTGTTCCATGAATCACAAGGCGTGACGGCGATTCGCGCCGGGCTTGCCGAAGGTGAAAAAGTGGTCTCCAGCGGACTGTTCCTGATTGACTCCGAAGCCAATATCTCCGGCGCGCTGGATCGTATGCGGGCGCAATCTTCCTCTGCTGCGCCCGATCATGCGGCCCATTCACATTGAGGGAATGACAAATGATTGAATGGATTATCCGCCGCTCCGTAGCGAACCGTTTTCTGGTTGTGATGGGGGCGCTGTTCCTCAGCATCTGGGGAACCTGGACCATCATTAACACGCCGGTTGATGCGCTGCCTGACCTGTCTGACGTGCAGGTGATTGTGAAAACCAGCTATCCGGGACAGGCGCCGCAGATTGTTGAAAATCAGGTGACCTATCCATTGACGACCACCATGCTGTCGGTGCCAGGCGCGAAGACGGTGCGTGGTTTCTCGCAGTTTGGCGATTCTTACGTGTACGTCATTTTTGAAGATGGCACCGATCCCTACTGGGCGCGTTCCCGCGTGCTGGAGTACCTCAATCAGGTGCAGGGGAAACTGCCTGCGGGCGTCAGCGCGGAAATGGGGCCAGACGCCACCGGCGTCGGCTGGATATTTGAATATGCGCTGGTGGATCGCAGCGGTAAACACGATCTGGCGGAACTGCGCTCTTTACAGGACTGGTTTTTAAAGTATGAGCTGAAAACCATTCCGAATGTGGCGGAAGTGGCCTCGGTCGGCGGCGTGGTGAAAGAGTACCAGGTCGTTATCGACCCGATGAAACTCACGCAGTATGGCATCAGCCTTGCGCAGGTGAAGTCGGCTCTGGATATGTCCAACCAGGAGGCGGGGGGCTCCTCCGTCGAATTGTCAGAAGCGGAATACATGGTGCGCGCCAGCGGCTATTTGCAGACCCTCGATGACTTCAACAACATTGTGCTGAAGTCTGGTGAGAACGGCGTTCCGGTGTACCTTCGCGATGTCGCCCGCGTACAGATTGGCCCGGAAATGCGCCGGGGCATTGCTGAGCTGAACGGCGAAGGCGAAGTGGCGGGCGGGGTGGTGATCCTGCGTTCCGGTAAAAACGCCCGGGACGTTATTTCCGCCGTGAAGACGAAGCTGGAAACGCTGAAAAGCAGCTTGCCGGAAGGCGTTGACGTCGTGACAACCTACGATCGCAGCCAGTTGATTGACCGCGCCATTGATAACCTCAGCTACAAATTGCTCGAAGAGTTTATTGTGGTTGCGCTGGTCTGCGCGCTGTTCCTGTGGCATGTCCGCTCTGCGCTGGTGGCGATCATTTCGTTGCCGCTGGGCCTCTGTATTGCCTTTATCGTGATGCATTTTCAGGGGCTGAACGCCAATATTATGTCGCTCGGCGGGATCGCCATTGCGGTAGGGGCAATGGTGGATGCCGCGATTGTGATGATCGAAAACGCGCATAAACGGCTGGAGGAGTGGGGGCACCAGCATCCCGGCGACCCGCTGGATAACGAAACGCGCTGGAAGGTTATCACGAACGCCTCGGTGGAAGTGGGCCCGGCGCTGTTTATCAGCCTGCTGATTATTACCCTGTCGTTCATCCCGATTTTTACCCTCGAAGGGCAGGAAGGACGCCTGTTCGGCCCGCTGGCATACACTAAAACCTATGCGATGGCAGGGGCGGCTTTCCTGGCGATCGTGGTGATCCCGATCCTGATGGGCTACTGGATTCGCGGCAAGATCCCGGCAGAGAGCAGTAATCCGCTTAACCGCTTTTTGATCCGCATTTATCACCCGCTGCTGTTGAAAGTGCTGCACTGGCCGAAGACCACGCTGCTGGTGGCGGTACTTTCGATCCTGACGGTCATCTGGCCGCTTAATAAAGTGGGCGGGGAGTTCTTACCACAAATTAACGAGGGCGATCTGCTGTATATGCCTTCCACGCTACCGGGGATTTCGGCGGCGCAGGCGGCGGATATGCTGCAAAAAACCGATAAACTGATCATGACGGTGCCGGAAGTGGCGCGCGTGTTCGGCAAAACCGGCAAGGCGGAAACGGCCACCGACTCTGCGCCGCTGGAGATGGTGGAAACGACGATCCAACTGAAACCGCAGGATCAGTGGCGACCGGGAATGACGATGAACAAAATCATCGAAGAACTGGATAAAACGGTGCGCTTACCGGGGCTGGCGAATCTGTGGGTGCCGCCAATCCGTAACCGAATCGACATGTTGTCTACCGGGATAAAAAGTCCGATTGGCATTAAAGTGTCCGGCACCGTGCTGGCTGATATTGATGCCACGGCGGAGCAGATCGAAGAGGTTGCCAGAACCGTACCGGGCGTTGCGTCGGCGCTGGCGGAACGGCTGGAAGGAGGCCGTTACCTCAATATCGACATTCATCGTGAAAAAGCCGCCCGTTACGGGATGACCGTCGGTGATGTACAACTGTTTATTACCTCCGCAGTCGGTGGGGCGATGGTAAGCGAAACCGTGGAGGGGATTGCGCGTTATCCCATTAACCTGCGCTACCCGCAACGCTATCGCGACAGCCCGGAAACCTTACGTCAACTGCCGATTCTGACGCCAATGCAGCAGCAAATTACCCTGGCGGATGTGGCGGACGTGAAGATCGCGCCAGGACCGTCGATGTTGAAAACCGAAAATGCCCGACCTGCAAGCTGGATCTATATTGATGCGCGCGATCGTGACATGGTGTCGGTAGTTAACGATCTGAAAAAAGCGATCGCGGAAAAGGTGCAGTTGAAACCGGGAACCAGCGTGGCGTTTTCCGGGCAGTTTGAGCTGCTTGAACGCGCCAGCCATAAGCTGAAGCTGATGGTGCCGATGACGCTGATGATTATTTTCGTTCTGCTGTATCTGGCGTTTCGTCGGGTGGGAGAAGCGCTGCTGATCATTACCAGCGTTCCTTTCGCCCTGGTCGGCGGGATCTGGTTCCTGTACTGGATGGGTTTTCATTTGTCCGTTGCCACCGGAACAGGATTCATCGCGCTGGCTGGCGTCGCCGCAGAGTTTGGCGTGGTCATGCTGATGTACCTGCGTCATGCGATTGAAGCGGAGCCGTCTCTGGATAATCCACAAACCTTTACGGCAGAGAAACTTGATGAGGCGCTGTACCACGGTGCGGTTCTCCGCGTGCGGCCAAAGGCCATGACCGTGGCGGTGATTATCGCCGGTCTGTTACCTATTTTATGGGGAACCGGGGCGGGTTCAGAAGTGATGAGCCGTATTGCCGCGCCGATGATTGGCGGTATGATCACCGCGCCGCTGCTGTCGCTATTTATCATTCCGGCGGCGTATAAACTGATGTGGTTGCGCACACATCAACATAAGCGCTCATAACGTTATACCTGCTGCGCCAGTCGTCCGGCTCGTGGAGTACGCTTCATGGGCCGGATGAGATGCCATAGCGTATTGAACGGTGAATTATGTTTATCTTTTAAAATCAAGTTATTACTGTTGCGTGGTGAATATTTTGTCTTTATCGCCGCAAAGAAAGTAAGCCTTAACAGGTTAATTTATTTTAAGTGTTTCTGCTCAGGTTCATTATTATTTTTTCCCTCCTGACGTTACATTTTTGTTCTCCAGATCTTCTTCAATATTAAAGACGATGCCGCAGTGTAAATTCCACGCATAATGAAAAAATCCGACAGTCTACTCCTTTAGTTTATATTGCAATCCCTCTTTTTTTATTTCAGAATCGCGGCGCGAGCAGCGATGTTATTCCAAATTGTTATAATTTTGAGTTAAATTTGTATTGTGTAGCACATAAGTTACGCTAACTTTAATCATTTATGAATGTTTTTATGTATCAATAAAACGGCAAAAATAGTTAAAAACTTAATTTCTCACGAATTATTTGATCTGGAATCCATTATGGTAATCAAAAGCCAGGGATGGGGGACGATTTTGCGTTTTTCACATAAACGAGAATGAGATGTATCTCGAATAAAAAATAAGGACTTGCTGATGAGTTTTGGATTGATGAAGGATAACAAGTTTGAAATTATCGCTGTTTTCCGTGAAGAGCTACTAAAGAAGACTAAACTAGAGCTTAAATATGCCAACACTAGTGTGGTCACGCAGCTGGAAAAAGTTGATTTTGAACATTTTGTTATCCCTCACCATAAGGATATTGTCACCAAAAAGATCCAAACGTTTATTCTTCATAGTGAAAATGGAATTATAAAATTTAACGCCAGAATTGATCAGGAAATGTCAGACGGCATGGAGAATGCGCTGGCGTATTTCATTCCCGAGATGGTCTTTCTTATACAACGACGCCAGCATCAGCGCTTCTCCTTCCTGAAGGGACACAGTTTCAACTGCTTTGGACGATATAAAAATGGAGAGAATTATTCTTTCAAAATTAAAAATATGTCCAGGGGGGGATGCGCATTAATTGCGCAGGATGCGAATACGCGTTTTCTCTATAAAGATGCCGTCATAAAAGGCGCGTCTCTGGATTTTGAGCAATTCGGCTATTTGCAACTCGACTTAAAAGTGGTGGATGTGGTGATGGTCAATGAATTTGATGCAGAGAATCAGCTGTATTCCTGTTATCAGGTCTCCTGCCGTTTTGATTTTAAAAATTCGCGTGAAGAAGCAGAGATCGAAAGAATCATCATTAGTTTTTTAATGGGCAATAAAGTTCGACGGCTATAAAGGGTAAAGGGTGGTCATGATGATGTTGTGAGCAACGGTATCCCTGCCTCCCTGACGCTCCGCCTTACCCGGCGAGGATCTCTTGTTCCGCATGTTTTACCTGAACTTCCAGCGTATCGCGAATTTCCGCTAATGCGCGCTCCTGCTCGGCAAAGTACGCTTCTTTGTCGGTTACGGATGTGGCAAGACGCCAGGCGTTCTCCGTTTCCAGCTCGCTTATCTCTTTGAGCAGGGCGTTAATTTGCGTTCTGAGTTGCTCTATCTTACTGCGCAGATGGGCAAGATTGTTCAGCCTGTCGCTCGCCAGCATCGGCTCCAGACCGCTTTGCAACTGGGTAAGTAGCGAACGGATCGTGGCCAGATCGGCATTCTGCCTGGCCTGGTTAAGTTGAACCATCATCTGGTGCGCTTTTTCTTTCAGCTCATCGGCGACCACGTCCGGGTGGCAGAGTCGGCTGGCCTGGCGCCACAGGCGTTTAAGCTCATTACGTTCATCAGCAGAGAGGCGCTGATCGCGCGCATAGCGGTGCTGCGCATCCTGATGCTGCTCCTGATATTCCTCATATTCGTGATCGGCCTCTTCACGCGCCTGTCGGGTTGCGCTGTCATCCTGACGCGAGAAATCATTCTCCAGCTCGCGAATTTCCGCCAGCAGGGAGGTGATAAGTTCCGTCTGCTGCTGAATACGCTCTCTGGTTTCCACTGCTTCCCGGGAGGTTGAGCTAAGGCTTACCCAGTGCTGTTTAAGCTTCACTAACTGATCGATAGCCTGAGAAATATACTGCTGGCAGGACTGATAGTCCTTTTCACGTCGTCTGAGTTCGGCCTCTTGCCTACGCTGCGCGCTGGCGGCCAGCTGTTTGCGCAGCTCCAGAATACGGCCCATGAGCGGGCCGAGGCGCAAGTGATACAAATCGTTGAAATCGTCGAGGATCTGGATGCGGGCATTGCGTTTGTCGATCAGCTCGCGTAGCTGCGTTTCGAGCGCCTTCAGTTCCAGCTTGCTGGCGGCGATACCGGGGTCCTGCCACGTCGAGACGGCGCGCTGGGACTGTAACCAGGCGGCAATTTCACGCATCGCGTCGCCGAAACGTCGCTCCTCGATCGCCAGGGCAATGGTGCCGATGGCCGCATCCAGAGAGGCATCTTTCAGGTGCGCAAGTTGCTGATGGATGATCTCCTCATCCTCAAGTTCGATGGCGCTTTTGACGATCTCTAACCGTTTAATGATTTTATTCATGACAGCCGATGCTCGACGTGACTCAAAAACGAGTGACAGATAGTAGATCCGACTCACGCGTTTGAAAATATAGAAAAAAAATTAAAACATATTCTGTGGTGTGTGAAGCCTTTTCGTCCAGAACAATTCACGAAAATTATACGACGCGCCCTGGCATGCCCATCTGGCTTGTACTTCAAACCACCGTTTTGAAATTTCGTCTTTCGGGTGAATTATTCTTGCTTCGCTAAAGAGAATAAGTATAGTTCTCATTCTCTTTATTATTTAATGGCCTGGCGGCGAATGCGCTTACGGTTCGTAAGACTTTCCCTCTCTACACGGATGGTTCATCACGTCACTGCCGCGTGCAAAGGACGTTATCAGGCTTTTTTCACATGGTTCACATTACCCAGGTAAGGATTTCCAAAATGAAAAAGACAACATCCGCGTTGGCTCTGCTGATTGCCGTTGCATTAAGTGGTTGTGCGGCCACTTCCGGTTCTTCAACCCCCGTTGCGCCGCAGGCAACGCCGACTGCGCCAGCCGTTGCGACCGATGTTCAGAAACGTGATTTAGCCGATGGACTGTATGAAATGGCGTTAAGCCCGTCAGGCGATGCGCTTTACGTTGCCAGCGCCGAAGGTTTTAAAGATGTGCAGGGCGGGGTGGTCTACAAACTGGACCCGAAGACGCTGAAAACCATTGGCGCCAGCCACACTGACCTGAAAAACTTCGGTATGGCGATTTCGCCAGACGGTAAAACCGTCTATGTCACCAATTCGCTGGATGGCGGCGTGAGCGCGCTGAATACCGCCGACGGCAAAGTGAAAAACCGTGTGCTCTTCCCGGAACGTAACCCGGAAGGATTCCCGTACGGCGCGCGTCAGGTTCTGCTGCATAACGGCCTGCTGTATATCGGCGCCGTTGCCGATCCGGCGGTGATCTGGGTCGTCGATGCCGACACCCTGAAGCTGAAAACCCGCATCAAAAATACCGGTAAATGGATGACCGGTCTGCACTACTCTGACAGCACGCAGCGTATCTATGCCGCGAATGGCGGCGGTGAAATTCTGGTTATCAATCCTCGCACGCAGCGCGTAGAAAAACGCTGGAAACCGCTGGGTGATAAACCGGCGCTGCTGCTGAATATGGCGGAAGATACGCAAACCGGTCGCCTGTTTGTTACCGACAACTCCAAAGCGAAAACCACGCTGGTGCTGGATATCCATACGGGCAAACTCATCAAACAGTTGGATGTGGGCGATTCCTTATCGGTGAAATTCAACCCGAAACGCAATGAACTTTATATTTCTCAGCGTGAGTCCGGGAAGTTGCTCAGCCTCAACGCGACGGATTACAGCGTGAAGAAATCCTGGGATCTGCCGCCGAATCCAAACAGCCTGCTGCTGTCCGCCGATGGTCAGACGCTGTATGTCACGGTGAAACAGAAATTCAATAAAGATCACTCGACTGATGCGCCAGACAGCGTGGTGCGTATTGATCTGAACAAATAATAAATAGCGTTGCCTCGGGGCGTCAGGCAGGGATGCCTGGCGCATCCCTGAGGATTGTGCCTTGCGGCAACTATAGCGAAATGTTAAAAGGTGCCCCTTCAATAAAAACGATACAGGGGTAGGGCGTGAAAAACGCGTCAACTGCATCTGGCAACAGTTTGCCTGATGCTGCGTCGAACGGAGAGCCGACGCTTCAACGGGGGTTGCAAAACCGCCATATTCAATTGATTGCGCTGGGCGGCGCAATTGGTACAGGTCTGTTTCTGGGGATTGGCCCCGCCATTCAAATGGCTGGCCCGGCGGTTCTGCTGGGTTACGGCGTCGCCGGAATTATCGCTTTCCTCATCATGCGCCAACTGGGTGAAATGGTGGTTGAAGAACCCGTTTCCGGCTCTTTCGCGCACTTTGCATACAAATACTGGGGCCCCTTCGCCGGTTTTCTTTCCGGCTGGAACTACTGGGTCATGTTCGTACTGGTCGGGATGGCGGAACTGACCGCCGCCGGTATCTATATGCAATACTGGCTTCCCGATGTTCCAACCTGGATCTGGGCCGCCGCGTTCTTCATTATCATCAACGCCGTTAACCTCGTGAACGTGCGCCTGTACGGTGAAACGGAGTTCTGGTTTGCGCTAATCAAAGTGCTGGCGATTATCGGCATGATCGGCTTTGGCCTGTGGATGCTCTTTTCTGGTAACGGGGGAGAACATGCCAGTATCGAGAATCTCTGGCGCTACAACGGCTTTTTCGCTACCGGCTGGAACGGGCTGATCCTCTCTCTGGCGGTGATCATGTTCTCTTTTGGTGGGCTTGAGCTTATTGGGATCACCGCCGCTGAAGCGCGCGATCCGCATAAAAGCATTCCAAAAGCGGTGAATCAGGTGGTTTACCGTATTCTGCTGTTTTATATCGGTTCGCTGGTGGTGCTGTTAGCGCTTTATCCGTGGGTGGAAGTGCAATCCAACAGCAGCCCGTTCGTGATGATTTTCCATAATCTCGACAGTAACGTGGTGGCTTCTGCGCTGAACTTTGTCATTCTGGTGGCCTCGCTGTCGGTTTATAACAGCGGCGTCTATTCCAACAGCCGTATGCTGTTCGGTCTTTCCGTTCAGGGAAATGCGCCGAAGTTTTTAACCCGCGTCAGTCGCCGTGGCGTACCGGTGAACTCGTTGGTGCTCTCTGGCGCTATCACCTCGCTGGTGGTACTCATCAACTATCTGCTGCCGCAGAAAGCCTTTGGCTTACTGATGGCGCTGGTGGTCGCCACGCTGCTGCTGAACTGGATTATGATCTGCCTGGCGCACCTGCGTTTTCGCGCGGCGATGCGGCGCAAAGGTCGCGACACGCAGTTCAGGGCGTTGCTGTACCCTGCCGGGAACTACCTGTGCATTGCTTTTCTGGCGATGATTCTGGTTCTGATGTGTACCATTGACGATATGCGCATGTCGGCGATATTGCTGCCGGTATGGATACTGTTCCTGTTCGTTGCCTTTAAATTACTGCGCCGTAAAACCCGTTAATCCTGCTGCCCGGTGGCGTTGCGCTTACCGGGCCTGCACAGCCGCCACCCGCAATATCGCGCGCCGCGCCACACTTCACCTTTATCGTGACTCTCCTCGCAATTCTTATTTGATCCGCAGGATCTTTGTTTTGTAATCGATTACTTTTCATTTTGAGTTTATTTGTAATCGATTACTTTTTAAAGGTGAGGCAAAAAAATGGTGTCGACAACCGAAAGTAGTGGAAAACAGACCGTACAGTACCGGCTGCTGGTGCCGAGACTGTCGTTAATGATGTTCTTACAGTTCTTCATCTGGGGGAGCTGGTCGGTGACGCTGGGGCTGGTGATGACCCAGTACAACATGTCGCTGCTGATTGGCGATGCGTTTTCCGCCGGGCCGATCGCCTCCATCCTGTCGCCGTTTGTACTGGGGATGCTGGTGGATCGCTTCTTTGCGTCGCAAAAAGTGATGGCGGTGATGCATGTGGCGGGGGCGGCGATTCTGTGGTTTGTGCCGCAGGCGCTGGTGGCGCAAAACGGGGCATTGCTCATCGGGCTGCTGTTTGGCTATACGCTGTGCTACATGCCAACGCTGGCGCTGACCAACAACATCGCCTTTCATAGCCTGTCAGATAAAGATAAAACCTTCCCGGTTGTACGCGTGTTCGGCACGATTGGCTGGATTGTGGCCGGTATTTTTATCGGCGTGACGGGGATTTCCGACACCACCGGGATCTTCACGCTTGCCGCGCTCTGCTCTGTGATTCTGGCGCTCTACAGCCTGACGCTGCCGCACACCCCTGCGCCAGCGAAGGGGTTGCCGGTGAAGATACGCGATCTTTTTTGCGCTGATGCGTTTGCATTACTCAAGACCCGCCACTTCTTTGTGTTCTCGCTTTGCGCGACGTTAATCTCCGTGCCGCTGGGAACTTACTACGCCTATACCGCCTCGTTCCTGGCGGATGCTGGCGTGGGCGATGTCAGCACCGCGATGTCATTCGGCCAGATGTCCGAAATCGTCTTTATGCTGGTGATCCCCTTCCTGTTCCGCCGTCTGGGGGTGAAATACATGCTGCTGATCGGGATGTGCGCCTGGTTTGTCCGTTATGCCTTCTTTGCGCTCGGCATCAGCGAAGAGGGGCGCTTCCTGCTCTATCTCGGTATTTTGCTTCATGGCGTGTGCTATGACTTTTTCTTTGTGGTGGGTTTTATCTATACCGACCGCATTGCCGGAGAAAAGGTGAAAGGGCAGGCGCAAAGTATGATCGTCATGTTTACCTATGGCATCGGTATGCTGCTCGGCTCGCAGATTTCCGGCGCGCTGTACAACCGCCTGGTGGCGGGGCAGGCGGTTCCCCAGGCCTGGGTGACGTTCTGGTGGCTCCCGGCAGTGGCCGCTGCGGTGATTGCCGCGATTTTCCTTTTCGCTTTCAAGTATGACGAAAAAGAGCAGGCGTAATTTTCAGGAGGGGTTATGAGAACCATTAAGGGACCGGGTATTTTTCTGGCGCAGTTTATCGGGGGGCAACCCCCGTTTAATACGCTGGAAGGGCTGGCCGGTTGGGCGGCAGGGCTGGGTTATAAGGCCTTGCAGATCCCCTGCAATCATAAAGCGTTGTTTGATGTTGAACAGGCCGCCGTGAGCCAGACCTACTGTGATGATATTCGCGGGATGCTGGCGGATCACGGCCTGGTCATCAGTGAATTATCGACCCATCTTGAAGGTCAACTGATTGCGGTACACCCGGCCTATGATGAGGCGTTTGCCGGTTTTGCGCCGCCGTCGGTGCGCGGAAACCCGCAGGCGCGACAGGCATGGGCGACGCAGACGTTGCAACAGGCTGCCGCCGCTTCGCAAAAACTGGGGCTGACCGCACATGCCACCTTCTCAGGTTCGCTCGCCTGGCCCTATTTTTACCCCTGGCCGCCGCATAATCGTCAGCGTTTTGACGAGGCGTTCAGCGAACTGGCGCGCCGCTGGCGACCGATTCTCGACTGCTTTGATGAGCATGGCGTGGACGTGTGTTATGAGATTCACCCCAGCGAAGATTTGCACGATGGCGTCACGTTCGAGCGTTTTTTAGCACTGGTCGACGATCATCCGCGTTGCCATATTCTGTACGATCCCAGCCACCTGCTGCTACAACAGATGGATTATCTGGGCTTTGTGGATGTGTACCACTCGCGCATTAAAGCGTTTCATGTGAAAGATGCCGAGTATCGCGCCAGCAGCCGTAGCGGCGTATACGGCGGGTATCAACCCTGGATTGAGCGGGCCGGGCGGTTTCGTTCGCCGGGCGACGGACAGGTGGATTTCAAAACGCTGTTCAGCAAGTTCGCCCAATATGATTACCCCGGCTGGGCGGTACTGGAGTGGGAGTGCTGCCTGAAAGAAGCCGCCACCGGCGCGCGTGAGGGCAGTGAATTTATTCGCCGTCATATTATTCCGGTTTCTGAGCATGCGTTTGATGATTTCGCTGCGGGTGATGAGGTACGTAAATGATTCAGGTTGGCATTATCGGAACCGGGTTTATTGGCCCTGCGCATATTGAAGCCTTGCGCCGACCGGGAAACGTATCGGTGGTTGCGCTTTGCGACAGTTCGCTGGAGAAGGCGCAGGAGAAAGCCCGGGCGCTAAACGTTCCGCACGCTTACGGCAGCGTGGAGGCATTACTGGCGCATCCGGGATTGCAGGTGGTACACAACTGCACGCCGAACTATCTTCATGCCGACATTAATCGCCAGGCGTTGCGGGCGGGGTTGTCTGTGTTCTCCGAAAAACCGCTCTGCATGACGCCGGATGAAGCGCGTGAACTGGCCGCGCTGGCGGAGCAGGCGGGGGTGGTGCATGGCGTGAGTTTTGTCTACCGGCAGTTTGCGATGGTGCAGCAGGCCGCCAGCATGGTTCGCGCCGGGAGCGTCGGGCGGCAGTTTTCCGTGCAGGGCAGTTATTTGCAGGACTGGATGCTGCTGGAAACCGACTATAACTGGCGCGTAGACCCTGCGCTTGGCGGGGACTCACGCGCGGTGGCGGATATCGGTTCACACTGGTGCGACACGGTGCAGTTTGTTACCGGAAAGCGGATTGTGGAGGTGATGGCGGATCTCGCTACGGTCTGGCCAACGCGTAAGGCCAGCGTGGAAGGAAACTCGACGTTTACTCAGCCGCTCACGGAGCGCCAATGGGTAGATAAACCGGTCAGCACGGAAGACAGAGGCGCGGTGCTGGTGCGTTTTGATGACGGCAGCAAAGGCTGTTTCAGCGTTTCACAGGTGAGCGCCGGGCGGAAAAACCAGCTGACATTTGAGATTAACGGCAGTCACTGTTCGCTGGCCTGGGATCAGGAAGTGCCGCAGCAGCTGTGGATCGGCCACCGGCAGCAGGCGAATCAGATCCTGACGGACGATCCCGGATTAATGAACGCGGATGTGGCTGGCAGCGCGCACTTTCCCGGTGGGCATATTGAGGGCTGGCCGGATGCCTTTAAAAACATGATGCAGCAGTTTTATCTTGCGGTGCAGGCAGGAAAAATGCCCGCGCCGGAGGTGCGTCGTTTTGCCTCGTTCGCGGACGGTGCTGACGTGATGTATATCATTGACGCCATTGTGAAAAGCCATCAACACCAGCGGTGGGTGAGCGTGATGCGGTAAACCTTCGCCCGGTTCGCCGGAGGGCGATTTTATGGTAGCCTCAACACAAAGCGCAAACCGCAGGATGTGTCGCCGTTATGTCTATTCAAAAAATCGCCCAGCTCGCCGGTGTGTCGGTGGCGACGGTATCACGCGTGCTCAATAACAGTGATACCGTCAAAGCCAAAAACCGCGAGCGCGTGCTGCAAGCCATCAAGGAAAGTAACTATCAGCCCAACCTGCTGGCGCGCCAGCTTCGCACCGCGCGCAGTTCAATGATTCTGGTGATGGTTTCAAATATTGCGAACCCTTTTTGCGCAGAAGTGGTGAAGGGCATTGAAGAAGAGGCAGAGAAAAACGGATATCGCATTCTGCTGTGTAATTCAGGCTCGGATATGGCGCGTTCAAAATCGGCGCTGAAACTGCTCTCGGGGAAAATTGTCGATGGCATTATCACTATGGACGCGTTTTCAAAATTACCGGAGCTGACCACCATGATCGGCGATGCGCCTTGGGTGCAGTGCGCGGAATACGCCGATAAAGGCGCGGTCTCCTGTGTGGGGATCAATGACGTTGATGCCGCACAGTCGGTCATCTCCCATCTGGTCGAAAAAGGGTATCAGCGGATTGCGCTGATCAACCATGACTTAAGCTATAAATATGCGCGTCTGAGGGAGCGGGGGTATAAGGCGGCGCTTCATGCCTGGTCTCTGGATTATCAGGCGGTAGAGTATGCCAGCGAACTGAGTTCCAGCGCCGGAATGGCGGCGATGGACGTTTTGCTGGCGGCCGAAACGCGCCCGGATGCGGTTTTTGCGGTATCGGATACCCTGGCGGCAGGGGCCATGCGCGCTATTGCCAACGCCGGATTGCGCATCCCGCAGGATATCGCCGTCGTGGGTTTTGACGGTACGGAACTGGCGGAGATGGTCTCCCCGCAACTGACCACTATCGAGCAGCCTTCCCGCGATATTGGCCGTAAAGCGGTCGGGCTGCTGCTGAACCGGATTGAACACCCGGATGCGCCAACAGAAAGGGTGATGATGGACTGGCGCTATATTTCCCGCGCCAGTACCTGATATTAGCGCTGAAATGCCCCGGACAGCGCGCGAATATCGTTTCCTGTAGGGGACTGGTGAATCCGTAAGCCAAACTCTTCGACCACGGCAAAAATGTGGTCGAAAATATCGGCCTGAATACTTTCATATTCCAGCCACACCACGGTATTGGTAAACGCGTAAATCTCAATGGGTAAACCCTGATCGTCCGGCGCAAGCTGGCGTACCATCATGGTCATATCTTTGCGGATACGCGGATGGTGGCGTAAATATTCATTCAGGTAGGCGCGGAAAGTGCCAATATTGGTCATCCGACGATGATTGAGTACGGATTCCGGCGCAGTCTGCTGTTGGTTCCATTCCTGGATTTCCTGATGGCGGGTGGTTAAATAGGGCTTTAACAAATGCGCTTTATATAAACGCTGCTGCTCATCCTCATCAAGAAAATGAATGCTGGTGGCGTCGATACTGATGCTGCGTTTAATTCGGCGACCGCCAGAGGCGGACATGCCGCTCCAGTTTTTGAAAGAGTCCGAAACCAGGGACCAGGTGGGGATGGTGGTAATGGTATTATCCCAGTTACGCACTTTCACGGTGGTTAAGCCGATATCGATCACCGCGCCGTCCGCGCCGTATTTCGGCATTTCCAGCCAGTCGCCCAGCTTCAGCATATCGTTCGCTGAAAGCTGTATACCCGCGACCAGACCGAGAATGGGGTCTTTAAACACCAGCATTAAGACGGCGGCCATCGCGCCGAGACCGCTAATGAGAATAGCCGGAGACTGACCTATCAGCAGGGAGATCATCAGAATACCGATGATAATGGCGCCGATGAGCTTGATGCCCTGGAATATCCCTTTCAGCGGAAGCTGAGACGCCGCCGGGAATTTTTGCGACAGGTTGAGAATAACATCCAGTAATGAAAAGACGGATAACAGGGCATACATCATGATCCACAGCTGTGCGCAGGTGGTTAATATCTCAGCTGCCTCAGTCCCCTTTTGTAGCCAGAGCACAGCCTGAATATTGACGATAATCCCCTGGAGCGTAAACGCCAGGCGGTGAAATAATTTATTCTGGGTAATGATTTGCAGCCACAGGCGTGAACTGGCGCTGGCGCGCTTTTCAAAGGCTCGCAGCACCACCCAATGCAAAATAATATGCACAATGATGGCAGTGAGAAAAATAATGCCAAAAATCATCACCAGCGAAGTGGTGTGATTCATTTCGATCCCGAGTTCTTCTACCTGAGATATTAATTCCTGCATAACGTCTCCTTTATAAACAGCGGTCTATGATGACCGCTGTGCGGATATTATGCAAATTGCGCGGCGCAGGTTTGCTATTTTGACGCCATACAGGGGCGGGTTGCATTGATATTCAATGCGCGGCGAAACCATAATGTCGCCAGAACCAGACTGAGCATCATGGCGGCTTCGACGGCCAGAAAACCGATCACCGACTGCGTATAATCGCCGTGACTATTGTGTTGCAGATGCAAAAATAACGCCCCCAGCACCGCCGGGCCAAGCCCCAATGTGGCTTGCTGCAACGTGCTTAAAATGGCGCTTCCGGCTCCGGCATCCTGCGTGCTGATATCGCGCATGCCGATACGATAAAAGCTGTTCACGATCAGCGCCTGTCCATAACCTATCAGGGCCGTTGCCGGCGCCAGCGCGAAGGTGGATGTTTGCATGCCCGAATGCCAGAAGGTCATCATTAACCCGGCTAAGCCGACTATCTGAATCGCCAGACCCATCAACAGAATACGCCCCATGCTGTAGCGCGCAATCAATCGCGGTGCGTAGCAGGCCGAGATGAAATAGGCCGCGCCGAGGGCGATAAAGCTGTTGCCGGATTCCCACGGCGCCATCCCCAGACCCATTTGCAGAGTCAGCGCCATACAGAACATAAAACCTGACCATGCGCTAAAAAACAGCAATGCGATCAGAATGCCGAAGCGGATGCTGGTCAGCCGTAACAGGCGCGGCGGCAGAAGCGGGTGCTGGTGGCGCAGCTCCTGCCGGAGCGCATTTTTACGCATCCACCATCCCAGCGGGAGAATGGCAAATAGCGCTGCCTGAGCCTGCCAGGGCCAGCCGGTTTCTGGCCCCAGCGCCATAGGAAAAAGCAGGCAGCAGAGGATGGCGGCCAGACAGACGGTGCCCAACCAGTCGATGTCGGCGCGGGTTTCGCTGGCCGTTTCGGGAACGTGGCGGCGGCTGAATGCCAGTACCAAAAGGCAGACCGGGACATTAATAAAAAATGCGTTGCGCCAGCCAAGCCCGGCGATATCCGCCGAGACCAGCCAGCCGCCGCCCATTTGACCGACGATAAAGGCAATGCCGCCAATACCGCCATACAAACTGATGGCCTTTGCGTGCGCGCTTCCTTTTAGCGTGACGTGAAGCGTGGCGAGAATTTGCGGCACGATCAACGCCGCGCCAGCCCCCTGCAAAATACGGGCGCCCAGCAGCATGTGAATAGAGTTCGCCAGACCGCAGAACAGGGAGGCGACGCCAAAGAATGCGACTCCCCACATAAACAGGCGGCGGCGACCGTAGTTATCGCCGAGCTTGCTCCCCAGCGCCAGACAGACCGCGAACGTAATCCCATAGAGGGCGACAATTAACTCCAGTTGCGTCGTTGTCGCCTGTAAAGACCGGGTAATGGATTCCAGGGCGACGTTGGTAATCGATGTATCAATAAGCGGCAGCATTTGGCCTGTCAGCAAGAGCGATAGCCCGGTGCGACTGAGTGAAACGGCTGACGTATTCATGGTAACTCCATTGCGTCATTCAACAGATGGACGTAGCATTACTGAAGAATTAAACGGGTACCAGTTCCTGGTTATACTGGTATTGGTACTACCATGCTGGAGGTAATATGACGGTGATGACGCGACGTGAGCCCACGGTGATGCAACCCGCAGACAACCGGAAGCAGCTCGGCGCATTTTTACGCGCCCGGCGGGAAAGCCTCGATCCGCAACGTATGGGGCTGCCGCGCGTCGGTCGGCGGCGAACGCCCGGTCTGCGCCGCGAAGAGGTGGCGATGCTGGCGGAAGTTGGCGTGACCTGGTACACCTGGCTGGAACAGGGGCGGGAGGTGAATCCCTCTGAGTCGGTACTGGTTGGCGTTGCGAATGCGCTGCAATGCAGCCCGCTGGAAACCCGACACCTGTTTGTACTGGCCGGGCTGACGCCGCCGGAATCGACGCAGATCACCGTGTGCGAGGGGATCAGTGCGGGAACCCGCCGTATGCTTGACAGCCTGATGCCGCAGCCAGCCAGCATTCAGAAACCTAATTTTGATATTGTGGCGTGGAATGAGAGTTTTTGTCGGCTGATGGGCGTGGATTTTGCCACGATCCCGGATGACGATCGCAACTGTATTTACCTCTACCTCACCAACGAAACCTGGCGCAGCCGCATAGAAAACCGCGACGTGCTGCCGACGTTTGTCTCTTATTTCCGTGCGGCAATGGCGGAACACCGTGGCGATCCGGGGTGGGAAAATAAACTGGCGCGCTTTTTCGCCGCATCTTCCGAGTTTGAAGCGTTATGGCATCAGCGTTATGAGGTGCGTGGCGTGGAAAACCAGGTGAAGAATTTTCTCCATCCCCGGTTAGGGCGTTTTAGTTTGCAGCAGATGTACTGGTATTCCGCCCCGCGTAACGGCTCCCGGTTGTTGGTGTATTTACCGATGGATGAGGCCGGAGAACAGGCGCTGGCGTGGCTGGATAAGCAGTAAAATGCCCGGTGGCGCTATGCTTACCGGGCCTACAATAGCGTATGCTCCGTAGGCCGGATAAGGCGATATGCCCGGTGGCGCTACGCTTATCGGGCCTGCAATAACGTGTGCTCCGTAGGCCGGATAAGGCGATATGCCCGGTGGCGCTGCGCTTACCGGGCCTACAATAGCGTATGCTCCGTAGGCCGGATAAGGCGCAGCCGCCATCCGGCATAACAAGAAATCAGACTTCCGTCAGGGTGGTTTCCTGCGGCAGGCGGGATTTCGGCAGCGCAGCGTTAAAATCTTCTACGCTGTGATGGCCGACAGGCACCACGACCAGGCTGGTATAACCTTTCTCTTTCAGGCCAAATTCAGCGTCAAGAACCGCGGCGTCGAAGCCTTCAATCGGTACGGCGTCCAGACCCATCGCGGCGACGCCCAGCAGGAAGTTGCCAACGTTCAGGTATACCTGTTTCGCCATCCACTGATCGTCATCTTTCAGGTCGCGGCGGTGCAGATCCGCGAAAAAGCGACGGCCTTTGTTATTTGCCGCTTTGGCTTCCGGCGTGGCAAAACGGCCATCAGCATCTTCCTGATCGACAACGCGATCCAGCCAGGCGTCGTCCATTGCGGTTTTTGCGCAAAACACGACGACATGGGAAGCATCCAGCATTTTGCGCTCGTTAAACACGAAATTACCAGCGGCGGATTTCGCAACGCGCGCTTTCCCTTCTTCGGTGCTGGCGACGATGAAATGCCACGGCTGAGAGTTGGTGCTGGAAGGGCTATATTGCAGCAATGTTTTGAGTTTTTCCGCTTCGTCTGCGGTCAGTTGTTTGCTGGGATCGAACGCCTTAGTGGAGTAGCGTTTTAAGGCGACAGAAACGATATCCATAAATACTCCTGATGTTTTTTAATACCCTGCGGGTGCGTTTTCGTGCCAGCAGGGTACAGGGTTAGCGCATAAAAGATAAGAGAGAAAAATGCGAAAACACTTATCGATATCAACGATAAATCAGGTGGGGCGCAGACGCTTTTGATCTTTTTTAGCCAGACCATCCACCACCAGATTCCAGGAGTCGCCGATCAGGTCGGCGAGCAGCGACGGCGTGATATCGTCTCCTGCGTAAACGGAAATCCAGTGTTTTTTGTTCATGTGGTAACCGGGTTCAATACTGCGATAAATCTGCTGATTTAACAGGGATTTCTGTGGATCGGACTTCAGGTTCACAAACCGACGGCCGCGTTGTTCTGAAACGATCATGAATATCTTGCCGCCGACTTTAAAGACATCAAACTCCGGGCCGAACGGCCAGCAGTGTTCGGTGAAAGGCAGTTCGAGCGCGATGCGTTTCGCACAACGATGCAGCGTCTGGCCGTCCATTATTTTTCCTCGCGGGTGAGGGCGCGCCACATCGCTTCAAAACCCAGCGAGATGTACTCATTTGCGTGGGCCGGATCGCGGGCGGCAAATTCCATCGTGGTTTCCGCCAGGGTGAGGAACAGGGCATCGCCAAAGGCGCGGTATTCGTCAGACATGAAAATGGGCAGAACCGAACGATGGCAGAGATCGCGCAGTTCCGGGAACATATCGTCCGCCAGTTGCTCGGTTTCTTTCGTGATTTTCTCACTAACCGCAAGCTGGCGGATGGTGCGGTGTCCGTTAGTGTTGTTCAGGCCCCAGTTGATGTAGCTGTTCCAGATGAAGTGCGTCATGGTTCTGGTGTCGGTGATTGAACGGTCCAGATTCGCCATCATCGACTGGCAGAGATCCTGCTTCAAATGCAGATAAAGCTCGTTGATTAAGTCATCTTTTGTCGCGAAATAGCGAAACAATGTTCCCTCAGCAACACCTGCGTTGCGAGCAATGACGGCGGTGGAGGCGGCAATGCCGGATTGCGCGATCGCTTTTGTTGCGGCTTCCAGTAACGCCAGTTTTTTGTCTTCACTCTTCGGACGAGCCACTACACTTTACCCTTAATGATGTAAAAAACACGATTGAAACACGCTCTTTGCAGCGCCGCAACGGTGAATGTCAAAGATTGAAAATCATCTTGACGAGATTCCTTCGCTTTCTATAATGAGTGCTTACTCACTCATAATCAAGTGACAGTCGCGCAAACCAGCGGAAAGGGGCGCGTTTTCGGATCAGGATATGAAGCGTCTCACAATTTGTGTGGTTGTTATTATGCTTATTGCTTCTACAGCGAGTCTGCCGTTTGTCCTTAACGCCGGGTTTGGTCAGGTGCCGCAGGGCGCTCAACTGAGCCTGGTGGAACAGTCTCCACACTATCGTGATGGACAGTTTCATAATCAATTACCCACTCCCGGTTACACCGGGGATAAGGGGATGCTCGCCGCATGGTGGGAGTTTCTGGTCGCTAAACGTGAAAATGCGCGGCCTGCCCAACCGTTGCCGCTGGTAAACACCGATCTCGCCAGCGTACCGCGCGATCGGGACACGCTCATCTGGCTGGGCCATTCCTCCTGGTATCTGCAACTGGCGGGAAAACGCATTCTGATCGACCCGGTATTCAGCAGCTATGCCGCGCCGTTTTCGTTTCTGAATAAAGCCTTTGCCGGGGACTACCCCTGGACGGCGCAAAATATGCCGGAGATCGACCTGCTGATCATCTCGCACGATCACTATGACCATCTGGACTACGCCACCATTAAAGCGCTGATGCCGAAGATTAAGCGGGTCATTACGCCGCTGGGTGTGGGATCGCATTTGCGCTACTGGGGCATGAATGGCGGGATTATCGACGAGCGCGACTGGAACCAGTCCGTCAGGATCGATGATGCGCTGCTGATCCACGTCCTGCCCGCGCGCCATTTTTCTGGCCGGGGGCTCAAACGTAACCAGACGCTGTGGGCGAGTTTTATGTTTGAGACGCCTGAACAGAAGGTTTATTACAGCGGAGATTCCGGTTACGGGCCGCATTTTAAGGCGATTGGAGAACAGTTCGGCTCAGTCGATCTGGCCATCATGGAAAACGGTCAGTACGACCGGGACTGGCGATACATTCACATGATGCCGGAAGAGACCGCGCAGGCGGCGCAGGATCTGCGCGCAAAAGCGATTTTACCCGGTCATGCCGGGCGTTTTGTCCTGGCGAAACACAGCTGGGACGATCCGTATAAACGTCTGGCGCTGGCGAGTCGTCATAAACGCTACCGCCTGCTGACGCCGACGCTGGGAGAACCGGTGATGTTGGCCGATCCGACCCAGCAGTTTACGGCCTGGTGGGAATAAGCGACCATTTTTCGGAGGGGGAGAGCACGATGACCATTTCCGCTCAGGTAATCGACACTATTGTCGAGTGGATTGATGATAATTTAAATCAACCGTTGCGCATTGATGATATTGCCCGCCACGCCGGGTACTCCAAATGGCATCTGCAACGCCTGTTTATGCAGTACAAAGGGGAGAGTCTGGGGCGCTATATCCGGGAGCGTAAGCTGCGGCTGGCGGCGCGTGATTTACGCGATACCGACCAAAGGGTGTATGACATCTGCCTGAAGTACGGTTTTGATTCGCAGCAGACCTTTACGCGGATCTTCACCCGAACCTTTAATCAGCCGCCGGGTGCCTACCGTAAAGAGAATCACAGCCGTACGCACTGAGTTTCCCCGGCAGCGCCTGGCTGCCGGGAATCTTTCTTACCAGGAATAGCTCACTGTTGCCGTAACCGTGCGACCTACGCCATAGAAGCAGGCGGTGTCGCTGGCGCAAGAGGCCACGTATTTCGTATCGGCGATATTATTGACATTAAACTGTACGGCTGCGCCTTTCAGGCTGCTGTTCAGTTCTCCCAGTTCGTAGCTCACCATCGCGTCATACAGATCCACCGCCGGCACTTTAAAGGTGTTTTTCGCATCGCCATAGCTGGTGCCGATGTAGCGTACGCCCACGCCGGTCGTCAGGCTTTTCAGCGGGCCGCCGGGGAAGGTATAACTGGCGAAGGCGGAAGCCATGTGAGCAGGAATACGGGCAGGCGTTTTCCCTTCCGTACCCGCTACCGTGGTGTTGACGGTTTCCGCATCCGTGTAGGTATACGAGCCAATCAGGTTGACGCTATCCCACAGTGAAGAGTGAATTTCCGCTTCCACGCCTTTGGAACGCACTTCCCCTGCGTTTTCGAACCAGCCCAGCGTGCTGTTGTAAGTGGACACATTGCTCTGTTTGAGATCGTATAACGCCAGCGACATCAGCGTGTTATCCACCGGCTGATACTTCACGCCCACTTCGGTTTGTTTACCGGTAGTGGGTTTAAACGGCGCGCTGCCCGGCGCGCGGTTGGTTTGCAGATTAGGCTCATACGAGGTGCTGTAGCTGATGTACGGCGAGAGGCCGAAATCAAAGGCATACAGCAAGCCGGTACGCCAGGTGAACTTGTTGTCGTTCTGCTGCGTTTTCTCACTGTTGATGTAATCGGTGGTGCGAACTTCCGTCCAGTCATAGCGCCCGGAGAGCAGCAGCTCCCAGTTGTTCCAGCTCATCTGATCCTGTAAATAGAGGCCCATCTGATCGAGGTTCTGCTGTTCGTGGCTGGCGGGGCTGAAGGTGCTTTCATCGACGTTTACGCCATAAACCGGGTGCGTCCAGTCCATATCGTACTGCGAGCCGGAACCGCGCATTAACAGTTGCTTGTCGTTGCTGGACTTGTAATCCAGCCCGCCGAGCAGCGTATGGTTCATCTGCGCGGTCGCAAACTGTGCTTCCAGTTGGTTATCAATGCCAAACTCATTGGTCGTGCGCTCCTCATGCTGGGCGCGACGGCTGAGCAGCGTGCTTTCCGGTTTGCTGTTGAAGTAAACCAGATAGCGGTATTTTTGCTTGATGCTGGCATAGCGGGCGTTCTGGCGGAAGGTCATCATGTCATTGAACTGATGTTCAAACTCATAACCCACCATCGTCTGCTCACGCCATGACTGATCGTAATCAGGATCGCTGACGTTAAAATCGAGCGGAATATATTTTCCGTTAGCGCTGGTGACGGTGCCGTAAGCAGGCAGGAAGTTACGGTAGCCCGCATCGGGATCTTTCTGGTAGCTGGTCAGCAGCGTGAAACGGGTCTGATCGTTTGGATACCAGGTGATAGCCGGAGCAATCGCGACGCGCGAATCTTTATAGTCTTCAACCTGGTTATGCTGAGTGCGGGCGATCCCGTTCAGGCGATACAGTACCCGGCCGTCATCGCTCAGCGGGCCGCCGAAATCAAATGCGCCTTCCGCCAGATCGCGATTACCGGTGCTGAACTGAACCTTATGAATCGGTTCGCTGGTGGGGCGTTTGCTGGTCATGCTGATAAGCCCGCCGGGGTTCACCTGGCCAAACAGAACCGAAGCCGGGCCGCGTACCAGCTCTACCCGCTCCAGCAGCCACGGAT
Source organism: Citrobacter sp. CK202 (assembly GCF_030333225.1). Taxonomy (NCBI): domain Bacteria; kingdom Pseudomonadati; phylum Pseudomonadota; class Gammaproteobacteria; order Enterobacterales; family Enterobacteriaceae; genus Citrobacter; species Citrobacter sp. CK202. The sequence goes on from NZ_JAOWGI010000028.1 coordinate 406,954, forward strand.
CAACGGTGCCGGTTTGCGATGACGCCGTTGCGCCAAAGCTCAGACCATCAAGGAATTTAGGAACGTAGCTGAAGCCGCGTACAAACACTTCATCGTTACGGTTGGATGAGCCGCGATACTCCGTAAATGCCCCGGCGGTGTAGCGCAGCGCCTGGGAGACGGAGGTGGCGTCCAGCGCGTCCATCTGGTCGCGGGTAACGACGGAGACGGACTGCGGCGTTTTCACCAGCTCCGCGGAGGTTTTGGTTGCCGACAGGGTTTTGGTCGCCACCATTCCCTTCACCGGCGCAGTGGGTTCCTGGCTGACGCCTTGCGTCACCAGAATGGTCTCCTCCTGCGTTTTGGCAAACGTCGTCGTACTGACGGTCGCCAGGCTGAGAACCCAGAGCTGCATTATCTTGTTATTTTTAAATATCATTTAGCATCCTTTTCTATGCCATACCTGAAATTGTCCGGTCGTCCTGTCAGACAAATGCCGGACTGCCATCCTCATTAAACGCGACAGATGTTATTGCAAATCATTACCATTTGCATTAGCGTTGTTAACAAATTTCATCAGGAAAGCACCGTTAATGAAGATGGCATGGAGTGGTTTGGTGATTGGGCTGGGGACGATGTCGGCTCAGGCGATGCCGTGTTCGACGCCCTCCGTTCAGGGAGAGCAGCAGGGGAAATTTGATGCCAGCGGCGAGATCTGCTTTGTGCTTCCCGCGCTGAGTGAAAATTATGTTTCGGCCACCCTGTCGGGGATTACCGATGCTCGTTTGCTGGACGGCCAGAACCGTCGCATCCGTACTTTACTGGAAGGTGGCCCAGCCGATGGCGAGCATCAGCTGTTGTTTTCTTTGCCGGTACAACAGGCCACCTCGCTGGTGTTGCACGGTAATGAGGGCGCTCGCTGGCGGTTTACATGGCAGATGAAAGAGACCACGCCGCTGCCGAAAATACAGCGCGTCGCTCCCGTCAGCCCAACCTTGCAGCAACTGGAAAAAGCGCTGGCGGCAGGAGCCGGAACCGCCCATTTCTGGCAGGATCTACAGCGCAACGGCACGCCGCTGGTGGAGCCGGTTGACGACAGCCATAAGCGGGTTACGTTTCTGTGGCGCGGTGCGAAGCAGAACGTTTTTATTCTCGGTTCTCCGGCAGGCGATCACGATCCCCTGTTCCGCCTGGGCGATTCCGACGTCTGGTTCCGCAGCTATGTGGTGCCTGCGGATACGGTAATGCAGTACAAACTGGCGCCGGATGTTCCGTTGGTGAACGGTTCGCCGCGCGATCAGCGGCGGGCGATTCTGGTCAGCGCGCAGAGAGATCCGCTTAACCCGCTGACGCTTGGCGAGAAGTATGCCGATCGCTGGAATCAGTTTTCCCTTCTCGATCTGAGTCCCGCGCGGTTTTGCTCTGCGCAAGCTACCGCGCAGCCTGTTCGTTACGGTTCGCTTACGCGCAAAACATTGTTCAGCGAACGTCTGGGCAACAGTCGTGAAATTGCGATTTATCGCCCACACAGCGCGCAACCGGCACGCTGGACGCTGATGCTGTTTGACGGCAAAACGTATCTTGATGATTATCATATCGATCGCGTGCTGGATGGGCTGATCGCGCGCCATCAACTGCCGCCGATAAACGTGGTGTTTATTGATACGCTCGATCACGCCAGACGGGCGAAAGAGCTGCCGCCGAACCCTGATTTTGCCGACTTTATGGCGCATGAATTATTGCCCTGGCTGCGTCAGCAGGGGGTGACTACGCAACGACAAAAAACGGTGCTGGCGGGCTCCAGCTATGGCGGGCTGGCGTCATCCTGGGTCGCGTTGCGCTATCCGCGTCTGTTCGGTAACGTGCTGAGTTTATCCGGTTCGTACTGGTGGGCGCCAAAAGACGAGGAGGCCAGCTGGCTGACGCGTCAGTACCAGAATTCGCCGCGTTATCCTGTCCGCTTCTGGTTGCAGGCTGGCCGCTTTGAAACCAAAGGCCCGGACGGCGGTATTTATCGCAACACGCTGGAATTTGCGCAGGTACTACGTGAAAAAGGCTATCCGGTGAGTTTCCATCCGTGGTCAAGCGGGCACGATTACGCCGCGTGGTGTGAAGCGCTGGTTCACGGTATGCGGGATTTCACCGGCTTAGTCAGCCAGCGAAAACCAGCGACGCCAGATAAAGCGGATCACGAAATATTCGAGAGCGCCAAGCGTTAAAAACCACAGGCAAAACAGCAGGGTGTAAAGCTGGTTGAGATCCATTAAATGGAAGGTCGCAACCAGCTTTTGCGCCAGCACCATGCCAGGCGAGGGCACAGGCAGCAGCAGGCAGGAGAGAAAAGCCATCAGCAGGATGCCGGCAGCGGTCATCAACGATTCAAGCGGGTGTTTCATGGCATTGTTAAACTTGAGTTAAAAAGCCATTGTCCGGGATATCGCCGGGTAACGCAAATCGTCGCCTACTGAATCAGATAACCGAAGTTTTCCAGCGTACGCAGGTAGCGCGCATTGTCGCACACCTCCTGGCGCTGCCACTTTTGAAAAGGGTGCGTGCCCCCGCCAGTTCAATTCCCAGCGTAAACGGTTCGGAAACGTGAAAATCGGGTAGCGGCATAACGTTCTCTTTTGTCAGGGCGTTGCGTTGAGTATAGATGTCAGGGAGGAGGAGGGGGGGCGTGGTCTTTTCCCGCTCAGCAGCAGAGCGGGAAAAAGAGGTGGGATTAACGCAGCGGCGGCTGACGCACGGGCGCATCACCTGCGACGTAATAGCTTGCGGTGCTCTTTGCCAGCGGTTCGCGGCCACGAATCGCATCGGCCATCTTCTCGCCGATCATAATGGTGGTGGCGTTCAGGTTGCCGGTGATAATTTGCGGCATAATGGAGGCGTCCACCACGCGCAGATTTTCCACGCCGTGAACCCGGCCTTCGCCGTCGACTACCGCCATTTCGTCGTAACCCATCTTGCAGGTGCCGCAAGGATGAAACGCGGTCTCCGCGTGGTCTCGCACAAACGCATCCAGCTGTTCGTCGGTCTGGCACGTAATACCGGGGCTGATTTCGCGTCCACGGTATTTGTCCAGCGCAGGCTGGTTGATGATTTCACGCGTGATGCGTATGGCATCGCGGAACTCCTGCCAGTCCTGCCCGGTAGACATATAGTTAAACAGAATGGCCGGATGCTCGCGCGGATCGCGCGATTTAATGTGCACATGCCCACGGCTGGGTGAGCGCATCGAACCGACATGACACTGAAAACCGTGTTCTTTCACCGCATTCGAGCCGTTGTAATTAATCGCCACTGGCAGGAAGTGATACTGAATATTCGGCCAGCTAAACGCTTCGCTGCTGCGGATAAATCCACCTGCCTCAAAATGGTTGCTGGCGCCCACGCCGGTGCCGCCAAATAACCACTCAGCGCCAATTTTCGGCTGGTTCCACCATTGCAATGCCGGGTAGAGAGAGACGGGTTCTTTGCACTCATACTGTAGATACATCTCCAGATGGTCCTGCAAGTTTTCACCCACGCCTGGCAGGTGGTGCACCAGCGGAATATCAAACGCTTTCAGTAGCGATGCGTCACCCACGCCGGAGCGTTGCAGGATTTGCGGCGACGCAATGGCGCCCGCGCACAGCAACACCTCTTTACGCGCCATCGCCCGGGTCGGGATGGTGCTGTCGCCTTCCAGCCACTCAACGCCTGACGCTTTTTTACCTTCGAATAGAATATGGTCGGTCAGCGCATGGGTGATGATGGTCAGATTCGGCCGACCTTTGGCCTGATCGAGATACCCGCGTGCCGTACTGGCGCGTCGTCCTTGCGGCGTCACGGTTCTGTCCATCGGCCCAAACCCCTCCTGCTGATAGCCGTTGAGGTCGTCGGTACGTGGATATCCCGCCTGGACGCCTGCTTCTATCATCGCATGGAACAGTGGGTTGTTATTGTGCTTTGGCGTGGCGACGCTTACCGGGCCGTCGCCGCCGTGGTAGTCGTTGGGGCCGATATCACGGGTTTCCGCCTTGCGGTAATAGGGCAGGCAGTTGAGGTAACTCCAGTGTTCGAGGCCTGGCTCCTGCGCCCAGTTGTCGAGATCCATCGCGTTGCCGCGAATGTAACACATGCCGTTAATCAGCGATGAGCCGCCCAGCCCTTTACCACGGCCGCACTCCATGCGGCGGTAGTTCATATGCGGCTCCGGTTCGGTCTCATACGCCCAGTTATAACGTTTACCCTGTAGCGGAAACGCCAGCGCGGCAGGCATCTGGGTGCGGAAATCCGCACGGTAGTCCGGGCCGCCCGCTTCCAGCAGCAACACGGTGGTGTCGCTGTCTTCGGTCAGCCGTGTTGCCAGTACGTTGCCCGCCGAACCGGCGCCAATAATGATGTAGTCAAAATGCAAACAAACCTCCTGGTTAAAATATGGATTGAAACTGACCCATCTCAACCTGGATGGACTTCACCTGGGTGTAGCTTTGCAGCGTCATGATGCCGTTCTCGCGACCAATACCGGAATGCTTGTAGCCGCCGACCGGCATTTCAGCAGGAGATTCCCCCCAGGTATTGATCCAGCAGATCCCCGCTTCAAGCTGGTGGATTGCGCGATGAGCGCGGTTGAGATCGGCTGTCACTACCCCGGCGGCCAGTCCGTAATCGGTGTTATTGGCGCGGCGGATCGCCTCTTCTTCGTTTTCGTAGGTCAGAATGGACATCACCGGGCCGAAAATTTCTTCGCGTACGATGGTCATCTCATCCCGGCAGTCGGTGAATACGGTGGGGGCGACCCAGGCGCCGTTATCAAACGCTTCGCCTTTTAATACGTCGCCGCCGCAAAGCAGCGTTGCGCCTTCCGCTTTTCCGCTGGCGATATAGCGCAGAACGTTGTCGCGATGGGGGAAGCTCACCAGTGGGCCAAAATTGGTTGCCGGGTCAGACAGATCGCCTGCGCGAATGCGGCTTACGCGCGCCAGAATTTTTTGCTCGAAGGCGCTTTTCATGTGCGCCGGAATGAATACGCGCGTGCCGTTGGTGCAGACCTGGCCGGAGCTGAAGAAGTTCGCCATCATGGCGATATCCGCCGCGAGGTCGGGGTTCGCGTCGTCAAAGATAATCAGCGGTGATTTGCCGCCCAGCTCCATCGTCACCTCTTTCAGCGATGAAGCCGCTGAATTGGCCATCACTTTCTTGCCGCTGGCGACGCCGCCGGTGAAGGAGATTTTGGCGATATCAGGATGTTCCGTCAGGAACTGCCCTGTTTCCGCGCCGGTGCCTGGCAGCACGTTGAACACGCCGTCCGGGAGACCGGCTTCGCTGTAGATTTCCGCCAGTTTTAACGCGGTTAGCGGCGTGACTTCACTGGGTTTGAAGATCATGGCATTGCCTGCCGCCAGCGCCGGAGCGGATTTCCACAGGGCGATTTGAATGGGGTAGTTCCATGCGCCGATCCCGGCCACCACGCCCAGCGGCTCGCGACGGGTGTAGACGAATGACGTCTCGCGTAGCGGGATCTGGCTGCCTTCCAGGGCAGGGATCAGCCCGGCGTAATACTCAAGCACGTCTGCGCCGGTGGCGATGTCCACGCTGGCGGTTTCGCTCAGTGGTTTACCGGTATCGAGCGTTTCCAGTTGCGCCAGCTCGTCATTGCGTTCACGCAGAATATCAACTGCCCGACGCAGGATTCGCGAGCGTGCCATTGCGCTCATCGCGGCCCACATTTTTTGCCCGCGCTGCGCGCTTTTCACGGCGCGATCGACATCGTCGCGGCCTGCGGCCTGTACGGTAGCCAGTACCTCGCCGTTAGCGGGATTGATCGTCTCAAAGGTGCGACCGCTGGTGGCGGCAGTATATGCGCCGTCAATATAAAGCTGTTGTTCTGCCATTCGGGGCATGAGTTCTCCTCGGTTAGTCAGTGGCGTTCGGCAAATGCTGACTGATGAAATGGGTGGTCAGCGCCTGAGCGAGACTGAGATTAAACGGTTTTCCGCTCAGCGCGGCGCGTAGCCACAGCCCATCGATAAGCGCCGCCAGGCCATAACCGGCCTGTTGAGCCTGCTGGCGCGGAAGTTCGCGCCTGAATTCATACACAATGTTCGACAGCAGCCGCTTGCTGGCGACCTGTTGCAGGCGATAGAGCATCGGCTGATGCATGCTGCTTGCCCAGAATGCGAGCCAGGCTTTCATCGCGGCCTGGCTTATCTGACTGTCGTCAAAGTTGCCCGCTACGATGGCGCGCAAACGCAATTCTGCGCTGGCCTCTGGAAGGGCATGCAACCGACGCAGGACGGCATAGCGAAGCTGGCTGGTGATGTCGCGCATCGTCGCTTCCAGCAATCCATTTTTATCCTTGAAATAGTGACTGATGATGCCGGTCGAAACGCCTGCTCGCCGGGCTATTTGCGCAATGGTTGCGTCATGCATCCCGACTTCATTAATGGCCTCCAGGGTGGCGTCAATCAGTTGCCTGCGACGAAGGGTTTGCATCCCCACTTTGGGCATTTTTATCGCTCCAGTCATCAGTTATGGTTATGTATTAAACCGTTTTTTGATTGGACGTTCAATATAAAATGTGTCTTAATTGTTATCAATTTGGCGGTTAACAGGTAAGGAGAATGTAATGGGGTATTAGATAAATTTAATAAAAACAATAAATTAAAAATATCATCATTTCTGTTAATAAGGCTATTTTTGCAAATCTGTTAAAAATGCCATCGCCTTACAGAATCTCAAAAAGTTAGCTGCTCGACAGAGTAGTCACCGTTACTTAATCAGAGGTAATCGATGACGAACCTTGCTCAGAACAGAGAAAAGGACAAAATCAATCCCGTTGTGTTTTATACGTCTGCCGGACTGATTTTGTTGTTTTCCCTGACGACCATTTTTTTTAGTGATTTCTCCGCAGTCTGGATCGGCCGCACGCTGAACTGGGTCTCCAGAACGTTTGGCTGGTACTATCTGCTGGCCGCCACGCTCTATATCGTTTTTGTCATATTCATTGCCTGCTCGCGTTTCGGTTCCGTCAAGCTCGGGCCTGAGCAGTCAAAGCCGGAATTTAGTCTGCTAAGCTGGGCGGCAATGCTTTTCGCCGCCGGGATTGGCATCGACCTGATGTTCTTTTCGGTGGCGGAGCCCGTCACCCAATATATGCAGCCGCCGGAAGGAGCAGGGCAGACTATTGAAGCCGCCCGCCAGTCGATGGTCTGGACGCTGTTTCACTACGGCCTGACCGGTTGGTCGATGTATGCGTTAATGGGGATGGCGCTTGGCTACTTTAGCTATCGCTATAACCTGCCGCTGACCATTCGCTCAGCGCTCTATCCGATCTTCGGTAAGCGCATCAACGGGCCGATTGGGCATAGCGTGGATATTGCCGCAGTTATCGGCACCATCTTTGGTATCGCCACGACGCTGGGGATTGGTGTGGTGCAGCTCAATTACGGTCTGAGCGTGCTGTTTGATATCCCGGATTCAATGGCGGCCAAAGCGGCGCTGATTGTGCTGTCGGTGGTGATCGCCACGATCTCGGTGACTTCTGGCGTGGACAAAGGCATTCGGGTTCTGTCGGAGCTGAATGTGCTGCTGGCGCTGGGGTTGATCCTCTTTGTGCTGTTTATGGGGGACACCTCATTCCTGCTTAATGCGCTGGTGCTGAATGTGGGCGACTACGTTAACCGCTTTATGGGGATGACGTTGAACAGCTTTGCGTTCGACAGGCCGGTTGAGTGGATGAACAACTGGACGCTCTTTTTCTGGGCGTGGTGGGTTGCGTGGTCGCCGTTTGTCGGGCTGTTCCTGGCGCGTATTTCGCGTGGCCGCACCATTCGCCAGTTTGTCTTCGGTACGTTGATTATCCCGTTCACTTTCACCCTGCTGTGGCTGTCGGTGTTTGGCAATAGCGCGCTGTATGAAATCATTCATGGCGATGCCGGTTTTGCCGAGGAAGCGATGGCGCACCCTGAGCGCGGCTTTTATAGCCTGCTGGCGCAGTATCCGGCCTTCACCTTCAGCGCGTCTGTCGCCACAATCACCGGTCTGTTGTTCTACGTGACATCGGCGGACTCCGGTGCGCTGGTGCTGGGCAATTTCACCTCAAAACTGAAAGACATCAACAGCGATGCGCCAGCCTGGCTGCGTGTTTTCTGGTCGGTAGCGATTGGCCTGCTGACGCTGGGGATGCTGATGACCAACGGGATTTCAGCGCTGCAAAACACGACGGTAATCATGGGGCTGCCGTTTAGTTTTGTGATCTTCTTCATTATGGCGGGATTGTATAAATCATTGAAAGTTGAAGATTATCGTCGGGAAAGCGCCAGTCGTCATACCGCGCCGCGTCCGATGGGCGTGCAGGACCGGCTGAGCTGGAAAAAACGACTGTCGCGCCTGATGAACTACCCGGGAACGCGCTATACCCGCGAAATGATGGAGAAGGTATGTTTCCCGGCAATGGAAGAGGTCGCCCATGAGCTGCAACTGCGCGGCGCATCGGTGGAACTGAAAAGTATGCCGCCGCAGGAAGGGGAAAACCTTGGCCATCTGGATCTGCGGGTTCACATGGGCGATGAGCGCAACTTTATCTATCAGATCTGGCCGCAGCAGTACGCAATCCCCGGCTTTACCTACCGGGCGCGCAGCGGCAAGTCGAGCTATTACCGGCTGGAAACGTTCCTGCTGGAAGGAAGCCAGGGAAATGACCTGATGGACTACAGCAAAGAGCAGGTGATTACGGACATTCTCGATCAGTATGAACGTCATCTGAACTTTATTCATCTGGATCGTGAAGCGCCTGGCAACGGGGTGTTGTTCCCGGGAATGTAAGCGGATCTCACGTTTTCTGAAAATAGTTCCGTCAACCTTGAGGCTAACAACCCGAACACGACAATTCGGCTTGTTAGTCTCTTCTTCGCATGGAGGCGATATATGCTGACGAAATACGCTTTTATGGCAATGCTTGTGCTCCGCAGTCAGCAATGGCTGCGGGCAAATTCTACAGGACGGACGCGCAGAGCGTAATGACCTGACCGTCGTACTCACGCCACGAAATATCCACTGTGCAATCAGCAAGCTGCGGCGAAAACGCCGACGTCATTTGCATGGTTAGATGTGTTTTCGTCACTGAAACGATCCTGGCGCTGGCAAAACCCGGTAACGTTGCCGCGCGATCGGAGAACGCTTTATAGACGCTCTCTTTGGCGGAAAACGCCAGGGTTAACGCGAGCGGAAAAGGAAGAGAACTGCGCTGTAAAACGCGTTGTTCATCGTTATCGACGATACTGCTGGTGAGTTCTGCTGCCGTTTGAGGCGTGAAGATTGCTTCGATATCAACCCCTACCGGAGTGAGGGAGACGACTGCCAGCGCCGTGGCGGCGCTGTGGCTGATACTGCCGAACAGGCCTTCCGGCCACAAGGGCTGCCGTTTATCGCCGATAGCGGGTACGGTTTTGTGCCCATATTCAGTCAGGGCATGAAACGCGGCGAGACGTCCCGCTAAGTGTTCAGCCTGACGTTTTCGCCCGGCGGGAAGCAGCTGCGCATGGTGCGGCAACCAGAGCAGATCGTGTTCGTGGAAGCTATCGATATCGAACCCGATAAGATGAAGTTTGTGGCGGGAAAAAGAGAGGGGGATGTAAGTGGTTCGCATGGTTTCTCATAAAAACCCTCTCCCCGTTCAGGGAGAGGGTGGTCGTTATCAGAAGCGCGTGTTAACGCCCATGTACCATGTACGACCCGGCTCGTTGTAGGTGTAAGCACCTGCACCGTACATATAAGCGCCGGTCGCGTCGTTACCCGTGGTCTGGGCATTCCCCGCACGCCATTGACGCTTGTCGAAGACGTTATCCACGCCGCCGGTCAGGCTGACGTTTTTGGTTACGTCCCAGGTCGCGCTCAGGCCGACAATGCTGTACGGGCTGACTTCATCTTTCTCAGAGCCGGTAGCAGGCTGGCCCTTATAGTTGTATTTCTTCGGCTGCTGCTTGCCGTACCAGGTGAAGGTTGACTGCACTGACACATCCTGATGTACCTGCCAGCTCAGGGTTGAGTTCAGCGTGTACTCCGGGATGATCGACAGACGATCGCCGGTTGTTTTGTTCTTGCTCTGTAGCATGTAGGTAATGTTGTTGGTCCAGTTTATCGCATCGCTGACCGGAATATTCAACGATCCTTCCAGACCTTCTACCACGGCCTTCGGCACGTTTTCCCACTGGTAGATATCGGTTTGCACTTTACCTGAAGAGGTATGGCCGACTGGCGCATAGCCCGCTTCAATCTTATCGCGGTAGTCGTTACGGAACCAGGTCACACCGGCCTGCCAGCCGTCGTGTTTCCACTCAAGACCAATCTCTTTGTTGACGCTGGTTTCCGCTTTCAGGTCATCGTTACCCATCATGTAGCAACCGACGCCATCGGAGCTTGCATAGCAACCCTGGCCTTTGCTGTACAGCAGGTAGTTCGGGTTGGTCTGATAGAGGCTCGGTGCTTTATAGGCACGGGCGATACCCATCTTCAGGGTGAAATCATCGCCCAGCGCCTGCGACAGGTTCAGGGACGGGCTCCAGTTGTTGCCGACGATAGTGTGGTGATCGAAGCGTAGCGCCGGGGTCAGCATGGTGCTGTCAGTTATCTCCATGTTGTTCTCGGCAAACAGGGAGAAGATTTCTGCGGATGAGTACGGACTGCGGTCGTCGCTCATGCCTGGAATGGCTCCGCCCTGTTGAGCCTGAGTATTCGAGGCGGAATCCTTCATACGCTGCTGGTTCCACTCAGTACCCAGCGTCAGGTTTTGATTAACGATGAAATCAAGCGGCAGGTTAATTTCACTGTGCAACATCACGTCGGCCAGGTCGGTGTCGGTGAATTCGTCGCTGTTGAACAACCCTTCGAGACCGCCCGCCAGTCCTTCGCCCAGACGCGAGTTGCGGGTGTGTTCGTACTGTGCCCAGTTGCTGGTGGTGATACCGTTATCCCAGCCGCCGTTCCAGGTCACTGCGAAGTTCTGGCGATAAATACGGTTAGTCTCTTTACCGTAGTTTTTCTTCACCAGGGCATTGTCGTTATTGGTGTTTTGGGTATCGCCCGCGTAAAGGTTGTTCTGGCGGCTGTAGCCTGCTTCAAACTCCAGCGCCTGCATCGGTGCGAAATCCCAACGTACGACACCATTAATATCTTTGTTTTCAACCCCTTCACGACCTGCTGGCAGGGTGTTGGCGTAGGCGCCGGTACGCTCAGACTGGTGGCCCTGGTTGATGTCCCAGGCGTCGGCCTGAGTTTTATCCAGGTTGCCGTACATGCGGAAGCTGAATTCGCCGCCCAGCGGGCCGCTCAGGCTAAAGTTGGTGCGCTTGGTGGAACCTTCGTCTTTGTGTTCCGGCGCATTCAGATAGGTGTTCCACGAACCGTGCCACTGATCGTCGAATTTCTTGGTGATGATGTTTACCACGCCGCCCGCTGCGCCGTTGCCGTAACGTGCCGCCGCAGGGCCACGAATCACATCAATGCGTTCGATCATCTCTGGCGGCACCCAACCGGTATCGCCACGGGTGTCACGCTCGCCGCGCCAGCCCAGACGGATGGAGTTGCGGCTGGTCACCGGTTTGCCGTCGATCAGAATCAGGGTGTTTTCCGGGCCCATGCCGCGAATGTCGATCTGGCGGTTGTTGCCGCGCTGGCCGCTGGTTGAGTTACCGGTCAGGTTCACGCCCGGCATGGTGCGGATGATTTCGGCAACGTCGCGAGCGGGAGGATTTTTACGGATTTCGTCGGCGGTAATGGTCGATACGCCCGGTGCCTGGAGGTTCTGCTGGGCGGCGGTGACCACGATGGTGTCTTCATGAAGCGCTGCGCTATCAGTGGTCTCCTCCGCCATAACAGGCAGAGCGACCCCATAAATTCCCAGATTGACCAGTAAGGCCAGGGAATGAATCTTATTGTTCATTGTGTTTCCTGCTTATCTTTATTTAGCCACATGCGCCAAACTCTCGTGGTGAGGTGTTTAGCCTGATGTCGCCCGCATCTGCGAAAGCCATACATTCCAGAAAAAGCACGCAGTGCAGGTTTCAGGTTGTGTTTCTCATTTGAACGTGGCGTCAATGCACGAATGAGAGACCCAGCCTGGGTGGTGAAATAATGTTCGCGCTTCCCACGGCGCGACAATACGCTATTGCAAATGAAAATAGTTATCAATAATATTATCAATATATTTCATCATTAAATAAAAAATTACACAATAAACATGGGGTTATGACGGTGACGGCGTTAACGACAGGAAGTGAGACCTGGTGGCAGTCAAAACACGGTCCCGAATGGGAGCGTGAAACAGACGAAAAATATCGGGTGACTTTCTGGTGGCGCGATCCGCAGGGGACGGAAAGCCGCTCTTCAATTCGCCGCGTATGGGTCTACATTACAGGCGTCACCGACCATCACCAGAATGCGGTTCCGCAATCCATGCAGCGTATTGCGGGCACGGATGTCTGGCGATGGAGCACGACATTAAGCGCCGACTGGCGTGGTAGTTACTGTTTCATCCCTTCTGAACGCGATGATATTTTTGCTTCTCTGGCAGTAGATGAAACGCCTGACAGAACCACGCTGCGTGAAGGCTGGCGTCAGTTATTGCCGCAGGCGATTGCCGATCCTCTTAACCCGGTGAGCTGGAAGGGGGGGCGGGGCCATGCGGTTTCCGCGCTGGAAATGCCTGACGCGCCAGTACAACCCGGCTGGGATAAGCCTGAAAATCCGTCAGCTCCTCCGGTATGTTTGCAATGGCGCAGCGAGCGGCTGGGCAATACGCGTCGCGTGTGGGTGTTCACGACCGGCGACGCCCGGCCTGAACGTCCGCTAGCGATTCTGCTCGACGGGCAGTTTTGGGCGGAAAGCATGCCCGTCTGGCCCGCGCTCACCTCACTGACCCGGCGGCGTCAGCTCCCTCCTGCGGTCTACCTGCTGATTGATGCCATTGATACCCCCCACCGTAGCCGTGAACTGCCCTGCAATGCCGATTTCTGGCTGGCGGTACAACAAGAACTCCTGCCGCTGGTGAAAACCGTTGCGCCATTCAGCGATTGTGCAAAAAGGACGATCGTCGCCGGGCAGAGTTTTGGCGGGCTTTCCTCGCTGTATGCCGGTCTGAACTGGCCTGAGCGCTTTGGCTGCGTACTGAGCCAGTCTGGATCGTTCTGGTGGCCGCAGCGCGGCGCAGATCGGGAAGGCGAGATTATTGAACAGCTGAAGGCGGGCACATTGACCGCCAGAGGATTGCGCATCGTGCTGGAGGCCGGTATCAGAGAGCCGCTTATTTTCCGGGCGAATCAGGCGCTTTACAGCCAACTACACACTACGCAGCAGTCGGTTTTCTGGCGTCAGGTTGACGGCGGACATGATGCGCTTTGCTGGCGTGGCGGATTAATGCAGGGGTTGATGACCCTCTGGCAACCGTTAACCGACACGCTGTAGCTGGCGATTTTCCACGACAGGAGTTGAGTATGGAATTCAGTAATCCCTTCGATAACCCGCAGGGACAATTTTACATTCTGCAAAACCCGCAGCGTCAATTTAGCCTCTGGCCACAGCAGTGTTCTCTCCCTGCGGGCTGGCAGGTGGTGTGCGAACCGCAATCGCAGGCGCTTTGCCAGCAGTGGCTGGATGCGCACTGGACCACGCTAACTCCCGCCCATTACGCCGCTGCGCAGGAGGCTCAATGACCACGCGTTTACCGTTAGTGGCCGCCCAGCCAGGGATCTGGATGGCGGAAAAACTCTCTACGCTGCCTTCCGCCTGGAGCGTGGCGCACTATGTGGAATTACACGGCACGCTGAATGCCCCTCTGCTGGCGCAGGCGGTTGTAACCGGTATGGCGCAAGCGGATACCCTCCGTATGCGATTTACCGAAGATAACGGCGAGGTCTGGCAGTGGGTGGACCCGACATTCACGTTTGCACAACCCGAGCTTATCGATCTGCGTGACGAGCCCGATCCGCATGCGGCGGCGCTGGCGCGGATGCAGGCCGATCTGCGACAAAATCTACGCGTTGATGGCGGCAAACCGCTGGCGTTCCACCAGTTGATTCAGGTCGATGATACCCGTTGGTACTGGTATCAGCGTTATCACCATCTACTGGTGGATGGCTTCAGTTTCCCGGCGATAACCCGTCAGATCGCGGCGATTTACCGCGCCTGGCAGTGTAACGCCCCGACGCCCGACTCGCCGTTTACGCCATTTGCTGACGTGGTGGAGGAGTATCAGCGTTACCGTGAGAGCGAGGCTTATCAACGCGATGGCGCCTTCTGGGCGGAGCAGCGTCGCCAGTTGCCGCCTCCCGCTTCGCTGTCGGCTGCGCCGCTTCCCGGGCGGGCGGCCAGCGCCGATATTTTGCGTATGAAACTGGATGTGCCCGACGGTGTTTTCCGTCAGCTGGCGGCACGCATGTCTGATATTCAGCGTGCGGATTTAGCGCTGGCGCTGGTGGCGCTATGGCTGGGTCGCCTGTGCGGTCGGATGGACTATGCCGCCGGATTTATATTCATGCGGCGTATGGGCTCGGCGGCGTTAACGGCGACCGGCCCGGTACTGAACGTCCTGCCGTTAGGGGTAAGCATTAATGCGGCGGAAACGCTGCCGGAACTGGCGACGCGTCTTGCCGGGCAGATGAAAAAAATGCGTCGCCATCAGCGTTATGACGCCGAACAGATCGTTCGCGACAGCGGCCGCGCGGCGGGTGAAGAACCGCTGTTTGGCCCGGTACTGAACGTGAAGGTCTTTGATTATCAACTGGATATTCCCGGTGTACAGGCGCAAACCCATACGCTGGCGACCGGCCCGGTTAACGATCTTGAACTGGCGCTGTTCCCGGATGAAGAGGGCGGCCTGAGCATTGAAATCTTAGCCAACAAACAGCGCTATGATGAAGCGACGTTATCCTGCCATGCGTCACGGCTGACGGCGCTGATACGCCAGTTTGCGGACAATCCGGCGCTGCGCTGCGGCGATGCCGAAATGCTCCTGCCTGCCGAATATGCGCAACTGGCGCAGATTAATGATACGGCGGTAAGCATACCGCTCACGACGCTCAGCGCGCTGGTTGACGAACAGACACGCAAAACGCCGGACGCGCCCGCGCTGGCTGATGCGCGCTATCAGCTCAGTTATCAGGAGATGCGCGAGCAGGTGATCGCTCTGGCGCACCTGCTGCGTGAACGTGGCGTTAAACCGGGCGACAGCGTCGCGGTGGCGTTGCCGCGCTCGGTTTTCCTGACGCTGGCGCTGCACGGCATTGTGGAGGCCGGAGCCGCCTGGCTGCCGTTAGATACGGGGTATCCAGACGATCGTCTGCGAATGATGCTCGAAGACGCGCAGCCGAAATTACTGATCACAACCGCAGAACAACTGCCGCGATTTAACGATATCCCCGGCGTAGAAAGCCTGTGCTACAACGCGCTGCTGCCGACGAGCGGCGCTGAATCGCTGGCGTTGTCGTTGCCGAACCATACGGCATACATCATCTTTACATCCGGTTCGACCGGCAGACCGAAAGGGGTAATGGTCGGGCAAACCGCGATCGTGAATCGCCTGCTGTGGATGCAGGATCACTATCCGTTAACGGCAGAGGATGTGGTCGCACAAAAAACGCCGTGCAGTTTCGATGTTTCGGTGTGGGAGTTCTTCTGGCCGTTTATTGCCGGGGCGAAGCTGGTGATGGCGGAGCCGGACGCGCACCGCGATCCGATTGCCATGCAGCATTTCTTTGCGAAGTATGGTGTGACCACCACCCATTTTGTCCCGTCAATGCTGGCGGCGTTCGTCGCCTCGCTCACCCCTGAATCCGCTCATGAAAGCTGCGCTACGCTACAGCGCGTATTTTGTAGCGGCGAGGCGTTGCCCACCGGGCTGTGCCGCGAGTGGGAACAGTTGACCGGCGCGCCGCTGCACAATCTGTACGGGCCGACGGAAGCGGCGGTGGATGTCAGCTGGTATCCCGCCTGCGGCAAAGAACTGGCGGATGTCACCGGAAACAGCGTGCCGATTGGCTATCCGGTCTGGAATACCGGGCTGCGTATTCTTGATGCGATGATGCGCCCGGTGCCGCCGGGCACCGCGGGTGATTTATACCTGACCGGCATCCAGCTGGCGCAGGGGTATCTGGGGCGCCCGGATCTGACGGCGAGTCGCTTTATTGCCGATCCGTTTATGCCGGGCGAACGCATGTATCGCACCGGAGACGTGGCGCGCTGGCTGGAAAATGGCGCGGTAGAGTACCTTGGCCGCAGCGACGATCAGCTAAAAATTCGTGGTCAGCGTATTGAACTGGGCGAGATTGATCGGGTTATGCAAACGCTGCCGGACGTCGAGCACGCCGTGGCTCACGCCTGCGTGTTTAACCAGGCGGCCGCGACAGGAGGCGATGCCCGCCAACTGGTAGGCTATCTGGTGTCACAGTCCGGCTTACCGCTGGATATTCCGGCGCTTCAGGAACGGTTACGCGAGACATTACCGCCGCATATGGTGCCTGTGGTTCTGCTACAGCTTGCGGAACTGCCGCTCAGCGCAAACGGGAAACTGGATCGTAAAGCGCTGCCGATGCCGCAACTGACGCAACGTACGCCGGGGCGCGCGCCATTGCCAGGGACGGAAAAAACGATGGCTGACGCCTTTGCCGGCCTGCTGGGTTGCGAGGTCAATGATGTGGAGGCCGATTTCTTTGCGCTGGGCGGGCATTCGTTACTGGCGATGAAACTCGCCGCGCAGTTGAGCCGCGTGTCCGGGCGTCAGGTGACGCCGGGGCAGGTGATGGTGGCGTCAACCGTTGGTCAGCTTAGCGCGTTGCTGGATTCCGCCGATGACGAGCAATCTCAGCGTCTGGGCTTTGAAACGCTCCTGCCGCTGCGTGAAAGCAGTGGACCAACGTTATTCTGCTTCCATCCGGCGTCCGGTTTTGCCTGGCAGTTTAGCGTGCTGGCACGTTATCTCAGCCCACACTGGTCAATTACGGGGATTCAGTCGCCAAGGCCTGATGGACCGATGCAAACGGCCACGAATCTGGATGAGGTGTGTGAGCGTCATCTGGAAACGCTGCTGGCGCAGCAGCCGCATGGGCCTTACTACCTGCTGGGGTATTCGCTGGGCGGAACGCTGGCCCAGGGCATTGCGGCGCGCTTGCGTGCGCGTGGCGAAACGGTTGCATTCCTCGGGCTGCTGGATACCTGGCCGCCGGAAACGCAAAACTGGCAGGAAAAAGAGGCCAATGGTCTGGACCCTGAAGTGTTAGCGGAGATCGCGCGTGAACGCGAAGCGTTCCTTGCTGCGCAACAGGGAAATGCCTCCGGGGAGTTATTCAGCACCATCGAAGGAAACTACGCCGATGCCGTGCGGCTTCTGACAACCGCGCATAGCGTACCGTTCGATGGACGCGCAACGCTGTTTGTCGCGGAGCGCACACTGCCGGAAGGAATAAGTCCTGAACGCAGCTGGGCGCCGTGGATGGCTGAACTGGATATCTACCGCCAGGATTGCGCCCACGTCGATATTATTTCACCTGCCGCGTTTGAGAATATCGGGCCGATTATTCGCGCATTGCTCGACCAGTAAGCGAAGCGTTCTGACGCCTTTAAAAATCTAATTCTACTGATGCCCATAATAGCTACCAATTATTATGGGCTTTTTATTTGTCTTCAGCATTGATTTAACATAAGTGAAACATAATCAGACAGTTGGTAAAATTCTGAATATTGCATGCTACCTGTGGAACAAACAAAGATCGTTTCGGATAATTCTGAGATGCTGTTAGAATATTAGAAAGGATGTTTTTATTCATTGGACTCAATGTCAGGTTACACAACATGTCATCACTCAATGTTAAGCAGGAAAAAGATTCGGAATTTACTGGCTATCCGTTAGCGCCGTCAAACAGTAATGAAATTGATTTGTTAAGCCTTGTTGATGTTTTATGGCGGGCGAAAAATCGCATTATTGCGACTGTTTTTGCGTTTGCGCTGGCAGGTATTCTGCTGTCCTTTATTCTGCCGCAGAAATGGACCAGTCGGGCGATTGTCACCCCGGCAGAGGCCGTACAGTGGCAGGAGCTGGAAAAAACGCTGACCACATTGCGCGTGCTGAACCTCGACATTAATTTGCAGCGAGACGCCGTCTTTACGCTTTTCATTAAGAAGTTCAGCTCAACATCGCTGCTGGATGAATATCTTCGCGCCTCCCCGTATGTGATGGATCAATTGAAAGGGGCGGATATTGATGAAATGGAACTGCATCGGGCGATTGTTGCGCTCAGTGAAAAGATGAACGCGGTGGATACCAACGCCGGTAAGAAAAACGAGACGTCGTTATTTACCTCGTGGACATTAAGTTTTACTGCGCCAACGAAAGAAGAGGCGCAGAAGGTGCTGGCCGGCTATATCCAGTATGTGTCGGACATCGTCGTGAAAGAGACGCTGGAGAATATTCGTAACCAGCTGGACACCAGAACGCATTTCGAGAAAGAAAAACTGGCGATGGACCGGGTGAGATTGCGCAACCAGCTTGATGCGAACATTCAGCGACTTAATTATTCCCTGGAGATTGCCAACGCCGCCGGGATTAAGAAGCCGGTCTACAGTAATGGTCAGGCGGTAAAAGACGACCCGGATTTCTCTATTTCTCTGGGCGCCGACGGTATTGCGCAAAAATTGCAAATTGAAAAGTCCGTCACGGACGTTGCGGAAATTAACGCTGAAATACGCAATCGCCAGTATTACGTAGAGCAACTGACCGCGATGAATATCAATGATGTGAAATTTATGCCGTTTAAATATCAGCTATCGCCTTCGCTGCCAGTGAAAAAAGACGGCCCGGGCAAAGCGTTGATCGTGATTCTGGCTGCGTTGCTGGGCGGTATGATCGCGTGCGGTGGTGTTCTGCTGCGTCATGCCATGCTGTCCCGTAAACTGGATGATGCGATTCAACTGGAAGAACGGTTAGTCTAAGCGCCATCCGGCAAATCGCCCGGTGGCGCTGGCGCTGTCGCTGACCGGGCCTGCATGGTTAACCCTCCGCCATTGAGATTACTTCGGGCGACCCAGCGGCACAACCAGCGGCGTTCCGGCGATCGGATCGTCGATGATTGTGCAACGTAATCCATAAATTTTCTCAATAAGATCCGCTGTCACAATCTCCTTTGGCGCTCCCTCTGCGACGATCTTGCCTTCACGTAACGCGATTAAATGCGTGGCATACCGGCAGGCCTGGTTAAGGTCGTGCAGAACCGCAGCGAGGGTGTAACCTTTCTCGCGATTCAGCTCGCTCAACAGTTCCAGCAGGTCGATCTGGTGGCTGATGTCCAGCCAGGTCGTCGGTTCATCCAGCAACATGATGGACGTTTCCTGCGCCAGCACCATGGCTATCCATGCTCGCTGCCGCTGCCCGCCTGAAAGCGTGTCCACGCTTTGCGTCGCCAGGTGGGTAATCCCCGTAGCGCGCATCGCACCGGCGACGGCGTCTTCGTCTTCTTTGCGCCAGCGGGTAAACAAAGGCTGATGCGGATAGCGGCCCCGGGCAACCAGCTCCTGTACGGTGATATCGCCCGGCGTGGTGGCGTTTTGCGCCAGCAGGCCGATTCGTCGCGCTACCTCTTTACTGGCGTAGTGCTGAATATGCTCGCCGTCGAGCCAGACGTGGCCATGTATGGGCGACATCAGACGGCTTAGCGTACGCAATAACGTTGATTTGCCGCAGCCATTCGGCCCAATAATGGCAGTGAAGTGACCATCCGGGATAGAAACATTCAGATTCTCCGCGACGGTATACTTGCCATAACCCAGCGTTAACTGGTCGCCACGCAAACGGGCTACTGATTCGGTCATTTTTTGCGGGACTCCTGAATTAACAAGACGATAAGGTAAATACCGCCGAGGCTTACGGTGACAACGCCTACCGGAAGCTGGTAAGGCATAAACAGTTGTTGGGCGCACAGGTCGGCGGCCAGCAGCAGCAGCGCGCCACACAATGCGGACTGGGTTAACCCCCAGCGTGCCGTGCCGCTAAGGCGCCGCGCGATGTGCGGCGCAACCAGCGCAATGAAAGAGATCGGGCCTGCGAGCGCCGTCGCGGCGGCGGTCAGCACCACGGCGACCAGCATCATCATTAACCGGGAACGTTCAACGCTGACGCCAAGCGCGCAGGCGCTGTCATCGCCCATTTCCAGCAAGCGCAGACGGCGTACCAGCAATGCGGCACACGCCAGCATCAGAACGATCAGCGGTGCCGAGGGCCACGTTTTGGCCCAGGTCAGTCCGTTGAGCGACCCGGCGTTCCACAATCCGGCGGAGAGGGCCGTTTCTAACGACGCCTGTAACAGCAGCCAGGTGTTGAACGCCACCAGCATGGCGCGCACGCCGATGCCGATAATAATCAGCCGGAAGGTCTCAATGCCGTTGCGCCAGGCAAGCAGCCAGACGATCAGCGAGGTGAGAATTCCGCCAGCCATCGCCGCCATCGCGATCGCCGTCAGGTTCTGGCCAAACAGCACCATTGCCACCAGCACGCCGCTCCAGGCCCCGGTGTTAAAACCCATTACGTCCGGGCTACCCAGCGGGTTGCGCATCAACGACTGAAAAATCGCCCCGCTGACGCCCAACGCGGCGCCAATCAGCAGCGCCATCAGCACGCGAGGCAGACGCCATTCGGTCACCACAAGGGTAATGCTGCGCGGGGCGTCTCCCTGCAACGCATTGATGATTTGCGAGACTTCCAGCGTAACGGCGCCGCTGCGCAGGCTCCACAAGCCGACAGCGATACAGCCGAGCACCAGCAACAGACAGCTTATGATCAGGCGGCGGGAAAGGTGCATCATACGGCACCTCCGCGCTGCTTGCGCCGCACGAGGAAAATAAGCACTGGCGCGCCGAGAAAGGCGCTGACAACCGAAACGCGCAATTCACCGGGAACGATGAGTCGCCCGATAATATCGGCAAACAGCAGCAGGGTCGGGGTCGCCAGCAACGTGACCGGCAGCGACCAGCGGTGATCCGCCCCCACCAGCCAGCGGGCCATGTGCGGCATCATCAGACCGATAAACGCGATGGGGCCAACAACCGCCGTCGCGCTGCCGCATAACACGGTAATCACCAGCAGGCCGATGAGCTGGGTACGCGCCACTTTGCTGCCCAGCGCGGTGGCAGTATCGCTACCGAGACTCAGGCTGTTCAGCGCGCGGCTGAGAAACAGCGCGGTAGCACCGGCAATCAGCACCGGCACGACAATAACCTTGAGCGTTTGCAGACTGCGAATGTCCAGCGAGCCGGCCTGCCAGAAACGGAGCTGATCGTACACATCCGGGTTCAGCAACGCGATACCGTTGGAAAGCCCCTCCAGCACTGCGCCGAGCGCGACACCCGCCAGCGTGAGGCGAACCGGGCTTAACTGCCCGGCGCCCTGACTGCCGGTAAAGGCGACAATCAGCGAGGCGACCAGCGCCCCGGCAAACGCCATCAGCAACTGTTCCTGCGGAGAGGAAAAACCAAACAGCGCCGCGCCGAGTACGATCGCGAAACTGGCGCCGGAATTGACGCCGAGAATGCCCGGGTCGGCAAGCGGGTTGCGGGTGAGCGTTTGCATTAACGCCCCGGCGAGCCCCAGTGCGCCGCCAGCCAACAGGCCAGCCAGCGTGCGCGGCAATCGCGCGTCCAGCACGATGGTGCAGTCAGCGCTTTGGCAGGTGCCGGTAATTGCTTCAAGTACGACGGACGCAGGCAGTGATTTTGCGCCGATAGCCAGACTTAATGCCGTGGCGAGAATAAGTAATAACAACAAGCCGGGCACGGCGATGGCGCGTGCCACGGAAACAGAGCATGACATATCAACTTCCCTGATAATGATAGTAATTATCGTTATCGATCTTATTCGGTTATGTTAGCATGTGCAGCCATTGAATGGATATTTAAAAAAAGTTCGCATTAAGGCGTTGTAATGAATCGACAATCCTGGCTGCTGAATCTCAGCCTGTTGAAGACGCACCCTGCATTTCGCGCTGTCTTCCTCGCCCGTTTTATCTCTATTGTCTCGCTGGGCCTGCTGGGCGTAGCGGTGCCGGTACAGATCCAGATGATGACCCACTCGACGTGGCAGGTTGGTCTGTCGGTGACGCTGACCGGCAGCGCGATGTTTGTTGGCCTGATGGTCGGCGGCGTGCTGGCGGATCGTTATGAACGTAAAAAGGTGATCCTGCTGGCGCGCGGCACCTGCGGTATTGGCTTTATTGGCCTGTGTCTGAACGCGCTGTTGCCGGAACCTTCGCTGCTGGCAATCTATCTGCTCGGTCTGTGGGATGGCTTTTTTGCCTCGCTGGGGGTCACGGCGCTACTGGCGGCGACGCCTGCGCTGGTAGGGCGAGAAAACCTTATGCAGGCCGGGGCGATTACGATGCTGACGGTGCGTCTGGGATCGGTGATTTCACCGATGCTGGGCGGCGTATTGCTGGCTACCGGCGGCGTGGCCTGGAACTACGGTCTGGCGGCGGCAGGAACATTTATCACGCTGCTGCCGTTGCTGAGCCTTCCGGCGCTCCCGCCGCCGCCGCAACCGCGTGAGCATCCGTTGAAATCGCTGTTGGCGGCGTTCCGTTTCTTGCTCTCCAGTCCGCTCATTGGCGGCATTGCGTTGCTTGGCGGACTTTTGACGATGGCAAGCGCGGTGCGCGTGCTTTATCCGGCGCTGGCGATTAACTGGCATATGTCCGCCGCGCAAATCGGTTTACTTTATGCTGCTATCCCGCTGGGGGCGGCTGTTGGCGCGTTAACCAGCGGGCAACTGGCGCACAGCGTTCGCCCTGGACTGTTGATGCTGGCTTCCACCGTAGGGTCGTTCCTGGCGATTGGGTTGTTTGGGCTGATGCCTGTCTGGCTGCTCGGGGTGATCTGTCTGGCGCTGTTTGGCTGGCTCAGCGCGATTAGCTCGTTACTGCAATACACCCTGTTGCAGACGCAAACGCCGGAAGCCATGCTCGGGCGAATCAACGGCCTGTGGACGGCGCAAAACGTGACCGGTGACGCCATCGGCGCAGCGCTGTTGGGCGGGCTGGGCGCCATGATGACGCCGGTTGCGTCAGCGAGCGTGAGCGGGTTTGGGCTGGTGATCGTTGGGTTGTTGTTAATGCTGCTACTGGGCGAGTTGCGTCGTTTTCGCCAGCCGCCGCCGGAGCCAGATGGCGCACCGCTTTAAAATGCAGGCCGGACAGGGCATTGGCCGCTATCCGGCAAGTAAGTTAAAACAGCGCGGCGAGACGGTTAAGCAGTAACGTTGCGCTGTAGTAGTCCAGACGGAACGTTTCGGTGCCCAGCGCATAAACGCGCTTGTTTTGCACGGCAGGCAGGTGAGCAAGCAGTGGGTTGGCGTAAATAGCGTCGGCATCTTTGCTGTCACCGGCAAACAGGAACAGCGCTTCGCCGTTCAGACCTGCTGCCAGGTTTTCCCCGCCAAGCTGGATGATGTCATGACGTTTGCCCTGGCTTTTACTGGTTTGCAGTCCGGCAGGGAGGGGCGCCAGCGTAAAGCCTAACTGCTCCATCAGCTTGCCCTGGGCTGAATCCTGCGTCCACAGGTTGGCGCTGTGTGCGGCAGCGGTGTAGACCAGCGCGCTGACCGGTTGCGGCGGTAATGTGAGCTGTTGTTTAACGGTCGCCAGTTGTTTATCAAATTCCGCGATGCGCGCAGCGGCCTGTTTTTCCTGGCCGGTGATCTCGCCCAGTTGCGTCAGCAGAGACTGCCAGCTTTTATCGTCGTAATTGATGATAAGCGTAGGGGCAATAGTAGAAAGCTGATCGTACAGCGCCAGCGCAGAGTCGCCACCGGTTGCGCTAATCAGAATAAGGTCCGGCATTTGTGCGGCAACGGCTTCAGCGCTTGGTTCGCCGATGTACAGGCGCGCCAGCTTGCGCGCTTTCGCAACGTCGCTCCATTGACGCAGAAATCCCCGATCGTCGGCAAAGCGGTTGTTAGGGGTGGTCGCTCCGCTGGCGACAACGGGAGCATCAATCGCCAGCAGCGAGCCCGTCAGGGTCACGCTGGTAGAGACGATACGTTCAGGTTTATGGTCCAGCGTATGCGTGCCGCGGCTGTCGGTGATCTGGCGCGGCCAGTCAGCGGCATGACCTAAAGAAATTCCTGAAATGAAAAGCCCAACCAGTATCAGGGATGTTCTGCAAAGCAGGGGAAGTCTCACGAATCAGCGTCCTGTTATTAATGGAGTTAATGCTTCTCATTTTCATTGTTAGCGGGAAGGGATGCAAGTCTAAGTCGCACATTGTGCTACCCCAAGAGTTGACATGCTGTCTGTTTACTTTTAGGTTAGCGCCCGAAAATATAAATGATAATCATTATTAAAGCCTTTATCATTTTTGGAGGATGATATGGATACGTCACTGGCCGAGGAAGTTCAGCAGAAAATGGCAACGCTCACCCCCGATCGCTTTTTCTTTATGTCGCCGTATCGCAGCTTTACGACGTCAGGATGCTTCGCCCGTTTCGCTGAACCAGCGGTTGACGGGGATTCGTTAGACAGCCCCTTCCAACAAAAATTACAGCAAGCCTTTGCCGACGCCAGAGCGCAGGGTATCGCAAATCCTGTTATGGTCGGCGCTATCCCCTTTGATACCCGCCAGCCATCCTCGCTGTTCATTCCTGAGTCCTGGCAGACCTTCTCCCGACCGGCAAAGCAACAATCCTCGCGTTACTTTACCGGGCATCAGGCACTGAATGTTGTTGATCGTAAAAGTATCCCTGAACAGGAAACGTTTGAAGCGATGGTTGCGCGCGCGGCAGCGCTGACGGCGACGCCTGAAGTCGACAAAGTGGTTCTGTCACGCCTGATTGATATTACGACCGATGCTACCATTGACAGCGGCGCGCTGCTGGAGCGGCTGGTGGCGCAGAATCCGGTGAGTTACAACTTCCATGTACCTCTGGAGGATGGCGGCGTGCTGCTTGGCGCCAGCCCGGAATTGCTGCTGCGTAAAGAGGGCGAGCGCTTTAGTTCGCTGCCGTTGGCCGGGTCGGCGCGTCGCCAGCCTGATGATGTGCTGGATCGTGAAGCGGGCAACCGACTGCTGGCTTCTGAAAAAGACAGACACGAACATGAACTGGTTACTCAGGCCATGAAGACGGTGCTGCGCGACCGCAGCAGTGAATTACAACTGCCCGCATCTCCACAATTGATCACCACCCCGACGTTATGGCATCTCGGTACGCCGTTCGAAGGTAAGGCGAATGCGGAAGAAAATGCCCTGACGCTGGCGTGTCTGCTGCATCCGACGCCTGCGTTGAGTGGTTTCCCGCATCAGGTGGCGAAAAAATTAATTGCCGAACTGGAGCCGTTCGATCGTGAACTGTTCGGCGGCATCGTCGGCTGGTGTGACGCCGAAGGAAACGGCGAGTGGGTCGTGACGATCCGTTGCGCGAAGCTGCGACAAAACCAGGTTCGCCTGTTCGCGGGCGCCGGGATTGTGCCTGCTTCCTCTCCGGTCGCGGAGTGGCGCGAGACCGGCGTGAAGCTTTCTACTATGTTGAACGTTTTTGGACTGCATTAAGGAGCGATGATGACCATTCCTTTCACCCGTTGGCCGGAGGAGTTTGCCCGCCGCTATCGTGAAAAAGGGTACTGGCAGGATCTGCCGCTGACCGATATTTTAACCCGCCACGCAGACAGCGATAAAACGGCGGTGATTGATGGCGATCGACACCTGAGCTATCGCGAACTGAACCAGGCGGCGGATAATCTGGCCTGTAGCCTGCGTCGTCAGGGGATCAAACCCGGCGAAACCGCGCTGGTGCAACTGGGCAACGTGGCGGAGCTGTATATCACTTTCTTCGCCCTGCTGAAGCTTGGCGTCGCACCGGTTCTGGCGCTGTTCAGCCATCAACGGACGGAACTTAACGCTTACGCGAAGCAAATTGAACCGGCGCTGGTGATTGCTGACCGCCAGCACGCGCTGTTCACCGGGGACGATTTCCTCAATACGTTTATTGCCGAACACAATTCCGTGCGTGTGGTGCTGTTGCTCAACGATGCGGGTGAACACAACCTGCAAACGGCGATTGACCAGCCTGCGGTTGATTTTACCGCCACGCCATCACCTGCCGATGAGGTGGCTTATTTCCAGCTTTCCGGCGGTACAACCGGAACGCCGAAGCTGATCCCGCGCACCCATAATGATTATTACTACAGCGTGCGCCGCAGCAATGAAATTTGCCACTTTACCGAAGCCACGCGTTTCTTATGCGCGATTCCGGCTGCGCATAACTACGCCATGAGTTCGCCGGGATCGCTGGGCGTCTTTCTGGCCCAGGGAACGGTGGTGCTGGCGGCTGACCCGAGCGCTACGCTCTGTTTCCCGTTAATTGAAAAGCATCAGATTAATTCAACGGCGCTGGTGCCGCCTGCGGTGAGCCTGTGGTTGCAGGCGATTCAGGAGTGGGGCAGCAACGCGCAACTGGCCTCGTTGAAACTATTGCAGGTAGGCGGCGCTCGGCTTTCAGCGACGCTTGCCGCGCGTATTCCGGCGGAAATCGGCTGTCAGTTGCAGCAGGTATTCGGCATGGCGGAAGGACTGGTGAATTACACCCGTCTGGACGACAGCCTGGAGCGCATCATCAATACTCAGGGTTGCCCGATGTGCCCGGACGATGAGGTCTGGGTGGCTGACGCTGACGGCAATCCGCTGCCGCAGGGGGAAACGGGACGCCTGATGACGCGCGGGCCGTACACGTTTCGCGGCTATTTTAAAAGCCCGGAGCATAACGCCAGCGCATTTGATGCCAACGGCTTTTACTGCTCCGGCGATCTGATCTCCATTGATCCAGATGGCTATATCACCGTGCAGGGACGTGAAAAAGATCAGATCAATCGCGGCGGGGAGAAGATCGCCGCGGAAGAGATTGAAAACCTGTTACTGCGCCACCCGGCCGTAATCCATGCCGCGCTGGTCAGCATGGAAGATGAGCTGATGGGGGAAAAAAGCTGCGCCTGGCTGGTGGTGAAAGAGCCGCTGCGCGCGGTACAGGTACGCCGCTTCCTGCGTGAGCAGGGGGTCGCCGAATTCAAATTGCCGGATCGCGTGGAGTGCGTCGAGGCGTTGCCTCTGACCCCGGTCGGTAAAGTCGATAAAAAACAATTACGTCAGTGGCTGGCGTCACGTTCACTGACCTGAAGGAGAAAGAGAGATGGCAATTCCGAAATTGCAGGCGTACGCGCTGCCTGGCGCGCTCGATATTCCGCCCAATAAAGTGAACTGGGCCTTTGAACCTGAACGCGCTGCACTGTTGATCCACGATATGCAGGATTATTTTGTCAGCTTCTGGGGCGACAACTGCCCAATGATGGAACAGGTGATCGCGAATATCGCCGCCCTGCGTCAGTACTGCAAAGAGCACAACATTCCGGTCTATTACACCGCTCAGCCGAAAGATCAGAGCGATGAAGATCGCGCCCTGTTGAACGATATGTGGGGGCCGGGCCTGACGCGTTCTCCCGAGCAGCAAAAGATTGTCGATGCGCTGGCGCCGGACGAGGCGGACACCGTGCTGGTGAAATGGCGTTACAGCGCGTTTCACCGTTCGCCGCTGGAGCAGATGTTAAAAGAAACCGGGCGTAATCAGCTGATTATCACGGGTGTTTATGCGCACATTGGCTGTATGACCACGGCGACTGACGCTTTCATGCGCGATATCAAGCCGTTTATGGTGGCGGATGCGCTGGCCGATTTCAGCCGTGAAGAACATGTGATGTCGCTTAATTACGTTGCCGGTCGCTCCGGTCGCGTGGTGATGACGCAGGAACTGCTGCCGACGCCGGTTCCGGCGAGCAAAGCGGAGCTGCGGGCGCTGATCCTGCCGCTGCTGGATGAATCTGACGAGCCGCTGGATGATGAAAACCTGATTGATTACGGGCTGGACTCTGTACGTATGATGGCGCTGGCGGCTCGCTGGCGTAAAGTGCATGGCGATATCGACTTCGTGATGCTGGCGAAAAACCCGACGATCGATGCCTGGTGGACGCTGCTTTCCCGTGAGGTGAAGTGATGGCCGGATTGGATTTTAACGGCAAAACCGTCTGGGTGACCGGCGCGGGAAAAGGGATTGGTTATACCACGGCGCTGGCGTTTGTTGCGGCTGGCGCGCAGGTGACGGGATTCGATCGCGAGTTCACGCAGGATGCGTATCCCTTTGCGACCGAAGTGCTGGATGTCGCAGACGCCGCGCAGGTCGCGCAGGTTTGCCAGCGCGTGCTGGCGCAAACCGAACGGCTGGATGTGCTGGTGAATGCCGCCGGGATTTTACGGATGGGGGTGACCGATGCGCTAAGCGCCGAGGACTGGCAACAGACGTTCGCCGTCAACGTCGGCGGCGCGTTTAACCTCTTCCAGCAGACGATGGCGCAATTTCGTCAGCAGCAGGGCGGGGCGATTGTTACCGTCGCGTCTGATGCGGCGCACACGCCGCGCATTGGCATGAGCGCCTATGGCGCGTCCAAAGCGGCGCTGAAAAGCCTGGCGCTGACCGTTGGGCTGGAGCTGGCGGGCAGCGGCGTTCGCTGTAACGTTGTCTCTCCGGGATCTACCGATACCGATATGCAGCGCACGCTGTGGGTGAGCGATGATGCGGAACAACAGCGTATTCGTGGCTTTGGCGAGCAGTTTAAGCTTGGCATTCCGCTGGGAAAAATCGCGCGTCCGCAGGAAATCGCGAATACCATTTTATTCCTCGCATCCGATCTGGCCAGCCACATTACGCTACAGGACATTGTGGTTGACGGCGGTTCAACCCTGGGAGCGTAACGATGATCTGGAAACGCCATTTAACGCTTGATGAGCTGAACGCCACCAGTCTGAACACGATGGTGGCGCATCTGGCGATCGTCTATACCCGTCTGGGCGATGACGTGCTGGAGGCGGAAATGCCCGTTGACGCGCGAACGCATCAGCCTTTCGGCCTGTTACACGGCGGCGCTTCGGCGGCGCTGGCGGAGACCCTGGGGTCAATGGCCGGGTATCTGATGACCCGTGACGGCCAGTGCGTGGTGGGAACCGAGCTGAATGCCACGCATCATCGCGCCGTGTCGCAGGGGAAGGTGCGCGGCGTTTGCCAGCCGCTGCATCTGGGCCGGCAAAGCCAGAGCTGGGAAATTGTGATTTTTGACGAACAGGGACGACGTTGCTGTACCTGCCGCCTGGGGACGGCGGTGATGGGCTAGGCCCAACAAAATGCAATGATGTTGCAGCGTTGACCGGCCAATGAAGTGATCCAGTTAACAATGCAATGTAAATAATCAGTTTTATAGCGTTGTCAGGTTGTTAAAACCAGCAGAGGTGTTATAGAAACAAAATGTAACATCTCTCTGGAACACAACACGCAAACGGACAACAACTATGAACAAATCAGGGAAATACCTCGTCTGGACATTGCTCTCCGTTATGGGAGCATTTGCCCTGGGATATATTGCGTTAAACCGTGGGGAACAGATCAACGCGCTATGGATCGTCGTGGCGTCAGTTTGTGTCTACCTCATTGCCTACCGTTTTTATGGTCTGTATATCGCCAAAAATGTGCTGGCGGTTGACCCGACGCGCATGACGCCTGCGGTGCGTCATAACGATGGTCTGGACTACGTACCTACCGATAAGAAAGTGCTGTTCGGTCACCATTTTGCGGCGATTGCCGGGGCAGGGCCGTTGGTTGGGCCGGTGCTGGCGGCGCAGATGGGGTATCTGCCCGGTATGATCTGGCTGCTTGCCGGGGTTGTGCTGGCAGGCGCGGTGCAGGACTTTATGGTGCTGTTCGTTTCTACCCGTCGTGACGGTCGTTCGCTGGGTGAACTGGTTAAAGAAGAGATGGGTCCAACGGCTGGTGTGATCGCGCTGGTGGCCTGTTTCATGATCATGGTGATTATCCTTGCGGTACTGGCGATGATCGTCGTGAAAGCCCTGACCCACAGTCCGTGGGGGACGTACACCGTTGCGTTCACCATTCCGTTGGCCATTTTTATGGGCGTCTACCTGCGTTACCTGCGTCCGGGACGTATTGGCGAGGTGTCTGTTATTGGTCTGGTGTTCCTTGTCTTTGCCATCATCTCCGGTGGTTGGGTGGCGGAAAGCCCAACCTGGGCGCCGTATTTTGACTTTACCGGCGTACAGTTGACCTGGATGCTGGTGGGCTACGGCTTTGTGGCGGCGGTTCTGCCGGTATGGCTGCTGCTGGCGCCGCGTGATTACCTCTCAACCTTCCTGAAGATTGGTACGATTGTCGGTCTGGCCGTCGGCATTCTGATTATGCGTCCGACGCTGACGATGCCTGCGCTGACCAAATTTGTGGATGGCACCGGCCCGGTGTGGACCGGTAACCTGTTCCCGTTCTTGTTCATCACCATTGCCTGTGGCGCGGTGTCTGGCTTCCATGCGCTGATCTCTTCCGGCACCACGCCGAAGATGCTGGCGAACGAAGGGCAGGCCTGCTTTATCGGCTACGGCGGGATGCTGATGGAATCCTTCGTGGCGATTATGGCGCTGGTTTCCGCATGTATCATCGATCCGGGCGTTTACTTCGCCATGAACAGCCCAATGGCCGTACTGGCGCCAGCCGGAACCGCTGATGTGGTTGCTTCTGCAGCGCAGGTGGTCAGTAGCTGGGGCTTTGCGATTACGCCTGATACGCTGCATCAGATTGCCAACGAAGTGGGCGAACAATCCATTATTTCTCGTGCCGGTGGCGCGCCAACGCTGGCGGTGGGGATGGCTTACATCCTGCATGGGGCGCTGGGCGGTATGATGGATGTGGCGTTCTGGTATCACTTCGCGATTCTGTTTGAAGCCCTGTTCATTCTGACGGCGGTTGATGCCGGTACGCGTGCGGCGCGCTTTATGTTGCAGGATCTGCTGGGCGTGGTCTCTCCGGGTCTGAAACGTACGGATTCACTGCCTGCGAACCTGTTAGCGACGGCGCTGTGCGTGCTGGCGTGGGGATACTTCCTGCACCAGGGCGTGGTGGACCCGTTAGGAGGGATCAACACCCTGTGGCCGCTGTTTGGTATCGCGAACCAGATGCTGGCGGGTATGGCGCTGATGCTCTGCGCGGTTGTACTGTTCAAGATGAAACGTCAGCGTTACGCATGGGTGGCGCTGGTGCCTACCGCCTGGCTGCTGATTTGTACGCTGACCGCAGGCTGGCAGAAAGCGTTTAGCCCGGATACCAAAATTGGTTTCCTGGCGATCGCCAATAAATTCCAGGCGATGATCGACAGTGGCGATATTCCTGCGCAGTACACGCAGTCTCAGCTGGCGCAGCTGGTGTTCAACAACCGTCTGGATGCCGGTCTGACCATCTTCTTCATGGTTGTGGTGGTGGTTCTGGCCCTGTTCTCAATCAAAACTGCGCTGGCAGCGCTGAAAGAGGACAAACCGACGGCGAAAGAAACGCCGTATGAAGCCATGCCGGAAAACGTTGAAGAGATTGTGGCGCAGGCGAAAGGCGCGCACTAATTTTTAAATAAGCGGCCCTCTTCTTAACGGGAGAGGGCATTTGCGTCACAGGTGGTAACGATGTTTGATACGCTTTCTAAGGCCGGGAAATATCTGGGTCAGGCGGCAAAACTGATGATTGGCGTGCCGGACTATGACAACTACGTTGAGCATATGCGCGTGACGCACCCGGATCAGACGCCAATGACTTACGAAGAATTTTTTCGTGAGCGGCAGGATGCGCGTTATGGCGGGAAAGGCGGCGCACGTTGCTGCTGATGTTTTGTGTTGCCCGGTGGCGCTACGCTTACCGGGCCTACGGGGTATTTTACAGGCCGGATAAGGCGCAGCCGCCATCCGGCAAGCCGCCGCTAAACCGTAAACGACTCTACCTTTTCAAACGCGGCGCGTAATGTGGCTGGCGTTAACGTCACCGGCAGAAAGTGGATGGATTCAACCGGGCGCAGGGTGTGGGCAATCACGTTATCAATCTCCGCCTGGTTCTGGATATCGACATCCAGCGCCGCCAGCGTAGTGGGCAGACTAAAGCGCTGATAAGCAGCGATAAGCTGCGCCAGTACCTCATCCTGACCCAGCAATGCGCTTTGCACCAGAATGCCATAAGCCACTTTGGTGCCGTGCAGAAACTTCTCGGTTTGCGGCAATACGGTGAGTCCATTATGGACGGCGTGTGCCGCCGCAACACGGGTATAACGCTCGCCAAGGCCGCCGACCATGCCGCCCCCGGCAATAATCGCATCCACCACATCGCGAAATGCCTGGGTGAGTTCCCCACGCTCTTTGTCCGCCAGCGCCTGTTCGCTGCTCTCCAGTAGCACATCACGGATCGCCAGCGCGCCGTTAATGCCCAGACGCACGGTAAGCGGTAAGGTTTCTGGCTGTGGCGCTAATACAACGGCTTCGTACCATTTTGCCAGCGTGTCGCCGATGCCGGCCAGCAGATAGGCCTCTGGCGCGCGGAGAATGATTTCCGGCTCTACCAGCACCAGATAATTGGCGTCGTCAAAAATTTCAAAGTGCAGTGCCTGACCAGCATCGTTGTACCAGACCGACAGCGGTGTCCAGGCCGCGCAGGTGGCCGCGATAGTCGGGATCGCCACGAAGGGGAGTTGTAGCCGACGGGCAAGGGCTTTGGCGGTATCAAGCAGCGTGCCGCCGCCGATACCGATCACTACGCGGCGGTCGTCGCCTGCTTTCACGGCCAGTTGTTTCACATCGCTTTCGCTGCAATGGCCGGTAAACGGCAGGTGTCTGGCTCCCGGAAGATCAAACGCATCCGGCAGGTAAGGGCGGGCGGCGGCAATCGCACGTTCGCCATACACCCATACTGCGGCGGAGAGTTGCCCGGCGCTGAAAAAATCCTTCAGTCTGGAGAGGCTGCCGGTATGGGAAAAGTAGTTAGCCGGGCCGGTAACGACGCGGATGTCAGTGTTGCTCATGGTGTGTTGTCCTTGTGGCTGCGCTGTCCGGGAGTTGTTTTTATTTAGACGTCTAAGCGTCTTGATTGCCAAATGCTAACATCGTGTTATAGTGGTTTCAACATCGACATCACCCTCGGGTATGATAACTATGAGTAATAACCCACTGATTCCGCAAAGCAAACTGCCTAATTTAGGCACCACAATCTTTACACAAATGAGCGCCCTGGCGCAGGAGCATCAGGCGATTAACCTGTCGCAGGGATTTCCTGATTTCGATGGCCCGCGCTATCTACAGGAACGTCTGGCCTGGCATGTTGCACAAGGGGCGAATCAATATGCGCCAATGATCGGCGTGCCTGCATTACGCGAAGCCATTGCGGAAAAAACAGCGGCGTTATACGGCTATAAGGCTGATGCCGGGAGTGAGGTGACGGTAACTGCGGGGGCAACGGAAGCGTTGTATGCCGCTATCACCGCGTTGGTTCGTGCGGGAGATGAGGTGATCTGCTTCGATCCCAGCTATGACAGCTACGCGCCAGCCGTTGAACTGTCCGGCGGCGTGCTGAAACGTCTGGCGCTTCAGCCGCCGCAGTTTCGCGTTGACTGGCAGGCATTTGCTGCGTTACTGAGCGAACGTACCCGGCTGGTGATCCTCAATACGCCGCATAACCCGAGCGCGACCGTCTGGCGCAAAGCCGACTTTGAAGCGCTGTGGCAGGCGATTGGCGATCGCGAAATCTATGTATTAAGCGATGAAGTGTATGAGCATATCTGCTTTGCGCCAGAAGGCCATGCCAGCGTACTGGCGCATCCGCAGTTACGTGAGCGTGCTGTCGCGGTCTCGTCATTCGGTAAAACCTTTCATATGACCGGCTGGAAGGTGGGGTACTGCGTAGCGCCAGCGGCGATCAGCGCGGAATTGCGTAAAGTGCATCAGTATCTGACGTTCTGCGTCAACACACCGGCGCAACTGGCGCTGGCCGATATGCTGCGTGCTGAACCGGAACATTACCGCGATTTACCCGCATTTTACCGGAAGAAGCGTGACGTTCTGGTTAATGCCCTGCGTGACAGTCGTCTGGAAATCCTGCCCTGCGAAGGCACCTATTTTCTGCTGGTGGATTACAGTGCGGTATCAGACCTCAATGACGTGGATTTCTGCCAGTGGCTGACCCGGGAAATCGGCGTTGCGGCGATTCCGCTGTCAGTATTTTGCGCCGATCCTTTCCCACATAAACTTATCCGTTTATGTTTTGCCAAGCAGGAATCCACGCTGCTGGCGGCCGCAGAACGCCTGTGTAAATTGTAATTACTTTACGGTCCAGGCTTTGGAGAATCGACGGTCGGCAAAGAGTTCCTGTAGGCCGTTGATTTGTTTCAGACGCAGGACTTCATCTTTATCCATGCCCAGCTCTTTTCCGATTCGCGTCTCGTCCCAGCCCAACAGGGAGAGTTCTCGCACAATTTCCGACATCGCGTGAATCTGATGACGACCACGGGCGCGGTTGTGACGAATGGTCGCCGCAATTCGTTCATGGCGATTGCGTTCCAGACAGGTGACGGGAAGATAGCCTTTTAACTTTGAGCGTAATGTGGATTTCCCTTTACCGAGTTCGTGACGGTGAAAGCCATCCACGATTTCATATTTTTCTGCCGCCGTTTCTGCAACGACAATAGGCTGTGTGAAGCCATCTACCTCAATAGACTTTAGCAGGAGCCTTTTCTCCGGGGGCGCCACATTGTTTGGGTTGTAATCATTAGGCTCGATTTGTTCGTTTTTTACCCATTGCACGCAGTCTACCGGCTGATCGCGAAAGGGGCTGACGCGGTGGATCGCCATCCTGAATTCGTTGATTGCCGCAATTCTCTCTTCTTCGTTCAGCGTGGAGAGAAAGTCGGTTATTTGTTGGGTGAGTCGCTGTTGCATAAAATCCCCCATTCTTTGCGCTTTGCTTTCATGCGTTCATTGTAGCGCTGGTAGTGTTTAGGTTTTGTCGGGCTGAATGAGAGCGCCCGACACCAGTAATCATTGTTCAATAGCACCTTGCAGATACGTCGCCATGAGGGGATATCTTTGGAGCCGATATCGCCTTCCTGCGTTTGTGGAATGTTCTCCATTCCTTTCTTTTTATACCATTGCAGGTAGACCGCGATTTTGTTGCGGTAATGCTCGGCGCTCTGTTCCGGCATGCTGTCCAACAGCAGCATGGCGTAGCTTTGCCAGCTATGGTGCTCGGGTTTCAGTATTTTTCGATGGCCGTAAAAATGGTTATCCTGGCCTGCATATATCCCTCCGCTGCGCACGCCGCTTACCCTGGCGCACATTGCTGCCCAGCGTTCGGGTTCAATGACATGATAGAGCCACAATCCCTGACGTTGCTCCGGGCCGAAAGGTTCGCAGATGCGCATATACCGGAGCGGCACGTTGGCCTGGTACATCAGGTTATAAAGCGGGTTGCAAGGCTGCTTCGTTTTTGCGAACCATGTCCAGATGTCTGCCGTTTTCCAGTCATACATCGGGTAAATATACCAGGTGTGCCCGCC
The DNA here is from genome assembly GCF_030333225.1 of Citrobacter sp. CK202. Lineage (NCBI taxonomy): Bacteria > Pseudomonadati > Pseudomonadota > Gammaproteobacteria > Enterobacterales > Enterobacteriaceae > Citrobacter > Citrobacter sp. CK202. Next base: position 442,395 of record NZ_JAOWGI010000028.1, read on the forward strand.
CTGAGCGGCGGTCGTCCAGGGTTTGTCGTCCGCAAAACGCTGTTTGCTCAGGGAGGCGATGGCGACAAACCGATTGTAAGATTCGTCAGCGCGGATGCCGATCAGCATCGCCGCAGGACGCTTTTCTGAAAACCACTCGGCAAAGTCGCGAACAAATTGTTCGAAGGTCATGCCTGGCTGATAAAAAGGAAAGTAAGCCGGATCGGTAATGGCGTCGGCAGGCGGTTGGCGCACCCATTCGGCATTCGGGTCCCAGCATTGCCATTCGGGTTGGTATTGCGACAGCGAATTTTGTGTGGTGAGCGGCAGGGCAACCCAGTAAAAATGCTCAATGACATCGGAATATTGTTCGCGTAATGACTGAACATAGTCAATTGTGCAGGAGAATTGCACTTCCCAGTCAATAAATAATACGCAGATCTTCTTCTTTAACTTACGCGCGATTCCGGCGGTAAGGTGCAGCATCAACCCTGAGTCTTTCCCCCCGGAAAATGACACGCAAATACGCGGTAAGGTGGTGAGTGTCCATGTAATGCGCTCTTCCGCAGCTTCCAAAACATTTTGGTCAAGTGGGATTTTATAAACAGACATAATGAGTTCATACCTGAACGGAAAATGGCTATGTGTAGAATACAGAAAAATAATTATATATATTATATGATATAATCAACAGAATGTGCAAGGTTTAAAAAAGCATCCAAAACTTAAATTAATTTTATATTAATTATTTTAATTTTGAATGCTTGTGCCGGCGATGGTCCCGTATGCTTTCGTTTCAGCTATTTTCCGTCATTTTGTTAATGATACTCGTAAAACCTTTGTTATTCAGTGACGTTCGATTATATACCAGGTATAACTGAACTGAAGGTAAATCCTGATCAATATTAACCCGTTGCAGTTTAAGGGTGGAGTGAAAGAAGTCATATATGACTTCAGGAACGATGCCAATTATGTTGGTTTCAGCAATAGTATTAATGATTGCAACCATCGAGTCACTGCGAAACCCAATTTTCCGGCTGGCAAGAAGGGAGTTGACCAGCGACTGGTATTCTTTAACGCCTGGCTCCTCTCCCTGGTATGAGGTAAACGGTTCTTCGAGTACTTGCGCTAATGTACTGGCGTCACTGATTCTGGGGTGATCGGCACGACACACCAGTACGCTTTTGATTGTTTTAAAAGGCGTACAGACAACCGAATGGTTGTTCAGCGGCGTGGTAGTGATCACCATGTCCGCCTTGCGGTATGCCAGCAGGTCTTCTGCTGATTCCGCAGACATCAGGATATCATGATGCTCAATTTCAACGGAAGAATCTTCCATAATAAAATTAATCAGCTTTATTACGTTCATTGCAGTAAGCAGCTGAGGGCTGTAAATGATAAATTTTTTCTTAAGGCTGGAACTATGCATAATATTAATTGTTTGTTCCAGACTATTGAGGTTTTCCTCAAGATGATGATGCAGATTTATACCGGTGACGGTCGGCGTGATGCCTTTTCCTGAACGAATAAATAAAGGATCGTTGAATTGAGTTCGTAATCGTTGCAGAGATTGACTCACGGCAGACGGGGTGATGTACAGCGTTTCCGCCGCTTTACTAATGCTTAAATTCTGGTAGATACACTCAAAAATAATCAGTAAGTTGAGATCGAATTTTTTGAGATCGTAGAGATTAGCCATGTTTTTTTTCTTCCTGTTTTGTGACTATTGTCATAACTATATTTGCTATAGTTATGCAACACATCCAATGCTTTACAATAGTGATGTTTGCTAAGCTTAAATTCTCTTTCAATAATACTAAAATAGCATAGCTCAGAATATCTTTGCGAGCGATTTATAATGGAAAAGGAGATTGACAGAAAAACAATGCCAATCTCCCCCCTTTAATTTAGGTTTAATGTTCACCCATCATAATGTTCAGCTGCGCTTTTTCCGGTAACCCGACGACCTGCTGTAACATATTTTCTTTATTCATATAGTAAATGGCTGGCGTTGCATTCGCCCCCAGATCGTCCATGAGTTTCTGATGAATATTCAGCATTTTCATCTTATCTTCTGGCAGCGGTGAAGGGATCGCCAGATTGAGTTTACCGCCTGACGCTTCATAGTCATGCCAGGTTTTTGCCGGATCGCGGGTGGATAAGATAGCGGCAGCCGTTGCCGGGCTTTCGGGTTTGATCACGCCCACCAGTAGCGTCCGCAATTGTACTTTGCCGGATTCGACCCAGGGGCGCGCCTGCTGCCAGAACTGTTTGCAGTAAGGGCAGAAAGGGTCCGCAAAGACATAAAGAATCACCGGCGCCTCTTTTTTGCCGTCCAGAATCCACGACGCTTTTTCCATCCGCTGCCACATTTCTCTGCCGACCGGGGCGTAGATCTCTTTTTCTATCAGCGCATTACTGAGGTTTGCGCCTTTTTCGTCGTACATGTAGCCGGAAATCGCGTGTTTCCCGTCAGGCGTGAGGTAGATGGTCACGCCCATATCCTGGTATTTGCCCAGATAGCCTTTCATTCCGCTGGGGGCGTCAAAAGACTTCAGGATCGTAATTCCCTGTTTTTCTATCGCTTTAACCGGGGCAGGCAGTTCTTCAGCAAAGGTGATGAGCGGGAACAGCATCAGCAGCAATGTTCGTTTTATCATTATATTTCCTTAAAAATCAGTGCAAAAGGAACATTGATGGCAAAACCTATCACAGTCATAGGTAAGGTCTGCCGTCGGAAGATTGCCCTTTCTTTGGTAGGGTGATGTAATCCTTTCGCTGTTACAGCCTTTGTTAAGGTAATGTAGAGCGCAACACATAGCCAGTTTCACTGGCGCTGAAGTTACCTACGGGTAGTTCAGGTAATGGGGCCGCCTGTAAAGGGGGCCTTTTTACTTTTTGTCGCTAAACGTTCACAACGTTGTCTTGTGTGAGTTGTTAGGTATCGCTGATTGATTTGATAATGCAAACGCATTAGCCCAATCACGGAAAGTTGGTTACTTTACATCTCAACGAAAACACGGAGGAAGTATAGATGTCCTTGATTAATACCAAAATTAAACCTTTCAAAAACCAGGCGTTCAAAAACGGTGAATTCATCGAAGTAACCGAGAAAGATACCGAAGGCCGCTGGAGCGTCTTCTTCTTCTACCCGGCTGACTTCACTTTCGTATGCCCGACCGAACTGGGCGACGTAGCAGATCATTACGATGAATTGCAGAAACTGGGCGTAGACGTTTACTCTGTTTCTACCGACACCCACTTTACTCACAAAGCATGGCACAGCAGCTCTGAAACCATCGCAAAAATCAAATATGCGATGATCGGTGACCCGACTGGCGCCCTGACCCGTAACTTCGACAACATGCGTGAAGACGAAGGTCTGGCTGACCGTGCGACTTTCGTTGTTGACCCGCAGGGTATCATCCAGGCTATCGAAGTTACCGCTGAAGGTATCGGCCGTGACGCATCTGACCTGCTGCGTAAAATCAAAGCGGCTCAGTATGTTGCCGCTCACCCAGGCGAAGTTTGCCCGGCTAAATGGAAAGAAGGCGAAGCGACTCTGGCTCCATCCCTGGACCTGGTCGGCAAAATCTAAAATTCGCTGCGCCTTTCGCGCTACAGGTGCGTTGGCTGCGCTTTCTCACCCCGGTCACTTACTGATGTAAGCTCCCGGGGATTCATAAGCTTGCCGCCTTCCTGTAACACGAAATACTGGCGAATTAATCCTTAAGCGGGTGCGTCGCACCCGTTTTTTCCAGCACCATCATGCAAGTCGCATTCAGGCTGCCGGTATAAGGCAACTTGCATGATGATGTTTTTAGAGAGGGAAGAATAATGCTCGACACTAACATGAAAACTCAGCTCAAAGCGTATCTTGAGAAACTGACCAGGCCTGTTGAGCTGATTGCCACGCTGGACGACAGCGCTAAATCGGCAGAAATCAAGGAATTGCTGGCTGAAATCGCTGAACTGTCAGAGAAAGTCACATTTAAAGAAGATAACAGCCTGCCGGTGCGCAAGCCTTCTTTCTTGATAGCAAACCCGGGTTCTGACCAGGGGCCGCGCTTTGCGGGTTCTCCGCTGGGGCATGAATTTACCTCGCTGGTGCTGGCGCTGTTGTGGACTGGCGGCCATCCGTCGAAAGAGGCGCAGTCTCTGCTGGAGCAGATCCGCGATATCGACGGCGATTTCGAGTTTGAAACTTATTACTCGCTCTCCTGCCACAACTGCCCTGACGTCGTACAGGCGCTGAACCTGATGGCGGTGCTGAACCCGCGTATCAAACATACCGCGATTGACGGCGGCACATTCCAGAATGAAATCACCGATCGTAATGTGATGGGCGTTCCGGCTGTGTACCTGAACGGTAACGAATTCGGTCAGGGACGTATGACGCTGACGGAAATCGTCGCCAAAGTGGATACCGGCGCAGAAAAACGGGCGGCGGAAGAGCTGAATAAGCGTGACGCTTACGACGTACTGATTGTCGGTTCCGGCCCGGCGGGGGCGGCAGCGGCAGTTTACTCCGCACGTAAAGGCATTCGTACCGGTCTGATGGGCGAGCGTTTTGGCGGTCAGGTGCTGGATACCGTTGATATCGAGAACTATATTTCCGTGCCAAAAACGGAAGGGCAGAAGCTGGCTGGCGCGCTGAAAGCGCACGTTGATGATTACGATGTTGACGTGATCGACAGCCAGAGCGCGAGCAAACTGCTTCCGGCGGCAACGGAAGGGGGCCTGCATCAGATTGAGACCGCTTCCGGCGCGGTGCTGAAAGCCCGCAGCATTATCATTGCCACCGGTGCCAAATGGCGCAACATGAACGTGCCGGGCGAAGATCAGTACCGCACGAAAGGCGTAACCTATTGCCCGCACTGCGACGGCCCGCTGTTTAAAGGCAAACGCGTTGCGGTGATCGGCGGAGGGAACTCCGGCGTGGAAGCGGCGATTGACCTCGCGGGGATCGTTGAGCACGTTACGCTGCTGGAATTTGCGCCAGAAATGAAAGCCGACCAGGTTCTGCAAGATAAAGTGCGTAGCCTGAAAAACGTCGACATTATTCTGAATGCGCAGACAACGGAAGTGAAAGGCGACGGCAGTAAAGTGACGGGGCTGGAATATCGCGATCGCGTAAGCGGCGACATCCACAACGTTGCGCTGTCCGGGATCTTCGTACAGATTGGCTTGCTGCCAAACACCAACTGGCTGGAAGGCGCGATTGAGCGTAACCGTATGGGCGAAATCATCATTGATGGCCGGTGCGAAACCAGCGTGAAAGGCGTATTCGCCGCAGGCGACTGCACCACGGTTCCTTACAAACAGATCATCATCGCGACGGGCGAAGGCGCGAAAGCCTCTCTGAGCGCATTTGATTATCTGATCCGCAGTAAGACGGCATAAAAAGAAAGTAAGACTACACCTGCAATGCAAGAGGCTGCCAATGGCAGCCTCTTTTTTTACGCAACAACCGTGCGATTTACCGCACAACCAGCACCGGCAACGTAGCATGGCGGACAACGCTGGAGGCGTTAGAACCCAGCAAATGCGTGGTGATAGACGGATTGCGGGAGCCAATGACCACGACGTCCGCATTCAGCTCTTCGCCCAGTTCGTTCACCACATCCCGCACGTTACCAAAGCGGACGTGCTGCTTAATCCGGGAAGGGTCGATACTGAAATGACTCACCATTGTTTGCAGGCGAGTCTCCGCTTCGTGCTGCAAATGCTCCTCAAAACGACGAACGTCGGCGGCAAAGCGGTGCAGACTCAGGCTGGCGGAGCCCGGAAGAACATGCAACAGATGAATGACGCCATCCTGTTGCGCCAGAAACTCTGCGTGGCGCACGGCCTTGTCGCTAAGTTCCATTTCGAAAACATCAACCGGCATAATGATTGTCTTATACATACCCGTTTCTCCCTGTTAACTAATACTGAATTCATTCAAACATATAATAATATTTCTTTCTGGTATCTGCCCGGCACTTTTCATATCACAACGTTTCTTTACGACTGATTGATGCTTATGACCAGAAGCTACCAGCGTCGCTCAAGGTAAAGCACGGCCACGACGATAATCGCCATCATAATAAGAAATGCCAGCGTGATGAAAAGAGCCTCATTCATGACCGTACTCGCGGCAATGAAACGGATTAATTCTGGATGACGGGGAATGGGGGTGAACCAGGAGGAATGGGTGATTTTCGGAAAGAGGATGCAGGGAGCATCCTCTGTGTAAACGGGTGAACGCTTATCCAGATGGTTTAGCGCAGGTAGTCGCCCGCTGCTTCAGGCTGATATTCAAGTTCCAGCACTTCAAGGTGAGTGGACGCCCCGCCAGGCAGGTCCCAGTGAATGGTATCGCCGACGCGCAGGCCCAGCAATGCCGCGCCCACCGGCGCCATTACGGAAAGCTGCGTATTGCTGTCGGTCATATTCGCCGGATACACCAGCGTGCGCACGCGAATCTCGCCATCGCTGAGATTGCGGAATTTCACCCGACTGTTCATGGTGACGACGTCGTGCGGCATGGCTTCCGGCGAGCACATCTGGGCGCGATCCAGCTCCGCATTTAATGCGTCAGCAATGGGTAAACCAGCAAACGCAGGCTGCTCCAACAGGCGGTCGATGCGTTCGGCGTCGAGGTCGTTGATGATAATAGTTGGTCTGGACATTTGTTACTCCATGTCGTCGATGCTGCGAGTGCCGCAGGTAAATAATCCCAAAAGAAAACCCTCACCGTCAGGCGGCGAGGGTTTAGCTTTCATGATAATACTGAGACTTCCCCCTTCTTTGAAGTGATTTAGCTCACATTCGGGGAAATCCTCAATACGGTTGTCTTTGCGTAAATTTTAGTCGCAAGCCGTGATGGTTCTCAAGTTTGTATACCGCCTCAGTAACCCGCTTTGTCAATCACAAACCGCTTCCCGCAATTGCCCGGATGGGGTTGCGATATAAACGAGGAAGCGGAAAGCGGATCGTTAATCCTGGCGGCGTTGAGCGAGAACTGTATTTCTGTCAGATAAGCCGGGTTCCCGTGGCAACTCAGTTTCACCGCCTTCACGTTTTCTTTCCCCCAGCTTTGGGCGACGGCGGCGTCAAACGCGGCGCGGCTGACCCTTTTCCCGTAATTTGCGGCCAGAAAATCGCCCAGCGCGCTGTGTTTTATCTCATGGTTCAACCGTACCATTGTGCCGAAATAAACGTCTGGATCAAATCCAAAGCAGGCACCGTGCTTGGCGTATTCATAACGTTCCAGACAGGATTTTCCACCGGCTCCGGGCATGACCGCGCTGAGTTTTGCCGCGCTCTCCAGTGAAAGGCCGGTTTCAGGCGCGGCGCATTTACGGCTGGCGCGCGCTTCCGGCAGATTGGGGATCGGACGAGTCGCGCAGCCAAACCGCATCCAGCGGCGCTCGTCCACGCCACGCGCGGCAACCGATCCCGGCAGACCTGGCCACAGACCGTGGACAGTCAGAAAATCAGCTTTGTTGGGAATCTCTTTCTGCTGACGGCACTCTTCGGGTTCCCGATGATCGCGCTCATGCTGACTTTGACAAAAACCGGTTTGCCAGGAGAGCGCCAGCACATAGCGGTCAAAATCAGCGTACTGTTTTGCCTGAAGTGGCTCAGCGTTAACGTTGAAGAGGGGAAGCAGGAATACCGCCAGGAGAGAACCATAACGCCATGTTGATTTCATGATGAATGCTGAAACTCATACAAATATTGAATATCACCTATTTAACCATAAAAAAAGCCAGTCAGGTTTATCTGACTGGCATGAGAGGGATAACGCGTTAGCCGTCATCCGGCATTATGTGCCGATGTTTAGTTCCACAGCGCCAGAATCGGCCAGCCAACCACCAGCAGCATGGTGATGTAGATGACCCCAAAGATCGCGCCAAGACGCCAGTAATCTTTGGATTTTACATAGCCGCAGCCGTAGATGATGACCCCCGGCCCTGTTGCATACGGCGTCAGGCAGCCCATGATACCGATGGACAGCACCAGCAGAATACAAAGTTGCTCCATCGGAACGCCTGGAATACCTTTACCTATCGCCAGAATGACCGGCAGCATGGTTGCGGTATGTGCGGACAGGCTGGCGAACAGGTAGTGAGCAAAGTAGAACACCAGTACCAGCACAATCACCGTTGCGTTAGGTGAGAAGCCTTCCAGATGAGCGCTCATTGTGGTAGCAAACCAGTCGATAAAGCCCGAACGGGTTAAACCGTTGGCCATGACAACCAGCGTCGCGAGGTTAACAAGGGTGTTCCACGCACTGTTATAACGCGTGATGTCTTTCCACGGCACAACGTGCAGCGCCAGCATCAGGGATACCGCCAGCAGGCCGACAGCGGTGGCATCAATCACTTCACCGCCAAATACCCACAGTCCGAGGCTGAGCAACACCAGACCGATCAGCGTCATCTCTTTGCGGGTCAGCGTACCCATCGTTTTTAACTCTTCACCAGCCCATGCCGCAACTTCGGCGCTGTGGGTCACTTCGGGTTTGTAGAGTACGTAAGAGAGCCACGGTGCGACGATCAGCAGAATGATCCCTACCGGTAAGAAGCCCAGGAACCACTGCAACCAGCTGATCTGAATACCGGCAATTTTGCTGACGAATTCCAGACCCAGAACGTTAGGCGCCGCGCCGGTCACGAACATGGAAGAACTGAGGCTGGTACTGATGACCATCATCCACATCAAATAACCGCCAATGCGGCGCGCGGAAGGATCGTTTGGAAACGACTTAAACAGCGGCGGCAGGTTCTTGATTACCGGGAATACCGTACCGCCGGTACGCGCGGTGTTGGACGGTGTAAACGGCGCCAGCAGAATATCGATGATGACAATGGCATAACCCAGCGTCAGGGTGCGTTTACCCATGAATTTCACCAGGAAGAGCGCAATACGGCGGCCCAGACCGGTGACTTCATAGCCCAGCGCGAAAATGAATGCGCCGAACACCAGCCAGACGGTGGTGCTGGAGAAGCCCGCCAGCCCCCATTTCAGCGCCTGCTTGCCCGCGTTAAAGGCCGGGTCGGCCAGCTCTGAGGCATCAAATAACAGATAGTTGCTGCCGATAACGCAAATGGTCACCGCGATAAAACTGATCGCGGTGGCCGGAATCGGCTCCAGTATCATCCCGACGATCATCGCCACGAAAACGGCGAAGTAGTGCCATGCCTGAGGGGGCATGCCGTCCGGGACGGGGATCAAAAACATGATGCCCATAACGACTAATGGGGCCAATAACTTCCATATATTATCTTTAGATAAAGACATAAGTGATTCTCCGAAAAGGATCTTTCAATAATTATGTAAATGATTAACTTGCGAAATTTGTGCTAAAAACCAGGTGACGATCAGTAAGTCGGCGCTGCCGCCAGGACTGAGGTTGTGTGCAATGCACTGCTGATCGAACCGGTGGAGATGTTCAAGATCGGCAGGAGAACGAATGCCTCCTTGCCGTAATAATGTTGTCGCCTGCTGTTGTATCCAGCGCAGACCTTCCGCGCCGCCGCGTGATGCGACGTTGGTGTCGCCGTTCATTGAGATCAGCAGCAGCAGGGTGTCGAGCAGCGCCAGCTCGGGGTCGCGCCCCTGCGCCAGCAATGCGCGGTAGTGTGGTAAAGCATGGCGGATCACTAACGGGTAACCCGCTTCGGCTTCGCCGCGCGCGCCAGTTAACCCCAGCTGTTGGTACAAGCGTTGACCTGCGGTGAGTTGTTGATTGTTCTGTCGCAGTTCACGCTCGGTCAGACCCCGGCAAAATGTTGCGGCGGTCGAGCAGATGTTTGCAGGTGTGATCGAGGAATGCTGCTGGTGCAGGCGTCCGATGGCGGCGCACAGCAGTCCCAGGGAAAATATGCTGCCTTTATGCGTGTTAACGCCGGCAGTGGCGCGAAACATGTCGGCTTCGCAGGCCATACCTAATGGGCGTAGCCCTTTCAGTACATCGTCTGACGGCAGCTGCGCGCAGCTTGCGCCATATTCGATAAAACGCGGCAGCCAGCCCTGAATGGCCAGCGCGCTGCGATGGAAATCTTCCAGCGCCATGTCTTTGTGCGCGCCGCAGTTAATGCGATCGACCAGACCCGGCTTGGGAGATAAATTGACCTCAGTCAGCATGGCGCGCCACGCCAGCAGGGCGTACGCGTCAAGCAGCGTCTGAGGAATGGCGGCGGAGTCAGTTGATGTGGCTGGAATCGGCATCATGCAGCAGCGCCTCCATGCGAATAAGTAAGTCGGAAAGCGCGTGGGTTTTCCCCCGGGCGCATTCAGCGGCGCTTTGCTCGCACAACAGGCAGCGGCGAGCAGGAAGCGAAAAATGACGGCGGGACAGAATGTCGCCTTCCGGCGTCAGCACATCGATATCCCATAAACGTCCCAGCGGATGCTGATGCTCAAGCTCGATCGTGGCGAGCTTGAGATCGCGGGCCGGAGCCTCAATGGCGAGGAACCCTTCCGGCCCACTGGCTGAGGCCAGTGCAGCCTGCTCCCTGACAGACCAGCCTGCTTTTTTCGCCACGGCGAGCAGGGCGGTTACGCCGTGATTGAAGATTCGGCGAGTAAGCTCGCTGTCTTTAATCGGGCCAGGCGCCACCACGGTAAAGGAGACCAGTGGAGTGAGATGGCGCGTCAGCCAGGCGTGTTGCCGCGCTTGTCTCTCATCACGGCTGACGAGCAGCTCGGGAATGGAAACCGCATGGCGAGTGGCCTGTTCAGGGAGCAGGTGCATGGCTTATTCCTTCACCTGATGAACAACGTCAATGACCGAACCGTCGCGGTAACGCACTACGGCGATGACGCGATCGGTATATTCAATGGCGCGAGGTTGACCGGTGAGCAACTGCGCACGTTCACGCAGCCATTCAATGGAGACCACTTTCATTCCCGCTTCTTTCAGGCGTTCCGCCAGTTCCGGGCGCGCCGGGTTGACGGCGATGCCGTGGTCGGTCACCAGAATGTCGACGCTGGAGCCAGGCGTTACGCAGGTGAGCACGTTATCGACCAGCGTCGGGATGCGGCCGCGAACCAGCGGTGCGACGATGATTGACAGCGCGGCGGCAACGGCGGTATCGCAGTGACCGCCTGACGCGCCGCGCAGTACGCCATCGGAACCGGTCAGCACGTTCACGTTGAACTGGGTATCCACCTCCAGGGCGCTCAGCACCACGACATCCAGACGATCGACCGATGCGCCTTTTGAGCCCCAGTTGGCATACTGATTGGCGCTGATTTCGATGTGATTCGGGTTGCGGGCCAGCGATTCTGCGGCGTTACGGTCGAAGCTCTGTACGTCCAGCAATTTGCGGATCAGCCCTTTTTCATGCAGGTCGACAATCGTGGCGGTAATGCCGCCCAACGCGAAATCCGCGTGAATATCGCGGCTGCGCATTTTGTCTTCCAGAAAACGGGTTACCGCCAGAGAAGCGCCGCCGGTTCCGGTTTGCAGAGAGAAGCCTTCCTGGAAATAGCCTGAGTTGGCAATCACGTCTGCCGCGCTGCGGGCAATTAACAGTTCACGCGGGTTGGTGGTCATACGGGTCGCATCTGCGCCAATTTTGTCGGCGTCGCCTACCCGTTCGATCTGCACAATGAGATCCACCTGGTCCTGGGCGATACTGGCTGGATTATGCGGATACGGCAGCAGCGCTTCCGTCAGCAGAACAACCTGGCGAGCGTTTTCGGCATCCACTTTCGCATAGCCCAGCGAACCGCAGCAGGCTTTACCGGTGTAGCCGTTGGAATTGCCAAACGGATCGCAGGACGGCACGCCGAGGAAGGCCACATCGATATTGAGCTCACCGCTTTGCACCAGATGGACGCGACCGCCGTGGGAGTGGATTTGTACGGGCTCATCCAGCAATCCGCGGGAGATCTCTTCCGCCAGAGGGCCACGCAGACCAGACGTGTAAATTCGGCTCACGACGCCCTGGCGAATATGCCCGACCAGTGGCGCGTGGCAATCGCTCAGCGAACTGGAGGCCAGCGTCAGGTTTTTAAAGCCCATGCTGGCGATGGTGTCCATCACCAGGTTGATCGTCAGGTCGCCGCCACGGAAAGCGTGGTGGAAAGAGATGGTCATTCCATCCTGTAAACCAGAACGGCGGATGGCTTCTTCAAGCGTGGCGCACAGTTTTTTATCGCGCGGTTTTTGCGCCTGTAAATTCAGTTTTGAAGTGCTCTGAAAAGCGGAAAATTCGCTTTCGGCATGGCGACTCCAGGCCGCTACCCGTTCTTGTCGTTGAAGTTGTTCGATTTTCTGCGTCATTTTTTTGCCTTATTCTTCGCGAATGCCGGAAAGTTCTGCACGGGAGAGCACCAGACGGGCGCGTTCAATCACCGGGCTGTCTACCATTTTGCCGTTCAGGGAGACGACGCCGCGGCCTTCACGGGCGGCGGCTTCTGCGGCTTCCACGACCAGACGCGCATGGGCGACTTCTTTAAGCGTCGGGGCATACAGGTTGTGCAGCAGTTCAATCTGGCGTGGGTTGATGAGGGACTTGCCGTCAAAACCCAGCTGTTTGATGTGTGACGCTTCGTGCAGGAAACCCGCTTCGTTATTGGCATCGGAATAGACGGTATCGAACGCCTGAATGCCTGCGGAGCGTGCCGCCTGTAAAATGGAGCAGCGGGCAAACAGCAGCTCGGTGCCTTCCGGGGAACGTTCGGTACGCAGATTGCGCACATAGTCTTCCGCCCCCAGCGCGATCCCGATGAGACGTTCGGAGGCGTGGGCGATTTCAACGGCGCGGGTAATGCCCAGCGGCGACTCGATTGCGGCCAGCAGCCCGGTGCTGCCGGGTTCACGGCCGCAGGTTTGCTCAATGCGCAGGATCTCTTTCTCGATGTCGGTAACATCCTGAGCGGTGTCGGTTTTCGGCAAACGGACAACGTCAGCGCCGCCGCGAACCACCGCTTCAAGGTCGTTAATGCCCCATTCGGAATCCAGCGCATTAACGCGGACAATGGTTTCCACATCACGGTACAGCGGGTGTTGCAGGGCGTGATACACCAGACGGCGAGCGGTATCTTTCTCACGCAGCGCGACGGAGTCTTCCAGGTCGAACATCAGCGCATCGGCCGGGTAGATAAACGAGTTGCTGACCATCGCGGCATTTGCGCCGGGGACGAACAGCATGCTGCGCCGGGTGCGGGATTTACGTTGTTGCAGAGAAGCGGAAATCATTGGCGATCCTCCCACGGCAGAGCGGGGATGCCGCTGGCGCGAGCCAGTAACGCTTCCAGCCGCGCACGCAAAATGCAGTCCAGCGCGCCTTTGTCATCAACATTTAATTGCACGCCGCGGACGTTATAACGGGCAAGCACATCCAGAATGGTGGCGCGAATGGCGTCGCCAAACTGTTTTTCAACGCTGCTGTTGATTTGCAGGTCAATATCCTGCGTGTCGAGTGGAGCAATGCGAATCATCACATCACCGGACTCAAGTGTGCCAGCGACGGCAGCCTGGTCTATTTTCATTTTTCACCTGTTTCTAATGCGGGGGTCTTTTGGCGGACTACCGCGCTGGACGGGTTACGTTCAACCATGCCTTGCAGATAGTGCAGAGTGGGGTTGGGAACCAGCGGTGCGATAGCCGTGAGATCTTTTTTAACCAGCAGCTTGCGCACCCAGGAGGCGGAAATCGGCATCTCCTGGAAACACAGCCGCTCAATTTCCACCAGCTCGATGGGGGGGGCGGGAAGCGTTGGCGTCTCCAGCCAGTAGCGCATATCGTGGTTGTACTGGGAGGTGACGGTGCAAAACGGTTCCGTGCCGACAAAACGGTGTGTTACACCCAATGCTGGCGCCAGGTACTGGCGGAAAATCTTCAGGTCGATTTCGGTGTAACAGTGGTTAATGACGCTTTGTTCTTTGATGAAGTAGCACGGAAAGGTCGCACGCGAGATGATGTACTCGGAACCGCGATGCACAGTCAGGCGTGGAATATCCGTTGTTCCTTTGATAACCAGATCAAACCTGTCCTCGTACGGAAAACGCGACGTATCCTCTTTTACCAGGAACAGATGCAGCCAGTCGCACTGTGCGGCGGCCTGCTGGATCAGATAGCGATGCCCGTTTGTGAAGGGGTTGGCGTTCATGACGATACAGCCGATTTTTTTCCCGTCATGACGCAGTTTCGTTAAGGATTCAGCGTAGCGTTTCAGGCGCGTATTGCTGTTTTCCATGAGCACCATCACGCCAGGCACATCAGCCAGCGTAGAGAAGCCGCACTGTTTAAAGAGCGCTTCGTATTCTGTTTTGGTGTAGATGAAGAGGTGCGTACAGTGCCTTTCGTAGGCGAGGTTGATTAACTCTGTAGCCAGCGTCAGCGCCAGCCCTTCGCCGCGCACGGATTGGCAGATAGCAACGCATTTAATGATATTTCCGGCAATACCGCCGCAGGCAATAAGACGATCATCGCGCGTAACGGTAATAAAAACTTCGACGGTGGTATCTACGCTTAAATCATTCTCTTTCAGAAATTGCGTGATAACCGCCATCTTTTTATTTTCTGAGCGTTTCACTTGCGTGAATACATTATTACCGAACATAGTATTGAGCGTCCTGATGATATATTTTGTTGCCAGTTTTTTGCGTATGTTGTGTGTCGTTGCAACCTGATAACGTTTTGTTTTCAATTGGAGCGGTCGTTGTTTTTATTACGACGTATTTCTTTTTCTCTCTGTTGCCTACATCGTAAGGGGTATTTTGGTGGTAAATTTTGATTTATTTCACAAACACTTAGATGGTTTTTATGTGTTTAATGGTTTTAAGTTTTTTAATTAATTTAATAGCAAATTGCGCGGTGGGTTTTATTTGTTTAATTGATTTAAGGTGGGGAATCTGTAACGATCGCTATTAAATGCACAGCAGAAAGTTAAAACATTTTTATTACATATACGGGAAATGAGACGCTTACGCCAGCGAAGGAATAACAATGCCCGACCCAAAAAATAAAAAACGGTTTCTTTTTTTTCGTCAACTCGCGTTCCCGCTGCGGATTTTTCTGCTCATTCTGGTCGTTTCTGTTTTCATCATCGCCGCGTTAGCCCGCTATTTTTCCGCCAGCTTTGAAGACTATCTGGCATCGCATGTCAGGGATATGGCGATGAACCAGGCAAAAATTATCGCCTCTAACGACAGTATCATCACGGCCGTGAAACACCGGGATTACAGGCGGCTGGCGACCATCGCGGACAAACTACAAAGCGACACCGATTTTGATTATGTGGTCATCGGCGACAAAAACTCGATTCGCCTCTACCATCCTAACCCGGAAAAAATTGGTTATCCGATGCAGTTCACGAAACCCGGCGCGCTGGAGAACGGTGAGAGCTATTTCATCACCGGCAAGGGGTCTATTGGTATGGCGATGCGCGCTAAAACGCCGATATTTGACGACAATGGCAACGTGATCGGCGTGGTTTCCATCGGTTATCTGGTCAGTAAAATTGACAGCTGGCGACTGGATTTTTTACTGCCGATGGCGGGCGTATTCGTCCTGCTGCTGGTGGTGCTTATGCTGCTTTCCTGGTTTTTCGCCGCCCACATTCGCCGCCAGATGCTGGGGATGGAGCCAAAGCAGATTGCGCGCGTTGTGCGCCAGCAGGAGGCATTATTCAGTTCAGTGTATGAAGGATTAATTGCAGTCGACCCGGAAGGGCACATTACCGCCATTAACCGCAACGCGCGAAAAATGCTGGGGCTGCGTTCGCCGGGGCGGCAATGGCTGGGTAAGTCGATAGAGACGGTTGTTAATCCTGCGGACTTCTTCACACAGCAGATTGCGGAAAAACGCCAGGATGTGATGGCGAATTTCAATGGGTTGAGCGTTATTGCCAATCGTGAGGCCATTCGCTCCGGGGATGAATTACTGGGGGCGATCATCAGCTTTCGCAGCAAGGATGAAATTTCCACCCTGAACGCCCAACTGACGCAAATAAAACAGTATGTGGAGAGCCTGAGAACGCTGCGTCATGAACACCTGAACTGGATGTCGACGCTCAACGGTCTGCTCCAGATGAAAGAGTATGATCGGGTCAGGGAAATGGTGCAGGGCGAGTCGCAGGCGCAACAGCAACTGATCGATAGTCTACGCAGCGCGTTTGCCGATCGCCAGGTCGCCGGTCTGCTGTTCGGCAAAGTCCAGCGGGCGCGGGAGCTGGGGCTAAAAATGACGATCGTACCCGGGAGTCAACTGCACCGACTCCCGGAAGGGCTTGATAGCACCGAATTTGCCGCGATTGTCGGCAATCTTCTCGATAACGCGTTTGAAGCCAGTTTGCGTACCCGGGAAGGGAATAACGTCGTTGAACTCTATTTGAGCGACGAAGGGGACGATGTGGTGATTGAAGTTGCCGATCAGGGATGCGGCGTTCCTGAATCTCTGCGCGAAAAAATATTTGAACAGGGTGTCAGCACCCGAACCGATGAACCAGGCGAACATGGCATCGGGCTGTATCTGATTGCAAGTTATGTGGGGCGCTGTGGCGGGGTGATTACGCTGGAAGATAATGATCCCTGTGGCACCTTGTTTTCTCTATTTCTTCCGAAAGTGAAAAAAAACGATGACGGAACCATTAACCCTATTGATCGTTGAGGATGAAACGCTGCTGGCGGAAATGCATGCGGAATATATCCGCCATATTCCCGGTTTCAGCCAGATATGGCTGGCGGGCAATCTGGCGCAGGCCCGTATGATGATCGAACGTTTTAAACCCGGGCTTATTCTGTTGGATAACTATCTGCCGGATGGGAAAGGCATCACGCTGCTGCATGAACTGATGCAGGCGCGCTATCCCGGCGGAATTGTGTTTACCACGGCCGCCAGTGATATGGAAACCGTCTCCGAAGCGGTGCGCTGGGGGGCGTTTGATTATCTGGTGAAGCCGATTGCCTATGAGCGTCTGGGGCAGACGCTTACGCGGTATCAGCAACGCCGGCGTATGCTGGCGGGTAACGATAGCGCCAGCCAGCGGCAGATTGACGAGATGTTTAATGCCTATGCGCGAGGGGAGCCAAAAGGTGATTTGCCGACCGGGATTGATGCTCTGACGCTGAATGCCGTGCTGAAGCTGTTTAGCGACCCAGCGACGCGCCATACGGCTGAGACGGTGGCGCAGGCGCTGACGATCAGCCGTACCACATCCCGGCGGTATCTGGAGTATTGCGCCAGTCAGCATTTGATTATTGCCGAGATTATTCACGGAAAAGTGGGCAGGCCGCAGCGTATTTACCACGGTTGAATTCGGGATTGGCCAATCGCCCGGTGGCGCTATGCTTACCGGGCCTACGGGTAAGATTTGTAGGCCGGATAAGGCGTTACGCCGCCATCCGGCGAATCGTCTACAAATTAATTCGCTTAACCACCCGCCACAGCGGAAGAAGTGCCTGGCACCATCACTTCAGTTGCAATAATGACAACCAGCAGCCCGACCATAACCGGAACGGAAGTACGCTTCACCACTTCAAACGGCGAAATCTTCGCCATCCCTGCCACCGCAACGACGACGCCAGAGACCGGGGAGATCGTGCGCCCCAGATTTGAAGCCTGCAACATCGGAATGGACAGGTAAGCCGGGTTAATACCGGAAGAGTGCGCCAGTTTGGGAATCATTTCGACAAAGGCATAGAAAGGCGCGTTACCGGAACCGGTGGTCATTGCCGCGAGCATGGTCAGGATCACCAGTACCAGCATGAGGATAATACTGGCGGAGCCAAACGAGGTGGCGATAGAGATCAGACTCTGGATGAAACCGATAGTGCTCAGCCCCTGAGCGAATACCCCGGCTGCGACCAGCAGCATCACCACGCCCGCAAACGCGTCAGCCATCCCGCGGTACGCGACTTCCAGACCGGAAAAGACTTTCTGTGTATTGAATCCGCGAATGAACTCCAGCACGGCAGCGAGCAGCATACAGATGACGAGAATAGTAATAATGTGCAGCTGCGGACCCCATTTACCATCAAAAACCAGAACGCCGATAATCGGTGTGAATGGCAGAATGGCGTAAAACGCCGGGGCGGTGGTGGTAATTTCGTTTACATCCAGCATTTCATGGGAGATGTTCTCTTTTTTATCCAGATAACGCTGCCAGAAAAAGTGGGCAATCGCCATACCGATAATGGCGGCAATGGAGATCGGCAGGGTCGTTTTAAAGGCAAAATCAATCAACGGCATCTCAGCCGCTTTTGCCGCCAGAACCACGTCGCCCGAGGTCGGAGAAAGGATGATCGCTGCGGGGGAAGCGCAGATGGCGGCGGCAGCGCCACGGCTGATCCCGACGTTAACCATCACCGGGAAGAGCGTTGCCATCAACAATACGCCAAGCCCTG
The DNA here is from genome assembly GCF_030333225.1 of Citrobacter sp. CK202. Lineage (NCBI taxonomy): Bacteria > Pseudomonadati > Pseudomonadota > Gammaproteobacteria > Enterobacterales > Enterobacteriaceae > Citrobacter > Citrobacter sp. CK202. The sequence goes on from NZ_JAOWGI010000028.1 coordinate 460,725, forward strand.
TTGCCGAAGAGACCGCCAGCGACATCAGGCAGGCGACAAAATAGGCGGCGATCATCAGCAGGTAAGGTGAGTTAATGTATTGCAGCGGTTTGGAGGCCAGTTTTACAACCATGTCGTTTGCGCCGATATGCGTCATGTAGGCGGCGAAACCGCACAGCATCATGATCATCATACCGAGGTCGCCACCACGGCTCATCAACAGAATCTTAATGTATTCAACGATGTCCGTCGCGGTATAGCCGGTACTGGTTTCACTGGCGGGCAGGACTTTATGCCCCATTAACGCGCTGATAATCAGCAGCACCAGGCCGCCCACAAAGAGCACGCCGGTTGCTGAATAACCTTTAATGATGTAGCGCGCTACACCCACAATAACCATAACCCCAATAAGGAGTTCAATAAACGTTAGCATTGTTTCCCCTGTCGCCTGGACGCCCAGAAAGTAAGAATAAAAAAGGAACAGAAAGTGGTGTGAAAATGTGCCGAATAAACCGCTTCCCCTTGCTGATTAAAATCAAGAAAAGGACGGATTAAACGTCCTGTGTTGTTATTTTTTCATGCAGGCAACGAATATGAAATCTCTCAGGTGAAAAATTTACGTAGAAACGTATTTGTTTTGTATTTGTTATTTTTATGGAAATGTAATGTTAATGATGGGGTGGTGTACAGAATTATAACAGGCCAGATTCCCTTTCCTGATGATAAAAAGTTTCAGTAAACGGCGATGATCCGTATGAAATAAACGGGAAATAAGCGGGTTCGTTATTGCAAAGGGGAGTTTTCTGATTTTTCGTTACCTGTTTTTTGTTAAGATTCCATTCAGGTTCGTTTTGCTACGATCGGTATTGAACTCCAGGATGGTAATTAAGTTGTGATTGTCGCTAAAAAATATTTTCTTGTTCTTTCATTTCTCTTTGTGCAATTCGCCCTTCTGCCCCAGGCCTTTTCAGCAGATAAAGGCTGGTTTGATACGCTGAAAGATAATGTGTCGGAAACCTGGCAACAACCCGAGCATTATGATTTGTACGTGCCGGCCATTACCTGGCATGCGCGGTTTGCCTACGATAAAGAAAAAACGGATCGCTACAATGAGCGCCCGTGGGGGGCAGGGTTTGGTCAGTCACGCTGGGATGATAAAGGCAACTGGCATGGGCTTTACATCATGGCGTTTAAAGACTCCTTCAATAAGTGGGAGCCTATCGGCGGTTACGGTTGGGAAAAAACCTGGCGACCTCTGGCAGATGAAAACTTCCACATGGGGCTGGGATTTACCGCTGGCGCAACGGCGCGTGATAACTGGAAGTACATTCCGGTGCCGGTTCTGTTGCCGTTAGCCTCGATAGGCTACGGTCCGGCAACGTTCCAGATGACTTACATCCCCGGTACGTATAACAACGGTAACGTCTACTTTGCCTGGATGCGTTTCCAGTTTTGATGAGTGATATGCCTGGTTAGTGGTATATAAAATAGCGTTATAAAACAATAGGTAGTACAAAAAATCTAAAAAATAACGCGATATTTATCACTTTTTGGCAAAGTTGGACTGGACAAAATGCACCACAATTGATGTACTGGTACCCGACACAGCATTTGTGTCTATTTTTCATGTAAAGGTAATTTTGATGTCTAAGATTAAAGGTAACGTTAAGTGGTTTAATGAATCCAAAGGATTCGGTTTCATTACTCCGGAAGATGGCAGCAAAGACGTGTTCGTACACTTCTCTGCAATCCAGACTAATGGTTTTAAAACTCTGGCTGAAGGTCAGCGCGTAGAGTTCGAAATCACTAACGGTGCCAAAGGCCCTTCTGCTGCTAACGTAATCGCTCTGTAAGCATACGACAGCAAGAATTCCAAAACCCGCCAACTGGCGGGTTTTTTTATGCCCTTAATGCGCGGTGGATGCCGAAAACAGCCAAAACGCAAGCGCGGTCATGGCAAATGACCCGAGCAGGTTGACCAGTATATTCACCATCGCCCAGCCAAAACGCCCATCCTGGAGCAAAAAAACAACTTCCGCTGAGAAGGTGGAAAACGTGGTCAGGCCGCCGCAAAAACCGGTGGTAATCAACACCTTCCACATCGGATCAATATTCGTCATGCGACTAAATAAGGCGAAGCCCATACCGATGATGAAGGCGCCGATCAAATTCGCCGTCAGGGTGCCGAACGGAATGGACTGATGAAGCGGATTAAACCGCATACTCAACATCCATCTCGCTACGCTTCCTGTACCACCGCCAATAAAAACTGCTAAAAGGAGTTGTAACACTGAATATTCCTGCTATTTGATTGTATATGGGATGAGTGTAACGCCGAATAAACATCTTTGGCGAGTTTAACGAATCTGGTCGGAGGGGAGTATGCTCGTTGCAGCAGGACAATTTGCCGTGGCGTCGGTCTGGGAAAAGAACGCCGAAACATGCGTTTCGTTAATGTCTCAGGCGGCAGAAAATGGCGTTTCCTTACTGGTGTTGCCTGAGGCGCTGCTGGCTCGCGACGATCGCGATCCCGATCTGTCGGTTAAGTCCGCGCAGCTACTGGAGGGCGGATTTTTGCGCTGCTTACTGCGTGAGAGTGCGCGCAATACGATGACGACAATCCTGACGATTCATGTTCCTTCAACGCCGGGGCGGGCATTCAACATGCAGGTTGCGTTGTGCGGGGGAAAGATTGTTGCGCATTACGCCAAGCTGCATTTGTACGATGCCTTTTCGATTCAGGAGTCCCGCAGCGTTGATGCAGGCGACACCATTGCCCCGCTGCTGGATGTTGAGGGGATCAAAGTCGGGTTAATGACCTGCTATGACCTGCGCTTCCCGGAGCTGGCTCTGGCGCTGGCTTTGCAGGGGGCTGACATTCTGGTGCTGCCTGCCGCCTGGGTAAGAGGGGCGCTGAAAGAGCATCACTGGGCGACCTTGCTGGCGGCAAGAGCGCTGGATTCAACCTGCTACATCGTTGCCGCAGGGGAGTGCGGCAACAAAAATATCGGTCAAAGCCGAATCGTCGATCCGTTTGGCGTCACAATAGCCGCTGCGGCAGAGACTCCGGCGCTGATTATGGCCGAGGTCTCCGCCGAGCGCGTCAGGCAAGTTCGGGCGCAACTTCCCGTTTTACGTAACCGTCGTTTTGCGCCACCGCAATTATTATGATGTTTTTTTAAACTAAGCTTGATTCACCTTGTTACAGATTGCTATTGTGTGCGCGCGTCGAATGACCGTTAATATTCTCAGGTTAATATGGCGCGTTAAGCCGCCTGATTTTAAGTCAAGAAGGTATCTATGGGTGAGATTAGTATTACCAAACTGCTGGTGGTTGCCGCACTGGTCGTTCTGCTGTTTGGTACCAGGAAGTTACGTACGCTGGGCGGAGACCTGGGCACGGCAATTAAAGGTTTCAAAAAGGCGATGAATGATGAAGACGCTGGCGCGAAAAAAGAAGCGGGCGGCGATATTCAGGCTGAGAAACTCTCTCATAAAGAGTGATCATGACGCGAGCAGGATGCTCCTTCATCTGACTCTGAAGAGAAAAAACCCGCGTTTAAGCGGGTTTTTTATGCGTTAAATGTAAGCGAGTATTACTCGATCACTTCACTTCCAGTCCTTTCGCCTGCATGTCTGCATGGTAAGAAGAACGAACAAACGGCCCGCAAGCGGCATGGGTAAAGCCCATCGCCATGGCTTCGGCTTTCATCTCATCGAACTCTTCCGGGCTAACATAACGCTGTACCGGCAGGTGATGGCGGCTTGGCTGTAAATACTGGCCCAGCGTCAGCATGGTGACGCCATGACGGCGCAAGTCGCGCATAACCTCAATGATTTCAGCGTTGGTTTCTCCCAGACCGACCATCAGACCCGATTTGGTTGGGATTTCCGGGTGGGCCTCTTTGAAACGCTCCAGCAGCTTCAGCGACCAGTTGTAATCGGCGCCTGGGCGTACCTGACGATAGACACGCGGTACGTTTTCAAGGTTATGGTTGAAGACATCTGGCGGAGTGGCGTTAAGGATCTCCAGTGCGCGATCCATACGACCACGGAAGTCAGGCACCAGCGTTTCAATTTTAATTGCCGGGCTTTTTTCACGAATCGCGGTAATGCAGTCAGCAAAGTGCTGAGCGCCGCCATCGCGCAGATCATCGCGGTCAACGGAGGTGATAACCACATAGCGTAACGCCATATCTGCAATCGTCTGAGCCAGTTTTAACGGTTCGTTGGTATCCGGGGCGACAGGGCGGCCGTGGGCAACGTCACAGAACGGGCAACGGCGGGTACAAATCGCGCCGAGGATCATAAAGGTGGCGGTTCCGTGATTGAAACATTCCGCCAGGTTAGGGCAAGAGGCTTCCTCGCAGACAGAATGCAGGCCATTTTTGCGCATTGCCGCTTTGATGCCCTGGATACGAGTGGAGTCCGCTGGAAGCTTTATTTTCATCCATTCCGGTTTACGCAGCAGGGCTTCGCGCTCTGTTGCCACATTTTTAACCGGGATAAGGGCCATCTTATCGGCATCGCGGTATTTGACACCGCGTTCCATCACAATGGGTTTACTCATAGCGTGCGTGTTCCAGTTGCGAATAACGAAGGAAAGCGTTTCAATTCAAGGGAATGTTGTATTTATCAACTATTTTTGAATTAACTACAGGCAGTATATCATTGAAACGGGCCATAAAGCAGCCTGAGTGGTCGGCAAAATGTAAAATAGTTGTTGTTTTGTGCCATTTGCCCAACATCTCCTGTGACTAAGCAGCAACATCTCCGGTTCGAAACGCATCGCGTATTACATCAATAACATTCTCCAGCACCGGGTCACGCAAGCTTAATTTGTTGTAATGCAGCGAAAAGTCGATTATCTCATCGCTCAGTGGCGCATAGGGAATGCGCTTGAGCGGCCAGCAACGGCTAAATAAGGTGTAGAACCGGGTAGGCATCATCCCCAGCAGGTCGCTGCTGGCGATGAGTGAGGCAATGGTGAAGATGTTGTAGCTGCTAAAGTTGATTTGTCGTTCAGGGAAGAGGTCCTGGATACGCTGACGCACCAGGCTGAAATTCTGCCCTTCGAGCATCAGCAGAGTATGGTCGACCGCTTTCAGCTTCTCTTCGGTTAGCGGGGCGGAAAGTGAAGGGTGATCCTGGCGACAAACCAGCTCAACAGTATCGGCAAACAGCACATGGTGATGAATGGCCCGACTACTGTAGATATGGGTATCGATGACCAAATCGGTCTGAAACTGGCTGAGCTGGCATTCGGCGTCGCTTACCGGAATGTTGCGTAACAGAAGCTGCGGATACCGGGATTTGATCGCCTGATAGATGGTTGGCATGACTAACGCCCCGATAGAGGGAGGCGTGCCTATCGTGATGGTGCGCTGTTTGTCGTAACTGCCGGTCAGATCCAGCGCGCCCAGAATAGATTCCAGCCCCTGGCTAATATACTCATGCAGATGGGTGGCATAGGCCGTCGGGGTCACGCCCTGGCCTTTACGGATAAATAGCGGGTCGGGAAATATAGCGCGTAATTTTTGAATAGACTGGCTAATAGCGGATGGCGTTAAATTAAGAATTTTCGCAGCATTGACGATGCCTTTATGAACGTATACCGCTTCAAAAATAGTCAAGAGATTAAGGTCAATATTTCTCAGCGTTCTGAAAATTTGAGGTTTGTCTTCTGGCCGTTGCTCGATTAGACGTCGTCCTGGCAGATTATTATCATTCACGCTCTCGCTCCGAATTTATTCACGTTATAAATAATAGTAGGGTTTATATTTATTGCATTTTTGATTTGGCTTAAATATCGCCTGAATGTCAATATCAGTAACAATTTCAACAGGGTAACAAACAGTACATTCGGATTTTAGCCACAGCGAATCCCCTCATTCTGATGGCTGATGAGGTTGCGTCATTGACGGTTTTAGCTTAGGCATAACGAAAATATAGAAACCGGGCGGAGAAGTAAAGCATTCAAGCAATATATAGTTAATGACCCATGAATTGCGTGGGTCATTATATTTTATTGATTAAGCAGGAATATATTCATGAGGTGGATTGTTTAGCAGGGCTAAAATATTGGCCAACAGGCGAGGGGCAATATTATCCGTCGTTGCGTTATTATCCCATTGCGATATTTTCGCCATTTCCATCCCGGCATAACCGCAAGGATTGATGCGTAAGAACGGAGAGAGATCCATATTGACGTTTAATGCCAGACCATGAAAAGAGCAGCCGCGACGGATTCGTAAACCCAGTGAGCAGATCTTTTTTTCTCCCACATAAACTCCGGGCGCATCGGCTCGCGGATGCGCATCAATACCCAGTTCGGCAAGCGTATTGACGACGGTTTGTTCCAGCAGCGTTACCAGCTCCCGCACGCCCAGCTTACGGCGTTTAAGATTCAGCAGAACATACATTACCTGCTGGCCGGGGCCGTGATAGGTGACTTGCCCGCCACGATCGCTCTGGATCACCGGAATATCGCCGGGCATTAATACATGCTCCGCTTTACCGGCCTGACCCTGGGTGAAAACAGGAAAGTGCTCAACTAACCAGATCTCATCGGGCGTGTTTTCATCGCGGGTATCGGTGAATTCGTGCATGGCCTGGGAAACGGGTTCGTAGGGCTGAAGACCGAGCTGGCGGACAAGAATTTTATCCTGATACAAAACGGCATCTCCGTAGAGAATGAACAAAAGAGGGAGAAAAGTATATCACAGCGGGGGAGGATGTTACCCGGGCAACGCCGGGTAACGAACGGATGTATTACAGCACCATACGAACGATATCGATATTACCCAGTTCTTCGTACAGTGTTTCAACCTGCTCGATATGGGTTGCGTTGATGGTGATAGAGACCGAGTGGTAGTTACCTTTGCTGCTCGGTTTTACCGTCGGGGAGTAATCACCTGGCGCATGGCGCTGTACCACTTCAACCACCTGATCAACCAGCTCAGGCAACGCCTGCCCCATTACTTTGTAAGTAAATGGCGTAGGGAATTCAAGCAGTTCGTTAAGTTTGGTTTTCATGTCAGCTCCGGCATTACATCAAAAAATAATAACTCCCACAGCGTGTGGGAGTTATCAGGATACTCAGTATATGGGGATGGAAATCACACTTTCAAGTGCTTAATTTTTAACCAAACCAGTGATGGAACATTAATTTAATGTAATCAATGATTTTGCCGAAGAAGTTACCTTCAGGAATTTCCTGTAGTACCACCAGCGGGCGCTGCTCAATGGTTTTGCCATCCAATTGGAAGTTGATTGTGCCGACGACCTGGTTTTTCTGCAACGGGGCATGCAGTTCCGCCGTGTTCAGCACATAGCTGGCTTTCAGATCTTTCATGCGGCCGCGAGGGATAGTCAGATAGACGTCTTTATCCACACCCAGCGAGGCGCGGTCGGTGTCGCCAAACCAGGCCGGTTCAGAGGCAAACTCTTTCCCGACTTTCAGCGGGTTCACGGTTTCAAAGAAGCGGAAGCCCCAGGTCAGCAGTTTTTTGCTTTCTGTTTCACGACCTTTGTAGGTACGTCCACCCATCACCGCAGAGATCAGGCGCATCTGGCCTTCAGTTGCCGACGCCACGAGGTTGTAGCCTGCTTTATCCGTGTGGCCGGTTTTGATCCCGTCAACGTTCAGGCTGTTGTCCCACAGCAGACCATTGCGGTTTAACTGGCGAATCCCGTTGAAGGTGAACTCTTTTTCTTTGTAGATAGAGTATTCGTTTGGCACATCGCGGATTAACGCCTGGCCGATCAGCGCCATGTCGCGCGCAGAGCTGTATTGTCCATCAGCATCCAGGCCATGAACGGTCTGGAAGTGGGTGTTTTTCAGACCCAGGGCATTCACATAGCTGTTCATCAGCCCGACGAAGGCATCCTGGCTGCCGGCGGCAAAGTCGGCCATCGCCACGCAGGCGTCGTTGCCGGATTGCAGGTTAATACCACGGATTAACTGGGAAACAGGAACTTGCATACCCGGTTTCAGGAACATCAGGGACGAGCCTTTAAATACCGGGTTGCCGGTAGCCCAGGCGTCGTTGCCGATCGTCACCAGATCGGTTTCTTTAAATTTCCCTGCTTTCATCGCCTGGCCGATGACATAGCTGGTCATCATTTTGGTCAGGCTGGCGGGATCGCGGCGCGTATCCGCATTTTGTTCCGCCAGCACTTTGCCGGAGTTGTAGTCGATCAGGATATACGACTCCGCATCGATCTGCGGAACGCCTGGGATCATGGTTTTGATATTCAGGTCATCGGCATGCGCGCTTGTGATAAAGGCGGCGCAAAGAGCCGTGGTGAGCGCCATGCGCTGCATGAAACGAGCGGAAAAAGTGGTCTTCATGGTCTGAACTACGACGTCCGTGATGGAATTAAAAAAAGTGCCCTACTATAGCAAAAGCATAACCGGCAGGCATCTGACTTTCCGCGTGACTTTGTTAATGTCATTTACAGAAATTGACAATTCAGATGCCCTTTGCAGGCTACTGCGCGCTGGCGATAAAGGACTGTAACTGGGCTTCAGATTGCAGACGCTGCTGCAACGCGCTGGCTTCAGTTTTGCTGGCGAATGGCCCAAGCTGAATGCGCCAGACCGCGCCGTTTTGCATCACACGCCCCGGTACGCCAAACTGCTGGCTTAAACGCTGCTGGTACTGCTGCGCGCGCGTTTGATCGCTGACCGCGCCAACCTGAACCACGAAACCGCTGCTTGCGGCGGCCGGAGCTGGAGCCGGCGTCGGGGCAGCGACTGCGCCCTGAGTCGAACCAGGAGCCGTTACCGGCGCGGCGGGTGTCGCTACGGCGGGCTGTGGCGCGGGCGTTGGTTCGCTGCCTTCGAGCACCCCGGAGGCGAGCGTGGTCGGCGCGCCAAGGAAGCCGCTGCTGTTGACCGGTGCGCCGCTCGGGTCATCGCTTTTCAGCGTCGAATTGCTTATCGCCCGGACATCGCCTTGCGGCTGTACCGATTCCGGCGCGGAAGAGACGCTGCCCATGCCGCCGCTTAAATCAGGGCGCGCGGGCAGGGCGTAGGTCTGTTTCGCCACTGTCGTGCAGGCCATGCCTGGCCCTGACAGTGAACCATCCTGCGCAACGATAATGGGATCAACGCGGACTTTGGTGTTATTCGACGTATTCAGACGATCGGCCGCCGCGCGGGAGAGTGAAATCACCCGATCGTTACCGTAAGGGCCGCGATCGTTAATGCGTACCACGATCATCCGGCCATTCGCCAGATTCGTGATTCGCGCATAGCTCGGGATCGGCAGCGTTGGATGCGCAGCGGTGAGCTGCATCGGGTCAAACGCTTCGCCTGATGCGGTCAAATTGCTGCCGGGTTCCGCATCATAAATGGCGGCAAGCCCGGCCTGGCTAAAGCGAGACGGGTCCTGGACAATTTTGTAGCTTCTACCGTCTCGTTGATAATCCTGATTTGCTGTCGGGCTCAGAGGTTCATAACGTGGCTCCGCCCCGCCGATCTCAACAATCGGCCCGTTACACACCGCAGGCTGCGGCGCGACGGCAACCTGCTGCTGACCATCATCACTCGAACACGCCGCGAGTAACATTATTCCTGCCGCGACGCAGACTCCTGGCAACTGCTTACGCATTGCGCACCCCTTACACGCTTTTCGACAACATTTTTCTGTGGGTGTGGATCGACATAACAATCCCGAACCCGGCCATCAGCACTATCAGTGCGGAGCCTCCGTAACTGACCAGCGGGAGTGGAACCCCTACAACGGGCAGAATACCGCTCACCATACCAATATTTACGAAGACATAAACGAATAATATCAACATTAAACCACCGGCCATCACGCGGCCAAAGGTGGTTTGCGCGCGGGCAGCGATCCACAGTCCGCGCATAATCAGCAGAATGTAGAGCGCCAGCAGGATTAATATTCCCACCAGGCCTAACTCTTCCGCCAGTACGGCGAAGATAAAGTCGGTGTGGCGTTCGGGTAAAAACTCAAGCTGCGACTGAGTGCCGTGCAGCCAGCCTTTACCGCGCAGGCCGCCGGAGCCAATCGCAATTTTAGACTGGATGATATGATAACCCGCGCCTAAAGGGTCGGTCTCCGGGTCGAGAAGCATCATGACGCGCTGGCGCTGATAATCATGCATCAGGAAGAACCACATGATCGGGATAAACGCGGCAATCAGCACCACCGCAATGCCGATTAAACGCCAGCTCAAACCAGACAAAAACAGCACGAACAGGCCGGAAAGGGCGACCAGAATCGAGGTGCCCAGGTCAGGCTGCGCGGCGACCAGCAGAGTCGGCATAAAAATCAATACCAGCGCGATAGCCGTGTTTTTCAGCGACGGCGGGCAGACATCACGGTTGATAAAGCGCGCCACCATCAGGGGGACGGCGATCTTGGCGATTTCAGAAGGCTGAAAACGGACGATCCCCAGATCCAGCCAGCGTTGCGCTCCTTTGGATATCGCCCCGAAGGCGTCTACCGCCACCAGCAGGATGATGCAGAAAATATAGAGATAGGGCGCCCATCCTTCGTAGACACGAGGCGGGATTTGCGCCATCACCACCATAATGACCAGACCCATCGCGATCTGACCGATTTTTCGCTCCATCATGCCAATATCCTGGCCGCTGGCGCTCCAGATGACTAATGAACTGTAAACCAGCAGCGCCAGCAGAATCAGTAACATCGTGGGATCGATATGGATTTTATCCCAGAATGTTTTTTTGTTCGGATTATCCGTCACGATTATTGGTCCTCCGCCGCTGCAACCGCCGGGTTTTCCGCAGGCAAATTGGTGTTGTTGTCGCCCAACATGATGTGGTCAAGAATCTGACGCATGATTGTACCGACAGCCGGGCCCGCGCCGCCGTTTTCCAGGATTATGGCGACAGCAACCTGGGGATTGTTATACGGCGCGAATGCCGTCATCAGTTTATGGTCGCGTAGTCGTTCAGCAATTTTGTGCGCGTTGTAGGTTTCGTTGGCTTTCAGGCCAAAGACCTGCGCCGTACCAGACTTCGCGGCGATTTTATACGGCGCGCTGGCGAAATATTTATGCGCAGTGCCGTTAGCGCGGTTTGCGACGCCGTACATGCCGTCTTTGGCAATTTCCCAGTAACCGGAGTGAATATCGCCGACAGGCGGTTCGTGCGGCTGTACCCACGGCACCTGCTTGCCATTCTCCGCCGTGCTCATCAGCAGATGCGGCACTTTTACCACCCCGTCGTTAATCAGGATCATCAGCGCCTTGCTCATCTGGATCGGGGTCGCCGTCCAGTAACCCTGGCCGATGCCCACCGGGATGGTATCGCCCTGATACCACGGCTTTTTAAAGCGTTTTTGCTTCCACTCACGGGTTGGCATATTGCCGGAACGCTCTTCAGCCAGATCGATGCCGGTATATTCCCCGTATCCAAATTTGCTCATCCACTCGGAGAGTCGGTCTATCCCCATGTCATAGGCCACCTGGTAGAAGAAGGTATCCGCTGACTCTTCAAGGGATTTGGTGATGTTCAGATGACCGTGACCCCATTTTTTCCAGTCGCGGTAACGCTTCTCAGAACCCGGCAACTGCCACCATCCGGGGTCGAACAGGCTGGTATTGCGGGTGATCACCCCAGCGCTTAAAGCGGACACCGCGACATACGGTTTAACCGTTGAGGCCGGCGGGTAAACACCTTGCGTCGCCCGGTTAACCAGCGGCGTATTCGGGTCGTTGAGCAACCCTGAGTAATCTTTGCTGGAGATGCCATCCACAAACAGGTTCGGGTCGTAGCTCGGCATGGAAACCAGCGCCAGTACACCGCCTGTCCGTGGGTCGGTTACGATCACAGCGGCGCGGCTGCCCGCCAGCAGCGTTTCAATATATTGCTGGAGTTTCAGGTCAATTGTGAGATGGATGTCATGCCCGGCCTGCGGCGGCACTTCTTTAAGCTGACGGATGACGCGGCCACGGTTGTTGACTTCAACTTCTTCATAACCCGTCTGGCCGTGCAGCACCTCTTCGTAATAGCGCTCAATCCCCAGCTTGCCGATATCGTGCGTGGCGGCGTAGTTGGCCAGCTTACCGTCTTTATCAAGGCGTTCGACGTCTTTATCGTTAATCTTCGAAACGTAGCCGATGACGTGGGTCAGCGCGGAGTTGTAAGGATAGTAGCGGCGCTTGTAGCCTTTCACTTCCACGCCAGGAAAACGGTACTGATTGACGGCAAAACGCGCGACCTGCACTTCGGTCAGGTTCGTTTTGACGGGAATAGAGGTAAAACGGTGTGAACGTGCGCGCTCTTTCTTGAACGCGGCAATGTCATCGTCGTTCAAATCGACTACGCTGCGTAACGCATCCAGCGTTTGCTGAACGTTATCGACCTTCTCCGGCATCATTTCTATCTGATAAATAGTGCGGTTGAGGGCGAGGGGGATGCCGTTACGGTCATAGATGATCCCACGGCTGGGGGCGATGGGGACCAGTTTGATGCGGTTTTCGTTCGAGCGGGTCTGGTAATCGGTAAAACGCACGATTTGCAGATTATAAAGGTTGGCGATGAGCACGCCGGTCAGCAGCAAAATACCCAAAAAAGCGACCAGCGCCCGGCGCACGAACAGCGCGGACTCAGCCGTATAGTCGCGAAAAGAATTCTGTAGTTTCATCCGCTGCTTAATCTACTCAAGGCTTAATAATCACTCACGGTGATAAGGGTGGTTGGTGGTAATGCTCCACGCCCGGTACAGACTCTCTGCCACCAGCACCCGAACCAGCGGGTGGGGGAGGGTTAACGCAGAAAGTGACCAGCTTTGTTCCGCCGCCGCTTTACAGGCCGGAGACAACCCCTCAGGGCCGCCAATCAGGAGACTGACGTCGCGACCATCCAGCTTCCAGCGCTCCAGCTCAGTCGCCAGCTGCGGCGTGTCCCAGGGTTTCCCTGGGATATCAAGGGTGACGATACGGTTTTTGCCTGCGGCCGCCAGCATCTGCTCACCCTCTTTGTCGAGAATACGTTTAATATCCGCGTTCTTGCCGCGTTTGCCCGCTGGAATTTCGATCAGCTCAAACGGCATGTCTTTCGGAAAACGCCGGAGATACTCCGTAAAACCGGTTTGTACCCAGTCGGGCATTTTCGTACCGACAGCGACAAGTTGAAGCTTCACGCATTAACTCCAGAGTTTTTCCAGTTCATACAGGCGACGGCTCTCTTCCTGCATGACATGGACAATCACATCACCCAGGTCAACGACAATCCAGTCGGCTACGCTTTCACCTTCAACGCCAAGCGGCAACATGCCCGCCGCGCGAGATTCCTGTACAACGTGGTCAGCAATAGACATAACGTGACGGCTGGATGTACCGGTGCAGATAATCATGCAGTCGGTGATACTGGATTTACCCTGAACATCTAAGGTGATGATGTCCTGACCTTTCAGGTCATCAATTTTGTCGATTACAAAATCCTGGAGTGCTTTACCCTGCAAGTTTTCCCCCTGGGTATTACGGATGAATATAAATAAGCCTGTCAGTATACCTGAACCCGAGGCGATGTCGGGACTAATGTCATCAACGGGCGTTTAAAAGTGGGTTATCATCCCATCCCGCACAACAGATTGCATCGCCATTTTTGTAAAACAATTTCTGCAAAGCTCTGAAGGGCGGGAGAAGTCTGGCGCGGAGGATAGCAGCCTGTCAGGGGGTGTCAATGGTCGAAACGCCCCCGAGGAGAAAAAACAGAAATATCACTCGCCGTGATGCCAGACGGCCCGACTGTTTAACACCTTCAGCGTGGCGAAATCTTCACAAAAATCAATGGCGCTCCAGCATCCTTGCTCAACCCTGAAATGCCATAATGAGGCGGCGGGCATGGACAATAATCGCGCGATTATGAGACTCAGAACCCCCTGGTGGCTCACGACCAGCAGGTTTTTATTATCTTTATAATCAGCAAGTTGTGCAATAAAGCGCTCTACGCGTTGTGAGAATGCCTGGAAGCCTTCCCCATTGGTCGGGACGGCGTTCTGCCAGTCGGTGCACCAGGCCGCGTAACTTGCTGCGTCTTCGCGGCTCAGATCGCGGTGATGACGCATCTCCCAGTCGCCAAAAAACATCTCGTTAAGCTCCGGGAACAGGCGCTGCGGTACGTCGCGGTCGTGAAGCACCAGCCGCGCCGTGTGGCGGGCGCGTTCCAGTTCGCTACAGAATACGTTGTCGAAGGGGACATTGCGCAGCAGGTTATTCAGCGTTTGCGCCTGGGCTATCCCTTTTTCTGTCAGCGGAGTGGGGGCGTGGCCGCTGTATAATCCGGCTACATTAGCTTCGGTTTCCCCATGACGAACTAACCAGAGTCGCATGTTTTTCCTCGTGATACGTATTCGCGCAAAATATGATATTCACCCTGATTGCGCAGCGCTTTTTCACTAAAATAGACTTTTTATCGGAGGCAAGATGCCTTTACTGAAGAGTGCGCATGGCGGTAACACCCGGGAAGCCGCCGCATTGTTGGGCATCTCGCCTGAACAGTTGCTGGATTTTAGCGCAAATATTAATCCTCTGGGTATGCCAGGGCGCTTAAAACGCGCGCTTATCGACAATCTTGCCTGCGCGGAGCGGTATCCTGATGTGGATTATCAGCATCTGCACCAGGCGCTGGCGCAGCACCATCAGATCCCCGCGTCATGGCTCCTGGCCGGAAATGGCGAGACGGAATCCATCTTCACGCTGGTTCACGGGTTGAAGCCGCGTCATGCCATGATCGTCACGCCGGGCTTTGCCGAGTATCGCCGTGCGCTACAGTGGGGCGCGTGTGAGATACATGAATTTGCGCTTCGCGAAGCCGATGGCTGGCAACTCACGGACGCCATTCTGAATGCGCTGACCCCGGATCTGGACTGCCTGTTTCTCTGTACGCCAAATAATCCAACCGGACTCCTGCCTGCTCGCGAACTGTTACTGGCTATTGCGGAGCGCTGTAAGACGCAGGGGATCGCGCTGATCCTGGATGAGGCGTTTATCGATTTTATTCCGGGTGAAGAGGGTTTTATTCCGCTGTTGCAGGGCAACCCGCATATCTGGGTGCTGCGTTCGCTCACCAAATTTTACGCCATTCCGGGGCTGCGGCTGGGCTATCTGGTGAACAGCGACGAGCAGGCGGTCGCGCGAATGAGAGCGCAACAGATGCCCTGGTCAATCAACGCGTTTGCGGCGCTGGCCGGAGAGGTTATCTTGCAGGATGCCGCCTATCACCAGGCGACCTGGCAGTGGCTGGAGGAGGAGGGGCAACGCTTCCGTCAGCGGTTACATGCGTTTCCTGAGCTAACGGTTTATCCCGGTCGGGCGAATTATCTTTTATTACGCTGTGAGCGGGAAGGCCTGGATTTGCAACGTGCCTTGCTGGAGAAGCACATTCTGATCCGCAGCTGTGCTAACTATCCGGGGCTTGACGCGCGTTATTACCGGGTGGCGATTCGCAGTCAGGAAGATAACCGCCGCCTGCTGACGGCGCTGGCGGAAGTCTTTACCGATACAACCCTTGCTGGTTGATGTAGTTCAGGACGGATTCCGGCATGAGATCGTCGCACGGTTCGCCTTTCTCCAGCCGCTCGCGGATAAGGGTGGCGGAGATATTGAACCAGGGCGTTTCAGCCAGATAAATTTTACCCGCCGGGAGCGCGTGCAGATCGTCCGGCGTATGGGTTAAATGGCGCTCCAGCCACTGCTGATGCTGCTCTTTCACCATCTCAAGCGGGTAGCCGGGGCGTCGGCAAACGATCAGGTGAGTGTTGTCCAGAATGGTTTCATAGTCATGCCAGGTCGGGAACGTCAGTAAGGAGTCCTGGCCGATGATAAACGCCAGCGGCGCGTCCGGGCCTTGCTCTTCCCGCCACTCTTTCAGCGTTTGCGCGGTGTAAGAGGCGGTATCGCGTTTGAGTTCGCGCTCATCCAGGATAAACAGCGGTTTGTCGGCGATAGCCAGCTCAAGCATATATTTACGCTGTGCGCTGGACGCTTCAGGCTGTGGACGATGGGGCGGTACGTTATTGGGCATGATAATCACCCGCGACAGGCCAATCAGATTGGCCAGCGTTTCCACGGGCTTGAGATGACCATAATGCACGGGATCAAAGGTGCCGCCGAACAGAGCCTGTAACGATTTCATATCAACCATCAATAAAAACATCTGCCAGCGCTTTGTGGCAGAGAAGAAGAGAAAGCCCCTCCAGCTCAGCCCACACTGACTGTCCATAATCTTGTTTTAGCGTAATTTCCGTCCGCGTCAACAGTTGCACTGCCTGGCGAAGCTGGGTCTGCTGGAGCCGATTCAACGCATCGCCAATCATGCCGCGACGGTTTTGCCATACCCGATGTTTATCAAACAGCGTGCGCAGAGGCGTATGGGCGGATTGCCGTTTAAGGTTAACCAGCATCAGTAATTCGCGTTGCAGGGTGCGCAGCAGGATCACGGGCTCACTGCCTTCAAGGCGCAGTTGCTGCAAAATATGCAGGGCGCGTTTGCTTTTGCCCATCAATAACGCATCCACCCAATGGTATGGCGTGAAGTGCGCCGCGTCGTTGACGGCCTGCTCTACGCGTGGAAGCGTGAGCTTACCGTCAGGCCAGAGGAGTGAAAGCCGCTCCAGCGCCTGCGCCAGCGCCAGCAGGTTGCCTTCGTAGCAATAACACAGCAGCTGATTCGCGGCGTCATCCAGTTGCAAATTATTCTGCTTTGCTCTGGCGGCAACCCAGCGCGGTAGCTGCGCCTGCTCCGGCGTCTGACAGCTTACCTGCACGCCAGTGCCCGCCAGCGAGGTATACCAGGCGGCGTTTTCCTGGGCTTTGGTGAGCTTGTTTCCGCGCACGATCAGCAGCAGGTCGTCATGCAGCAAACCGCTGAGCGTTGCGAGCTGTTCATTGATCGCCGCATTCGGGCCATTTTCCGGTAGCAACAACAGCAGCGTTTGACGGCTGGCAAACAGGCTCATTGCCTGACACTGCGAGAACAGAGTTCCCCAGTCGGTGCTGGTGTCGATCGTAAAGGCGTGGTGTTCTTCGAACCCTTGCGCAGCGGCCGTCAGACGAATAGCGTCCTGGCTTTCCTGCAACAAGAGAGGGTCGTTGCCCAGGAGCAAATACGCCGCGCGCAGCCCTTCATTGAGCTGTGCGCGGAGTTGTTCAGGGTACAACCGGATCATCAGTTACCCAGCGTGGTGGACACGCGTGCCGGGGAAGATGCTGGCGTCGCCGTGGTGTTTTCAGCGGCGTCCGCGTTTTCCTGGGATGACTGAGCATCAGCGACATGGATACTCGGCAGCTTGCGAATCAACTGTTCGGCCGCTTTGTCATACATCTCTTTGATGATCATATCCTGTTCATTATCCTTCGCCAGCGCGGTTTGCGGGTTATCAAAGAATGAACGGTACACTTTCGTGCTGATCGGATAAATATCATGACCCGGGATCAGAACGCTTGCACTGACGCTCATGACCATCTGGTATTCCGCCGTACGGCCATCCTGGAACACGGAGGCGGTATCTTTAGAGATACTGGTCCGGCCAAGGCGCAGTGACGGAACATCCTGGCGCGTTGTATCTTTTTCAAGCAATTCAATATTGTTAAGACGCAGTTGGTTACGTACCGCCCGGCTTAATGGTCCATTCGGATCGCTTGTATCAAGAATCATAGTTTTCATCGTGCTGGGCACCTGCGTAGTGCTACGCAGATGCCAGCCGCACCCGGCGGTGACCAGCACCGCCAGGGATAACAACAATGTTGTCAGATGTCGCACGCTTCCTCCCGCGCTTAGCCAACGACCAAATTGAGGAGTTTACCCGGAACGTAAATCACTTTACGCACGGTAACGCCATCAAGATATTTTGCGACCAAATGTTCCTGGCCTGCACGTTCACGAACCTGTTCTTCAGTGGCGTTCACCGGTACGGTGATTTTGCCACGGACTTTACCGTTCACCTGAACCACAACCAACGTAGAGTCTTCTACCATTGCTTTGTCGTCAGCGACCGGCCACGGCGCGTTATCGATATCGCCTTCGCCTTTCAGCGCTTCCCACAGCGTGAAGCAAGCATGTGGGGTGAACGGGTTGAGCATACGCACGACAGCCAGCAGCGCTTCCTGCATCAGGGCGCGATCCTGCTCGCCTTCCTGCGGCGCTTTCGCCAGTTTGTTCATCAGCTCCATAATTGCGGCAATCGCGGTGTTGAAGGTCTGACGGCGGCCGATATCATCGGTCACTTTCGCGATGGTTTTGTGGACGTCGCGACGCAGCGCTTTCTGATCTTCGCTCAGCGCATCAACGTTCAGTGCCGCAACCTCGCCTTTCGCGGTGTGTTCATAGACCAGTTTCCAGACGCGTTTCAGGAAGCGGTTTGCCCCTTCCACGCCAGATTCCTGCCATTCCAGCGTCATATCGGCCGGAGAAGCAAACATCATGAACAGACGCACGGTGTCCGCGCCGTAACGCTCAACCATTACCTGCGGGTCGATGCCGTTGTTTTTGGACTTGGACATCTTGCTCATGCCGGTGTACACCAGCTCATGGCCCGCCGCGTCTTTCGCCTTAACGATGCGGCCTTTCTCGTCGCGCTCAACGATGGCATCAACCGGGGAAACCCAGTTACGCTCGCCGTTTTCGCCTACATAGTAGAACGCGTCTGCCAGCACCATACCCTGGCACAGCAGCTGTTTCGCCGGTTCGTCAGAGTTCACCATGCCTGCGTCGCGCATCAGCTTGTGGAAGAAGCGGAAGTAGAGCAGGTGCATGATCGCGTGTTCAATACCGCCGATGTAGATATCGACCGGCAGCCAGTAATTTGCTGCTTCCGGGTCCAGCATCCCTTCGTTGTACTGCGGGCAGGTGTAGCGCGCGTAGTACCAGGAGGACTCCATAAAGGTGTCAAAAGTGTCGGTTTCACGCAACGCAGGCTGACCGTTAACGGTGGTTTTCGCCCACTCAGGATCGGCTTTGATCGGGCTGGTGATGCCGTCCATGACGACGTCTTCCGGCAGGATGACCGGCAGTTGATCTTCCGGGGTCGGCAGAACGGTGCCGTCTTCCAGAGTCACCATCGGAATCGGCGCGCCCCAGTAACGCTGACGGGAAACGCCCCAGTCGCGCAGACGGTAGTTGACTTTACGCTCGCCGACGCCTTTCGCCGCCAGTTTATCGGCAATCGCGTTGAAGGCGTCTTCAAAGCCCAGACCGTTAAACTCGCCGGAGTTAAACAGTACGCCTTTCTCGGTCAGCGCCTGTTCGGACAGATCCGGTTCAGAGCCGTCCGCCGCCAGGATAACCGGCTTGATGGTCAGGCCATATTTGGTGGCAAATTCGTAGTCACGCTGATCGTGGCCCGGAACGGCCATGACCGCACCAGTACCGTACTCCATCAGCACGAAGTTGGCGGCCCATACCGGGATCGCTTCGCCGGTCAGTGGGTGAATGGCTTTAAAACCGGTGTCGACGCCTTTTTTCTCCATCGTCGCCATATCGGCTTCCGCCACTTTGGTGTTGCGGCATTCGTCGATAAAGGCAGCCAGTTCCGGGTTGTTGGCAGCCGCTTTCTGCGCCAGCGGGTGACCTGCGGCGACCGCCAGGTAAGTGGCGCCCATGAACGTGTCTGGACGCGTGGTGTACACCGTCAGCGTATTGTCGTAGCCGTTCACGTCAAAGGTGATCTCGACGCCTTCAGAACGGCCGATCCAGTTACGCTGCATGGTTTTAACGGTGTCTGGCCAGTGATCCAGTTTATCCAGATCGTTCAGCAGTTCGTCAGCGTAGGCGGTGATCTTAATGAACCACTGCGGGATCTCTTTACGCTCAACTTTGGTGTCGCAGCGCCAGCAGCAGCCGTCGATAACCTGCTCGTTCGCCAGTACGGTCTGGTCGTTCGGGCACCAGTTCACCGCAGAGGTCTTTTTGTACACCAGGCCTTTTTTATACAGCTCGGTGAAGAATTTCTGCTCCCAACGGTAGTATTCCGGGGTGCAGGTCGCCAGCTCGCGGCTCCAGTCATAGCCGAAGCCCAGCATTTTGAGCTGGTTTTTCATATAGGCGATGTTGTCATAGGTCCACGGCGCCGGCGCCGTGTTGTTTTTCACCGCCGCGCCTTCAGCAGGCAGACCGAATGCATCCCAGCCGATGGGCTGTAGAACGTTTTTACCCAGCATGCGCTGGTAGCGGGCAATCACATCACCGATGGTGTAGTTACGCACATGGCCCATGTGTAGTCGACCAGAAGGATAGGGAAGCATCGACAGGCAGTAATACTTCTCTTTGCTCTCGTCTTCGGTTACTTCAAAGGTGCGCTTCTCGTCCCAGTGTTGCTGGACTTTTGATTCTATCTCTTCCGGGCGGTATTGCTCTTGCATGGCAGCCAGTGGTCCTGTTTTCATTACGGCTACAAACGTAGCGTTAGATGTGGTGTTTCAGATCCGCATAGCATAGCCCAAACGCCCGCGCCAAAACAGCCTTTCGCGCATTCTGCATTGAATTCCCGCCATGCTAATCCTTGCATGAATTTACACACTCTGTGGGCGGTCTTGCAAAGCGCGGCGTAAATAACGTCTATTATTATAGACAGTTAACGACCCAAGAGGCGAAGCGATGAACAAGGTTGCTCAATATTACCGTGAACTGGTGACGTCATTAAGCGAACGCCTGCGTAATGGCGAACGCGATATTGACGCGCTGGTGGAACAGGCGCGTCAGAGCGTAATGAAAGCAGGGGAGTTAACGCGAATCGAGGTGGACGAACTGACGCGCGCCGTCAGACGCGACCTGGAAGAGTTCGCCATGAGCTACGAGGAGAGCCAGGAAGAGGAGAGCGACAGCGTCTTTATGCGGGTGATTAAAGAGAGCCTCTGGCAGGAGCTGGCGGACATCACCGACAAAACGCAACTGGAGTGGCGCGAAGTGTTCCAGGATCTCAATCACCACGGGGTCTACCACAGCGGCGAGGTGGTCGGCTTAGGCAACCTTGTGTGCGAGAAGTGTCATTACCATTTAGCGGTGTATACGCCGGATGTACTGCCGCTGTGCCCGAAATGCGGCCACGACCAGTTCCAGCGCAGACCGTTTGAGCCGTAATCGGCAGTGCCGGATGGCGACGCGAAGCGTCTTATCCGGCCTACAAATTGTACGCTGATGTAGGCCGGATAAGCGTTAGCGCCATCCGGCTGGTTATGATGCGTAGAACGCCAGCCTCTCCGCCAGTAAATCCACAAAGCCCTGCCGGTCGATATCGACCATGACCGTCGCATTCGGTTTATTGCCCGTCAGGAAGTAATAATCCACGACCGTCATTCCCTGGGTGTATTTCCCCTGAGTCTCCACGCCGACCCAACGTTCAACGGTGGTGAAAAGCTCGGGTTTTAGCAGCCAGGCGATGGTGCAAGGGTCATGCAACGGCGCGCCGGTAAAGCCCCACTTTTCGTCTTTGTGATATTCGAGGAAGAAATCCAGCAACTCCGCCACGATCGTGGAAACAGGGTTGCCCGTCGCCCGGAAACGCTCGGTATCTTCAGCGTGAATCTGCGCTTTGTGCGTTACGTCCAGCCCGGCCATCACCACGGGAATCCCTGACTGGAAAACAATCTCTGCCGCTTCGGGATCGACGTAAATATTGAATTCTGCCGCTGGCGTCCAGTTACCTAATCCCATCGCGCCGCCCATGATCACAATACGGGCGATTTTACGGTGCAATTCTGGATAGCTGTTCAGCAGCAAGGCGACGTTGGTTTGCGGCCCGGTGGCGACGATGGTTACCGGTTCCGGGCTTTCGCGCAGGGTTTTCGCCATCAGCTCAACGGCGGTGCAGGTCTGCGGCGCAAATGACGGCTCCGGTAGCGCCGGGCCGTCCAGTCCGCTTTCGCCGTGTACGTTATCGGCGATGATCAGATCGCGCATCAGCGGTTTTATCGCGCCGCCCGCGACAGGAATATCGGTACGCCCCAGTAGCGTCAGCATACGCAATACGTTACGCAGCGTTTTGTCAGGCGTCTGGTTACCGGCGGAAGAGGTGATCGCTTTCACATCCAGTTCAGGCGATGCGAGGGCGAGAACAATTGCGATGGCGTCGTCATGACCTGGATCGCAATCAAAAAGGACTGGAAGTGCCATTGTTGCTCCTTGTAAGTGGTACTTTGTGACAAGGGTAACGCCGGGATGAGTGCGATTCGAGATATGAAGAGATAAAGCGTGATATGGCGCGCACTCTGTCGTGCGCGCCGGGAGGATTAATGCAGGATTTTCGCCAGGAAGTCTTTGGCGCGGTCCGATTTCGGGTTGGCGAAGAACTCCTCTTTCGGTGAGTCTTCGACAATTTTCCCCTCGTCCATAAAGATCACCCGATTGGCCACCTTACGGGCAAAGCCCATTTCGTGGGTGACGACCATCATGGTCATCCCTTCGTTTGCCAGCTCGACCATAACGTCCAGCACTTCGTTGATCATTTCAGGATCGAGTGCGGATGTCGGTTCATCAAACAGCATAGCGATAGGGTCCATGCACAGCGCGCGCGCGATTGCCACACGCTGTTGCTGCCCGCCGGAAAGCTGCGCCGGGAACTTATTGGCATGGGCCGAGAGTCCTACGCGCTCAAGCAACTTCTGCGCTTTTTCACGGGCGGGCGCTTTGCCGCGTTTGAGCACTTTCACCTGCGCCAGCGTCAGGTTTTCAATGATCGACAGATGCGGGAACAGTTCAAAGTGCTGGAACACCATTCCGACCCGCGAGCGGAGCTTCGCCAGATCCGTTTTTTTGTCATTCACTTTGGTGCCGTCAACGGTGATTTCACCCTGTTGCACCGGTTCCAGTCCGTTCACCGTTTTGATCAGGGTTGATTTACCGGAACCCGACGGGCCGCAGACTACCACCACTTCACCTTTTTTCACTTCCGTGGAGCAGTCGGTCAGCACCTGAAAGTGACCATACCATTTAGAAACATTTTTCAGGGTAATCATTAAACTGTCCTTTTCTTCAAATAGCTGACCAACAACGACGCGCTCAGGCTGATAACAAAGTAGACGGCACCGGCAAACAGGATCATTTCGACCTGCGTACCATCACGCTCGCCAATGGTGGTGGCGGTGCGGAAGAAATCCGCGAGGCTTAACACGTAAACCAGGGAGGTATCCTGGAACAGTACGATACCCTGGGTAAGCAGCAGCGGCACCATCGCACGGAACGCCTGCGGCAGGATGATGAGCTTCATCGACTGCCAGTGGGTCATCCCCAGCGCCAGCGCAGCGCTGGACTGCCCGCGTGAAATGCTCTGAATACCCGCACGGATAATCTCCGAGTAATACGCCGCCTCAAACATGGAAAACGCGACCATCGCTGAAATCAGGCGAATATCCGTTTTGGGCGAAATACCCAGTACGTCCTGCAACAGCCCCGGCACAATCAGGTAGAACCATAGCAGCACCATCACCAGCGGGATGGAGCGGAAAACGTTGACGTAAGCTTTCGCAAACCAGGCGACAGGGGCGAAACTTGAGAGACGCATTACCGCCAGAATGGTGCCCCAGAGAATCCCGATCACCACGGCGGTGACGGTAATTTTCAGGGTGATCACCAGCCCGGCCAGCAAATACGGCATGGAAGGAACGATCGAACTCCAGTCAAACTCGTACATTATTTGCCTCCCATATTGCCAGGCAGGCGGACTTTACGTTCCACCAGATTCATCACCAGCATAATGACGGCATTAATCAGCACGTAGGCCAGCGTAATCGCGGTGAACGACTCCCAGGCGTGGGCGGAGTAATCCAGCAGCTTGCCCGCCTGCGCCGCCATATCCACCAGACCAATGGTCGATGCGATGGCGGAGTTTTTCACCAGGTTCATCATTTCCGAGGTCATCGGCGGGACAATCACCCGATAGGCGTTCGGTAGCAGAACATAGCGATAAGCCTGAGGCAGCGTCAGCCCCATCGCCAGCGCAGCGTTTTTCTGCCCGCGAGGCAGCGACTGAATTGCGGCGCGTACCTGCTCGCAGACGCGCGCAGCGGTAAACAGCCCCAGACAGATCATTGATGAGAGGAAAAATTGAATGTTCGGGTCCAGTTCCGCCTTGAACCACATGCCGATATTTTCCGGCAACAGCTCAGGCACGACTAGATACCAGGTAAAGAACTGAACAATCAGCGGGACGTTACGAAACAGTTCCACGTAAAGCGTCCCCATTCCTGAGAGGAAGCGGTTAGGTACAGTACGTAAAATGCCGAATAACGAGCCGACGAGGAAAGCAATAATCCAGGCGGTGATGGATAACGCGACGGTGACCTGGAAGCCGCTCCAGAGCCAGCCGAGATACGTGGTGTTGCCGAACGGGGCTTGTTGTAAAAAAATCCCCCAGTTCCAGTCTATTGACATAAATCTACTCCAGAAAAAAAAGGGTAGCAGCGCTACCCTCGAAGATTGTTATCCAGCGTTTTGCGGTTTTCAGGCCTGATGGGGAACGACCATCAGGCTTATAGTCTGTCCGTGCTGAATGACAATCGAGAGGGCAAGGAGATCCCGCCCCATTTATTTTAGTTAGTTAAGTGCTTTGTCATTCGGTTCTTTGAACAGCGCCTTCATCTCGTCGGACAGTTCGAAATTCATGTTCAGGTTTTTCGGCGGGATTGGGTTTTTAAACCACTTATCAAACCATTTTTCCGCTTCGCCTGAGGTCTGCACCTGGGCAATCGTGTCATCTACCAGCGTTTTAAACTCAGGATCGTTTTTACGCAGCATACAGCCGTAGGCTTCCTGAGATTGCGGCTTACCGACGATCTCCCAGTTGTCTGGTTTTTTGGCTTTCGCACGTTCACCCGCCAGCAGGGCATCATCCATCATAAAGGCGACGGCACGACCGCTTTCCAGCGTACGGAAGGAGTCGCCGTGGTCTTTCGCGCTGATAATGCGCATATTCATTTTTTGTTCTTCATTCAGCTTGTGCAGCAGAATTTCAGAGGTGGTACCGGAGGTGACCACGACTGCTTTCCCTTTCAGGTCCGGGAAGTCTTTAATATCGCCGTCTTTTTTCGCCAGCAGACGCGTACCGACGATGAAAATGGTGTCAGAGAACGCGGCCTGTTTCTGGCGTTCGACGTTGTTGGTGGTGGAGCCACATTCAAAGTCGAAGGTTCCGTTCTGCAACAGCGGGATACGGTTCTGGGAGGTAATTGGGATCAGCTTCACCTGCAGGTCAGGTTTGTTAAGCTTTTTCTTCACGGCTTCAACGATGGCGTTGGAGTAGTCCTGTGAATAACCGACCACTTTTTGCTGGTTGTCGTAGTAAGAGAACGGCACGGAGGACTCGCGGTGGCCGACGACGATAATGCCATTCTTCGCGATTTTATCCAGCGTACTGCCCGCCGCCGGCGCGGCGTCTTCCGCGTGTGCCAGACCGGCAGACATTCCCATGACCAGCATTGCTGTGGCTAGCTTACGTAATTGCATATCCAACTCCTTTATCGTCTGCGCCATCGACGCATTGATACCCATTGTGAGTGTTTGTGTTGTTATCGTCTGCAACTTGAGCGTGCAGTGTTATGCGTGTTTGTTAACATTTAGTTTGGCTGAATGTAAAGATTTTGCTGCTTTATTGTTTATTTTTGCGAAGTGCGCCGCACCGTTTAGAGGCAAAAATCTTTCATTGCACTGTTTGGGTGCTACCGATGATCGATATTGGTGCGACCAGGTTGCACATATAGCCAAAACAAGGTTTACCTTGTTTAACAAAGCAATAGGCGTGCCAGAATGGAGGGATATAGCCAGGCCGGGTAAGACGCATCGCGTCTTACCCGGTAATAAGGGAGATTATTTACGGCGCTGACGCAGGCTCATCACCACGGCGCCAAAGCCCATCAGCGCGGTGAGCAACCATAACGGCCAGTTGCCGGTACGGGCATAAGGCGTTAAACCACGGGTTGGCGTAACGTGGGTGGTCAACACGTCGCGGGTAAACTGCGGGATCATCGCCTGAATTTCACCCTGCGGACCAATGACTGCCGTAATGCCGTTGTTGGTGCTGCGCAACAGCGGGCGCGCCAGCTCCAGAGAACGCATTCTCGCCATCTGGAAGTGCTGCCACGGGCCGATAGATTTTCCGAACCAGGCGTCGTTAGAGATGGTCAGCAGATAGTCAGTGTCCGGGCGGAAATTGTCCCGAACCTGTTCACCCAGAATGATTTCGTAGCAAATCGCCGCCGTCAGTTTAAAGCCATGCGCATGCAGCTGTGGCTGTATGTACGGCCCACGGCTGAATGAGGACATCGGCAGGTCAAAGAACGGCGCTAACGGGCGCAGAATCGACTCCAGCGGCACGAACTCGCCAAACGGCACCAGGTGGTTTTTGTTGTAGCGATTGCTGGAATCGTAGCTGTACGGGCTGTCTTTACCCAGCGTGATAATCGTGTTGTAGGTGTCGTAGCGGTTCTGCTTGTTCAGACGCGCATCGACGATGCCGGTAATCAACGTGCTGTTTTTGGATTTCAGCAGATCGTCCATCATGTCCAGAAAACGCTGCTGATTAATCTCCAGATCGGGAATGGCGGACTCCGGCCAGATAATCAGTTGCGATTTACCCATTTCCGGCTGGGTGGCGTCGAGATAGATTTTCAGCGTATTGATAAGCTGACTCTCATCCCACTTCAGCGATTGGGGAATGTCGCCCTGAACTAGCGAGACCTGCGTTGTTTTTTCCGGCTCCAGCGTATACCACTGGATGTAACGCAGCGGGAAGGGCAGGGCAAATAACACCAGCGCGGCGACCAGAGGACGCCAGTTGCGGGTAACTGCCGCCAGCACCAGCAGGCCGCTGACCATCATCAGCAGGAAGTTGATGGCCTCAACGCCCATCACCGGCGCCAGCCCCTTCAGCGGGCCGTCAATCTGGCTATAGCCGAACTGTAGCCACGGGAAGCCAGTCAGTACCCAGCCACGCAGAAACTCGGTGATTTGCCAGACTACGGGGGCGGCGATCGCCACGCGCAGCCAGGTGGTTTTCGGCCACAGACGCGACAGAATACCGGCAAACAGGCCCGTGTAGAGGGAAAGGTATGCGGCAAGCAGCACCACAAGAAAGACGTTTATCGGGCCGGGCATACCGCCGAACTGCGCGATACTGACGTAGACCCAGTTGATGCCGGAGCCAAAGAGTCCCAGCCCCCAGAAGTAGCCGATAGCAGCCGACTGGAGCGGGCGGCGGTGTAAGGTTAACGCCTGCAGGCCCATAAGCGAGATAAGCGCGGCGGGCCAGACGTCATACGGAGAAAAAGCCAGCGTTCCGCAGGCGCCGAATAATAACGCCAGCAGCAGGCGAATGCGCTGGCGTTCAATCAGTGAGGCAAATGCCATTTAGTCTTTAGTCCACTTTTGGTTTTATTCGTCCAGTTTAGGCTGGGGCGAGTCATCCGGTATTCTGACATGAACCTGAATAATACGGCGGCTGTCGGCCATAGCGACTTTGAACTGGTAACCATCAATGTCAATGGTCTCACCGCGCGCAGGCAGATGACCGAACGCCTGCATCACCAGACCGCCAATGGTATCGACCTCTTCATCGCTGAAGCTGGTGCCGAAGGCTTCGTTGAAGTCTTCAATCGGTGCGAGAGCGCGAATGGTCCAGGTGTGGCGACTGAGCTGACGGAAGTCGATATCATCTTCTTCATCATACTCGTCTTCAATTTCACCCACGATCAGTTCGAGAATGTCTTCAATGGTCACCAGACCCGACACCCCGCCAAACTCGTCGATAACGATCGCCATATGGTAACGCTGGGAGCGGAACTCTTTGAGCATGCGGTCAACGCGCTTACTCTCCGGGACAACAACGGCCTGGCGTAACACTTTTTCCATGCTGAAGGCTTCGGCATCGCTGCGCATAAACGGCAGCAGATCCTTCGCCATCAG
Organism: Citrobacter sp. CK202; assembly: GCF_030333225.1. Lineage (NCBI taxonomy): Bacteria > Pseudomonadati > Pseudomonadota > Gammaproteobacteria > Enterobacterales > Enterobacteriaceae > Citrobacter > Citrobacter sp. CK202. The sequence continues at coordinate 488,596 of NZ_JAOWGI010000028.1, forward strand.
AATCCCTTCAATGTGATCTTTGTCTTCGCTGATGACCGGGAAACGCGAGTGTGCTGACTCAATGATGACATCAAGGCACTCATCCAGCGTCTGGTTGCGTTTCAGGGTAATCATCTGGGAGCGGGGGATCATGATGTCGCGAACGCGCTGGTCCGCAATGTCCATCACCCCTTCGAGCATATCGCGCGTATCTTCATCGATAAGGTCGTTCTGCCCGGAATCACGGATCAGCGCCAGCAGTTCGTCACGGTTTTTGGGTTCACCGTGGAAAAGTTGGCTCAGTAACAGGGAAAAAAATCCCTTTTTGCTGTTTAACGTGTCACTACTGTGTGAATTGTCGTCGCTCATGGCGTCGTATGGGTTCTCATGTTGGTTAATAGGTCGCTCGTCATGCATATACTTAACGGCTGACGGCATGTTTGTTCATCGTACTTAGTCTTTCTCGGAAATGTACGGGTCCTCATAGCCCAGAGCAAGCATAATCTCTGTTTCGAGGGCTTCCATCTCTTCCGCTTCATCATCTTCGATATGGTCGTAGCCCAGCAAATGCAGGCTGCCGTGCACGACCATATGCGCCCAGTGGGCCTCCATCGGCTTATCTTGCTCTTTCGCTTCTTGCTCCACCACCTGGCGGCAGATGATCAGATCGCCCAGCAGCGGCATCTCCATACCTGGCGGCGCTTCAAACGGGAAAGAGAGCACGTTGGTTGGCTTATCTTTCCCGCGGTAGGTCAGGTTAAGATCGTGGCTTTCGGCTTCATCCACCAGGCGAATCGTCACTTCTGATTCTTCCTGAAACTGTGGGATCACCGCATTCAGCCACGTCTGAAACTGGCTCTCTTCCGGCAGGTCGGAATGGTCTTCACATGCCAGTTGTAAATCGAGGATCACCTGACTCATTTTTGTTCCTGCTCCTGCGCTTCACGCTTGCGTTCTGCCGCCAGCGCTGCCTTGCGTTTTTGCTCCGCTTCTTCCCAGGCTTCATAGGCGTTAACGATACGGGCAACCACCGGATGGCGCACCACGTCTTCGCTGTGGAAAAAGTTAAAGCTGATCTCTTCGACTTCCGCCAGCACTTCTATCGCATGGCGCAGGCCAGACTTCGTGTTGCGCGGCAGGTCAATCTGCGTGACGTCGCCGGTAATAACCGCTTTCGAATTAAAGCCGATACGCGTCAGGAACATCTTCATCTGTTCGATGGTGGTGTTCTGGCTCTCATCGAGAATAATAAAGGCGTCGTTCAGCGTACGACCGCGCATATAGGCCAGCGGCGCGACTTCAATGACGTTGCGCTCAATCAGCTTTTCTACTTTCTCGAAGCCGAGCATCTCAAACAGCGCGTCATACAGCGGGCGAAGATACGGGTCTACCTTCTGGCTCAGGTCGCCTGGCAGAAAGCCCAGTTTTTCCCCGGCTTCCACTGCCGGACGGGTTAGCAGAATACGACGAATTTCCTGACGCTCAAGAGCGTCCACGGCGGCGGCTACGGCGAGGTAGGTTTTCCCCGTACCGGCAGGGCCAACGCCGAAAGTAATGTCGTGATCAAGAATGTTGGCGATGTACTGCGCCTGATTCGGCGTGCGCGGCTTAATCACGCCACGCTTGGTTTTAATATTTATCGCCTTGCCATAGTCAGGAACGCTCTCCGCGCTTTGTTCCAGCACGCGCGCTTCTTTAATCGCAAGGTGGATTTGTTCCGGCTCGATGTCCTGAATCTGACCGCGCATCGGGGCGGTATCGACGTACAGGCTGCGCAGGATATCTACCGCGGCGGTGACGCAAATCGGGCGACCGGTCAGCTTAAAGTGATTGTCACGACGGTTGATCTCGATGCCGAGACGGCGTTCCAGTTGTTTGATGTTGTCGTCAAACGGGCCGCAAAGGCTCAACAGACGGGCGTTGTCTGCGGGCTCAAGGGTAATTTCGCGAGTGTCTATGTTCAAACTGTTCCTCTTATGCCTGAGTCGCCGGAAAATGAAAATTCACCGGCAGATAAGGAAATTATTCACGCCACAGGATAAAGGCGCAAGCATTGCAATGAAGATGGGGGCGTAGGGGGGAATTACAAGGCCTGTCTGTTATTTGCCGGATGGCGGCACAAGTGCCTTATCCGGCCTACGAACCATATTGTGCCGTAGGCCCGATAAGTGCAGCGCCATCGGGCATTTTTTCGCTTTTCAGCAGGATTAAGGCTGGTAAAAACCGACGCCAATCTCGTTTTCTTTACGGGTACGGGCAATGACTGACTCCGGCGTTTCAGCCACGCGCAGCCCCATCTCATCTTCGGTGCGTACAACCTTGCCGCGCAGAGAGTTGGTGTAGACATCGGTGATTTCCACATCCACAAACTTACCGATCATCTCCGGGGTGCCTTCAAAGTTCACCACGCGGTTATTTTCGGTACGGCCTGACAGTTCCATAATGCTCTTACGCGAGGTGCCTTCCACCAGAATACGCTGGACGGTGCCGAGCATCCGACGGCTCCAGGCCATCGCCTGCTGGTTAATACGCTCCTGTAGAATATACAGACGCTGCTTTTTCTCTTCTTCCGGCACATCGTCAACCATATCGGCCGCCGGTGTACCCGGACGCGCCGAGAAGATAAAGCTGTAGCTCATGTCGAAATTGACGTCGGCAATCAGCTTCATGGTCTGTTCGAAGTCCTGAGTCGTTTCGCCCGGGAAACCAACGATGAAGTCCGAGCTGATTTGAATATCCGGGCGCGCCGCGCGCAGTTTACGGATGATCGCTTTGTACTCCAGCGCCGTGTGGGTACGCCCCATCAGATTCAGTACGCGATCCGCGCCGCTCTGTACCGGCAGGTGCAGGAAGCTCACCAGTTCCGGCGTATCACGGTAAACTTCGATGATGTCGTCGGTGAACTCGATCGGGTGGCTGGTGGTGAAGCGGATGCGATCGATCCCGTCAATGGCGGCAACCAGACGCAGCAGGTCGGCAAAGGAGCCGGTGGTGCCGTCGTAGTTTTCACCGCGCCAGGCGTTAACGTTCTGACCGAGCAGGTTGACTTCACGCACGCCCTGAGCGGCAAGCTGGGCGATCTCAAACAGGATGTCGTCAGACGGACGGCTGACCTCTTCACCACGGGTATACGGCACCACACAGTACGTGCAGTATTTATTACACCCTTCCATGATGGAGACAAACGCGGTCGGGCCTTCCGCACGCGGTTCCGGCAGGCGGTCGAACTTCTCGATTTCCGGGAAGCTGATGTCCACCACCGGGCTGCGGTCGCCACGAACGGAGTTGATCATTTCCGGTAAGCGGTGCAGCGTTTGCGGGCCAAAAATAATATCGACATAGTGCGCACGTTGACGGATGTGGTCGCCTTCCTGGGAGGCCACGCAACCGCCGACGCCGATAATCAGGTCCGGGTTCTTCTCTTTTAAGAGCTTCCAGCGGCCTAATTGATGGAAGACTTTTTCCTGAGCCTTCTCGCGGATTGAGCAGGTATTCAGCAGCAGCACATCCGCTTCTTCCGCGACCTCGGTCAGTTGATACCCGTGGGTAGCATCCAGCAGATCGGCCATCTTCGATGAATCGTACTCGTTCATCTGACAGCCCCAGGTTTTAATATGGAGTTTTTTGGTCATCGACTTGCTCTTGCGAAATAGTGGCTGAATTGCAGGGCGCATAGTGTAATGCTTTGGCGCGGTTGTGACCAGTATGACGCTTATCAGCCCTTAGAGGTAAAAAATCCTGTAAACTTGTCTTATCAACGTAACAGGATGAGTGACCATGACAAATCAACCAACGGAAATTGCCATTGTTGGCGGGGGGATGGTCGGTGGCGCGCTGGCGCTGGGACTGGCGCAGCATGGATTTACCGTCACGGTGATTGAACATGCTGAGCCTGCGCCGTTTGTGGCCGACAGCCAGCCTGATGTGCGTATTTCAGCGATCAGCGCGGCGTCGGTGTCGCTGCTTAAAGGCCTGGGCGTCTGGGATGCGGTGCAGGGGATGCGCAGCCATCCGTACCGTCGTCTGGAAACCTGGGAGTGGGAAAACGCCCATGTGGTGTTTGACGCCGCTGAGCTTAAGTTACCGCTGCTTGGCTATATGGTTGAGAATATCGTGCTGCAACAGGCGCTGTGGCAAGCGCTGGACGCGCACCCGAAAGTGACGCTGCGCGTACCTGCTTCACTGATTGCGTTGCATCGCCACAATGATCGACATGAGCTGGAGCTGGCGGATGGCGAGCGTCTTATCGCAAAATTGGTGATCGGCGCTGACGGTGCGAACTCGCAGGTACGACAGCTGGCGGGGATTGGCATTCATGCCTGGCAGTATGCTCAGTCCTGTATGCTGATTACCGTACAGTGTGAGAACGATCCCGGTGACAGCACCTGGCAGCAATTTACGCCAGACGGCCCACGGGCCTTTTTACCGTTGTTCGACAACTGGGCATCGCTGGTGTGGTATGACTCACCGGCGCGTATTCGCCAGTTGCAAAACCTGAGTATGCCGCAGTTGCAGGCGGAAATTATGCAACATTTTCCGTCGCGTCTGGGGGCGGTCACACCGGTTGCGGCAGGCGCTTTTCCGCTGACGCGCCGCCATGCGTTGCAATACGTACAGCCTGGTCTGGCGCTGGTGGGGGATGCGGCGCATACCATTCATCCATTAGCCGGGCAGGGGGTAAACCTGGGGTATCGTGATGTGGATGCGCTGCTGGATGTGTTGATCAGCGCCCGCAGTCATGGCGAAGTCTGGGCCAGTCACCAGGTGCTGAAACGCTATCAGACGCGCCGCATGGCGGATAACTTCATTATGCAAAGCGGGATGGATCTGTTCTATGCCGGTTTCAGCAATAATCTTCAGCCGCTGCGCATTATGCGTAATATTGGATTGATGGCGGCAGAGCGCGCAGGCGTGTTGAAACGTCAGGCTCTGAAGTATGCGTTAGGGTTGTAGGATGTTCTGTGCCTGATAGCGTTGCGCTTATCAGGCCTACACCGCCCGGAGTGCCGGGCAGAAAAGCAAAAAGCTCGCCGAAGCGAGCTTTTTTAATGTGGCTGGGGTACGAGGATTCGAACCTCGGAATGCCGGAATCAGAATCCGGTGCCTTACCGCTTGGCGATACCCCAATGGTTGGTTTTTGCGTTCGTCATCCGAACGTCTTTCAAATTTGGCTGGGGTACGAGGATTCGAACCTCGGAATGCCGGAATCAGAATCCGGTGCCTTACCGCTTGGCGATACCCCAAGAATTTGGTGGCTACGACGGGATTCGAACCTGTGACCCCATCATTATGAGTGATGTGCTCTAACCAACTGAGCTACGTAGCCAGATTGTTTTCTTCGATGGCTGGGGTACCTGGATTCGAACCAGGGAATGCCGGTATCAAAAACCGGTGCCTTACCGCTTGGCGATACCCCAATGACCGTCGCGGCAATCCGCAAACTCGAAGAAATATGGCTGGGGTACCTGGATTCGAACCAGGGAATGCCGGTATCAAAAACCGGTGCCTTACCGCTTGGCGATACCCCATCCGTGCAACGCGTACTGGTGAATGGTGCGGGAGGCGAGACTTGAACTCGCACACCTTGCGGCGCCAGAACCTAAATCTGGTGCGTCTACCAATTTCGCCACTCCCGCAAAAAAGATGGTGGCTACGACGGGATTCGAACCTGTGACCCCATCATTATGAGTGATGTGCTCTAACCAACTGAGCTACGTAGCCATCTTTTTTCGCGTTACCTTATCGGCGTTGCGGGGCGCATTATGCGTATTGAGCCTTGAAGCGTCAACCTCTTTTTCATTGAAAATGGCCGGAATGTGACTGTTTGGTTAGGTTGCGAACAGCGTGACGCAATATTCGGCAATTATTGGTTATTAATCGTTTTTTGCGGTGAAAAAACGGCGTAAAAAAAGAGCCCCGCAGGACTCTTTTTATCACGATAACTTATTTATAAGCGGACTGGTGTACGCCGACGGCGCGGCCTGATGGATCGTCCATCGTTTTGAACGCCTCATCCCATTCGATGGCCTTCGCAGAAGAACAGGCGACGGACGGGCCGCCTGGTACACATTCTGCCGCGCTGGGTACCGGGAACAACTCTTCGAAGATTTCACGGTACAGGTACGCTTCTTTAGAAGATGGCGTGTTGTACGGGAAACGGAAGCGGGCGGTTTCCAGTTGCTGGTCGGAAATTTGCTCTGCCGCGACCTCTTTCAGAGTGTCGATCCAGCTGTAGCCGACGCCGTCAGAGAACTGCTCTTTTTGACGCCATGCCACGCTTGCGGGCAGGTAGGATTCAAAACATTCACGCAGGATATGTTTCTCCATTTTGCCGTTGCCGCACATTTTGTCTTCCGGGTTGATGCGCATCGCCACATCGAGGAATTTCTTATCCAGGAACGGGACGCGGGCTTCGACGCCCCAGGCAGACATCGCTTTGTTGGCGCGAGCGCAGTCAAACATATGCAACGCCTGTAGCTTACGCACGGTCTCTTCGTGCAGTTCTTTGGCGTTTGGCGCTTTATGGAAGTAGAGATAGCCGCCGAACACTTCATCGGAACCTTCGCCGGACAGCACCATTTTGATTCCCATCGCTTTGATTTTACGCGACATTAAATACATCGGCGTCGAGGCGCGAATGGTGGTGACATCGTAAGTTTCGATGTGGTAAATCACGTCGCGAATCGCATCCAGACCTTCCTGCACGGTGAAGTGAATTTCGTGATGCACGGTGCCGAGATGGTTTGCCACTTCCTGCGCGGCTTTCAGATCCGGGGAGCCTTCCAGACCGACAGCAAAGGAGTGCAACTGAGGCCACCAGGCTTCCGAACGTTCCTGATCTTCCACGCGGCGTGCGGCGAATTTCTTGGTGATGGCGGAAATGATGGAGGAATCCAGGCCGCCCGAGAGCAATACGCCGTATGGCACGTCTGACATCAGGTGGCTTTTGACGGACTCTTCCAGCGCCTGACGCAGCACGTTTTTGTCCGTTTCGTTGTCTTTCACTGCGTCGAACTCGAACCAGTCGCGCTGGTAATACTGACGAATCTCACCGTCTTTGCTCCACAGGTAGCTGCCTGCCGGGAACTCTTTAATCGTGCGGCAGACCGGCACCAGCGCCTTCATTTCAGAGGCGACATAAAAGTTGCCGTGCTCGTCATGACCCATATAAAGCGGGATGATCCCGATGTGGTCGCGACCAATCAGCCAGGCATCCTGTTCGCTGTCGTACAGCGCAAAGGCGAACATACCCTGTAAGTCGTCGAGAAATTCCACCCCTTTTTCCTGGTACAGTGCGAGGATCACTTCACAGTCAGACCCGGTCTGGAACTGATAGCGGTCGCCATATTCCGCGCGTAATGCCTGGTGGTTATAAATTTCACCGTTAACGGCCAGCACATGTGTTTTCTTTTCGTTGTACAGCGGTTGCGCACCGGCGTTGACGTCGACAATAGACAGACGCTCGTGTGCCAGAATCGCGTTATCGCAGGCGTAAATACCGGACCAGTCTGGGCCGCGATGGCGCATCAAACGTGACAGCTCAAGGGCTTTTTTACGCAGCTCAACCGCGTCTGTTTTGATATCGAATACGCCAAAAATAGAACACATAACCTTCTCCATTAACCCGTTGCGTGGTGCTTTTTTGTGTTTGCTTGTTTATGAAAATGCCGCAAAGCTGCAGGGTTCGCAAGAGATTTGGCGTGATGAAAGAAAAAAATGCAATGGCAGTTGTTGAATGATGAAAAAAGATTACGTAATGAGCGTGTTTATTGATGAATCGATAATTTTATGGCGATTTTATTAAACGATGTTTTTTATCAGGCCTACGATTCGAACAGAACAATATTGTAGGCCTGATAAGCGCAGCGCCATCAGGCTGGGGGGCGTTTAGATAACGTCGATTTCGGCGACGGAAGGATAAATCCAGCTTGGTCTGAACGGCATGTCGTCGATATCGTTGAGCGTTGAGACGCCAGAGAGCACCAGAATGGTTTCCAGACCGGCCTGGAATCCTGCCAGAATATCGGTGCGCAGATTGTCGCCGACGATAACGGTCTCTTCCGAGTGCGCCTGCATTTTGTTTAACGCGGCGCGGATAATCCACGGGCTGGGTTTACCGACGTAAAAAGGCTTACGGCCAGAAATTTTTTCAATACCTGCACAGAGCGCGCCGCAGGCCGGATAGAAACCACGACCGTGGGTATCGGGGTTAGTGGCGATGAAACGGGCGCCGTTGGCGACGAAGAAGGCCGCTTTATGCATCATGTCCCAGTTATAGGAGCGGGTCTCACCGACAATCACAAAATCGGGATTGACGTCGGTAATGGTAAAACCTGCTTTATACAATTCGTGAATTAGTGCGCCTTCACCGACCACATAGGCTTTCTTACCTTCCTGACGACGCAGAAAATCGGCGGTGGCCATCGCGGAAGTATAAAAAACGCTGTCAGGTACGTTAACCCCTGCGGTAGCAAAGCGGTTCGCCAGATCCTGGCCGGTCTGCGAAGGGTAATTGGTCAGCAGCACCAGCGGCAGACCTTTTTCCATTACATCCGTCAGAAATTCTGCCGCACCGGGTACGGCAACATTGTCGTGCATCAGCACGCCGTCAATATCACAAATTACATTCTTGATGGTCATGAACTACCCAAAGGATTTAGTCATAATGCGCCACTATAAAAGCTCATTAATTTTCCAGCAAATGTTGCAACAAAATGCCGTTGAGCATGGCGCGTTTCACCAGCGCAAATGCGCCGATGGCGGAGCGGTGATCCAGCGTGGAACGGACAACCGGCAAATTTTTGCGAAACGCTTTCAGCGCCTGTGTGTTGATGCAGCTTTCAATCGCCGGCAGCAGCACTTTATCCGCTTCGGTAATTTCACCGGCAATCACGATTTTTTGCGGATTAAACAGGTTGATAGCGATAGCGATGGTTTTGCCCAGATGACGACCAACGTGTTCAATCACCTCTGCCGCTAAGCTGTCACCTTTATTAGCTGCCTTGCAGATGGTTTTAATCGTGCAGTCGTCCAGCGTAACGCGACTTTGGTAGCCCTGCTTGAGTAAGTGCTGTACGCGTTGTTCAATGGCCGCGTTGGCGGCGATGGTTTCCAGACAGCCAAAATTGCCGCAGTGACAGCGCTCGCCCAGCGGCTCGACCTGAATATGACCGATCTCTCCGACGTTGCCGTTGCGACCAATAAAAATGCGGCCATTTGAGATAATCCCGGCGCCAGTCCCCCGGTGTACGCGCACCAGAATGGAATCTTCGCAATCCTGGCTTGCACCGAAATAGTGCTCGGCCAGCGCCAGACTGCGGATATCGTGACCGACAAAACAGGTTACGTGAAAACGTTTTTCCAGCGCTTCAACTAATCCCCAGTTTTCAACCTGAATATGCGGCATATAGCGGATCACGCCGCTTTCGGGATCGACAAGACCCGGCAGGATCACGGAAATCGCGATTAACTCGCGAAGTTTACGCTGATTACTGTCGACGAATGTGGTGATGGCATTGAGCAGGGCATGTTCCAGCGTCTCCTGAGTGCGCTCTGGCAGCGGGTAGTGCTCTTCAGCCAGCACTTTACTGCTCAGGTCAAACAGGGTAATGGTTGCGTCATGACGACCCAACCGCACGCCAATAGCATGGAAATTACGGGTTTCGGTAACGATGGAGATGGCGCGGCGGCCCCCGGTGGAGGCCTGCTGATCAACTTCTTTGATCAGCCCGCGTTCAATGAGTTGACGCGTAATTTTGGTTACGCTGGCGGGAGCAAGCTGGCTTTGCTCGGCAATCTGAATACGCGAGATTGGCCCGTGCTGGTCAATCAGGCGGTAAACGGCCGCGCTGTTAAGCTGTTTTACGAGATCAACATTACCTATTTGAGCTTGTCCGCCTGGTGTCATACTTTCTCTTACTCAGTAACGACCTCGTTACCATTAACGATGGTCTTGATGATTTTAAAGTCGTGGGTGAAGGCGGTCAGGTTCGCAACTTTACCCGGCGCGAGGCTGCCGAGCTGCTTATCGACGCCAATCGCGCGCGCAGGGTAGAGCGTCGCCATACGCAGCACTTCATCCAGCGCAATACCGCAATGTTCAACCAGATTACGCACGCCTTCGATCATGGTTAATGATGATCCGCTCAGCGTACCGTTCTCATCCACACACAGTCCATTACGGTAGTATATTGTTTTACCAGCAAAAATGAACTGTTCAATGTTTGCACCCGCCGGGGCGGTTGCATCGGTCACCAGGCAAAGTTTGTCACCTTTCAGACGTTTAGCGTTACGAATGTTGACGTAATCAACATGCAGACCATCCGCGATGATGCCGCAATAAATATCGGCATCGTCAAGAATGGCGCCCGCCAGACCCGGTTCACGGCCCGTAATATACGGCATCGCGTTGAACAGGTGGGTGGCAAAGGTGATCCCTGCGCGGAAACCGGCTTTCGCCTCTTTTAACGTCGCGTTGGAGTGACCGGCTGAAACCACAATGCCCGCCGCCGCCAGTTTGGCGATCACTTCCGCCGGCACCATTTCCGGCGCCAGCGTGACTTTGGTGATCACATCGGCATTATCGCACAGGAAGTCCACCAGCGCAGCGTCAGGTTGGCGGACAAAACTCGGATTATGGGTGCCTTTTTTGACCAGGTTCAGCCACGGACCTTCAAGATGAAGACCTAATGCCTGATTCGGGTATTTCGCCAGGTATTCACGCATGACGCGAATGCCCTGTTTCATCAGATCGTCGCTGGTGGTAATCAGCGTCGGCAGATAGCTGGTGCAGCCTGATTTCTCATTGGCTTTCTGCATGATTTCCAGCGTTTCGACAGTCACCGCGTCAGCGGTATCGTTGAACTGGACGCCGCCGCAGCCGTTTAATTGCACATCAATAAAACCGGGGGAGAGAATGGCCCCATTCAACGCGCGTTGTTCTATCTCTGGCGGCAGTTCCGCCATTGGACAGATGCGATCAATCAGGCCATTGGCGACAACAATCGCATGGTCATCAAGAATTTCGTGACCGGTAAAAATCCGGCCCTGGGTTAAAGCATACATTCCGACCCCCGATTTCAAAAAATGCCGCCCTGCGTCTGCGTACAGGGCGGAGATAACATTACAGACCTTTAATATTTTCGGCTTCTAACTCGTTGAAATATTTCAGTGTCTTAACTTTCAGTTCCATAGTGGAAGGTTCGTCGCACACCACGACTGCTTTCGGATGCAGTTGCAGACAGCTAATGGTCCACATGTGGTTGACGTTGCCTTCGACAGCCGCCTGTAGCGCCTGCGCTTTCTGATGGCCCAGCACCAGAATCATCACTTCTTCTGCGTCCAGCAGCGTACCCACGCCTACGGTCAGCGCATATTTCGGCACCTGGTTGACGTCGCCGTCAAAGAAGCGGGAGTTTGCCACGCGGGTGTCATGGGTCAGCGTTTTGATACGCGTACGGGAAGCCAGGGAAGAAGCCGGTTCGTTAAACGCGATATGGCCGTCGTTACCTACGCCGCCCATAAACAGGTGAATTTTACCGTAAGAACGGATTTTTTCTTCATAATTACGGCATTCCGCATCGATATCCGGCGCGTTACCGTTGAGCAGGTTAATATTTTCTGCCGGAATATCAACGTGATCGAAGAAATTGCGGTGCATGAAGCTGTGGTAGCTTTCCGGGTGTTCTTTCGGAAGGCCAACATATTCGTCCATGTTGAATGTCACCACATGCTTAAAGCTGACCTGGCCCGCTTTGTGCATTTCGACTAATGCTTTATACGCCGTCAGCGGCGTGCCGCCGGTCGGCAGGCCCAGGACGAACGGGCGATCGGCGGTAGGTTTGAAGGCGTTAATACGGTTAACGATATGGCGAGCAGCCCATTTGCCGACCTGTTCAGCGGACGTCAGGGGGATCAGTCTCATTCTTCACCTCAAAAGTAAAAGTAATAAATTGGCGGATTGAGCATCTGTACGTTAGTAAGCGTAACCTGGATTCGTATGGACAGGCGCTAATCCGTGTTGATTTTTTGAATGATAAAATAAGTTTTCGCAGTTAGCCAGTATAAGGGAGGGTGAATAACGATATTTGGTGATTAAAATCACAAAAAACACGCGTTTAATTTGCGATACGAATTAATTTTTCACACACTCTGAGCGTAGATGAATAATTCATACCGTTGTTGCCAAACATCACGCTTTAACGATTTGTCGCACAATAAAAAAATGGCTTCCAGAAGCCTAATCGGGGTCTCGTAGGGGGAATAAGATGAATATTTTAGGTTTTTTCCAGCGACTGGGTAGGGCGTTACAGCTCCCTATCGCAGTGCTGCCAGTGGCGGCACTGTTGCTGCGATTCGGTCAACCAGATTTACTGAATGTCGCCTTTATCGCGCAGGCGGGCGGGGCGATCTTCGATAACCTCGCACTGATCTTCGCCATCGGTGTGGCATCCAGCTGGTCTAAGGACAGCGCGGGTGCAGCAGCGCTGGCGGGTGCGGTCGGGTACTTCGTCCTGACCAAAGCGATGGTGACGATTAACCCGGAAATCAACATGGGCGTCCTGGCGGGTATCATTACCGGTCTGGTGGGCGGCGCCGTTTATAACCGTTGGTCCGGTATCAAACTTCCTGATTTCCTGAGCTTCTTTGGCGGCAAACGTTTTGTGCCGATCGCCACGGGCTTCTTCTGTCTGGTGCTGGCGGCGATTTTCGGTTACGTCTGGCCTCCGGTTCAGCACGCTATTCATTCGGGCGGTGAATGGATCGTCGGCGCGGGCGCGCTGGGTTCCGGTATCTTCGGTTTCATCAACCGTCTGTTGATCCCGACAGGTCTGCATCAGGTGCTGAACACCATCGCCTGGTTCCAGATTGGCGAGTTCACTAACACGGCAGGTACGGTATTCCACGGCGACATCAACCGCTTCTACGCGGGTGACGGCACGGCGGGGATGTTCATGTCCGGCTTCTTCCCGATCATGATGTTCGGTCTGCCGGGTGCGGCGCTGGCGATGTACTTCGCTGCGCCGAAAGCGCGTCGTCCAATGGTTGGCGGTATGCTGCTGTCCGTTGCGATCACCGCGTTCCTGACCGGTGTTACTGAGCCGCTGGAATTCCTGTTCATGTTCCTGGCACCGTTGCTGTACCTCCTGCACGCAGTATTGACCGGTATCAGCCTGTTCATCGCGACGCTGCTGGGTATTCATGCGGGCTTCTCCTTCTCCGCAGGCGCAATTGACTACGTGTTGATGTATAGCCTGCCTGCGGCCAGCAAAAACGTCTGGATGCTGCTGGTGATGGGCGCGGTCTTCTTCGTCATCTACTTCCTGCTGTTCAGTGCGGTAATTCGCGTGTTCAACCTGAAAACGCCAGGTCGTGAAGATAAAGACGACGATATCGTGACTGACGAAGCGAACAGCAACACTGAAGAAGGTATGACCCAACTGGCGACCAACTACATTGCTGCGGTTGGCGGTACGGATAACCTGAAAGCGATCGATGCCTGCATCACCCGTCTGCGTCTGACCGTTGCCGACGCGGCTCGCGTGAGCGATGCGATGTGTAAACGTCTTGGTGCGTCCGGCGTGGTGAAACTGAACAAACAGACCATCCAGGTTATCGTCGGCGCGAAAGCGGAATCTATCGGCGACGAAATGAAGAAAGTGGTGGCGCGTGGCCCGGTTGCGGCAGCGTCTGCTGACAGTGCGCCAGTGACTGCGGCACCGGCGGCAAAACCGCAGGCGGTTCCTAATGCGGTGACTATCGCGACGCTGGTTTCTCCAGTCACGGGTGACGTGGTTGCGCTGGAACAGGTTCCTGACGAAGCGTTCGCCAGCAAAGCGGTTGGCGACGGCGTGGCGGTGAAACCAACGGATAAAACCGTTATTTCCCCGGCGGCAGGCACCATTGTGAAAATCTTCAACACCAATCATGCGTTCTGCCTGGAAACTGAAAAAGGCGCGGAAATCGTTGTCCACATGGGGATCGATACCGTTGCGCTGAACGGTCAGGGCTTCAAACGCCTGGTGGAAGAGGGTGCCGAAGTGGTTGCCGGTCAGCCGATCCTGGAAATGGATCTGGAGTTCCTGAACGCCAATGCGCGCTCGATGATTAGCCCGGTGGTTTGCAGCAACATCGACGACTTCAGCGGTCTGGTGATTAAAGCTGAAGGTCAGGTGGTTGCAGGTCAAACGCCACTGTATGAGATTAAAGGCAAATAATCGCTCCTGAGTAGAGTTTGTGCCTGAGCGGCGGCGGGAAACCTCCGCCGCTTTTTTTTGCAGCCTGCAGGCCGGATAAGGTATAGCCGCTATCCGGCAAATGCGCCTGATGGCGCTGCGCTTATCAGGCCTACGGTTCGACACAGTTTGTAGGCTGGATAAGGTATAGCTGCTATCCGGCAAATGCGCCTGATGGCGCTGCGCTTATCAGGCCTACGGTTCGACGCAGTTTGTAGGCCGGATAAGGCGTAGCCGTCATCCGGCAAAGCGCCGTCGCTTTTTTTTACAGCAATCAGCCCCCATATTTTCTTCAAAGCCACTTTTTAAGTAACTAAAGGTTGTCAGTCTGTCCGGCTTATAAGATCATATGCCGTTATACGTTGTTTACGCTTTGAGGAATCCACGATGAGTGAGGCTGAAGCCCGCCCGACTAACTTTATTCGTCAGATCATCGATGAAGATCTGGCCAGTGGTAAGCACACCACAATCCACACCCGTTTTCCGCCGGAGCCGAATGGCTATCTGCACATCGGCCACGCGAAATCCATTTGTCTGAACTTTGGCATCGCGCAAGATTATCAGGGTCTGTGCAACCTGCGTTTCGATGATACCAACCCGGTAAAAGAAGATATCGAGTACGTTGATTCGATCAAAAACGACGTCGAGTGGTTAGGTTTTCACTGGGCTGGCAACGTTTGCTACTCCTCAGATTACTTCGATCAGCTGCATGCGTATGCGGTTGAGCTGATCACCAAAGGTCTGGCGTACGTCGATGAGCTGACGCCGGATCAGATCCGCGAATATCGCGGTACGCTGAAAGAGCCGGGTAAAAACAGCCCGTTCCGCGATCGCAGCGTGGAAGAGAACCTGGCGCTGTTTGAAAAAATGCGTACCGGTGGTTTTGAAGAAGGTAAAGCGTGCCTGCGCGCCAAAATTGATATGGCGTCGCCGTTTATCGTGATGCGCGATCCGGTGCTGTACCGCATTAAATTTGCTGAACACCACCAGACCGGCAACAAGTGGTGCATCTACCCGATGTACGACTTTACTCACTGTATCAGCGATGCGCTGGAAGGCATTACGCACTCTCTGTGTACGCTGGAATTCCAGGACAACCGTCGTCTGTACGACTGGGTGCTGGACAACATCACCATTCCGGTTCACCCGCGTCAGTACGAATTCTCGCGCCTGAATCTGGAATACACCGTGATGTCCAAGCGTAAGCTGAACCTGCTGGTGACGGACAAACACGTTGAAGGCTGGGACGATCCGCGTATGCCGACCATTTCTGGCCTGCGTCGTCGTGGCTATACCGCGGCCTCCATCCGTGAATTCTGCAAACGCATCGGCGTTACCAAGCAGGACAACACCATTGAGATGGCGTCGCTGGAGTCCTGCATTCGTGAAGATCTGAACGAAAACGCACCGCGCGCGATGGCGGTTATCGATCCGGTGAAACTGGTTATCGAAAACTACCCGCAGGGCGAAAGCGAAATGGTCACCATGCCGAACCATCCGAACAAACCGGAAATGGGCAGCCGTGAAGTACCGTTTAGCGGTGAGATCTGGATCGATCGTGCTGACTTCCGCGAAGAAGCGAACAAGCAGTACAAGCGTCTGGTGATGGGGAAAGAAGTGCGTCTGCGTAACGCCTATGTGGTGAAAGCTGAGCGCGTGGAGAAGGATGCGGAAGGCAATATCACCACCATCTTCTGTACCTATGATGCGGACACCCTGAGCAAAGATCCGGCCGATGGCCGTAAAGTGAAGGGCGTCATTCACTGGGTAAGCGCGGCACACGCGCTGCCGGTTGAAATTCGTCTGTACGATCGTCTGTTCAGCGTGCCGAACCCGGGCGCCGCAGAGGACTTCCTGTCCGTGATCAACCCTGAATCGCTGGTAATTAAGCAGGGTTACGCGGAACCGTCGTTGCAGAACGCCGTAGCGGGTAAAGCGTATCAGTTTGAGCGTGAAGGCTACTTCTGCCTGGATAGCCGCTACACAACGGCGGATAAACGCGTATTTAACCGTACCGTAGGTCTGCGCGATACGTGGGCTAAAGCGGGCGAGTAAAGCCACCGCATCACATCACCTTCCAACGCCGCAGTTTGCGGCGTTTTTTTATCCTTTCCATTTTGTCATCCCGCTCTCTGTTTGCAGAGCGAATTAATGCCGTCGGGAAAATAATTTCGCAACAAAATAGTTTTGGCATAGTGAATTTATGGAATGAATATCATTTCATGTGAAACCGATTTCATGTGCATGGAAAACAAGACAATTTTAACTTTTGTTCATCTTTTTTAGCACCTGATGAAAATGTAACAGAAAGCAATGAAATATGTGCGGTTGCTCATACTCTTACATTCTCGTTACAGAAAGAGATTGATAATTCGCGTCGCGAAAAATAGTCTATTCACTGTAGTCTGCGAGGTTTTTCTCAACGCTACTTTTACATTTTTATTTTTCGCTGTCCGCTTTTGTTCGGCAGCATTTTATACGTCAAAGAGGATTAACACATGCGTACGTTTAGTGGCAAACGTAGTACGCTGGCGCTGGCTATAGCCGGTATCACAGCAATGTCAGGTTTGGTCGTCGTTCCACAGGCTCAGGCCGAAGGCTTTATTGACGATTCCACGTTAACAGGCGGCATCTATTACTGGCAGCGTGAGCGTGACCGTAAAGATGTCACCGACGATGACAAATATAAAACCAACCTTTCACACGCGACCTGGAACGCCAATCTGGATTTCCAGTCTGGTTATGCGGCTGATATGTTCGGTCTGGATATCGCGGCATTTACCGCGATAGAAATGGCGGAAAACGGCGACAGCGGACACCCCAACGAAATCGCCTTCTCGAAAAAGAATAAAGGTTACGATGAAGATTATTCTGGCGATAAGAGCGGGATCAGCCTCTATAAAGCCGCTGCAAAATTTAAGTACGGGCCAACCTGGGCGCGTGCGGGGTATATCCAGCCGACCGGTCAGACGCTGTTAGCGCCGCACTGGAGCTTTATGCCGGGTACTTATCAGGGCGCGGAAGCCGGAGCGAATTTTGACTACGGTGATGCGGGCGCGCTGAGTTTCTCCTACATGTGGGCCAACCAATATAAAGCGCCGTGGCACACCGATGTTGATAAATTCTATCAGGCCGATAAAAAGACCAAAGTGGATTACCTCCACTCTATCGGCGCTAAATACGATTTCAAAAATGACCTCGTGCTGGAAGCGGCATTTGGTCAGTCAGAAGGGTATGTCGACCAGTATTTTGCCAAAGCCAGCTATAAATTTGATTTGGGCGGCAACCCGTTCACCACCAGCTATCAGTTCTATGGTGCGCGCGACAAAGTTGATGATCGCAGCGTAAACGATATTTATGACGGCACCGCCTGGTTGCAGGCGCTGACTTTCGGTTACAAAGTGGCCGAAGTCGTCGATTTGCGCCTGGAAGGGACCTGGGTTAAGGCGGACGGTCAACAAGGTTACTTCCTGCAACGTATGACGCCAACTTACGCATCCTCAAACGGTCGTCTGGATATCTGGTGGGATAACCGCTCAGACTTTAACGCCAACGGCGAAAAAGCCGTCTTCTTCGGTGCGATGTACGATCTGAAAAACTGGAACCTGCCGGGCTGGGCAGTGGGGGCGTCATACGTTTACGCCTGGGACGCGAAGCCATCAACCTGGCAGATTACCCCGGATGCGTACTATGACAAAAACCGTACCATTGAAGAGTCTTCTTACAGCCTTGATGCGGTCTACACCCTACAGGAAGGCCGTGCCAAAGGCACCATGTTTAAACTGCATTTCACGGAATATGACAACCACTCCAACATCCCAAGCTGGGGCGGCGGTTACGGCAACATCTTCCAGGATGAACGTGACGTGAAGTTCATGGTTATCGCTCCGTTCACTATTTTCTGATGCCCGTTGCGGCAGGCGATTTGTCTGCCGCAACGTTGAGGACACTGATATGAAAAAACTGTTACTCATCGCCATGATGGCATCGGGACTGGTGGCCTGCGCGCAGCCAACCGCGCCGAAAGAAGACAGTCAGTTAAAAGAGGCATATAGCGCCTGCATCAATACGGCGCAAGGTTCGCCAGAGAAAATTGAGGCCTGTCAGAGTGTACTGAACGTGCTGAAGAAAGATGACCAGCACAAGCAGTTTGCTACAGAAGAGAGCGTGCGCGTGCTGGATTATCAGCAGTGCATTCAGGCTACGCGTACGGGGAACGATCAGGCGGTGACCGCCGATTGCGACAAAATCTGGCAGGAAATTCGCAGTAAAAATAGCGCCAAATAAAAGCAGGGCGGGTTAATGGCGGGCGGAGAGAACTCTCCGCCCGTTTGCGTTTTTTAAGGCCGCTACCGGCTCGGAGGCATAAAAAAAGCCAACCGGTCGGTTGGCTTTTTAGCAGGTTTCACATTACTTCGCGTCGTGCGCGTGCTCGTCTTCCCGGCAATCGCCTTCAGCGCAGTGGCCGTAGAGATAGAGGCTGTGGTTCGTCAAACGAATGCCATGCTTAGCCGCAATCTCACGCTGGCGCGCTTCGATAGAATCATCACTGAATTCGATCACTTTGCCACAATCGAGGCAAATAAGGTGATCGTGATGATGCTGTTGGGTCAGCTCAAAAACGGATTTACCGCCTTCAAAATTGTGGCGGGTTACGATACCGGCGTCATCAAACTGGTTCAGCACGCGGTACACGGTCGCCAGCCCAATCTCTTCACCCATGTCGATCAGACGTTTATATAAATCTTCCGCACTGACGTGATGGTTATCCGGTTCCTGAAGAACTTCCAGAATTTTTAAACGAGGAAGCGTTACTTTCAGGCCAGCCTTCTTTAATGCGGTATTGTTGTCAGTCATGCGGAATCTGTCCTGTTGCTAAACGATTCACTTCCAACAAAGAAGTGACAGAAATTGCACTTGAGATCATGCGTTTCATTATAGAACTGCCACGCCTAAATGAAAACTGCAAGCCTCCGGCAAATATTGTTAATAAAAACGAGGTATCGCCAACAAACACACTGTGCAATACCAGAATAACACCCGGACATTGTACAGGGTCAGGCAAGAAAGTTACAAATTTGTAGCAATTATTTTAATTGGTTTTATCTATTGATGCGACGCAGATGCTTTTCTGCGCCGCACAAAATCAGGCGTTAATGATTTCGTCGAGGTGCAGTTCGCCGGAAATCTGTTTAACCCATTTTTCAACGCGATCTGCGGTCAGTTCAGGCTGACGGTCTTCGTCGATAGCCAGACCAACAAAGTGATCGTCGTCAGCCAGACCTTTGGACGCTTCAAAATGGTAGCCCGCCGTTGGCCAGTGACCGACGATGGTCGCGCCGCGCGGCTCAATGATGTCGCGGATGGTGCCTAACGCGTCGCAGAAATATTCTGCGTAATCTTCCTGGTCGCCGCAGCCGAACAGCGCCACCAGTTTACCGTTAAAATCAATCTCTTCGAGAGTCGGGAAGAAGTCATCCCAGTCACATTGCGCTTCACCGTAGTACCAGGTCGGGATGCCCAGCAGCAGGATGTCGTACCCTTCCAGGTCCTCTTTGCTGCTTTTCGCAATGTCATGCACATCGGCAACGTCTTTACCAAGCTGTTTTTGAATCATTTTTGCGATATTTTCGGTATTACCGGTGTCGCTGCCGAAAAAGATGCCAGTGATTGCCATGAGTAAAATAACCTCTTGAAACTTATTGAAATGGTGGTGGCGTATTGCCCGCAGATAAGGGCAATCATAGCAGAACAGTCAGGCATGCGGAAACAGCAATCACGCGGGACTGCACTCTGTGCTACATGATTTATGATATTGAGCAGTTTTTCAGACTACGCCCTGGCCGCGCAGCGCTGCCAGTTGAGTCATCAGCATCTCTTCGATGAGTTCGCTACGGCTCATATTGCGGGATTCGGCCAGCTCGTTCAGCGCATCGACAGCCTCAGCGTTGAGTTTCAGTTCGACACGCTTAAGGCCACGTACTTTGTCGCGTTTTAGCTGGTTACGCTTATTAATGCGCAGCTGTTCATCACGCGAAAGCGGATTGGTTTTGGGTCGTCCCGGGCGACGCTCGTGTGCGAACAGATCTAATGTCGTACGGTCCGTTTGTTCTTTGGCCATGATTTTGGTGACTTCGGGGAAACAATCAGCCAGGCGTCTGCCCGGATGGATAGCGCGCCATCATACATCAGCAAGGCAGACACGCCAACGCCCGCGGACGTAATCGCGCGCGGACGCTGAGTTTTTAATCAGTTGGCCTTATCTGCCAGATAGCGACGAATGGCGCGCAGCACCGCATCGGGTTTTTCCGCGTGAACCCAGTGGCCCGCTCCGGCGATGACGTGCGCCCGCGCTTGAGGGAACTGCGCCAGCAGATCGTGACGATATGCTTCGGTCACATAAGGCGAGTTGCCGCCGGGGATAAACAACGCCGGGCGATCCCAGGCTGGAATGGTCTCCCAGCCCACAATATGTGGATACTGTTCCCACAACACCGGTACGTTAAAGCGCCATTCGCCGTCGATAAACGATTTCAGCAGAAACTGGATGACGCCTTCTTCTTGCAGATGTTGACGCATAACGGTGGCGGCCTGTTGACGGGTTTCGGCGCCCGCGTCGGTGACGGCATTGATGGCGGCGAAGATTTCATCGTGGCGGCGAACGTGGTAATCGACCGGCGCGATGTCGATCGCGACCAACTGGTCAATACGCTCCGGCGCCAGCGCGGTGAGCGCCATTACCGCTTTACCGCCCATGGAGTGGCCGATAAAGGTGGCTTTCTCAATGCCTTCGGCATCAATGGTATCCAGTAAGTCTTGCGCCATTGCCGGGTAGTCCATCACCGGATCGCGAGGGGAGAGACCGTGGTTGCGCATATCAACCTGAATGATATCGTGATCGGTCACCAGGTCGCGCGCCAGAACGCCGAGGTTGTCCAGGCTGCCAAACAAACCGTGAACGAGGACGATGGGAGAATTATTGTGCAGGTTTTGTGCAGTTTGCGCTCGGATATTCAATTTCATGGCAAAGTTCTTTTTTTCGCTCTGTCGGGTTAGGGTATTATGTTGACTATTCTGCCACAGGGCTGCAACAACTACGGTTTACTCCGAGTTTTTCCGTCAGCCAGGTTTGACGCTATCCGCTGTTGGAATTTGCCTTTACACTACGTGCAGGTAATCCCAACGACTTGTATTCAGATAAGACACCGCACTGGATTAAGATGAAAACGATTGAAGTTGATGATGAACTCTATAGCTATATTGCCAGCCACACCAAGCATATTGGCGAGAGCGCATCCGACATTTTACGGCGCATGTTGAAGTTTTCCGCCGTATCACAGCCTGTCACTCCGGCGGCGAAAGAGGTTCGCGTCGCGCAACCTGCTATCGTGGAAGCGAAGCCCGTCAACCCCGTAAAAGATAAAGTCCGCGCCATGCGTGAACTGCTGCTTTCCGACGAGTACGCGGAGCAGAAGAAAGCGGTAAACCGCTTCATGCTGGTGCTGTCTACACTCTACTCACTGGATAATCGCGCGTTTGCCGAAGCGACGGAGTCGTTGCATGGCCGTACGCGCGTCTATTTTGCGGCTGATGAACAAACGCTGCTGAAAAATGGTAATCAAACCAAACCGAAACATGTGCCCGGCACGCCGTATTGGGTGATTACCAACACCAACACCGGCCGTAAATGCAGCATGGTTGAACACATCATGCAGTCAATGCAATTCCCGGCGGAATTGATTGAGAAGGTTTGCGGAACAATTTAATCCTTGCATTAAAAGGACCAGGCAATGGCAATCCACAACCGTGCAGGTCAACCTGCGCAACAGAGTGATTTGATTAACGTCGCCCAACTGACGGCACAGTACTATGTACTGAAACCCGAAGCAGGGAATGCAGAGCACGCCGTGAAGTTCGGTACGTCCGGGCATCGCGGTAGCGCAGGTCGTCATAGTTTTAACGAGCCGCACATCCTGGCGATCGCCCAGGCGATTGCGGAAGAGCGTGCAAAAAACGGTATCACTGGTCCTTGTTATGTGGGCAAAGATACCCACGCGCTGTCTGAACCGGCATTTATCTCTGTACTGGAAGTGCTGGCGGCGAACGGTGTTGATGTCATCGTGCAGGAAAACAATGGTTTCACGCCAACGCCTGCCGTTTCTAACGCTATCCTGGTTCACAATAAAAAAGGCGGCCCGCTGGCTGATGGCATCGTGATCACGCCATCTCACAACCCACCGGAAGACGGCGGTATTAAGTACAACCCGCCAAACGGCGGCCCGGCGGATACCAACGTCACCAAAGTGGTGGAAGACAGGGCCAACGCGCTGTTGGCTGACGGTCTGAAGGGCGTGAAGCGTATCTCTCTGGATGCGGCGATGGCCTCAGGCCACGTTAAAGAGCAGGATCTGGTGCAGCCGTTTGTTGAAGGGCTGGCGGATATCGTCGATATGGCGGCGATTCAGAAAGCGGGCCTGACGCTGGGCGTCGATCCGCTGGGTGGTTCCGGTATCGAATACTGGAAGCGTATTGCTAAGCACTACAACCTGAACCTGACTATCGTTAACGATCACGTTGATCAGACGTTCCGCTTTATGCATCTCGACAAAGATGGCGCAATTCGTATGGACTGTTCCTCCGAGTGCGCGATGGCGGGTCTGCTGGCGCTGCGTGATAAGTTCGATCTGGCGTTCGCCAACGACCCGGACTATGACCGCCACGGCATCGTGACTCCGGCAGGGCTGATGAACCCGAACCACTATCTGGCGGTAGCGATCAACTATCTGTTCCAGCACCGCCCGCAGTGGGGCAAAGAGGTGGCGGTCGGTAAAACGCTGGTCTCTTCTGCGATGATCGACCGCGTGGTGAACGATTTGGGGCGTAAACTGGTGGAAGTGCCGGTCGGCTTTAAATGGTTCGTCGACGGTCTGTTCGACGGCAGTTTCGGCTTCGGCGGCGAAGAGAGCGCCGGGGCGTCTTTCCTGCGTTTCGACGGCACGCCGTGGTCTACCGATAAAGACGGCATCATCATGTGCCTGCTGGCGGCGGAAATCACGGCCGTCACCGGGAAAAACCCGCAGGAGCACTACAACGAGCTGGCGGCTCGCTTTGGCGCGCCGAGCTATAACCGTTTGCAGGCAAGCGCAACGTCTGCGCAGAAAGCCGCATTGTCTAAGCTCTCTCCAGAAATGGTGAGCGCCAGCACGCTGGCGGGCGATCCGATCACCGCGCGTCTGACGGCGGCGCCGGGTAACGGCGCGTCGATTGGCGGCCTGAAAGTGATGACCGACAACGGCTGGTTTGCCGCGCGGCCTTCTGGCACGGAAGACGCTTATAAGATTTATTGCGAAAGCTTCCTCGGCGAGGAACACCGCAAGCAGATCGAAAAAGAAGCGGTTGAGATTGTCAGCGAAGTGCTGAAAAACGCGTAAGTGCGGTTTGTGTGCCGGGCGGAACTGCATTTGCCCGGCCTACAACAACGATCGTAGGCCCGGTAAGCGTTAGCGCCACCGGGCTTTTTTTTAGCCGTGTTTGTTTTTCAGCTCAAAGCGCGGCGATACCAGTCCATACAGCGTCCAGCCGAGGAAGGTCACGATGGAGCCGTACAGCATCGCTTCTTCACCGGAGGAATACAGCGCATAGAAGCTGTACAGCGCGCCGATGAATGCCACGAAGTTCGCCGTTTTGGCTTTTGACGACGGAACATTTGCCACTTTCTGAATGATCACCAGCGCGGCCATCGACAGAATGTACGGGATAATGTTTGTTACCACCGCCAGGTTAACCAGCACGTTGAACTGGCTGTTCAGCGATGGGCTGATGGTCATCAGCGATAATCCGCTCTGGATAATCACGATGGTCAGCATCCCCTGAACCGGCGCATCCACTTTCGTTACGCGAGAGAAGATTTTCGGGAAATATCCTTCATCCGCCGAGGATTTGAAGACCTGGGCGATAGTGAACTGCCAGCCCAGCAGCGAACCGCAGCAGGACATCACCATCAACGCCATGATCACTTTACCGACTTCCGGGGTAAACATCTGTGCGAACGCCAGACCGAACGGCGCGGTGGAGTTGGCCAGATCCATGTTTGGTACGATCCCGGCAATCACGTTGGTGGAGATGATGTAAATCACCGCCGCGCCCAGCGTACCGCCTAATACCGCAATCGGTACGTTACGCTCCGGGTTTTCCACCACTTCGGCGTTGGCACAGGCAGATTCCAGACCGAGGAAGGCCCACAGCGTCATCGCAATAGAAGAACCGACGGCGGTGAAGAACGGTACGTGATGCGGGTTCCAGGAGTTGGCGTACAGCGTCGGGCTAAACCAGAACCAGCCGATGATACACAGACCGACAACCGGAATAATCACGCCCCAGACGGTGATACTGCTGATTTGCCCGGTAATGCGCGCGCCGCCGAAGTTGGCGACGGTGCACAGCCACAGCACGCCGATGGTCGCCAGACCGATCTGCACCGGTGACAGCGTGGCGCCGAACAGCTCGGTGCCGTAGCCGACGGCGGAGATGGCGATAGCGACGTTGGCAATCAGCAGCGAAACGCCATAGGTGTAGTTCGCCATAAAGTTGCCGGACTTACCAAAGGCATACTCCGCGTAGCCGCCCATACCGCCGGATTTACGGCTGAACATCCCGCATTTGGCGAAAGCCCATGCCAGCGCCATTGAACCAACGGCAGTCACCAGCCACGAGATGATCGAGATGGTGCCGACCTCCGCAAGTTTGGTGGGCAGCATGATAATCCCGGAGCCCATCATATTGACCATTGTCAGGATGGTGAGCTGAACGACGCCCATTTTATTGGATTTGGCTTTACTCATAATTTTTCCCCTTTCAGCAGGGTGTTCTGTGCTTCGCGCGGTTTAATGACGTAGCACCACACCTGTTTACGGCCGTCGTGTTCTTCGATGTAAACGCCCTGTAGTTCAGGCGCAAAGCCCGGCAGCAGGTTGATCCCTTCTTCCAGCGCGCTGAAATAACGCAGCACCGCACCGCCCCAGATTTCACCCGGAACAACGCACAAAACCCCTGGCGGATACGGAAGCGCGCCTTCTGCCGCGATCCGTCCTTCCGCGTCCGGCAGGCGAACCAGTTCGACTTCACCGCGCAGATAGGCGTAGTTGGCGTCCTGCGGATTCATGCTGACGCGTGGGAAATGGGATTTACGGAACATCTCTTTTTGCAGCTGTTTCACGTTATGGCGTGCGTACAGATCGTGCATCTCCTGGCACAGCTGACGCAGGGTGTAGCCGGCATAACGCGCTTCATGCTGCTTATAAATTGACGGCAGAACGTCAGCCAGCGGCGCATCGGCTTCCAGCAGTTTCTCAAAGCGCACCAGCAGGGCGACGAGTTGCTGCAATTTCGCCATGTCTTCCGCTGGCGTCAGCAGGAACAGGATCGAGTTGAGATCGCATTTTTCCGGCACCACGCCGTTTTCACGCAGGAAGTTGGCAAGGATGGTCGCCGGAACGCCAAAGGTGTCGTATTCGCCGTTGCGCGCATTGATGCCCGGCGTCGTGAGCAGCAGTTTGCACGGATCAACAAAGTACTGGTGTTCGGCGTAGCCTTCGAAGGCATGCCAGTGTTCGCCCGGCACAAAGTGGAAGAAGCGCAGGTCGTTTGCGATCTCCGCCGTGGGGTAAGACTGCCACGGTTTACCGTCGATCAGTTCCGGCACAAACGGACGGATGTGATGGCAGTTATCAAGGATCAGCTTGCGTGCATTGATGCCGTTCGCCACGCAGTCCATCCACATGTTACGGCCACCGACGCCTTCGTGCATTTTGGCGTTGATGTCCAGGGCGGCGAACAGCGGGTAGAACGGGCTGGTGGAGGCGTGCATCATGAACGCGTTATTCATACGTTTATGCGGCACATAGCGAGACTGACCTTTGATATGGCTGTCTTTCTTGTGGATCTGCGAGGTCTGGGAGAAACCGGCCTGCTGTTTGTGAACAGACTGCGTGACCAGGATACCCGGATCGTTCTCGTTCAGGTCCAGCAACAACGGCGAGCAATCGGCCATCATCGGAATAAACTGCTCGTAGCCGACCCATGCGGAGTCAAACAGGATGTAGTCGCACAGATGACCAATCTTATCCACCACCTGACGGGCGTTATAGATGGTGCCGTCGTAGGTGCCTAACTGGATCACCGCCAGGCGGAACGGACGGGCGTCTTGCGCGCGTTGCGGCGCCACTTCGCTGACCAGTTCACGCAGATAGTCTTCTTCAAAGCAGTGGGCGTCGATCCCGCCGATGAAGCCGTACGGGTTGCGCGCGGTTTCCAGATAAACCGGCGTCGCGCCCGCCTGCAACAGCGCGCCGTGGTGGTTCGATTTGTGGTTATTACGATCGAACAGCACCAGATCGCCTGGGGTCAGCAGCGCGTTAAGTACCACTTTGTTTGACGATGAGGTGCCGTTCAGCACAAAGTAGGTTTTGTCGGCGTTGAACACTTTCGCGGCGTGTTGTTGCGCGATGCACGGCGCGCCTTCATGGATAAGCAGATCGCCCATCGCCACGTCGGCATTACACAAATCAGAGCGGAAAAGCGTTTCGCCAAAGTACTCAACAAACTGGTTCCCTGCGGGGTGACGGCGGAAGAATTCACCACCCTGATGCCCCGGACAGTCAAATGCGCTGTTGCCCTGGTTTACGTAGTCCACCAGCGCCCGGAAGAACGGCGGGCGCAGTTGCGTTTCATAGTGGCTGGCAGCGGTCTCCAGTTGGCGGCCATAGAAGGCGTTACGGGCTTCATTATGTTCGAATACGCCCGAGATCCGCGGCAGATATTCTGCCGGAACGCGCTCTTCATTTTGTGTCGCGATAAACACGGGAATACCGTAGCCCGTCGCATCAATCTCATCGAGTTTACCTCGTTCAATATCATTGATGGATAACACGATAGCGGCAACATCAATGAAATTACTTTCATCAACATTAACGATACTGCGCTGTGTAGAAAAACAATCAGGGCAGGAACGACTGACGGCAATTTTTAATTCAGACATTTTCATCTCTTTATTTTCAGGTAATAGCAGGTCCTCAATTTCTCGAATGAGAAACTGATAGCTCCGGAAAAAAAGCAATACGACGCCACTGATAAATAAATCAGTAAATTGCTTTTTAGAAGATGCAATAAACCCTAACCTTTCCGGTCACAGGTAAAACAGGGTTATGCAGTGTGAGCACCACGAGATACAGGCGTTAGCCTGCGATACAAGGGGTCAGGAAGACCTGTATGCTGGAGTGCCCTTAGTCGAAAGACTAACGGGCATTAAAGAAATGAAAGTCGAAGCTGTTACGGTGAGCAAACATCATAATATGAGTTGTCCGCCTTATATGGGGCATTGTACGGCTATTATTTTCCATTTTGGTTACCTTTACTGGATAAGTGGAAGGTGAGGGTATTTTATCCAGGAAATGAGCCTGATCTGTGAAGAAGATCAATAAAAAACGATCATTTCTAAAATATTTAGTCGTTGTTTATGCATATCACACGATAAGATATCGTATTGTTGTTTATATGTTATTGGTTTGTATTTTTATATTTTTTAAGGAATGAGCTTACACTGCAAAATACATTATTTGCAGTGTGGTTAATGATAAAAATGATATTTAGGAATTAATTAAAAAAAATGAATAACCATTCATGGCATAAAACGATAACCGATTCCGGTTTCGGTAATGAAATGGCGGGGGCGGGCGGGATCTTTCTCCAGTTTCTGTCGCAGGTGACCCATATAAATACGCAAATAGTGACTGTGCTCGACGGCGTTCGGGCCCCAGACCTGGTTCAACAGCTGCCGCTGGGTGAGCACTTTGCCCGCATTATTCAGCAACACGGCCAGTAAGCGAAACTCAATCGGCGTCAGGTGAATTTCTTCTTCATCACGGTGGACAAGGTGTGCTGCTAAGTCCACTTTTATGCTGGAAAACTGCACGATGGGATCAGGAGAAGGGCCGCTGGCGTGACGGCGCAGCGCCACGCGTAAGCGCGCCTGTAGTTCGCCAATGCCGAAGGGTTTACTCAGATAGTCATCGGCGCCCGCATCCAGCGCAGTGATTTTATCGCTCTCCTCGCTGCGAGCAGAAAGCACAATCACTGGAATTGCGCTCCATTGTCGCAGGTCGCGAATAAAATCGATGCCGTCGCCGTCAGGCAGGCCAAGATCAAGAATGATGAGATCGGGTTTCCGCGTGGCGGCTTCCAGCAACCCACGGCTTAGCGTCTCTGCTTCGTACACGCGCAGCCCGTCGCTTTCCAGCGCGCTGCGCAGAAAGCGACGAATAGCCTGTTCGTCTTCAACAATCAGAACGTTGGTCACATATCCTCATGAAAATCTTCAAGTTCAGGCGCAGTTTCCTGCGGGAGTGTAACACGGAAACAGGCTCCGCCCTGCGGGCGATTGTGGGCGGAAATCGTTCCACCGTGCACTTCAACAATCGCCTGGCAAATAGCCAGCCCCAGCCCAACGCCCGGTACGGCAGACTCTTTATTTCCCCGGGCAAATTTGTCGAAGATGCTTTTCTCCTGCCCGTCAGGAATGCCGGGGCCATTATCCCAGACGTCAAGCTGAAGATGTTCGTCTTCAACATGGGCATCAATGCCGATCTCCGCCTGTGAACCGGCGTATTTGACGGCGTTTTCCAGAAGGTTGATCAGTACCCGTTCAAACAGCGGGCCGTCAACGTGTACCAGCGTCAGCGGCGCTGGCAGCGACAGGTTAATGGGGTGGGATAGCCCCGGCTCCAGCATTTGCAGGGCGCTGCCGACAACCTCTTCCAGCGTCAGCCACTCTTTTTTAAGATTAAATCCACCGGACTGAATGCGCGCCATATCCAGCAGGTTATTCACCAGCCGGGTGGTGTTGAGAATGTGCTGGCGGATTTCGCTGGCCTGGCGCGCATGTGGCGATCCTTCACTTGCCAAATCCAGGGTTAAAATCTCCGCCTGACCAAACAGCACCGTCAGCGGCGTGCGCAAGTCATGGGAGAGGGCGGCGAGCAGGGCATTGCGAATGCTCTCGCGCTCGCTGGCGAGTCGGGCCAGCTCTTCACTGGCGGTGAGCGTCAGACGCTCCAGCGCGCTGGCGACCAGCAAGGTGAATGTTTCCAGTAGCCGCTGTTGCTCCGGGATCATCAACTGGCGAAGATTCCCCGGCTCGACCACCACCAGTCCATGCGTTTTATCGGCGCTTTTTAACGGTAAAATTTGATACGGCACGCCGGGCAGGGTATCTGTGCCCGCCCCGGCCGGCTGGCCTTTGTCAAAGCTCCACCGGGCGATGGCGTCATCCCACGGCGTTATGCCCTGCTGGTGGGTCAGCGGCATCAGCGTGCCGTTTTCATCCGGCAATAACACCTGGCTGCGGGCCTGAAACGTGGAAGCGATAAACTGTTCGCTGGTGGCGGCGATATCCTGCCTGCTTCGCCCCACCGCCAGCGCTTTGGACATCTCGTACAGATGGCGCGTGCGCTGTTCCCGATAGCGGGCAACCCGCGCCTGATAGCGCACGCCCGCCGTCAGGTTACCGATCACCAGCCCCACCGTCAGCATCACGGCGAAGGTCAACAGATACTGCACATCGGAAACGGCAAGCGTGCCGCGAGGAGCAATAAAAAAGAGATCGAAGCTGGCGACGTTAATAAAGGTTGCCACTACCGAGGGCCAGCGCCCATAAAACAGAGCGATAATCACCACGCCCAGCAGACACAGCATCACCAGGTTAGCGGCATCAAAGGCGACCATCCACTGTACGGCGATGACGGTGGTCACCGCGCAAAGGGCGATCGCGACCAGGCAGCCCTGTATCTGCACCCGCCACTTATCTTTGAAGGCACGGGTATCCGGTGTCTGATTCAACGGGCGAGTCGGGGGATCATCAAGGGCGACGACCACCTGATCGAGATCCGGCGCCTGTTTCGCCAGGCGATCGGCAAACGAATCTCTGCGCCACCAGCGTCGCGTTGCCGGGCGACCCAGCACAATTTTGCCGAGGTTATGTTCCCGGGCGTAACGCACAACCGCTTTTTCTTCGGCGGGATCGGAAAGCGTGGCGGTCTCTGCGCCCAGCTCCTGCGCCAGACGCAGGGCGCTCAAGATGGCGCGCCGCTGCTTTTCCGGCAGGCGATGCAGCGCCGGGGTTTCGACATACACCGCGTGCCAGACGCTGCCGAGGCGGGCAGCCAGCCGCGCGGCGGCACGCACCAGTTTTTCACTGCCGGTGTTGTGCCCGATGCACAGCAGAATGGCGTCGCGGGTATGCCACACTTTCTCTTCGCCCGGATGACTCCGCCAGGCGCGCATTTGATCGTCCACCCGGTCGGCCGTGCGGCGCAGCGCCAGTTCACGCAGGGCGATCAAATTGCCTTTGCGAAAGAAGTGCTCAATGGCGCGTTCAGCCTGGCCGGCAATGTACACCTTGCCCTCTTTCAGACGCGCTCGCAGATCGTCAGGCGGCAGGTCGACCAGAACCACCTCGTCGGCGGCATCGAAGAAGGGGTCTGGTACGGTTTCTCGAACCTGAATGCCGGTCACGCCGCTGACCACATCGTTGAGGCTTTCCAGGTGCTGGACGTTGACGGTGGTAAAGACGTCAATACCCGCTTCCAGCAGTTCTTCTATATCCTGCCAGCGTTTAGGGTGGCGCGAGCCTGGCGCATTGCTGTGCGCCAGTTCGTCCATGAGAATAAGCGCCGGGCGACGGGCCAGCGCCGCGTCAAGATCGAACTCGCTGAGATGGCGTCCGTGACGCGTCTGCCGTTTTAGCGGCAGGATGCTGAGGCCGTCCAGCAGCGCGGCGGTCTCTTTACGCCCGTGGGTTTCCACGACACCCGTCAAAATATCCAGCCCTTGCGCCCGCAGTCGCTGCGCCTCAGCCAGCATCGCCCAGGTTTTCCCGACGCCTGCGCAGGCGCCGAAGAAGATTTTCAGTTTTCCCCGGTGTGGTGCGGCGGTCTGTTCCAGCAGGCGATCGGGGTCAGGGCGTAGCGGTTCTTCATTAACCATCAGAGCTTATCCAGCGCTAAATTGAGTTCCACGATATTGACCACTGGCTGGCCGATAAAACTCACCAGCGGCTTTTGCGTATATTCTGCGACCAACTGCGTCACGGCTTCAACGCTGAGATTTCGCGCTTTGGCGACGCGCGGGATCTGCCACGCCGCCGCCGCTGGCGTCAGGTTATTGTCCAGCCCGCTGGCGGAGGCGGTGAGCAGTTCCACCGGAATCGTCGTGCTGGCGTCCGGGTTAGCGGCTCGCAGCGCCTTCACCCGCTGCTGCAACTGTTTATCCAGCTCCGGGTTGCTGACCGCCAGATTACTGCCGCCGGAAGCCATGGGATTATAGGGTATTTCCGCCGTTGCTGACGGGCGTCCCTGAAAATAGCCGTCGGCGGTAAAATTCTGCCCGATAAGCGCAGAGCCGCGCACGAGACTGCCATCAACAATCAGTGAGCCGTTAGCCTGATGCGGGAACCACCATTGCCCCAGCGCGGTGGTAAGCAGCGGGTAAATGCCGCCGGTTAGCAGCGTCAGAAACACCAGCGTTGATAATGCAGGACGTAATCCACTCATTATAAACCTCACACCAGACCCAGCAGAGTCAGCAGTAAATCAATCACTTTAATGCCGATAAACGGCACAACCAGACCACCCAGGCCGTAAATCCACAGATTACGGCGCAGCATGGCAGAGGCCGAAAGCGGCTTATAGCTCACCCCTTTCAATGCCAGCGGGATCAGAAAAACGATAATCAACGCATTGAAGATCACCGCGCTGAGGATTGCGGAATCCGGCGAATGCAGACGCATAATGTTCAGCGTATTCAACTGCGGGTACGTCGCGGCAAACGCCGCCGGAATGATGGCGAAATATTTCGCCACGTCATTGGCGATACTGAACGTGGTGAGCGAACCGCGCGTCATCAGCATCTGTTTACCGATATGCACCACTTCGATCAGCTTGGTCGGGTTGGAATCCAGATCCACCATGTTACCGGCTTCTTTCGCTGCCTGAGTACCGGAGTTCATTGCCACTGCCACATCAGCCTGCGCCAGCGCCGGTGCATCGTTGGTTCCGTCGCCGGTCATCGCCACCAGGCGACCTTCAGCCTGGTACTGGCGGATCAACGCCAGCTTGGCTTCTGGTGTGGCTTCCGCCAGGAAATCATCCACTCCGGCTTCGGCGGCAATCGCCGCTGCCGTCAGGCGGTTGTCGCCGGTGATCATCACCGTTTTGATGCCCATTTTGCGCAACTGGGCAAAACGTTCCTTAATCCCGCCTTTGACAATATCTTTCAGAGCGATAACGCCCAGCACGCGGGAACCTTCCACCACCACCAGCGGCGTGGCGCCAAGACGGGCGACGCTATCCACTTTTTGCTCCACGTCAGCGGGGAAGTGACCGCCGCTGGCTTCAACGTGGCGGCGAATGGCATCCACGGAACCTTTACGGATCATTCGGTTATCAATGTTGATGCCGCTCATCCGGCTTTGCGCGGTAAAGGGAACAAAGGTGGCATGGCGCGACTGCACATCGCGCTCGCGCAGATTAAAACGCTGTTTGGCGAGAATGACGATGCTGCGGCCTTCCGGCGTCTCGTCGGCCAGCGAAGAGAGTTGCGCTGCGTCGGCCAGCGTCTTTTCATCCACGCCCTGAGCGGGCAGAAAGTCCGAGGCCTGACGGTTGCCGAGGGTGATGGTGCCGGTTTTATCCAGCAGCAGCACGTCCACGTCGCCTGCGGCTTCCACCGCCCGACCGCTGGTGGCGATGACGTTTGCTCCCAGCATTCGACTCATCCCGGCGACGCCGATCGCCGAAAGTAATCCGCCGATAGTGGTGGGGATCAGGCAAACCAGCAGGGCGACCAGCACCGTCACGCTGACGGCATGGCCGCCCCAGGCGGAAAAGGGCCAGAGCGTGGCGGTTGCCAGTAAAAAGACAATAGTCAGGGCAATCAGCAGAATGGTCAGCGCGATTTCGTTTGGCGTTTTACGGCGCTGCGCGCCTTCCACCATCGCGATCATCCGGTCAAGGAAGGTTTCGCCGGGATTCACGCTGCATTCGATGACCAGCCAGTCGGAGAGAATACGTGTTCCGCCGGTCACTGAGGCAAAGTCGCCGCCGGATTCACGAATCACCGGCGCGGACTCACCGGTAATGGCGCTTTCGTCCACCGATGCGCCGCCTTCAATGACCTCGCCGTCGCAGGGAATAATATCGCCCGCTTCAACCAGGACGATATCCCCTTTACGCAGCTCATCGGCAGGGAGGCGATCCGCCTGCGCGCCATACTTTGGTTCACGCAGTTTGCGGGCAAATGCCGTTTTCTTCACCCCTTTCAGACTGCTGGCCTGCGCTTTGCTGCGACCTTCCGCCAGCGCTTCGGCAACGTTAGCGAACAGGACGGTAACCCATAGCCAGAGGCTTATCGCGCCAGTAAACCGGGGATTACCTGGCATCTGCCCGGTTGCCATCGCCACCGTGATAAGGGTCGTCAGCAGACTGCCGATCCAGACAATAAACATGACCGGATTGCGCCACTGGGTATGTGGGCTTAATTTTTTCACGGCCTCGATCAGCGCCTGAGCGACCAGGGAGGGCTCGAACAGCGCCAGTTGTTTGCGACTCATCACCATGTACTCCGCTTCGCTCAATATAAAGAGAGGTGTTCAGCAACCGGCCCAAGCGCCAGCGCAGGAATAAAGGTCAGTGCGCCCACCAGCAACACCGTACCGATCAGCAGGCCGACAAACAGCGCGCCGTGCGTCGGCAGTGTGCCGGGGCTGGCCGGCTGGCGCTTTTTACCGACCAGCGATCCGGCAATTGCCATGACCGGGATAATCACCCCGAAGCGACCGACAAACATGCAGAAGGCCAGCAGGCAGTTCCAGAAGGGCGTGTTGGCGTTCAGACCGGCAAAGGCGCTGCCGTTGTTGTTGGCCGCCGAAGAGACGGCGTACAGCACTTCGCTAAAACCGTGTGGGCCGGGGTTGAGCATTCCGCTGCGGCCGGTTTCGGTCATCATCGCCAGCGCCGTACCGAGCAATACCAGCGTCGGGGTAATCAGAATCGCCAGGGCGGTCATTTTCATTTCGCGCACGTCGATTTTTTTACCCAGATATTCTGGCGTGCGGCCAATCATCAGCCCGGCGATAAATACGGCTAACAATACGAACAACAGCATGCCGTACAAACCCGAACCGACGCCGCCAAAAACCACTTCGCCGATTTGCATCAGCCACATTGGCACCATGCCGCCCAGTGCGGTAAAAGAGTCATGCATAGCGATAACCGCCCCGCAGGAGGCCGCCGTGGTCACGACGGCGAACAGGCTGCTGACCAGCACGCCAAAGCGACTCTCTTTGCCTTCCATATTGAGGCTGCTGTCGGTGCCAAACTTCAGCAGATGAGGATTGCCCTGGACTTCCGCCGACATCACCACGGCGACGCAGACCACGAAAATGATCGACATCGCCCACAGCAGCATCTGTCCCTGACGGCGATCGCCTGACGCATCGCCAAAGGCAAAGCAAAGCGCGGCGGGAATCAAAAAGATCGCCAGCATCTGTACCATGTTGGTTAATGCGCTCGGGTTTTCAAACGGATGCGATGAGTTGGCGTTGAAGAACCCGCCGCCGTTGGTGCCGAGCATCTTTATGGCTTCCTGTGAAGCTACCGGCCCCATCGGCAAAAGCTGTTTCACACCTTCAACGCTGGTGAACGGTTGATAGGGCAGCAGGTTTTGCAGTGCGCCCTGCTGGATGAAAAGCAGGGCGATTAACAGGGCGAGCGGCAATAAGATCCACAGCGTAATGCGCACCAAATCCATCCAGGCGTTGCCCAGCGTATCCATGCTCTGGCGCGTAAAGGCGCGGATCAGGGCGAAGATCACCGCGATACCGGTAGCCGCCGACAGGAAGTTCTGTACGGTCAGTCCCGCCATCTGGCTGAAGTAGCTTAAGGTGGTTTCCCCACCGTAGGACTGCCAGTTGGTATTGGTGACAAAACTGATGGCCGTATTGAGCGCCAGATGCCAGGAAAGGCCAGGCAACTGCTGCGGGTTCAGCGGCAGCAGGTTTTGCCCCAGCAGCATCAGAAACAGCACTGCCAGACCCAACAGATTCAGGGTAAGAATGGCCAGCAGATACTGTTTCCAGTCCATTTCCTGCGCCGGTATCCCCAACCCGCGCCATAGCAGACGCTCTGCGCTGGCGGTGCCTGGCAGGGGAATGTTGTTGATAAGTCGCGCCAGACCCACGCCTAAAGGGCGGGCGAGCACGAACAGGATCAGTAAAAAACTGGCTGTCAGTAAAAATCCCTGGGCCGCCATCAGAATGCCTCCGCATTAATCAGGGCATACACCAGGTAACCCAAAAGTAAGAAAATCAGCACGATGCCGATGATTACGCCTGCACTCACGGTGCACCTCCAGTGGTTTTTCTTCTGATATGCGGAGGGTAATTTTTTGCCTGCAAAGATTTCGCAAAAATCGGCGCGTAGGGTGTAAAAAAAGTATAAAAATGGAAAAGACCATCATTTAACTAATGATTAGTATTAATTTAACTTTTATGTAACTTAATTACAGGGTGAATGTAAATAAAGCTTAAATAGACAAAATAAGTGGTCGGATGAGTAGTAAAATTACACGCAAAGCGGTACTATTTTCAGCAGATAACCAATTTGACTTTACCGGTGATGATTACCGGCCAGATAAAGGGGAGAAAAGTATGGAACTCTATAAAGAATATCCGGCTCATGTTGTTTTGTTACGCCGCACTCTCGCCGTTGTGGCTGGGGTTCTGGCGCTGCCGGTCATGTTGTTCTGGAAAGACCGTGCTCGTTTTTACAGCTATCTGCATCGCGTCTGGTCGAAAACCAGCGATAAACCGGTGTGGATGGAGCAGGCAGAAAAAGTGACCTGCGATTTCTACTGATATACAGCATCGTCCGAGAAAACCGCCAACAGAAATGTGGCGGTTTTTTTATACGTTATGCCGGATGGCGGCGATGCCTTATCCGGCCTACAGATAGTGCCACGCTGTAGGCCCGGTAAGCGTAGCGCCACCGGGCGTAATGTCATTCAGGACTCAACCGCCAGCGGGCGGTTTCTGAATTTGAGTGACTGATACAGCCAAATCAGCAGTACCAGCACCACGCAGGCCAGCGCTCCCCAGGTTATCTGGTCGAACACATCGATATAGGCATTGATGGCGTAGTTGATCGCGCCGCTTGCATCAAACGCGCTCTGCGAGGTTTGATCGGCAATGACGCCAGCCAGATAGTTGGCGATCGCGCCGGAGAGCAACATATAGATGCCGGTCAGAACGCCCGTCACGCCAGGGATCTCAATACGTGTAATCTGCGACATTGCGACCGGGTCGATGAACAACTCGGCAAAACCCATTACCGCCAACCCTAAGATCATCAGTGGCATAGAAGAGTGACCGTAGGCGGCAGATAACCGGGCGCTTACGGTCAGAATGCAGAATCCGGCGCTCATCAAACCGAGGCCCAGGGCGAATTTCCCCCAGATCCGCACGGTACGGTTGCCGCCCATACTCTCCTTAATCAGCCAGGCCAGCACCACGCCGCACAGCATGACCGCGAAGGCATTCACTGACTGGAACATCGCCGTCGGTACTTCGTAACCCAGAATCGTACGGTTCACGAATCGGTCGATGTACAAACTGATGGAGCTGCCGCCCTGTTGGGCGAACGCCCAGAACAACATGCTGAAGAAGGTGAGAACCACAATCAGCCCCAGCTCTTTACGCTGTTTTTGCGTCTGTGCCTGACGGTAGATTTTTGTCAGCACCGCAAGACCAATAACGGTGGCGACAATCAGCGCATAGACCGACCATTCTTTCCAGAACAGCACCGTGATCAGCAGCGGCGCGGCGACCAACAGCACCAGCAGCCAACACCAGTTGGGCAGAACAAACGTTCTGGCGTGCAGCGCGGCTTTATTCACCCCAGTGGTGTGGGCGAAATGGCGATTGCCGCACAGGAAGATAATTAACCCGGCGATCATGCCGATGGCGGCCAGCGCAAAACCCATCGCCCAACTGTACTCTTCCTGAACATAACCACAGGCGATAGGGGCAATGATCGAGCCGATATTGCCGGCGGCATACAGCAGTGAGAATCCCCCGTCGCGGCGTGGATCTTCCGGTTTATACAGCTCACCTAACAGGCAACTGATGTTGGATTTGAACAGACCGTAACCGCAGACGATGATCGCCAGCGACAAATAAAGGAAGGTCGGCGCGATTTCACTCGCCCCCAGCACCAGATGACCAACGGCCATCAAAAATGCTCCCAGCATGACCGCCATGCGATTACCGAGCACTTTATCCGCCAGATACCCGCCGAGAATCGGGGTGACATAGACCAGCGAACAGTAAGCGCTGAACAGCGCATACGCATGGTTATCGTCGTATTTTAGCTGGTTGGTGAGATAGAGAATCAGCAGGGCGCGCATGCCGTAAAAGCTGAAGTATTCCCAAATTTGCAGTGCGACGACGTAATAAATGGCGCGCGGTTGAGAAGATGGTTTATTCATTGTGATTCCGGGATGGATGTCACACCGCAAAAGAAATCCGCGGCGTGAGTGTGTTTCCTTAAAGTTATAACTTCGATACAGATCTGATTATTTTTGCAATATGCTGTCTGATTGCATAAATATACATGAATCAGATCGAGTAAGGGTAAGCATTTTGCATCTTAAAACGGCGTGATTGTTTCTCAATGTGTCGAAGAAATGGCTATCGACGAAGTGACGGGAGAACGCTATTTTAACGTAGTGCACATATGAAGAAGGGAGCGATGATGAAAAACACCGAACTGGAACAACTGATCAATGAAAAGCTGAACAGCGCGGCCATCAGCGATTACGCGCCGAATGGCTTACAGGTTGAAGGCAAAGAGACGGTGCAAAAAATCGTGACCGGCGTGACGGCAAGCCAGGCCTTACTGGATGAAGCGGTACGCCAGCAGGCTGATGCGGTCATCGTTCATCATGGTTACTTCTGGAAAGGGGAATCTCCGGTCATTCGCGGTATGAAACGCAATCGGCTGAAAACGCTGCTGGCGAATGACATTAACCTCTATGGCTGGCATCTGCCGTTGGATGCGCACCCGGAACTGGGAAACAACGTGCAGCTGGCGGCGCTGCTCGGCATTACCGTGATGGGGGAAATCGAGCCGCTGGTGCCGTGGGGAGAGTTATCAATGCCGGTGCCGGGGCTGGAACTGGCCTCGTGGATTGAAGCGCGCCTGGGGCGTAAACCGTTATGGTGCGGCGATACCGGGCCGGAAAAAGTGCAGCGTGTGGCCTGGTGTACCGGTGGCGGGCAAAGTTTTATCGACAGCGCCGCGCGCTTTGGCGTGGATGCGTTTATTACCGGCGAGGTCTCTGAACAGACGATTCACTCCGCCCGCGAACAGGGGCTGCATTTCTATGCCGCCGGACACCACGCCACCGAGCGCGGCGGCATTCGCGCGTTAAGCGAATGGCTGACTGAAAATACGAGTCTGGATGTGACCTTTATTGATATTCCCAATCCGGCATAACGCATAAAACACGAGAGGGACGAAAGTGCAACGAGCGCGTTGTTATCTGTTAGGTGAAACGGCGGTGGTGCTGGAGCTTGAACCGCCGGTCACGCTGGCATCCCAGAAACGCATCTGGCGACTGGCGCAGCGTCTGGTCGATATGCCGAATGTTGTTGAAGCGATTCCGGGTATGAACAATATCACGGTGATCCTGCGCGAGCCGCAGACGCTGGCGCTGGATGCGATTGAACGTTTGCAGCGCTGGTGGGAAGAGAGCGAGGCGCTGGAGCCTGATTCACGCTTTATCGAAATTCCCGTGACCTACGGCGGCGAGGGCGGCCCGGATCTGGCGGAGGTGGCGCGACACAGCGGATTGAGCGAAAAGCAGGTGGTTGAACTGCACGCTTCAGTAGAGTACGTCGTCTGGTTTTTAGGTTTTCAGCCGGGCTTCCCGTATCTCGGGGGCTTACCGGAACAATTGCACACGCCAAGACGGGCAGAACCGCGCCTGATTGTTCCGGCTGGTTCCGTGGGGATTGGCGGCCCGCAAACCGGGATTTACCCTCTGCCGACGCCGGGCGGCTGGCAACTAATCGGCCATACGCCGCTGAAGCTGTTCGACCCACAGCGGGATGAGCCCATCCTGTTACGTCCGGGCGACACCATACGCTTTGTCCCGCAGAAGGAGGGGGTATGCTGAACATTATTCGCGCGGGTATGTACACCTCAGTGCAGGATGGGGGACGATACGGCTATCGTCAGTCCGGTATTAGCCATTGCGGCGCGCTGGACAAACCGGCGCTGCATATCGCGAACCTGCTGGTGGGGAATGACGCCAGTGCTCCGGCGCTGGAGATTACGCTCGGCCAACTGGTGGTGGAATTTGAATCCGACGGCTGGTTTGCATTGACCGGCGCCGGGTGCGAGGCCCGTCTGGACGACCAACCGGTCTGGACCGGCTGGCGGCTGCCGGTGAAAGCGGGACAGCGTCTGGCGCTGAAGCGCCCGCTCCACGGAATGCGCAGCTATCTGGCCGTGGCGGGCGGCATTGACGTGCCTGAAGTGATGGGGTCGTGCAGCACCGACCTGAAGGTCGGCATTGGCGGGCTGGAAGGGCGCTTGTTAAAAGATGGCGATCGGCTGGCGACAGGAAGGTCAGAACGCCAGTTCAGCGGCCCGCAGGGCGTTAAACAGCTGCTGTGGGGGAACCGGATTCGCGCGTTGCCTGGCCCGGAATACCAGGAGTTTGAAGCGGCCTCGCAGGAGGCGTTCTGGCGCTCGCCGTGGCAGCTTAGCCCGCAAAGTAACCGTATGGGCTATCGTTTGCAGGGGCAACCGCTGAAACGGACCACCGAACGTGAGTTACTGTCGCACGGGCTGCTGCCGGGCGTTATTCAGGTGCCGCATAATGGTCAGCCGATCGTGCTGATGAACGATGCCCAGACCACCGGCGGCTACCCGCGTATCGCCTGCATCATTGAGGCGGATATGTATCATCTGGCGCAGATCCCTCTCGGGCAACCGATCCATTTTGTTCAGTGTACGCTGGAGGAGGCGCTTAAGGCGCGTCACGATCAGCAGCGTTATCTGGAACAGTTAACATGGCGACTCAACGATGAACATTGATCTTAACGCAGACTTAGGAGAAGGGTGCGCCAGCGATGCGGCGTTACTGCAACTGGTGTCATCCGCCAACATCGCCTGCGGATTTCACGCGGGCGATGCGCAAACCATGCTGGCGAGCGTGCGCGAAGCGCTGAAAAACGGCGTAGCGATTGGCGCGCATCCCAGTTTCCCTGACCGGGAAAACTTTGGCCGCACCGCCATGACGTTACCGCCGGAAACCGTCTACGGCCAGACGCTGTACCAGATCGGTGCGCTGGCGGCGATAGCCCGCGCGGAAGGCGGCGTTATGCGTCATGTCAAACCGCACGGTATGTTGTACAACCAGGCGGCGAAAGATCCACAGCTGGCGGATGCCATCGCCAGAGCGGTACATGCCTGCGATCCGTCGCTGATTCTGGTCGGGCTGGCGGGCAGCGAACTGATCCGCGCAGGCGAGCATTATGGCCTGACGACGCGTCAGGAAGTTTTTGCCGATCGGGGGTATCAGGCTGACGGCAGCCTGGTGCCGCGAACCCAGCCGGGCGCGCTGGTAGAAGACGAAGAGCACGCGTTGGCGCAAACGCTGGGCATGGTGGAATCCGGTAGAGTGAAAAGCATTACCGGTGAATGGGCGAACGTTGTGGCGCAAACGGTATGTATTCACGGCGACGGCGAGCACGCACTCGCTTTTGCCCGTCGTTTGCGCGCGGCGTTTGAAGAACGCAGTATCAGGATTATGGCATAACCAATAACCAGGCTGACACAGTGCCCGAAGAGGCGCTGTGCAAATAAAAACAACGCAACACGACTGACAGGAACGGATCATGGGAGACGCAATTTCTCTCTGGCCACTGATGGGTATCGCCGTCATTGTGGCTGGATTTCTTTTACGCTTTAACCCGGTATTAGTGGTCATTATTGCCGGGATCGTCACGGGACTGGCGGCGCAGATGCCGATCGCCACGATCCTCGAAAAACTGGGTGAAGGGTTCCTCAATACCCGTAACCTGCCCTTTATTCTGCTGATTCCGCTGGCGGTTATCGGTCTGCTGGAACGTCACGGGCTCAAAGAACGCGCGCAGGCGTGGATCGCGAAAATCCGCAGCGCCACGGCAGGACGTCTGCTGATTGTCTATCTGTTTGTCCGAGAAGCGACGGCAGCGCTGGGGCTGACCAGTCTCGGCGGCCATCCGCAAATGGTGCGTCCGTTGCTGGCGCCGATGGCGGAAGGGGCGGCAGAGAAAATACACGGGGAGCTGCCAGGCACGGTTCGCTACCGGCTGCGGGCAATGTCAGCAGCCACCGATAACGTCGGGCTGTTTTTTGGCGAAGACATTTTCGTGGCTTTTGGCGCCATCATCTTTATGCACAACTTCATGCTGGAGTCCGGCGGGATTCAGACCGAGCCGCTGCATATTGCGCTGTGGGGGATTCCGACGGCGATCTGCGCTTTTCTGATTCACGGCGCGCGCCTGTGGCGTCTGGACAATTATCTGCAACGTGAAGTGGCGAAAGTCAGCGCGGCGATGAGCAAAGGAGAGGCGAAATGAATTTTCAACAAAGCTATCTCTATTGGCTGGCCGGTGTGGTGCTGTTGATTGTCGCCGTCATGTCGTGGCAGGACAAAGCCAACCCGCGTCGCCTGACGACGGGGTTATTCTGGGGCGTTTATGGCGTACTGTTCCTGCTCGGCGACTGGACTTATCAGCTGGTGGGCGACAAACGCATGGTTAACATCGCCGTCGGTGGGGCGGTGGTGGTGATGGCGCTGATTGCCGGTTTCGGCGGCGTGAAGCTCGGAAGCTATCACCAGCGAACTCGCGAACAGCGTGAGGAAAGCGCCAGTCGTCTGGGCAACCGCCTGTTTTATCCGGCGCTGGCGATCCCGGTGGTCACGGTGATCGGCGTGCTTATGTTCAACCATGTTCCCGGATTGCAGGAGACGCTGTTCGGGCCGGGCAATCACGCCACGCTGGTGACGCTGTTTTCCATGACTGCGGGGTCATTGATTGGTCTGGGGATGGCGATAAAGATGACGCATGAGAAGGTGCACCAGCCGATTCAGGAAGCGCGTCGTCTGCTGGATTCCATCGGTTGGGCGTTCATTTTACCGCAGATCCTCGCCACGTTAGGGCTGTTATTTACCGCGGCAGGCGTCGGCAGTGGAATTTCGTATCTCACCCAGGAATATCTTGCCGTCGATAGCCGTTTTATCGCCGTGGCGGTCTACACCATCGGTATGGCGCTACTGACGATGGTGATGGGGAACGCCTTTGCCGCATTCCCGATTGTGACGGCGGGGATTGGGATTCCAATCCTGGTGCTGCAACATGGCGGGAACCCGGCGGTGATGGCGGCAATCGGCATGTTCTCCGGCTACTGCGGAACGCTGATGACGCCGATGGCGGCAAACTTTAATATCGTGCCTGCGGCGCTGCTGGAACTGCCGGATAAAAATGCGGTGATCAAAGCGCAGGTGCCGACCGGTATTGTGCTGCTGTTGGTTAACGTGTTTCTGATGTATTTCCTGATGTTTCTGTAAGGAGGAAGGATGAAGACGGTATTAATCACCGGGTTTGAACCCTTCGGCGGCGAGCAGGTTAACCCTTCCTGGGAAGTGGTCTCGCGTCTCGACAATGCTATCATCGCAGGGTGTCGCGTGGTGGCCCGCCAGCTCCCTTGCGTCTTTGGCGACTCTCTCACCGTGCTGAATGCGGCGATTGACGCGTTATCCCCGGTGCTGGTGCTGGCGATAGGGCAGGCCGGAGGGCGCACGGATATTACCGTGGAGCGCGTGGCGATTAATATTGACGATGCGCGTATCCCCGATAATCGCGGCAGGCAGCCGGTTGATGAGCCCATCGTGGCGGAAGGCCCGGCAGCCTGGTTTAGCACGCTGCCGATCAAAGCGATGGTCTCGGCGATGCGCGAAGCGGGGATTCCGGCATCGGTCTCTCAGACCGCAGGCACTTTTGTCTGCAACCACGTAATGTATGGACTGTTGCATAAATTGCGCGATATTCAGGATGTGAAGGGTGGATTTATCCATATTCCTTATCTGCCGGAACAGGCGGCGGCACATCCTGGTGCGCCCAGCATGGCGGCGGAAACGATGCGTCAGGCGTTGGAAATCGCCATTGTCACAGCGCTTCATGTGGAAACTGACATTGCAGTAACAGGCGGAGCAACTCACTAACAAAGGACAGAACTATGCCTGAAGGCCCGGAGATCCGTCGTGCGGCGGATAACCTGGAGGCGGCGATCAAAGGCAAACCATTGACGGATGTCTGGTTTGCCTTTTCGCAGTTAAAACCGTATGAATCGCCGCTGATTGGGCAGACGGTCACCCATATCGAAACGCGGGGGAAAGCGTTGCTGACCCACTTTTCGCAGGGGCTGACGCTCTACAGCCATAACCAGTTGTATGGCGTATGGCGAGTAGTGGAGACGGGGAACATCCCGGCAACCAGCCGGGTATTACGCGTTAACCTGCAAACGGCGGATAAAACCATTCTGCTTTACAGCGCGTCCGACATTGAAATGTTGACGCCGGAACAGCTCGCCACCCACCCGTTTCTGCAACGCGTCGGGCCGGATGTGCTGGACCCGCGGCTGACGCCCGATGATGTAAAAGCGCGTCTGCTCTCTGCGCGTTTTCGTAATCGTCAGTTTTCCGGGCTGTTGCTGGATCAGGCGTTTCTCGCCGGGCTGGGCAACTATCTGCGTGTGGAAATTCTCTGGCAGGTAGGGCTGACGGGGCAGCATAAGGCGAAAGATCTCAGTGACCAACAGCTGGAGGCGTTATCTCATACGCTGCTCGATATCCCGCGTCTTTCTTATACCACGCGCGGTCAGGCGGATGAGAACACGCATCACGGCGCGCTGTTTCGCTTTAAGGTGTTCCACCGGGACGGCGAAGCCTGCGAGCGCTGCGGCGGCATTATTGAGAAAACGACGCTCTCCTCGCGCCCGTTCTACTGGTGTCCACACTGCCAGACGTAATCCGTCAACGTGCCGGATGGCGGCCTCGCCTTATCCGGCCTACAGACCAGACCATCCAGCGTGGAAACTAGGCGGGGGAATACGTTTTGCGATATTGCAACGGCGTTTTACCCATATTCTTGCGAAAACAGGTAATAAACCAGGCGTACTCGGAGAAACCGACCTGTTCGGCAATCTCACGCACTGAGCTGTTGGTGTGCAACAGCAATTCACATGCCTGACGGATACGGCGCATCATCAGATACTCCTGAATGGTGCCGCCCGTTTCCTCGTGAAAGCGGCGTGAGGCATGTCCGCGCGAGCAGCCCATCTC
The DNA here is from genome assembly GCF_030333225.1 of Citrobacter sp. CK202. Lineage (NCBI taxonomy): Bacteria > Pseudomonadati > Pseudomonadota > Gammaproteobacteria > Enterobacterales > Enterobacteriaceae > Citrobacter > Citrobacter sp. CK202. Next base: position 533,313 of record NZ_JAOWGI010000028.1, read on the forward strand.
GCGGGCGATATCGTCCAGCGAGCAGCGCTGGTGAAAATGGGTTTCTATCCAACGGATAATGCTGACCGAAAAGGTATTGTATCCCGTCGCCTGCTCCTGATGCGGCAGCAGGCTGATAATCTGCATCACCAGAAATGCGCTGTCGCTGACGCTGAACGTTTTGCTTTTTACCAGCGTTTCAAAACGGCTCAGCAGCGTTTCAATCACCGGCTGTACGTCGCCGACATCAAATACCCGCGCCTTTTCTCCCCGACCGCAGAGCTGACGCAGCAACATTTGCTGACGTGGAAAATCACGCAGGTACTGCTCAATAATTGAGCCATTAAAATGCAGCGTTGTACGGTGATAAACATTACGATCGTCCTGCTCGACAAACACCTTATGCAGCTTTCCCGGCGGAAAAATAAAAATACGCCCCGGTTTAACGGTGTACTGCTGGTGCTCCATTAGCGCGATGCCAACTCCCTGAGAAACTGACAGGATCTCCACACACTGATGCCAGTGGTAGTAGTTGGCAGGCATATTCTTCATGCGGTTAAAGTAAATCGACTTATCGTTGAGGTTGATATTCTCAAGATAACTGCTGTCTTCCATTCGCTGCATTTCTGCCCGCCCCTCCCGCAATGTGAATAAACTTAAACTTTTATCACTCTAATCGAATTTTTGTCGCTAAAAGCGGATGAATGTTGTTATTCATCACCGACGTTGTCCGAAAATACGACAATTATCACATTTGTCTGTCCGTCTGAATCCTTATTATGCGTCCAACATTTATCAAATGAAACGAGGTTTCATTATGCGAATAAGGCAAGAATATGTCGGACTGGCGCAACAATGGCTGGCGTCAGCCGTCCCCCATTTGAGGCGAGGAAACACGCGTCTGGACGCCGGAGAAACGTCTGCACACTACCCGGCGGATGTCGCCGGAATGGAAGGTTTCTCCCGTCTGCTGTGGCTGCTGGCGCCGTTACTGAGCGGTGGCGAAGCCGATGATTTTCGCGAGACGTTTATCGACGGTATTCGTCATGGCTGCGATCCCGAACATCCTGACTACTGGGGCTCTCTGGCGGATAACGATCAGCGATGCGTCGAAATGGCGGCGTTTGGCCTGGCGCTGGCGTTACCGGGAACGGGGCTTTGGTCAGCGCTCTCCATCGACGAGCAAAACAATCTGGAGCGCTGGTTACGCCAGAGCGCCGACATTCAGATCCCCGATAACAACTGGCATTTCTTCCCGGTGCTGGTGCAGGTGGGGCTTAAGTGCGTCGGGCGGCATTACGACATGATGGTGATTGATAAGCATCTGAATGCCATTGAACCGTTCTGGCTTGGCAACGGCTGGTACGCCGATGGCGCCGGTAAGCCGCGCGACTACTACATCTCCAGCGGGTTTCACTTTTACAGCCTGCTGTACAGCCACTTTATGCAGGATGCTGATCCCGAACGTTGCCTGCGCTATCGTCAGCGCGCGCGTCAGTTCGCGAAAGATTATATCCATTACTTTACCGGTGACGGCAATGCGATCCCCTTTGGCCGTAGCCTGACTTATCGCTTCGTACAGGTCGCATTCTGGAGCGCGGTGGCATATACCGGACTGGATGTGTTTAGCGTACCGGTTATCAAAGGGCTGATCCTGCGGCATATCGACTGGTGGCTGAGCCAACCGTTTATCGGCCCGGATGGTTTGTTCACGCTGGGGTACACATACCCGAATCTGGTGATGACCGAAGATTACAACAGCCCCGGTTCGCCGTACTGGGCATGTAAGGCATTGCTGATTCTGGCGCTGCCGCAAGAGAGTGCGTTCTGGCAGGCGGAACCCGCGCCATTGCCCGTGCTGGAGACGGTTCACCCGATAGCGGAAGCCGGGCAGTTTATTGTTCATGCGGAGGATAACCATCACGTCTGGATGCTGATGTCCGGGCAGTACGATCGCAATAACTTCGTCAATTTCGACGCCAAATACTGCAAGTTCGCCTATTCCAGCCACTTTGGTTTCACCCTTGAACGCGGCGTGTATGGTCTGAACCATGCCGCCTGTGACTCGACGCTGATGTTCAGCGAGCAGGACGGCTACTGGCGCGGGCGTCGCGAGTGCGATGCGGTGGAGATGACGCCAGCGTGGCTTCGAAGCGTCTGGCGCCCCTGGCCGGATGTCAGCGTCACCACCTGGCTTATCCCGCATGAGCAGGGGCATCTCCGGCTACATCGCGTTGTAACCCCACGCACGCTCGACTGCGTGGAAGGCGGATTCGCACTGAATCGCCATCATCTGACGACGACCCGAATGGCAAAAAACGGGCTGACTCTCAGTACCACTTCCGGCGTGTGTCAGATCGAGGATTTGCTGGCTGAACGCCAGCCGCTGGTCGTCACCACCCCGCCGAACAGCAACATTCTGTATGCCTCTCCTGGAGAGATCCCCTGTCTCGGCACGACGCTCACGCCGGGCACTCACTGGCTGGCCTGTAGCGTTAACGCCACGATGTCTCCGTCGCTGCCGCCGCCGGTGGTCATGGCATTCGATCGTGTCAATCAGGTGCTGACGCTGAACTCGAAAACGCTGGAAATAAAATAATTGACGCTGATGCGGAGAAAATAATGATGAACCCTGTTCAGTCGACACGTTCGGCTTACATTAAGCTGAGTCTGTTTGTATTTCTGTTTACCTTTACCTGGGCGGCCAGTTTTGGCCTGTATGCTATCTGGCTGGGGGATAAAGCCGGGCTGGATGGCGTGGAAATCGGCACGGTGTTTGCCGTTAACGGCGTTTTTGCGGTGATTATCAAACCCGTTTACGGCTACATCATGGACAAAATGGGCATGAAAAAACACCTGCTCTATTTTGTCTGTATTGTTTCGGCACTGATGGCGCCGTTTTACATCTGGTGCTATCTGCCGCTGCTGCAAACCCATTTTGTCAGCGGAATGATTGTCGGCGCGCTGTTTTTCAGCCTCGGCTGGTATGCGGGCGTGGCGGCGGAAGAGTCGTATGTTGACCGTTTCAGCCGTCTGTATGACATGGAGTTTGGCCGCATCCGCATGTGGGCGGCGCTGGGCTGGGCGACGGCGTCGTCGTTTTCCGGCTATCTCTACAATATCTCCCCCAAAATCAACTTTGTTATCAGTACCGTTTCCGCGCTGTGCATGTTCGCGGTGCTGCTGACGCTGAAGGTCGATCACTTTGGTCAGGAAGAAAACAACGTTCTGTCGAAAGAGAAGATTGTCATTGGCGATGTGTTCCAGCTGCTGCGCAATAAAAAGTTCTGGACCTTCTCCCTGTATATCGCGGGCGTGGCATGGATGATGTTTATTGCCGAGCAGCAATTCTCTCGCTATTTCGTCACCTTCTTCAGTACCAAAGAGGAAGGAAACGCCATGTTTGGCTATATGAGCACCGCGCAGTCCGCCGCCGAGTTCTTCGGCATGATGCTGGTGCCCGCCATCATTAACCGCATCGGCGCCAAGCAGGGGATGCTCCTGACAGGGCTGGTGATCAGCCTGCGTTTGATTATCTCCGGGTTAACCAACGATCCGCTGATTATCTGCCTGGTGAAACCGCTGTATGGGATTGAAATTGCGCTGATTCTGGTCTCGGTTTTCAAATATATCGCCGAACACTTCGACAAGCGCGTCAACGCCACGATGTATCTGCTGGGTTATCAGGCCATGATTTACGTCGGCTCTATCGTGGTGGCGCCGCCTGCCGGGTATGCCTATCAGAAGATCGGTTTTGAGCACACCTATCTGATTATGGGCATCATCGCGCTGATATTTACCGGGATCTCCGCCATCACGCTATCTCCCTGCTATCAGCATAAAAAAAACACCGCCATCCCTGCCCACGGGCAAGAAGCCATTCATTAAAGTAAAGAAAACGAGAGAATTATGTCTGCAACTATCCGTAAAGAAACGATTGTCCCTGTTGCGCTACAGCGCGACGAGCGCGCTGCTATCGCGCAGAAAATTCGTCATGCGTTGCCGGTGATTTTAAAGGCTGTTGATCGTAACAGCGCTTATTTCGGCCAGCGTTTTCCCGACGCGGCATGTAAAAACGGTATCTATCCGATTATCGATAATCAGGAGTGGACGACCAGTTTCTGGACCGGGCAACTGTGGCTGGCATGGGAGTGGACAGGGAATGCCGCATATCGCGCGTTAGCCGGGCAGCATGTCCGCTCCTTTGGCGAACGTATCGCAAAGCGCGACCACACTAACCACCATGACCTCGGGTTTCTGTACAGCCTTTCCTGCGTGGCTGCCAGCAAATTGACCGATAACCGGGAGGCAATATATATCGCCCAGCAGGCGGCAGAAGTGTTGATGGAGCGCTATCACGACAAGTGCGGCATTATTCAGGCATGGGGAGAGCTGGATAACCCGGAACAGCAGGGGAGGATGATCATTGACTGCAATATGAATCTGCCGTTGTTGTATCAGGCCAGCGCGACAACGGGCGACCCGCGCTATGCACAGGCGGCGAAAAGCCATATTGAGCAGGCGCGACGCTATATTGTGCGCGAGGACGGCTCGACGTTTCACACGTACTATATGGATGTTCACACCGGTGAGCCACGCTTTGGCAATACCCATCAGGGGTTCTCCGACGATTCCTGCTGGTCGCGTGGGCAGGCATGGGGCGTGTATGGCTTTCTGCTGAACTACCTCTATACCGGGGATGAGAAACTGCTGGAATTGAGCCAGACGCTGGCAAACTATTTTATTAACCGTTTGCCGGAAGACCTGGTCTGTTACTGGGATCTGGCGCTGACCGATCCCAACAGCGAAAGAGACAGTTCTGCCAGCGCGATTCTCGCCTGCGCCTTGCTGGAACTGGTAAAACAGCTTCCGGCGACTCATCCCGATCGTGAAAGTTATGAGGCGCTGGCATTGCGAATGATTGAGCGGATGCTCGACGGCTATCTCAATCTGGAGCACAAAGAAGGCGAAGGATTATTAAAACATTCTGTTTATTATTTTAAAGGTAACGTCGGCGTGAATGAATGCTGTGCCTGGGGTGATTATTTCCTGATGGAGGCCATTACCCGCGCAACGTCATGCTGGAATAGTTACTGGTAATATCCCACTCCTCCTGTTAAATAATAATGCTATTCAGTTAGCAGGGGGAGATTTTATCTCTGTTTCTGCAAGGAAAATATAATGCAAAGTAAGAATATGAATACAGCCCTATTAGCGGCTGCACTGGTCATGCCTTCCGCCAGCGTTTTTGCGGACAATAACAGTCATTCAACGACGGCGCCACAGGCAAAAGAAAAACCGTTTACGACGGTTTATTTTGCGCCACGCACACAGTATCGCACGGCCAGCGAGCGTTTTTTACAACGACTGATGCTGACAGGCGTGGTGCAGGACCCGAACAGTATTTTCGCCCGAATGTACTGGAGTTTTGAGACGGACTCCGATCTCGGTAAAAATATGGAGCAGTGGAAAAGCAGCTACGAAGAAGCGGAGTTTAACAAGCCGTTCCCGCTGGGCGAGAGCGACTTCTGGCTTGAACCTGGGGTTGTCTTCCATTGGGAGTCCGCCGGTTCACGTATCGATCCTTACCTCGGTATTGGTTATCACTTTGACCCAACGCTGGGTGCCGTTTTACGCTACCGCTATAATCATCAAAATCACGACAGCCAGACGCTACAGGGCGACTGGGATGACTCTTCGGAACATCGCGTTGATATTTATCTGACCAAATATTTTACGCCAGATTTTTGGGTGCAATATAATCCGACATATTACAGTAAAACGCATGGCGATAAATTTGAATATGCGAATGGTAAAAACCATACGCTGCAACATAATTTTGTTTTTAACTTCCATGCAACGCCACGTTTTTATCCCTTCTTTGAATTAGGTTATCTGGATGAATATAAAGATGGCGATGACACCAAAAACGAATACCAGATCAGGGTTGGGTTTAAATATAATTTAAATTAAACATTTTATGCCTGCGGCTGTTTCGGCGCATAGGTTGAAATAAAACGGGCAACCGCAGGCCCGGTCAACAAAATGCTGAACAGCCGCAGGGTTTGCATCGCCATAATCAGCGCCATGTCGGCGTTGCTACCGGCGGCGATCACCGCCACGGTATCCAGCCCGCCGGGGCTGGTGGCAAGCCAGGCGGTGATAAAATCAATCTGCATGTAGTGGGCGAGTCCCCAGGCCATCGCCGCGCAAATCGCCATCAGGGCAAAGATGGAGGCCAGAATCTGCGGCAGCGGACGCAGCGCCATAAAAAAGACCTGCCTGTCGAACCCTAATCCGATGCGCCAGCCAATGGCCATATACGCAATCGCCAGCAGCCATTCCGGCAGTTCAATCACGATCATGCCGCCTGCATGAAGCCATGCGCCGACGATCATCGGCGCCAGCATCGTACCGGAAGGAATGCGCAATATGCGCCCGGCGAAGCCTGCAACCGCAGCCAGCAGCAGCGTGCTCCACAGATTGCCGCTCAGCGGCGGGAACCACTCAATCTGCTGGCTGACCGCTTCTGCGCTGTCGCCGAGGATCAGCCGCGTGACCAGCACGGCGGCGCCTGCGACAAACAGTACCCGCAGGTACTGCATAAACGCCACCAGGCGGATATCCGCGCCGTAGTCCTGCGCCATCGCCACCATTGCCGCCGCGCCGCCGGGGGAGGAACCCCATGCGCCGGTATTGCCCGGCAGTGAGCTGTAGCGCACCAGCAGCCAGCCGACCACCGCGCTGGAGAGCAGCGTCACCAGCAGAATGGCTAACACCACCGGCCAGTTCACCGCCAGCGTGGTGAGAATCGAACCAGTAAGGTTTTGCGCAATCATGCAGCCGAGAATGGCCTGCGCTGCGAGAAAAGTGGAGCGGGGGAGTCGCAGCGTAATGCCTTTCAGACTGAATGCGATACCGGCAATCATCGGGCCGAGCAGCAGCGCCGCCGGAAGGTGGATGCAGAGAAAAGCCAGCGAAAGAAGGAGTGATAGCAGGAACAACAAACCCCACTGCAAAACCGGCATCCTGTGCTCCCTGGCGATATCCAATCAAGTGTATCGATACAGCATAGAGAAAAAGTACGCTGAAAAAAATATCAGGCGTCAATAAAAGCGGGCTAAACCTATATCCGGGACAGGAGCCGTCAGGTGTACTGACGGTCTGCCACGAGCGAAGAACGGACTTTAAAGATGCCCACAGTTTAAACGTAACGTGTTAAGATCGTAAAGAAGATGGTTTCACTCTTATTGAGAGTCGGCTAATGGAATCGGATACTTTAGCTCTATTGTTGGTGCATCGGCTAAATGCCTACCGGATCTGGCCATTAAATATCCCGCGATCTCTTCAGTAGTCAACTCAACATGCAACATATCTGGATTCTGGAACCATTCATTCGGCCAAAAAATAAGATCGGATGGATTACCGTCAAAATTTTTTTCGAGCAACGAAAGAGCAAAATCTTGTTCGGACTCCTTACCTTTGGCATGACACACAGTGTCAATTGTTTGAATCAATTCATCCCATGTAAAATCTGCGTACTGTTGCACCTGGTTAAAAGCGATACGGGTAAATTCTATAGCGCTAGTCCAGGAGGAAAAGTCTCTGAAATCTGAAAATGTACAGGGACATACTACCTGACTATTCCATTCATCAATCATTACCTTTAACGCAGAGTCTTCTTCATTTACACCTTCATCGATTTTCGCAAGTATCTGCCAGGCTTTATTTGACAGTTCTTTGATCTTGTTACTACTGACTTTAGCTGGTCTCATTCGTTCAGGTAGAGGCATTGTTAGAATCCTTAAATAGTGGAAGTCCCTGGGATTTACGCCATCTTTTTATTTCTTCAATGATGCCTTGTGGGCTGTCCTCCCTGTCATCCGGGGGATAAAAAATCAAACCATTACCTTCAGGATGAACCACGATTTTATCGAAGTGTTTGACTAGCCTATTAGTGTGAGATTCAAATTCTCTTCCTTTCAGATTGCCAGGATTTTCAAAAAATTCATTCAGGAATTCTATGAATTCGGCTTCGGTGTAGTCTTCGAGTTTTTGTTTAAAATGAATCATATGTTCACCTTTATAATAAGATGCTTTGCAGAGTGCTATTATTTGTTTTCTAAATGGTTATTCAACTTTTAAGACAAAAAGGTAACTGTTCTAAAACTATGTTTAACTTTTCAATTAACTCATTCTTATCCCATCCTGAGGATGTTTTTATCATAGGGTGATCCCAATCGCCATCCGATATAACCTGGATAAGAAACTCACCTTTCTCGTCAAGTGAGGGATACCAGCCGATGTCTATGGCAACACCATTATTTTGGGTTAGTTGAAACAAATCTTCATCTAGTCGAATAGCCTCCTCTGATACTGTTTTGGTAAAATCTATAGTAGATAACTCATTGTAAATACTCTTCACATTTTCAATGTGATAGACTTCCTCCAAAATAATATAATTAGTTTCCATTTCGTTAGCTTCATTACCTTTAAGGTCCTTAGGGTTTTCAAAAAACTCATTTAAAAACGCCAAAATTTCAGACTCAGTGTAATCTTTCAGGCAGTTTTTGAACATTCTAATATCTCTTGATATATATATCATTTAGAATCTTTAAATAACTCTAAGCCATGAGATGCTCTCCACTTTTTTATTTCCTTAAATATTCCCAAGGGTGAACATTCAATATCATTTGGTGTATTAAAAATCAGTCCATTACCAAGTGGGTGCTGGGTGACTTTGACTACATGTAGTTGTAGGTCATCGATAAATTTACCAAAATCCCTGGCATTTAACCCATGTTTATTCTCAAAAAAGTTAGATAGTAGAGCAATGAACTCTGACTCAGTGTAATCACTTATTTTTTTTCCATTATCTATTAGCATTTTTATGTATTCCTATATGTAAGCGAGGAGTGGTAATGTTTATATTATCCATATTAAACACTTCTCCGCCATGCTGGATTTCTTCTAAGTGATGAAGTTCAAAAGTCGTTCTGCCGCCTACCTGCTCTGAAGGAATAGGATATGGTGCTAACCCCATTCTTATCAGGGTTTGGTTGGATGGTTTAAAATCCTTCATAAGCTCAGGGCATTCTGACACCGCAAGCCAGAATTCTTCTCTGAAATGGTCAAAGTTGCGAAACGTTCTTCCTCGCAGCTTATCTGCCACCTGTGCAGGTATCGGCGCTCCCAGCCCAGAACTGGCGGCCTCAAGCCAACGACTATTTTCGGGTAAAATTTCGCCGTAACCGGTTGCCGTGCCGGGTTGTTTGCGCGGATCTTCACGAAGATAAACATATATCGGCTGAATGCCTGAATCGGTCGGAAAGACCAGAATATAATCGTTAAAATCGGCGGCATCCGGCACCGGGAACGGGGGCGTGGTGTACTCATTTTTGCCATCCGGGATTGGTGTCACCAGAATGGTTGGCTGATCAAGCGGTGGAACATTGCTTCCGGTGTGATTAGGTAAATCACCAGTCACGGGGTTTTCCGGTGTCCAGGTGATTAACGGCCCGTCTATGTCGTGAGCAGGCGTAAATTCATAGAGATGATGTTCATCATTCCACACCATGTTCGCGACGCGGACGTTTTCATAGGGGGTACCTTCCCCTGTATGTACGCCATAGACCTGCGGTGCGCCGTGAGTGTCGGTACCCCAGAAAAAGCGTACCCGGGTGGTGGCGGTACTTCCGGTTAGCGCTTTCTGTCTGAGGGTCTCTTCGTACCAGTATTCATCACGCCCGGGAACGCGCGCGCTGCCTTCGCCAGCAGACGAAATATACAGAGCGGAAGCCAGGGCTCCCACATAAGGTATCGCTCTTGTCGCACTGAGCGTACCGCTAAGCGGCCACTCCCCCCACACCTGCGCCAGTCCGCCCAGAGCCAGCGGCATGGCTGAGGCTTCTGCGGACTGCGTATATCCGCAACAATCATCGACTGAAGATTGTGCAAAGATCGCCATCTGGCCGAAGTTTTCTGCCGGTTCTTCTGTGTTCCCGGCGTCCGTACATCCTTTCGCTTTCAGGCAGGATTTAGCATAGACCGGTGTGATTTTTGGGGGATGTTGGCTGGGGGGCGTGATTTTTATTGCCGCTGGTCTGGGGGAACTTACCGGTTGAGGGCGCTGCGGCATAAACAAGTGGTTATATTCAGCGGGAAATGCCAGGTAGTAAAATTCGGTATTGGCGATGAGGTGTTTGCAAAGAATATAATCATATGATACCGCAATCTCTTCGGTATCCAGCTCATTAAGGGCCACATGCGTTTGAATACTTCTCACAGAAGTATTTCTTAGTTGAATATAATAATAGCGTTCCCATCGGCCCGTTCTGTTTATTCGCCAGAAATCAATTTCAATGAACAGCCTTTCATTATTAGTGATTGCATTACAAAATAGCGGGGTGCTTTTATCGATTAATTTGCTGAATCTGAGTCCCTGAAGGTTAATACCTCTTCCTGTATTACTCAATGCGCTGAATAGCGAAAATACGAAGATCTCGTCTTCATGCCCTTTTTGCCAGCGATTACCTGTTGACGAATATGTTCCACATCCCGCCGAAATGTTTCCTTGTTCTTCACCTGTGATTCTCAGGTAAATAATATCGCCCATTCCATTTAGCCTTTACCTGCATCCAATTGTGTCGGATTAAAGATCTAATGGTTTTAAAGGTCAAATAATGCATTAGCTATTGATGCTATGTGAAAGGAAATAGCTATTTTTTCGGCGGTAATATATTGGGAGTGACTGGAGTAATAAAGGTTATATTGGCAAGATGAATATTGTTGCCAGAGTTTCAGTAAATAATAAAGGCCACCGGTGTTACCCGATGGCCAGGATGATTAACGCTTAATATCAGACTTGAAATCGCGCTTTTCGTAGCCGGTGTACAGCTGACGCGGACGGGCGATTTTCATGCCTTCGCTGTGCATTTCGTTCCAGTGTGCAATCCAGCCCACGGTACGCGCCATCGCGAAGATCACGGTGAACATGGAGGACGGAATGCCCATCGCTTTCAGAATGATGCCGGAGTAGAAGTCTACGTTCGGGTAGAGTTTCTTCTCGATAAAGTACGGGTCGTTCAGCGCGATGTGTTCCAGCTCCATCGCGACTTCCAGCAGGTCATCTTTGGTGCCCAGCTCTTTCAGAACTTCGTGGCAGGTTTCACGCATGACGGTAGCGCGCGGGTCATAGTTTTTGTAAACACGGTGACCGAAGCCCATCAGGCGGAAAGAATCATTCTTGTCTTTTGCCCGGCGAATAAATTCCGGGATGTGTTTAACAGAGCTGATTTCTACCAGCATTTTCAGCGCCGCTTCGTTCGCGCCGCCATGCGCCGGTCCCCACAGGGAGGCAATGCCCGCCGCGATGCAGGCGAACGGGTTCGCGCCGGAGGAGCCTGCGGTACGGACGGTTGACGTCGATGCGTTCTGTTCGTGATCGGCGTGAAGAATCAGAATCCTGTCCATTGCGCGTTCCAGCACCGGGTTAACTTCATAGTTTTCGCACGGTGTGGAGAACATCATGTTCAGGAAGTTGCCGGAATAGGAGAGGTCGTTGCGCGGGTAGACGAACGGTTGACCGATAGAATACTTGTAACACATTGCCGCCATTGTCGGCATTTTGGACAGCAGGCGGAACGCGGCGATTTCACGATGACGCGGATTATTCACATCCATCGAGTCGTGGTAGAACGCAGCCAGCGCGCCGGTGACGCCGCACATAACGGCCATCGGATGCGAGTCGCGGCGAAAACCGTGGAACAGACGGGTAATCTGCTCATGGATCATGGTATGGCGTGTGACGGTGGTTTTGAACTCGTCGTACTCTGCCTGGGTCGGTTTCTCGCCGTACAGCAGGATGTAACATACTTCCAGATAGTTAGACTCGGTAGCCAGTTGGTCAATCGGGAAGCCGCGATGTAACAGAATGCCTTCGTCGCCGTCGATGAAGGTGATTTTGGATTCGCAGGATGCGGTAGAGGTGAAACCTGGATCAAAAGTGAACATCCCCTTTGAGCCGAGACTACGAATATCAATAACGTCTTGACCGAGTGTGCCCTTTAGCACATCCAGTTCAATAGCAGAGTCACCATTTAGGGTGAGTTTTGCTTTTGTATCAGCCATTTACGGTCTCCTTAGCGCCTTATTGCTTAAGACTACTCAGTGAGATTTGCTTCGTTACATAAATCAACCGTTACCAGTTTGTTATTTGGCTCGCCGCTCTGCGAAAGAGGAGAAAACCAGGGTACAGAGCAATGGGCGCTTGCAGGTAAAAACAGTTAACTTATGGCGAATTAGCAACAAATCAACAACTTAGCAATCCGAATTATTAAACCTGACTATCACTAATAACTGTCCTGAATAAATTGGTCAATACCGCCACACTGTTACATAACTTATTAGCAGGTGAAAGAGTGACCCCATAACTTTTGCGCATTATATGCCTTTTCTGGTGTTGTTTGTAACAACTTTGTTTAATGTTTGTCAAATCAGATGATTAAAAATTAAATAAATGTTGTTATCGTGACCTATGTCACTGTTCGGGATAAAACCCGACAAACTATATGTAGGTTAATTGTAATGATTTTGTGAACGTCCTATACTGCCGCCAGGTCTCCGGAATACCCTGCAATCCCGAGCCACCCAGCGTTGTAACGTGTCGTTTTAGCAACTGGAAGCAGTGTTTTACATGACGCGCAGTTATAGAAAGGACGCTGTCTGACCCGCAAGCAGACCGGAGGAAGGAAATCCCGTCGTCTTTCTGGCTACAGGTAGATTCACCCTCTGTACCCGAAGTCCAAAGGGAATAATAAGAACAGCATGTGGGCGTTATTCATGATAAGAAATGTGAAAAAACAAAGACCTGTCAATCTGGATCTGACAACGATCCGGTTCCCAATCACGGCGATAGCGTCCATTCTCCATCGCGTTTCTGGAGTGATCACCTTCGTGGCGGTCGGGATTCTGTTGTGGTTATTGGGCACCAGCCTCTCTTCCCCTGAAGGATTCCAGCAGGCATCCGCCATCATGGGGAGCTTCTTTGTTAAATTTATTATGTGGGGCATCCTCACCGCGCTGGCGTATCACGTCGTGGTCGGTATTCGTCACATGATGATGGATTTTGGCTATCTGGAAGAAACATTCGAAGCGGGTAAACGCTCAGCCAAAATCTCTTTTGTTATCACTGTCGTGCTTTCACTTCTCGCAGGAGTCCTCGTATGGTAAGCAACGCCTCCGCATTAGGACGCAATGGCGTACATGACTTCATCCTGGTCCGTGCTACCGCTATCGTTCTGACCCTCTACATCGTTTATATGGTGGGCTTTTTCGCAATAAGCGGCGAGCTGACCTTTGATGTCTGGAGCGGTTTCTTCTCATCGGCATTCACCAAAGTCTTCACCCTGCTGGCACTTTTCTCCATCTTGATTCATGCCTGGATCGGCATGTGGCAGGTGTTGACCGACTACGTTAAACCTCTGGCCCTGCGCCTTGTGCTACAGCTGGCAATCGTTGTTGCGCTGGTGGTTTACGTCATTTATGGATTTGTTGTGGTGTGGGGTGTGTAATGAAACTGCCAGTCAGAGAATTTGATGCTGTTGTTATTGGCGCAGGCGGCGCAGGTATGCGCGCAGCGCTGCAAATTTCCCAGAGCGGCCAGACCTGTGCGCTGCTCTCCAAAGTCTTCCCAACCCGTTCCCATACCGTATCCGCACAAGGTGGCATCACCGTGGCGCTCGGTAATACCCATGAAGATAACTGGGAATGGCACATGTACGATACCGTAAAAGGGTCGGACTACATCGGCGACCAGGACGCGATTGAATATATGTGCAAAACCGGCCCGGAAGCGATTCTGGAACTGGAGCACATGGGGCTGCCTTTCTCCCGTCTTGACGATGGCCGTATCTATCAGCGTCCGTTCGGCGGCCAGTCGAAAAACTTCGGCGGCGAACAGGCGGCGCGTACCGCAGCAGCGGCTGACCGTACCGGTCACGCGCTGTTGCACACGCTGTACCAGCAGAATCTGAAAAACCACACCACCATTTTTTCTGAATGGTATGCGCTGGATCTGGTGAAAAACCAGGATGGCGCGGTAGTGGGGTGTACCGCGCTGTGTATCGAAACCGGCGAAGTGGTCTACTTCAAAGCGCGCGCAACCGTGCTGGCGACCGGCGGCGCAGGCCGTATTTACCAGTCCACCACTAACGCTCATATCAACACCGGCGACGGCGTGGGTATGGCGCTGCGTGCCGGTGTTCCGGTGCAGGATATGGAAATGTGGCAGTTCCACCCGACCGGCATTGCGGGCGCGGGCGTGCTGGTGACAGAAGGCTGCCGTGGTGAAGGCGGTTATCTGCTGAATAAACATGGCGAGCGCTTTATGGAGCGCTATGCCCCGAACGCGAAGGACCTGGCCGGTCGTGACGTGGTCGCGCGTTCTATTATGATCGAAATCCGTGAAGGTCGCGGCTGCGACGGCCCGTGGGGGCCGCACGCGAAACTGAAGCTCGACCATTTGGGTAAAGAAGTGCTCGAATCCCGTCTGCCGGGTATCCTCGAATTGTCCCGTACCTTTGCGCACGTTGACCCGGTTAAAGAGCCGATCCCGGTTATTCCAACCTGTCACTACATGATGGGCGGTATCCCGACCAAAGTGACCGGTCAGGCGCTGACCGTGAACGAGCAGGGTGAAGACGTGGTGATTCCTGGCCTGTTCGCGGTGGGTGAGATCGCCTGCGTATCCGTACATGGCGCTAACCGTCTGGGCGGCAACTCGCTGCTTGACCTGGTGGTCTTCGGACGTGCGGCCGGTCTGCATTTGCAGGAGTCCATCGCCGAGCAGGGCGCGCTGCGTGACGCCAGCGAGTCTGACATTGAGGCCTCTCTGGAACGTCTCAACCGCTGGAACAACAACCGTGACGGCGAAGATCCGGTGGTTATCCGTAAAGAGTTGCAGGAATGTATGCAGCACAACTTCTCGGTATTCCGTGAAGGCGACGCGATGGCGAAAGGGCTTGAGCAACTGAAGGTGATCCGCGAGCGTCTGAAAAACGCCCGTCTGGATGATACCTCCAGCGAGTTCAACACCCAGCGCGTCGAGTGTCTGGAGCTGGACAACCTGATGGAAACGGCTTACGCAACTGCGGTATCCGCCAACTTCCGTACCGAAAGCCGTGGCGCGCATAGCCGCTTCGACTTCCCGGATCGCGATGATGAAAACTGGCTGTGCCATTCCCTGTATCTGCCAGAGACGGAATCCATGACGCGTCGTAGCGTCAATATGGAACCGAAACTGCGCCCGGCATTCCCGCCGAAGATTCGTACTTACTAATGCGGAGACAGGAAAATGAAACTCGAGTTTTCGATTTATCGCTATAACCCGGATGTTGATGACGCTCCGCGTATGCAGGATTACACCCTGGAAGGCGAAGAAGGGCGTGACATGATGCTGCTGGATGCGCTGATGCAGCTGAAAGAGAAAGATCCCAGCCTCTCTTTCCGTCGCTCATGCCGTGAAGGCGTGTGCGGTTCAGATGGCCTGAACATGAACGGCAAAAACGGCCTGGCGTGTATTACGCCGGTTTCGGCGCTACACCAGCCGGGTAAGAAGATTGTTATCCGTCCGCTGCCCGGTTTACCGGTTATCCGCGATTTGGTGGTAGACATGGGGCAATTCTACGCACAATATGAGAAGATTAAGCCTTACTTATTGAATAATGGGCAAAATCCACCCGCTCGTGAGCATTTACAGATGCCTGAGCAGCGTGAAAAACTCGATGGGCTGTATGAGTGTATTCTTTGTGCGTGCTGTTCAACGTCGTGTCCGTCGTTCTGGTGGAACCCGGATAAGTTTATCGGCCCGGCAGGCCTGTTAGCGGCGTATCGTTTCCTGATCGATAGCCGTGATACCGAGACCGACAGCCGCCTGGAAGACCTGAGCGATGCATTCAGCGTATTCCGCTGTCATAGCATCATGAACTGCGTCAGTGTATGTCCTAAGGGGCTGAACCCGACGCGCGCCATCGGCCATATTAAGTCGATGTTGTTGCAACGCAGTGCGTAAATAATAACGCCGGTAAGCGCAGTAAATGACAGTCCCGTAGGCCGGATAAGGCGTTGGCGTCGCCATCCGGCATATATTGCCCGATGGCGCTACGCTTATCAGGTCTACGGGGCCACCACCGGTTTGAAATGCAGGAAACCTTTAAAAACTGCCCTGATGGTTAGACAGTTTCTAAAGGTTCCTTCGCGAGCCGCTACACAGAGAAGAGCTCGCAAGTGAACCCCGGCACGCACAGCAATGTGCGTGGTAGTATCCACGGCGAAGTAAGCATACAGAATGCTTAAGGGATCACGATGCAGAACAGCGCTTTGAAAGCCTGGTTGGACTCTTCTTACCTCTCTGGCGCAAACCAGAGCTGGATAGAACAGCTCTATGAAGACTTCTTAACCGATCCTGACTCGGTAGACGCTAACTGGCGTTCGACGTTCCAGCAGTTACCTGGCACCGGAGTCAAACCGGATCAATTCCATTCAAAAACGCGTGATTATTTCCGTCGTCTGGCGAAGGATGCCTCACGTTACTCTTCTTCGATTTCCGACCCTGACACCAATACGAAGCAGGTCAAAGTCCTGCAACTTATCAACGCTTATCGTTTCCGTGGTCACCAGCATGCGAATCTCGATCCGCTGGGACTGTGGGAGCAAGAAAACGTGGCGGATCTGGACCCCTCTTTCCACGATCTGACAGAGGCCGATTTCCAGGAAAGCTTTAACGTAGGTTCTTTTGCGATTGGCAAAGAGACGATGAAGCTGGGCGAACTTATTTCCGCGCTCAAACAAACATACTGCGGCCCGATTGGCGCCGAGTATATGCACATCACCAGCACCGAAGAGAAACGCTGGATTCAGCAGCGTATCGAATCCGGCCGCGCCGCCTTCAGCGCGGAAGAGAAAAAACGCTTCCTCAACGAACTGACCGCCGCCGAAGGGCTGGAGCGTTATCTGGGGGCGAAATTCCCGGGGGCGAAACGCTTCTCGCTGGAAGGCGGCGATGCGTTAATCCCGATGCTCAAAGAGATGATCCGCCATGCGGGCAACAGCGGCACCCGCGAAGTGGTGCTGGGTATGGCGCACCGTGGTCGTCTGAACGTGCTGGTCAACGTGCTGGGTAAAAAACCGCAGGATCTGTTCGACGAATTTGCGGGCAAACATAAAGAACACCTCGGCACCGGCGACGTGAAGTACCACATGGGCTTCTCGTCTGATATCGAAACCGAAGGCGGTCTGGTTCACCTGGCGCTGGCGTTTAACCCGTCGCACCTGGAAATCGTCAGTCCGGTAGTGATCGGTTCCGTGCGCGCCCGTCTGGATCGTCTGGATGAGCCGAGCAGCAATAAAGTGCTGCCAATCACCATTCACGGTGACGCCGCAGTGACGGGCCAGGGCGTGGTTCAGGAAACCCTGAACATGTCCAAGGCGCGTGGTTACGAAGTGGGCGGTACGGTGCGTATCGTCATCAACAACCAGGTGGGCTTTACCACCTCCAACCCGCTGGATGCGCGTTCCACCCCATACTGCACCGACATCGGCAAGATGGTTCAGGCGCCGATTTTCCACGTTAACGCGGATGACCCGGAAGCGGTGGCTTTCGTTACCCGTCTGGCGCTGGACTTCCGTAATACCTTTAAACGCGATGTCTTCATCGATCTGGTGTGCTACCGCCGTCACGGCCATAACGAAGCCGACGAGCCGAGCGCAACCCAGCCGCTGATGTACCAGAAAATCAAAAAGCATCCGACGCCGCGTAAACTCTACGCCGACAAGCTGGAAGCGGACAAGGTCGCTACGCTGGAAGACGCCACTGAAATGGTCAACCTCTACCGCGATGCGCTGGATGCAGGCGAATGCGTGGTGAAAGAGTGGCGTCCGATGAACATGCACTCCTTCACCTGGTCGCCGTACCTCAACCATGAATGGGATGAGAGCTACCCGAACAAGGTGGAAATGAAGCGTTTGCAGGAACTGGCTAAACGCATCAGCACGGTGCCGGAAGCGGTAGAAATGCAGTCGCGCGTCGCCAAAATTTACGGCGATCGTCAGTCGATGGCCGCTGGCGAGAAGCTGTTCGACTGGGGCGGCGCGGAAACGCTGGCCTACGCCACGCTGGTTGATGAGGGGATTCCGGTGCGTCTGTCCGGCGAGGACTCCGGTCGCGGCACCTTCTTCCACCGTCATGCGGTGATTCATAACCAGGCAAATGGTTCCACGTATACGCCGTTGCAGCACATTCATAACGGTCAGGGCACCTTCCGCGTCTGGGACTCCGTCCTGTCTGAAGAAGCGGTACTGGCGTTCGAATACGGTTATGCCACCGCTGAACCGCGCACCCTGACCATCTGGGAAGCGCAGTTCGGCGACTTCGCCAACGGCGCGCAGGTGGTGATCGATCAGTTCATCTCCTCCGGCGAGCAGAAATGGGGGCGGATGTGCGGTCTGGTGATGCTGCTGCCGCACGGCTACGAAGGGCAGGGGCCGGAGCACTCCTCCGCGCGTCTGGAACGTTATCTGCAACTTTGCGCTGAGCAGAACATGCAGGTTTGCGTCCCGTCCACCCCGGCGCAGGTTTACCACATGCTGCGTCGTCAGGCGCTGCGCGGTATGCGCCGCCCGCTGGTTGTTATGTCGCCGAAGTCGCTGCTGCGTCATCCGCTGGCGGTCTCCAGCCTGGACGAACTGGCCAACGGCGCCTTCCAGCCAGCGATTGGCGAGGTTGATGAGCTCGATCCGCAAGGCGTGAAGCGCGTGGTGATGTGTTCTGGTAAGGTTTATTACGACCTGCTGGAACAACGCCGTAAAAACGATCAGAAAGATGTCGCCATTGTGCGCATTGAACAGCTCTACCCGTTCCCGCACAAAGCGGTTCAGGAAGCGCTGAAACCGTACGCCCACGTACATGATTTTGTCTGGTGCCAGGAAGAACCGCTCAACCAGGGCGCATGGTACTGTAGTCAGCATCATTTCCGTGAAGTGATTCCATTTGGGTCTGCTCTGCGTTACGCAGGTCGCCCGGCCTCCGCCTCCCCGGCGGTAGGGTATCTGTCCGTTCACCAGAAACAGCAACAAGATCTGGTTAATGACGCGCTGAACGTCGATTAATTAAAGGATAAATAATGAGTAGCGTAGATATTCTTGTTCCCGACCTGCCTGAGTCCGTAGCGGACGCAACCGTTGCGACCTGGCACAAAAAACCGGGCGATAGTGTCCAGCGTGATGAAGTGCTGGTAGAAATCGAAACTGACAAAGTGGTACTGGAAGTACCGGCATCGGCTGACGGCATTCTGGATGCGGTTCTGGAAGATGAAGGTACGACGGTAACGTCTCGCCAGATCCTGGGTCGCCTGCGTGAAGGCAACAGCTCCGGTAAAGAGACCAGCGCCAAATCCGAAGAGAAAGCGTCTACGCCGGCGCAGCGCCAGCAGGCGTCGCTATCCGAGCAGAACAACGATGCCCTCAGCCCGGCGATCCGCCGTCTGTTGGGTGAACACAATCTCGACGCCAGCGCCATCAAAGGCACGGGCGTAGGCGGTCGCATCACGCGCGAAGATGTGGAAAAACATCTGGCGAAGGCACCGGCGAAAGCGGAAGCCAAAGCGCCGGAAGCCGCGCCTGCCGCACAGCCTGCGCTTGGCGCTCGCAGTGAAAAACGCGTCCCGATGACCCGTCTGCGCAAGCGCGTAGCCGAGCGTCTGCTGGAAGCGAAAAACTCCACCGCGATGCTGACCACTTTCAACGAAGTCAACATGAAGCCAATCATGGATCTGCGTAAGCAGTACGGCGACGCGTTTGAAAAACGTCACGGCATTCGTCTGGGCTTCATGTCCTTCTACGTGAAAGCGGTGGTTGAAGCGCTGAAACGCTACCCGGAAGTGAACGCCTCCATTGATGGCGACGACGTGGTGTATCACAACTACTTCGACGTCAGCATGGCGGTTTCCACGCCGCGTGGTCTGGTAACGCCGGTACTGCGTGATGTCGATACCCTCGGCATGGCGGATATCGAGAAGAAAATCAAAGAACTGGCCGTGAAAGGGCGTGACGGTAAGCTGACGGTGGACGATCTGACCGGCGGTAACTTCACCATCACCAACGGTGGCGTGTTCGGCTCGCTGATGTCTACCCCGATCATCAACCCGCCGCAGAGCGCAATCCTCGGCATGCATGCGATCAAAGATCGTCCGATGGCGGTAGATGGCAAGGTTGAGATCCTGCCGATGATGTACCTGGCGCTGTCTTACGATCACCGTCTGATCGATGGTCGTGAATCAGTGGGCTTCCTGGTCGCCATTAAAGAGCTGCTGGAAGATCCGACGCGTCTGCTGCTGGACGTGTAGTCACTTTTTAGTGTCACCTGCCCTGTAGGCCGGATAAGGCGCTGGTGAGATGCCTGATGGCGACGCAGCCGCGTCTTATCAGGCCTACAGGTTTAAAGATAACGATTACCTGAAGGATGGACAGAACACATGAACTTACATGAATATCAGGCAAAACAACTTTTTGCCCGCTATGGCTTACCGGCGCCGGTGGGTTATGCCTGTACTACTCCGCGTGAAGCAGAAGAAGCCGCTTCAAAAATCGGCGCGGGTCCGTGGGTAGTAAAATGTCAGGTTCACGCAGGCGGCCGTGGCAAAGCGGGCGGTGTGAAGGTTGTTAACAGCAAAGAAGAGATTCGCGCGTTCGCGGAACACTGGCTGGGTAAACGCCTCGTGACCTACCAGACAGACGCGAACGGTCAACCGGTCAACCAGATTCTGGTTGAAGCGGCGACCGATATCGATAAAGAGCTGTATCTTGGCGCGGTTGTTGACCGCAGCTCCCGCCGCGTGGTCTTTATGGCCTCCACCGAAGGCGGCGTGGAAATCGAAAAAGTGGCGGAAGAGACCCCGCACCTGATCCACAAAATCGCCCTCGATCCGCTGGCGGGTCCAATGCCGTATCAGGGCCGCGAACTGGCGTTCAAACTGGGTCTGGAAGGTAAGCAGGTTCAGCAATTTACGAAGATCTTTATGGGTCTGGCAACCATTTTCCTTGAGCGCGATCTGGCGCTGATCGAAATCAACCCGCTGGTGATTACTAAGCAGGGCGATCTGATCTGTCTCGACGGCAAATTGGGCGCTGACGGCAACGCGCTGTTCCGCCAGCCGGATCTGCGTGAAATGCGCGACCAGTCTCAGGAAGACCCGCGTGAAGCGCAGGCGGCGCAGTGGGAACTGAACTACGTGGCGCTGGACGGCAACATCGGCTGCATGGTTAACGGCGCAGGTCTGGCGATGGGCACGATGGACATCGTTAAACTGCACGGCGGCGAACCGGCTAACTTCCTCGACGTAGGCGGCGGCGCGACCAAAGAGCGCGTAACCGAAGCGTTCAAAATCATCCTCTCTGACGACAACGTGAAAGCGGTTCTGGTTAACATCTTCGGCGGTATCGTCCGTTGCGACCTGATTGCCGACGGTATCATCGGCGCGGTAGAAGAAGTGGGTGTTAGCGTACCGGTTGTTGTACGTCTGGAAGGCAACAACGCCGAACTCGGCGCGAAAAAACTGGCTGACAGCGGCCTGAATATTATTGCAGCGAAAAGTCTGACGGATGCAGCTCAGCAGGTTGTTGCCGCAGTGGAGGGGAAATAATGTCTGTTTTAATCGATAAAAACACCAAGGTTATCTGCCAGGGCTTTACCGGTAGCCAGGGGACTTTCCACTCTGAACAGGCGATTGCTTACGGCACGCAGATGGTGGGCGGCGTAACGCCAGGCAAAGGCGGCACCACGCATCTGGGTCTGCCGGTGTTCAATACCGTGCGTGAAGCGGTAGAAGCCACTGGCGCCACCGCAACGGTTATCTACGTTCCGGCGCCGTTCTGCAAAGACTCCATTCTGGAGGCTGTCGACGCGGGCATCAAACTGATTATCACCATCACTGAAGGTATCCCGACGCTGGATATGCTGACCGTGAAAGTCGCGCTTGACGAAGCGGGCGTGCGCATGATCGGCCCGAACTGCCCGGGCGTGATCACCCCTGGCGAGTGCAAAATCGGCATCATGCCGGGCCACATCCACAAGCCGGGCAAAGTGGGCATCGTGTCCCGCTCCGGTACGCTGACCTATGAAGCGGTTAAGCAGACCACTGACTACGGTTTCGGCCAGTCCACCTGTGTGGGTATCGGCGGCGACCCGATCCCGGGCTCTAACTTCATCGATATCCTGAAACTGTTCCAGGAAGATCCGCAGACTGAAGCGATCGTGATGATCGGTGAGATCGGCGGTAGTGCGGAAGAAGAGGCGGCGGCATACATCAAAGAACACGTAACCAAGCCGGTTGTCGGTTACATCGCGGGCGTCACCGCGCCGAAAGGCAAGCGTATGGGGCACGCGGGCGCGATTATCGCGGGTGGTAAAGGTACGGCGGATGAGAAATTCGCCGCGCTGGAAGCCGCAGGCGTGAAAACCGTTCGTAGCCTGGCGGATATCGGCGAAGCGCTGAAAGCCGTAATGAAGTAATTCTCAAAAAGCAGCAATAAGGCCCGACTCCTTCGTGCGACAGGGGAATACCTGAAGCGTGAAGGATGCAGGGCTGGTCCGTTTTCGACATGGTTGGTCACCTTCTGGTGACCTTTTTTTTGCCTGTTTTGCCGCTTAACCGTGTTGAAAATAAGCATCTTGCTGCGGTAAACGTTTACCCGCGCTTATTGTTATTAATATCATCCTGCCAGCAGGTGACGAACAGAAAATTATCAGACACATAAACAGTCGCTTTCTGTTATGCCGCGTGTTAAATCCTCCTTAAATAAACCACAAATAATATTGATTCACCTCGCAACATTTTTTCTCCATAAAACAAGTTAACATGAAAAATTATTAAGAACTTATTAGCACTATTTGCCTGTAATTAACCGTGTTTAAATTGTGTTTATTGTCTGGGTTGAGTATTATTGCTTAATATTTAAACACTGGCAGTGTGCGTAAATCATGGAGTGGATCAATGACATTAGCGGAGAAAATAAAATATAACTCTCGGGGATAATCTGGAGGGGTTGCATTAATTTTTTATAAATTAAACTATTTTTGTACGCTGCATATGGAAGACGTTATGAGAGGAAAGATACCCAAGACCGAATTACTGGTGACTTTTGAAGTGGTGGCGCGTCACGAAAGCTATACCCGGGCAGCAGAAGAGTTGGCGTTGACTCAGAGTGCCGTGTTCCGGCAGGTGAATGCGCTGGAGGATTTTTTACATACCTCGTTATTTAACCATGCTAAAAAGCGAATTTTTTTAAATGCAGCCGGTAAGCATTATCTGAGCATTGTTAAAGAAACACTTAACAAACTTGAACGCGATACCAATACGATAATGACCTGGCAACCCACCGTTCAGGTCATTGAGCTGGCGGTGAACCCAACGTTCAGTACCCACTGGCTGATTCCGAATTTACGTGAATTTAATAAAATAAATCCTGACATTATCGTTAATATTCATTCGCTGGCGAATATTGGCGATTTTCTTAACCGTGAGTATGACGCCGCCATTATGCGGGAAGATTTTTGCTCGCCCTGGTCAGAGGTGGAGTATTTATTTGAAGAGGAAATTTTACCCGTATGCAGTGGCAGCCTTTTACCTCAGCCGAATCAAAAACTGACCGTAGAAGAGTTGCTCAATGAATTTCCTCTTTTGCATCAAAGTACGCGCATCAAAGGCTGGCAGGAATGGTTCGCGCTGTCGGATATCAACAGTCCGCTGGTGAATAAAGGCCCGCGCTTTGATTTATTGTCGATGCTGATTGCCGCCGTGCGTTCTAATCTGGGCGTGGCGCTATTGCCCCGGTTTGCGATCCAGCACGATCTGGATAACGGTGAGATGGTGATTCCCTGCGATGTGCCGATGCGTACAGGGAACCGGTTTATTATGACGTGGCGCGAAGAAAAAGCGGAATCCCGGTATTTACAGATCTTCCGTGACTGGCTGCTGCAAAAATCGGTAATCTCAGCGGTGGAGCGCTGATGCCGGATGGCGGCCGGTGGCCTTATCCGGCCTACAAACGGTGAGAACTGATGCCGGATGGCGGCCGGTGGCCTTATCCGGCCTACAAACGGTGAGAACTGATGCCGGATGGCGGCCGATGGCCTTATCCGGCCTGCAAGCGGTGAGCGCTGACGCCGGATGGCGGCCAATGGCCTTATCCGGCCTACAAACGGTGAGGACTGATGCCGGATGGCGGCCGGTGGGCCTTATCGGGCCTACAAGCGGTGAGAACTGATGCCGGATGGCGGCCAATGACCTTATCCGGCCTACAAGTGGTGAGGACTGTAGGCCTGATAAGCGCAGCGCCATCAGGCAAAGGCGCGGTTACCAGTCTATCCCCGCCTGCGCCTGAATGCCGCTATCGAATGCATGCTTCACCGGGCGGACTTCGCTAACCGTATCGGCGAGTTCCAGTAACTGCGTATGACACCCGCGACCGGTAACGATCACGCTCTGCTGTTCGGGACGATTCACAATCGCGGCAATCACGTCCTGGGTGTCCAGGTAGTGATAAGCCAGCATGTATGTCAGTTCATCCAGCACCACCAGATCGTAACGCGGGTCGGCGAGCATACGCCTGCCTTCCTGCCAGACGGCTTCCGCCGCCTGTATATCCGCTTCCCGATCCTGCGTCTCCCAGGTAAAACCGGTGCCCATAATGTGAAACTCAACGCCAAGCGGTTGCAGCGTGTTGTATTCACCGTTATCCCACTGACCTTTAATAAATTGCGCGACGCCAACGGTTTTGCCGTGACCGACCGCGCGGGTTGCGGTGCCAAAGGCCGCCGTCGATTTTCCTTTACCGTTCCCGGTGAAAACAATCAGGACTCCTTTCTGTTCCGTGGCCGCCGCCACACGGGTGTCCACCTGTTCTTTCAGTTTTTGCTGCCGCTGGCGGTGCCTGTCAGTATTGGCTCGCGCTTCCATAAATGCTCCTTAATGTCCTGCCGGACAGGTCGCGCAGCGATGTTGCTGCTCAAACTGGCTGAAGAAGTTATTGCCTTTATCATCCACCAGCACAAAGGCGGGCAGGTTTTTGACCTCCATCATCCACACGGCTTCCATCCCCAGTTCGGGATACTCAAGGCAGCGCAAGCTTTTAACGTACTGCTGCGCCAGAAGCGCGGCGGCGCCGCCAATGCTGCCAAGATTGAAGCCGCCATGCTTGTGGCAGGCCTCGGTCACTTGCTGACTGCGGTTGCCTTTCGAAAGCATGATCAAACTGCCGCCCGCCGCCTGGAAGGCGTCAACATAGCCGTCCATGCGCCCGCCGGTGGTCGGGCCGAGCGAGCCGCAGGCCTGTTTTTCCGGCGTTTTGGCTGGCCCCGCGTAATAAACAATGTGATTTTTCATGTAGTCCGGCATCGGTTCGCCGTTATCCAGACGCTCTTTAATTTTGGCGTGTGCGATATCGCGGGCGACGACAATCGGGCCGTTCAGCGACAGTCGGGTGCCGACAGGCAGCGTGGAAAGGTTATGCAGGATCTCGCGCAGCGGACGGTTGAGATCGAGCTGTACGGTCTGGGCGCTGTTTTCCACGCGCAGGGATTCAGGAATAAATTTTCCCGGATTGTGTTCGAGTTTTTCCAGCCAGATGCCGCGCTTGTTGATCTTCGCTTTAATATTGCGGTCGGCAGAGCAGGAGAGCGCCATTGCGATGGGGCAGGAACCGCCGTGGCGCGGCAGGCGGATAACGCGGATATCATGAGCGAAATATTTGCCGCCAAACTGTGCTCCGATGCCAAACTCGCGGCTGGCATTGAGCAGGGTTGTTTCCAGCGCCGTGTCGCGAAACGCCTGGCCCAGCTCGTTTCCGCTGGTCGGCAGGGTGTCGTAATATTTGGTTGAGGCCAGCTTCGCCACTTTCAGCGCCTGGTCGGCAGACAATCCGCCAACCACAAAAGCGATGTGGTAGGGCGGGCAGGCTGCTGTTCCCAGCGAACGCATTTTTTCGATCAGGAAAGCGGTGAGTTTTTCGGGTTGCAGAATAGATTTGGTTTCCTGAAACAGCGCCGCTTTGTTGGCGGAACCGCCGCCTTTATTGACGAAGAGAAACCGATATTCGTCACCCGGCGTCGCGCTGATATCAATCTGGGCGGGCAGGTTGGTTTGGGTATTCACCTCGGTGTACATGTCCAGCGGGGCGTTCTGGGAGTAGCGTAAGTTATTTTCCTGGAAAGTGATGTACACGCCTTTGCTCAGGGCTTCGGCATCGTCGCCGCCTGTCCAGACGTGCTGACCTTTGCCCGCCACAATGGTTGCCGTTCCTGTGTCCTGGCAGTTTGGCAGTACGCCTTTCGCCGAGACTTCGGCATTGCGTAACAGTTGCAGCGCGACGTACTTATCATTACTGCTGGCCTGCGGATCGTGCAGGATGCTAGCAATCTGCTTCAGATGCGCGGTGCGCAGGAAAAACGAGGCTTCATAAAATGCCTGTTGGGCCAGCAGAGTCAGCGCTTCAGGCGCGACTTTGATAACCTCTTCACCGTCTAACTCCGTTACCGTAATGTGCTTGTCGCTGAGTAATTCATATTCCGTCGTATCTTTGCTTTGAACAAACGGTTCCTGCCAGACAAATGGTTTAGACATATTAACTTCTCACCTTTAAGTTATTTTTGCCGGACGGCTGTCCGGCCTACAACAATGCGCAAACCGTAGGCCGGATAAGCGTTAGCGCCATCCGGCATCGCTGTGGTATCAGGACATCGCCACTTCTGAGTGTTCGGTTGCCGGGCGCTCCTGTTCCGGGGTTTTGACCGGCGCTTTGCCACGGCAGCCTGCGCCGAAGTGCTCGCCTTCCCAACGACCGACAATCGCCGCACCCATCGCATTACTCATCACGTTGGTGGCAGAACGGCCCATATCGAGGAACGGATCGACGCCCATCAGCAGGATCAGACCGGCTTCTGGAATGTTGAATTGGTTGAGGGTAGCGGCGATAACCACCATTGACGCACGCGGCACGCCTGCCATTCCTTTGGAGGTCAGCATCAGAATCAGCAGCATGGTGATCTGCTCGCCCATGCTCAGTTCAATGTTGCACGCCTGGGCGATAAACACGGTGGCAAACGAGCAGTAGGCCATTGAGCCGACGAGGTTAAAGGAGTAACCGATAGGCAGTACGAAGCTGGCAATCTTGGAAGAGACGCCAAACTTCTCCAGTTTGTCCAGCGTACCGGGGAAAGCCGCTTCCGAGCTGGACGTGGTAAAGGCCAGCAGCGCGGGTTCGAAGATTGCTTTGGTCAGACGACTGATGCACGGCCCGACAATCATTGTTGACAGGCCAATCAGGATCGCCCACAGCATCCCCAGCGTCAGGTAGAACTCGCCCATGAAGATCCCGGCGCTGACCATCACGCCCAGACCGCGTTCAGCAATCAAACCTGAGATGGCGGCAAAGACGGTCAGCGGCGCAAACAGCATCACGTAACCTGTCAGCTTCAGCATGACGTGCACCAGCGAGTCGAGCACTTTAACGATGGCGGCGCCTTTTTCACCAACAGCGGCCAGGCTGCAACCGAGGAAAATGGAGAACACCACAATTTGCAGGATCTCGTTGCGCGCCATCGCATCGATAATGCTGGTGGGCACGGCGTGCGAGATAAAGACTTTCAGCGTGAAGGGTTCAGACTGCACGGCGGCAACCGCGCCTGCGTCGTGTGCCACAAAGTTAATGCCTGCGCCTGGCTGGAACATATTGACGATGACCAGACCCAACGCAATAGACAACAATGAGGCGCAAATAAACAGGAAAAAGGTTTTAGAGAATATACGCCCCAGCGTTTTGGCATCGCCCATTTTGGCGATCCCCACCACTAACGTTGAAATAACCAGGGGGGCAATAATCATTTTTACCATGCGCAAAAATATGGTGGTAAAAATAGAGATGTCCTGGGCGTACGATTTTGCTGTTTCAGCCGATGCCATATTATTAATGGCCACCCCGGCAATCATGCCGAGTATCAGGCCTAATATGATCATTTTGGTTAAACTTATTTTTTTCATGTTTGCTCCATCGGATAATGGTTGGAGAATAATGTGTAGGGCAGCGCATACCCGAACGCAGACAACCGCTCAGGTACGCGCTTGTTATGACCAACCGCATGAATAATCAGGAAAACAGTGATACAGCAAAATCCTGTATCCTGATGGCTGTTGTTGTATTGTTATGACTACAAGTCGAAGGTAATACTTAATAGCGGCGCGTGTTGCTGCGCGCCATAAACATCATTGTCACCAACGTTGCCGGAAATAATATCGCGCGGCATGACAATTTTTACCGCATTTGCCGGATCAAACCAGACAATGCGATGAATAAAATCAGGCTCGACGTTATATAAACGGGCAATAAGCTGCGGCGTTAATTGTTCCGATGCTTTTACCCGCTGATAGTCTTCCCGGGTTTTAAACAAAATATCTAAAACCAGTTCGTACGGTCCGGCGTTTTTGGAACGAATCACCTGCGCCAGTGAGCAAATAGAGTGTTTCATGCCTGAACTCCTTCCGGCGTCACCTGTTCGAGGTGGAAATCAAATTGCAGCGCGTCGCTCGCTTCAATCAGGTGATAGATTGAAAACTCATACACTGGCCCGCTTTGAATATCGGAAGGCGAGAACGGGAAGGCGAGGTTGCCCGCCGTTGCAATCCGGTTTTCATAGCCGTAGTGCAGGAGGGTGGAACGCACCAGCGAACAGACGCTGTTGGCGATATCCTGCGTCGGCGCGACCACGTCGAGCAATATGCCCAGTTCGTGCCCGGCGCTCTGCATCGGTTCGTGATTGCCCATCACCCCGTTCTTACCGTACAGGTGGAACGTCATGCGGATGCTGTCATCATTCAGCGAGAGGTTACGCGCCACGCTGGTTTTCACCTCTTCGAGAATGGTGTCAATGCTGGCAATCATGATCGGGTCGCGCGTCCCGGCGATGGTCAGACAGCGGAAGCCCACCTGACGCGCGCCTTCCAGTTTCAGCGCGTACGGCGTCTCTTCGTGACGGGAACCGCTGACGTAGACCTCGCCCTCGTTGACCGCTTTGAAGCTGCACCCTTTCAGATTCAGCACGCCGCCCGGCCCCGGCAGGTAGTACGGATCGGATTTCTCATACAGGGTGTGCGCCGCCGCAGAGGTTTCGGTGAACTTGCGCTTTGGATTGAACGTTTTGAGCGTAAAGCCGTTATCGTCAATGATCCCCATTGCGCAGTCGGAACCGGAACCCGGCGTCGCGGCGATGGCCGCGCACTCAAGGATCTTACCGCAGTGCAGCGCCAGACCTTCATCAAAGCCCTGCATGATCGGCAGCGCCGCGAAGCAGGCCGGATCGTAAGCGCGTCCGCCCAGCACCACCTGCGCACCGGCTTTCAGCGCCCGCTGGAAAGGTTCGATGCCCATTTGCGCGACGATATAGGTGCTTTGGTCGATCGCGTCGTGGGTCAGTTCCGGGACGAAATCCAGCGCGGTGATTTTGCCGTTATCCAGCGCCTGGTGAACGATCGCTTTATCAACATCTGACGGGATAAGCGCCATCGAGAACGACAGCTTCTCTTCCTGCGCAATCTCAAGGATTATCTGGCGACACCACTCCAGATGCGGCGCCGCGCCGGAACCTCCGGCAGTGCCGATCACCACCGGGATGTCGTTTTTCACGCCTGCGGTAATCATATAGCGCAGATCGCGTTTCACTCCCGCCCTGTCGGTAAAGGGTTTCCCTGCCCCCAGGTAGTGGGGGCCAGGATCGGAGGAACCGGCGTCAACGGCGATCAGATCCGGCGACTCCTCCATCGCTTTGCGAAAGCTCTCTTCCGGGAAGCCATAACCCAGAATGGCCGTCGGCGATAAGATCTTAAATGTGCGTGCCATTTCTCAATCCTTTGTCTGCAACAGCGCGATGGTACGGTTCATCTCGTTAAACACGATGTTGAGACCTTCATCGAAGCCCATACCCGGTTTCACCAGCATCCGCATCGGGCGCGCGGCCAGCGCGACATGTACGCAGGTGCGGGCGCTGATCTCGGTTTCGTTACAGGTGCCGCCCTGATAGGCTTCCATCCCGTGTTTGTTGCAATAGAGCACGGCGTCAACGATGTTGTGAATGCCGCCGAGATCCGGGGTTTTGATCTGCACCATGTGGCAACTGCCCGCGTCAGTGAAATCGACGATGTCCTGATAGGTGTTACACCATTCGTCAGCGACAATTTTCACGCCGGAACCGAGGCGGGTCAGCTCTTTGGTGATGGCGGTCAGCAGACGGATCTGATCCGGTTTGTTACCGGCATCCACCGGGCCTTCAATGTACAACGGCAGACCCTGCGCTTCTTTCTCCAGGCTGGCGATGTACTCCGCGCAGCGTACCGGGTCCATATCGAAGATCAGACCGATAGTGCCGTAGACATCAATATGCAGCGTCGGGTGATAGCGTGGGCTGGTGCGCAGGCTCAGGATGCGATCGGACAGCCAGCGTACATACTCACGCAGTTTCTCGCCCTGAAAGCCCAGTTTCTCTTCCACGTTGTTGATCAGCGCATGCGGCAGCACGTCAACGCCTTTGAGGATCATCTTATCGACGGCGATATAGCGATCGTCGCCGCTCTGACCAAATAACGGAATCGCTTCCGGGACGCACGGTAACTGCCATTCATCGCAAACCACTTCTGCTTTCAGACGACCGGACGCCAGCGCGGTGGCGTCGAGCAGCGCCTGCGACAGGCCGTAACGCACGGCGGTGTGCAGCAGATTGCCGTCAATGCGCAGCTTGTCGAAGAAGCGGGCGTTCGGCAGGAACGCATCGACATCACGGCCTTCCAGCAGCGGTTTAATGTGATCGTTCAGGAACGGAATAAAGTGCTCTGCCAGGAACAGCGGGTCACGACCGCCAGCGCCGGAATACTGCACGGCGGCGCAGTCACCGACCGCTACCGCGCCATTTTCCAGAATCAGCTGTACCGAGATGCACTCGCCCGCCTGACGCACAGAGGTAAAGCCGGGCGTGACCGGCGCGCCGGTATAAATGAATCCATCATGACCCGCGCCGTTTTTAATCGCCTGCTGATCGTCGAAATAGAATGAGGAGTAGCCAGCGGTGAAAAGGGCCTGTTTAATTTTCATTATGGTCTTCCTATTAATTGACTGTGGGATACCGCGTTGATGTCATCAACAACCATCTGGAATGAGGGCTTGCGTCCTTCAAAATGGGCGCGCTCAGCGACGTAATCGTGGTGCAGGGCGAGGATATCTTTCGGCAGCGGAACCGCACCGGCTTCAAGGATGCGAATGGCGCCGGAGTTATCGCGAACCGGCAGGATTTTGCCTGCGTTACAGGAGGCTGGGGCGAAAGGGACGTCCAGCACGCCGGCTTCAAAAGCCAGCACCGTGCCGCGCGCCACATCGCCGTTACCCAGCTCAAAGACTTTTTTCAGCACCGCACGGACTTCGCACTTAATCAGTTCGACTTCCTGTTCCACGGCCGCGCACGGCGGGAATTTCTGGTCGCTGACCATATTGAGCATCTGGCGAGAGGCTTTAAGTCCCTGGGCGTTTGCGGCGGCCGTTGGGATACCGAAGGCTTCGTGCGGACTCTTGGTGATCACTTTGGTCGCGCCGGACATACCCGCCACCGCCGCGCCCCAGGAGATAATGGCGAACGCTTTGGATTCATCCTCCGGGAAGCCGCCCATCCACTGGTGGAAGACGGTGCTCAGTTCGTAATCATCAAAGCCGTAGTTCTGGAAATATTCGTGGGACAGTTCGCGCAGTGACTGAATGGCGGCGATATCCTGCGTCAGGCTGCCCACCTGGCCATAGCCGACGGTAATCGACTTCACGCCCTGTTCCAGCGCCAGCAGACCTTCGATGATGGCGACCGCGTGGGACATAAACGGCGGGATCAGCGTGCCGGTCAGCGGGCCGAACGGCTCGCGGTTAATGCGGATGCCGTGCTCTTCATACATTCCCATCAGACGGTCGCAGTACTGCCAGTCGCGGATTGATTTTTCCAGCGTGACGCGCTTGGCGTAAGGAATGTTGTAGGAGATGCCGCCGCCTTCATAGCTGGTGAAGCCGCTGGCCATCGCGATTTCCGCCAGCAGTCGCGCATCCGGTGTACCGTGACGAACCTGAATGGGTTTTTCCAGCGCTTCCGTCATCCGGCGACAGGCAGCAACGCCATGGTTGACAACCGGCAGGCCGTTCAGCTTAGAGGTGCCTGCTTCGATGGATTTTTGAATACCGATCGCCGCTTCTTCGTAACGGTTCAGACGGGTATAGGCATCGATGGTGCTGGGAAGCAGATCGCACTCTTCCTGCAACGTTTTGAGCAGCGCGATGTGTTCATCCATCAGCGCCACGCCCGCGCGCGGCTGGCTGAGCGTTTTGCCTTCCTGATCGGCTTTTAACAGGGCGTGAGAAAAGCGTTTTTTCTCTGGAATGGTTTGCTGATACTTCACGCCATCTTCAAAATTCTCGACGTCCTTGCCGGTATGCCAGGTTTGTAATACCTGATGCCGCTCGGTCATGAATTCGTCATGGGTTAACTTTTTATTTCGGAGTTCCATTCGTAGCTGCCTTAGGTTTTATAGGGTTAAACATTGAATACTGGTGCGAGCGGCGAGCTGCGGGTACAGCCTGGCGACGTTCGCCAGCAGAGGAAGCAAGCCTTTTGAATCGCGGTAATAGTCAAACTGCCCGGGTAAGAGAATGCGTCTGCCGTCATCGTCCAGCTCGCGGTATTTCAACCAGCGATGGATGTCGAACTGACTGGCGCGGGAGAGCCATCCGCCGGAACCGACAACTTTGCGAACGGTGGTGAGGTCGCGCCCCATCTGTAAGTCGACGTTGCCCACGCAGGTGCAGACCTGCTTTTTGGTGCCCGCGTGACGTTCGCTGGCATAACCCACGCACAGTCCTGCCAGCAGGGCGTCGAAGAATTTCTCTTCGCCGCTGCGGGGAAGGTAATCGGGGTGGGAAACCAGGTGGCGCAGATAGCCGTAGAACGCCTCCTGACGCTCAGGCTGTTGGGCAAACACGACGTTTACCATCTCCTGGGTGCTTTCTCCGACCACAAGGGCAGAGACGCGCATCCCGAGATCGCCTTCAACGGTGCGTTTGACGAACGGTTCCGGCACGCCATGCAGCACGGTATCGGGAGAGAGCATATTGGCGCAGGCGGAGTACACGTCGGTGGTGGCGCCGCCCATATCGATCAGCATGAACTCTTTCCATGCGCTGTCGATGTCGCTGATGGCTTTAACCAGCTCGTAGACGGTCCACGGCGTTGGCATCGGCTCTTCGCCGGTTTCGCCAACAATCACGTCCAGCCCTTTGCCTTTCACGATGCGGGACAGGAACAGATCGCAAATGGCCTGGCGGGCGGCATACGGATTCGGGTGATCGAGGTCGGGCAGAATGTTGTCTACCGTGGTCAGATCTTTGTGCCCCAGAATGGCCTGTACCTCATCCTGAATGTCACGGTTTCCGGCATAAATAATCGCGCAATCCAGATTTGAGTTCGCCAGCGCGCGCGCATTCGCCAGACCGTAGCTTTCTTCGCCGCCATCCGTACCGCCGGTAAACAGCAGGATGTCCGGCGGCGAGTTTTCTAACGCCTGGATGTCATGGCGGTTGAGCTTATACGCGTAATATTGCGCGATCTTCGCCCCCGCTGAGTGGGCAGTAACTTTTGCGGATTCCAGCGTGATAGACGGCACCAGCCCCATAGCGGCGACGGCGAGCCCGCCTTTTGCCGATGAGGAGTATTTCAACTGCACTTCGCCGCTTTTCAGCAACGGACGAGCATCGGCGACATTCAGCACCTGATTCAGACTGGCAAAAAAACCGTCTGCCAGATGGTATGTGGTGGTTGGCGTCAGGACATGGTTCACCAGGGTTAACGCATCCCCCTCCCTGGCGAAGAGGGCGGCTTTGGTCCATGTCGAGCCGATATCGACAGAGACGATTTGCATCAGATGGCCTCTTCAAGGCAGCGCTGTTCAACACCATGACGCGGGTTAATGTCTCCGGCCATTAACCGGCACACATCTTCCAGATCGTGACTTGGCGCAAAGACGCGGTTAAAGCCCATCTCTTTAAACTTCGCTTCCACGTCGGCAAAGTCATGTTTACCCACCACCAGATTGCCGCCGACATAGAGCAGAATGTCACCAATACCGCGTTCGATGCAGCGTTCACGTAAACCGAGGCAGTCGATATCGCCGTGGCCGTAAATGGATGACACGACAATCGCATCGGCGCCGGTTTCGATTGCGGCATCAATATATTCATCCTGGCTTACCATGACCCCCAGATTGATTACGCGAAAATCATGGGCAGTAAAAACGCGATCCAAAACTTTATTGCCTACTGCATGGCAGTCAGCACCAATGACGCCAATAACAAGTGTTGATTTTTTCATGAGTAATCCTCTGTAGAGCTGATGAACAAAAGGTAAGAGTCTTCGTTTAATATTGCGCACTCAGGTTTCTGCAACCTTTTAATAGTCATGGAGTGTCTGTGCAGGCGGGAAGGGATGCAATTGATCTATTTTCAAAATATCTTTCTTAAAAATAATGTTCTTAATTAATCATTAGAAATGTGTTTGTTATCAATGAGTTATTATTGATTTTCCAGCTCTGGTTAATTTAATTGAAACAGGGAATTAATAAATAATATGCTGTATTTGTGATCGCGGTCTTATTTATTTTTGCAAACGGTTATTGAGAGATAAATATAATATAAAGGCAAAACTGTGAGTTAAATAACGGAACAGAAATGGATGTTTCTATAAGAACACTGCTTATTGTTAATAAAAGGATAAATATGATAATAATTTGTTCTTTCTTACCGGGCGGATTATTTGTGAGCCCGGTAGCATATTGTCACAATACCGTGAACAGAAAACATGATCAGCGCTGTTTTCTGCGCGCGATCAACGTAAATTTATAATCATCGGTATTAAACGCATTACGGCTATATTCAAATACCTGACCGTCTTTCAGGAATCCGCGGGAGACTTTCTCCAGGATCGGTTTGTTTGCGCTGATCGCCAGCGTGCGGCTCATTTCTTCGGTTGGCATGATCGGGATCAGCTCCTGCTCGCTGCGATCAATGACCATCTGCTTCACCTCTTCAATAAAGTGATACTTGGAATTTTCCATCACCTGCCAGGTCAGGTCGGGAAAGAGCGCCAGCGGCATCCATGTCTCTTCGAGGGCGACGGGTTTTTGCTTAATGTAACGCACGCGTTTTACGTGCCAGACCCGGTTGTTCTCCGCCAGTTGTAACTGGTTGCGCAGAAAGTCATCCGCCGGGATCACTTCAAAAACCAAAACGTCACTGTGGGTGTCAACATGGCGATCGGCGAGTTTTTCGTAAAAGCTGGTTAGCTGGTAGATATCGTAATTGACCCGCTCTTCTTTCACATAGGTCCCGCTGCCCTGAATGCTTTCGATGATCTGCTGTTCGGTCAGTTGCTTGAGCGCCTGACGTACCGTGACCCGGCTCACGCCAAACGCATGCTGCAATGCCTGCTCGGTGGGTAACGCGTCGCCTGCTTTCAGTTCGCCACGTTCAATCTGCTCGCGGATTCGGTCAGCAATCTGTCGGTATAACGGTTTTTGGCTCATCTTTTTACTTTTGTATGAATGAATTAATACGACTTCGTTGATTATGCCCGATCAATAGCTCTTGTAAATAATACAAATTAAATACAAATTATTTTGCGTAAGTGAAAATGATCACATAAATGTATTGTTTCATCTGGCACAATTTCTGAAACATACAATGACAGTGTGAGGACTATGATGAACCTGACGACGTTAACCCACCGCGATGCGTTATGCCTGAACGCCCGGTTTGGCAGTCGTGAAGAGGCTATTCACGCGTTAACCCAGCGGCTTGTGCAACTGGGGAAAATTTCAGATTCCGATGCTTACCTTGAAGAAGTCTTTTTGCGTGAAAGCCAGGGGCCAACGGCGTTGGGAGAAGGGCTGGCGGTGCCGCATGGTAAAACGTCGGCGGTTAAAGAAGCGGCATTTGCCGTGGCCACCCTGCGCGAACCCATGATGTGGGAAGGGGTTGACGGGCCGGAAGCGGTGACGCTGATTTTTCTGCTCGCCATTCCGCCAGGCGAAGCGGGAAGCACCCATATGCAGTTGCTGACCGCACTCACCACGCGACTGGCGGATGATGACACCCGCGCGAGGATTCTGGCAGCGACCACGGCGGATGAGCTACTGTCGGCGCTGGACGACCAATATCAGGAAAGCGCTTTTCAGCCCTTACAGGATGCGCCGACCATCGTCTGCGTAACGGCGTGCCCGGCGGGGATTGCGCACACCTATATGGCGGCGGAGTATCTGGAAAAAGCGGGACGCAAACTGGGCGTGAACGTGTATGTGGAAAAGCAGGGCGCTAACGGAATTGAAGGCCGTCTTACCGCACAGCAGCTGAACGCGGCAAAAGCCTGCATTTTCGCCGCAGAGGTGGCGATAAAAGAGAGTGAGCGCTTTGCGGGCATTCCTGCGCTGTCGGTGCCCGTCGCCGAACCTATCCGCCACGCCGAAGCATTGATCCAACAAGCGCTGGCGCTGGAGCCCGTGCAGGGCGATCGCGCGGTTTACCAGGAAACGGCAGCGCCTAAGAGTCTGAAAACGGAGTTAAAACAGGCGCTGTTGAGCGGCATCTCGTTCGCCGTGCCGCTGATTGTCGCCGGGGGAACCGTACTGGCCGTGTCGGTGCTGCTGGCGCAAATGCTCGGCTTGCAGCATCTCTTCGATCAGGAGAACTCCTGGCTGTGGATGTACCGCAAGCTGGGCGGCGGGATGCTCGGCATCCTGATGGTGCCGGTGCTCGCCGCTTATACCGCCTATTCGCTGGCGGATAAACCCGCGCTGGCTCCCGGATTCGCCGCCGGCCTTGCCGCCAATATGATTGGCTCCGGCTTTCTCGGCGCGATCGCGGGTGGCTTGATCGCCGGATATCTGATGCGCTGGGTGAAAAACCATCTTCGCCTGAGCAGCAAATTCAACGGCTTCCTGACCTTCTATCTGTATCCGGTCATCGGCACCTTAGGCGCGGGCAGCCTGATGCTGTTTGTGGTGGGCGAGCCCGTTGCGTGGATCAACAACGCGCTGACCGCCTGGCTTAATGGGCTGAGCGGCGCCAATGCGCTGCTGCTTGGCGCGATTCTCGGCTTTATGTGTTCTTTCGATTTGGGCGGGCCGGTCAATAAAGCGTCTTACGCGTTCTGCCTTGGGGCGATGGCGAACGGCGTCTACGGCCCGTATGCCATTTTCGCCTCGGTCAAAATGGTGTCCGCCTTCACTGTAACGGCATCAACGATGCTGGCGCCGAGGCTGTTCAAAGAGTTTGAGATCGAAACAGGAAAGTCGACCTGGCTACTGGGGCTGGCAGGCATTACGGAAGGGGCAATCCCGATGGCGATTGAAGATCCGCTGCGGGTTATCGGTTCTTTTGTTCTGGGGTCAATGGTGACGGGCGCGATTGTTGGCGCGATGAACATTGGTCTTTCGACGCCGGGCGCAGGCATTTTTTCACTCTTTCTTTTGCATGACGCCGGATACGGCGGTTTCGTCGCCGCCGCAGGCTGGTTTGGCGCAGCGTTAGTGGGGACAGCGATATCGACCACTATCCTGCTGTTCTGGCGTCGTCATGCGGTAAAGCAGGGCAAGTATCTGACTAACAATGTGTTGCCATAAACGAACTAACAGGAAACGAAGATGAAAGCAGTATCTCGCGTTCACATTACGCCGCACATGCACTGGGATCGTGAATGGTATTTCACCACGGAAGCGTCACGTATTTTGCTGGTCAACAATATGGAGGAGATCCTGACCCGCCTGGAGCAGGATGCAGAGTATAAATACTATGTCCTTGACGGGCAGACGGCGGTGCTGGAGGACTATTTCGCCGTCAAAGCGGAAAATAAAGCGCGGGTAAGAAAACTGGTGCAGGCCGGAAAACTGATTATCGGCCCGTGGTATACCCAAACGGATACCACGCTGGTATCCGGGGAGTCGATCGTGCGTAATCTGATGTACGGTATGCGCGACTGCCTGGCGTTTGGCGAACCGATGAAAATTGGCTATCTGCCGGATTCGTTCGGCATGTCGGGGCAGCTTCCGCATATCTATAACGGTTTCGGTATTACCCGCGCCATGTTCTGGCGTGGTTGTTCGGAACGCCACGGCACCGATAAAACCGAGTTTTTA
This sequence comes from Citrobacter sp. CK202, assembly GCF_030333225.1. Lineage (NCBI taxonomy): Bacteria > Pseudomonadati > Pseudomonadota > Gammaproteobacteria > Enterobacterales > Enterobacteriaceae > Citrobacter > Citrobacter sp. CK202. Next base: position 571,595 of record NZ_JAOWGI010000028.1, read on the forward strand.
TGGCAAAGCGCGGATGGCAGTGAAGTGACGGCGCAGGTGCTGCCGCTGGGCTACGCGATTGGTAAGTACTTACCGGAGGACGAGGCCGGGCTGCGTAAACGTCTCGACAGCTACTTCGATGTGCTGGAGCGCGCGTCGCTGACCAAAGAAATTTTGCTGCCGAATGGCCACGATCAGATGCCGTTGCAGCAAAATATCTTTGCGGTGATGGATAAACTGCGCGAAATCTACCCGCAGCGTAAGTTTGTGATGAGCCGCTTTGAAGAGGTGTTTGAACACATAGAAGCCCGCCGCGAGCAACTTGCCACGCTGAAAGGCGAGTTTATTGATGGCAAATATATGCGCGTTCATCGCACCATTGGTTCGACGCGGATGGACATCAAAATCGCCCATGCGCGCATCGAGAACAAAATCGTCAACATTCTTGAGCCGCTGGCGACGCTGGCCTGGACGCTGGGGTTTGAGTATCACCACGGCCTGCTGGAGAAAATGTGGAAAGAGATTCTGAAGAATCACGCCCACGACAGCATCGGCTGCTGTTGCAGTGACAAAGTACACCGCGAAATTGCCTCCCGTTTCGAGCTGGCTGAGGATATGGCCGACAACCTGATCTGTTTTTATCAGCGCAAAATCGCCGACAACATGCCGCAGAGCGATGCCGACAAACTGGTGCTGTTTAACCTGATGCCGTGGCCGCGTGAAGAGGTGATTAACACCACGGTACGCCTGCGCGCCAGCCAGTTCTCTCTGCGGGATGATCGGGGCAACGCCATTCCTTATTGCATTCGCCATGCCCGGGAGATCGATCCCGGTTTAATTGACCGCCAGATTGTGCATTACGGTAACTACGAGCCGTTTATGGAATTTGATATCCAGATCCAGCAGATTATCCCTTCAATGGGCTATCGCACGCTTTATATCGAACCGAACGCAGCGGGCAATGTGGTGAGCCCGACGGTTTCATCAGACGCGCTGCTGGAGAACGCGTTCTGGCAGATTACGGCGAATGATGACGGTACGCTGAACCTGCGCGATAAAGACAGCGGCGTGCGTTATCAGCGCATACTGGCGCTGGAAGAGGGGTCAGACGATGGCGATGAGTACGATTACTCCCCCGCCAGAGAAGAGTGGCTGCTTACTTCGACGACGGCAAAACCGGAATATGAAGTGATTCATGACGCATGGCAGAGCAGGGTTGTCATTCGCTATACCCTGGCGGTTCCGGCGAATCTTGCCGAACGCAGCGCACGGCAGCGCAACGGAACGTTAGGCGTGGAGATCGCCGTTACCCTGAGCCATAACAGCAGACGCATTGATGTTGAGGTGGCGCTGGATAATCAGGCTGACGATCACCGCGTGCGGGTGTTAATCCCCACGCCGTTCACGACGGATGTTGTGCTGGCGGACACCCAGTTTGGCGCAGTGACGCGTCCGGTACAGGACAGCGCGATGGAAAACTGGCAGGAAGAGGGGTGGAAAGAGGCGCCGGTACCGGTCTGGAATATGCTGAACTATGCGGCGCTTCAGGAAGAGAGAAATGGCCTCGCGCTTTTCACGGAGGGATTACGTGAATTTGAAGTTATCGGCGAAGGGAAGAAAACGTTCGCCTTAACGCTCCTGCGTGGGGTGGGGCTGCTGGGGAAAGAGGATCTACTGCTGCGGCCAGGGCGGCCTTCCGGCATCAAAATGGCGGTGCCGGATTCACAAATGCGCGGAATGCTACGCAGTCGGTTTAGCCTGTTCAGCTATAGCGGAACGCCTTTTAGCGCCGGTGTCGCGCAACAGGCGAAGGCGTGGCTGACGCCTGTTCAGTGCTATAACAAAATTCCCTGGGATGCGATGAAACTCAACAAGGCCGATGTTTGCGTACCGGAACATTACAGCCTGTTAACGATGTCGCCGGTGGGCTGCCTGTTAAGCGCGCTGAAAAAAGCAGAGGATCGCGATGCTGTCATCCTGCGCCTGTACAATCCGTCCGAAACAACCTCATGTGATGCCACCGTTGCCTTCGGCAGAGCCGTTAGCGCATGTACAGAGACCATGATGGATGAACAGGCGTGCCCTGCGAAAGGAGAGGGCGCAAGTGGGGCTGGCCTCTTTCTGCCGGGGCAGTCCCGAACGTTTAGCTACACGCTTGCCTGAATCTCAGACAAACAGATTAAAGCCACGCTTAGCGTGGCTTTATTGTTAACGGAATAATAACAATCCGGTGTTAATTTCAATGGGCTTAAAAGTAAAATATTTGTGACTATTTTCATGGCGAATTGACCCTGTGGAAAATTACGCTGAAGCGTCTACGCTAAATAGTTGCAGACGGCAAAAGAATGTCGTCGATGATAACGTTAAATGAAATGCTGTTTTTTTATATATACCTTTCTATTAGATAACCGCCAACACCCTCAGAGATACATATGCGCAACATTGTTTTCACCGTGTTTACGCATTGTATACACCGTTAACGAATTTTGGTGTTTTTGATTTAAATCAATGTTTAATGCTTGGAAAAAGATGTCAAAACACGATAAATTGTCGCCGATCAAATTGGCCTGAAACTGGTAAATTAGCTATAAATTGATCAATGTCGAAAAATGCAAATTTGACTCAATAAAAACCTGTTTATTGTAGGGATTTTACGGCGTAATATATTTGCGGGATCAATTTAGGTTTTTTATTAACATGTTTGTAACTTTTTATCATTGCTGTTTCCTCTGATGATGAAACGGCAACGGTGAAGGGGAGCAAATAAATTTTATTGGGGCATGCGTGTGACCCTTTCTAACGGGGTTCACTCTCGGAGTCTTCATGCGATGAGCAAGGAGTCATGATGTTAGATATAGTCGAACTGTCGCGCTTACAGTTTGCCTTGACCGCGATGTACCACTTCCTGTTTGTGCCGCTGACGCTCGGTATGGCGTTCCTGCTGGCCATTATGGAAACGGTATACGTCCTTTCCGGCAAACAGATTTATAAAGATATGACCAAGTTCTGGGGCAAGTTGTTTGGTATCAACTTCGCTCTGGGTGTGGCTACCGGTCTGACCATGGAGTTCCAGTTCGGGACTAACTGGTCTTACTATTCCCACTATGTAGGGGATATCTTCGGTGCGCCGCTGGCAATCGAAGGTTTGATGGCCTTCTTCCTCGAATCCACCTTTGTAGGTCTGTTCTTCTTTGGCTGGGACCGTCTGGGTAAAGTCCAGCATATGTGTGTCACCTGGCTGGTGGCGCTGGGTTCCAACCTGTCTGCGCTGTGGATACTTGTGGCGAACGGCTGGATGCAGAACCCTATCGCATCGGATTTCAACTTCGAAACCATGCGTATGGAGATGGTGAGCTTCTCCGAACTGGTGCTTAACCCGGTTGCGCAGGTGAAATTCGTTCACACTGTGGCGTCTGGCTATGTGACCGGTGCAATGTTCATCCTCGGTATCAGTGCTTACTATCTGCTGAAAGGCCGCGACATCGCGTTCGCTAAACGCTCCTTTGCTATCGCCGCCAGCTTCGGTATGGCTGCTGTGCTGTCTGTTATCGTGCTGGGTGACGAATCCGGCTACGAAATGGGCGACGTGCAGAAAACCAAACTCGCCGCGATTGAAGCGGAATGGGAAACCCAGCCAGCGCCTGCTTCCTTCACCCTGTTCGGTATCCCGGATCAGGAGACGCAGGAAAACAAACTGGCTATCCAGATCCCTTACGCGCTGGGTATTATCGCGACTCGCTCCGTCGATACGCCGGTCATCGGTCTGAAAGACCTGATGGTGCAGCATGAAGAACGTATCCGTAGCGGGATGAAAGCCTACGCGCTGCTGGAAGAACTGCGTGCCGGTTCTACCGACCAGGCCGTTCGCGACCAGTTCAATAACGTGAAGAAAGATCTGGGCTACGGTCTGCTGCTTAAACGCTATACGCCGAACGTCACTGACGCGACCGAAGCGCAAATTGAGATGGCGACCAAAGACTCCATCCCACGCGTTGCGCCGCTGTACTTTGCGTTCCGTATCATGGTTGCGTGCGGCTTCCTGCTGCTGGCGATCATCGCGCTCTCCTTCTGGAGCGTCATTCGTAACCGCATCGGTGAGAAAAAATGGCTGCTGCGCGCGGCGCTGTACGGCATCCCGCTACCGTGGATTGCTGTAGAAGCAGGCTGGTTCGTTGCCGAATATGGTCGTCAGCCGTGGGCGATCGGTGAGGTGCTGCCAACCGCCGTGGCGAACTCGTCACTGACGGTCGGTGACCTGCTGTTCTCCATGATCCTGATTTGCGGCCTGTATACCCTGTTCCTGGTGGCGGAGCTGTACTTAATGTTCAAGTTTGCACGCCGTGGCCCAAGCAGCCTGAAAACCGGTCGCTATCACTTTGAGCAGCCCAATGTGGCCTCTCAGCCGGCACGCTAAGACAGGAGTCGTCAAATGATCGATTATGAAGTATTGCGTTTTATCTGGTGGCTGCTGGTTGGCATTCTGCTGATCGGTTTTGCGGTTACCGATGGCTTCGACATGGGGGTGGGCATGCTCACCCGTTTCCTCGGTCGTAACGACACCGAGCGTCGAATTATGATCAACTCCATCGCCCCGCACTGGGACGGTAACCAGGTGTGGCTGATCACCGCCGGTGGCGCGCTGTTCGCCGCCTGGCCGATGGTTTACGCTGCGGCGTTTTCCGGTTTCTATGTGGCGATGATCCTCGTGCTGGCGTCCTTGTTCTTCCGTCCGGTCGGTTTTGACTACCGTTCCAAGATTGAAGACACCCGCTGGCGCAACATGTGGGACTGGGGCATCTTCGTGGGGAGCTTTGTGCCGCCGCTGGTTATCGGCGTGGCGTTCGGCAACCTGTTGCAGGGCGTACCGTTCCATATCGACGAGTATCTGCGTCTGTACTACACCGGTAACTTCTTCCAGCTGCTGAACCCGTTTGGCCTGCTGGCAGGTATCGTCAGCGTAGGGATGATCATTACCCAGGGCGCGACCTATCTGCAAATGCGTACCGTGGGTGAGCTGCACCTGCGTTCCCGCACGACGGCACAGGTAGCCGCGCTGGTTACGCTGGTGTGCTTCGCGCTGGCGGGCGTATGGGTGGTTTACGGTATTGATGGTTATGTCGTGACGTCCGCGATGGATCATCACGCCGCATCTAACCCGCTGACCAAAGAAGTCGCGCGTGAAGCCGGTGCGTGGATGGTGAACTTCAACAGTACGCCGATCCTGTGGCTGGTTCCGGCGCTGGGCGTGGTTCTGCCGCTGCTGACTATCCTGACCTCCCGTATGGAGAAAGGAGCATGGGCATTCCTGTTCTCTTCTCTGACTCTGGCCTGCATCATCCTGACTGCCGGTATCGCAATGTTCCCGTTTGTGATGCCTTCCAGCACCATGATGAATGCGAGCCTGACCATGTGGGATGCGACCTCCAGCCAGAGAACGCTGAACCTGATGACCTGGGTTGCGTTGGTGTTTGTACCGATCATTCTGATCTACACCAGCTGGTGTTACTGGAAAATGTTCGGCCGCATCACTAAAGAACATATTGAAAGCAACACCCACTCTCTGTACTAAGTAAGGAGCTAAAAATGTGGTATTTCGCATGGATTCTGGGAACGCTTCTTGCCTGTGCATTTGGGATAATCACTGCGCTGGCGCTTGAGCACGTAGAATCAGGTAAAGCCGGACAAGAAGACAGCTAATGACCAGTATTATCGCAACGTTGTATGCGGTAATGGATAAGCGCCCATTACGGGCGCTTTCCTTTATGCTGGCGTTAGTGTTGGCAGGCTGCATCTTCTGGGACCCGACGCGTTTCGCGGCAAAAACAAGCGAGCTGGAAATCTGGCATGGTTTTCTGCTGATGTGGGCCGTCTGTACGGGCGTGATTCATGGCGTAGGATTTCGTCCTCGCGCCGTTCACTGGCAGGGGATCTTTTGCCCGCTGCTCGCCGATATCGTGCTTATTGTTGGTCTGATTTTTTTCTTCTTTTGAATAAGAAGTATCCTTAAAAATTTATGGGTTTTCATAAGCCCATAAATTTTTACTCTCCCTTAACTTCCCCCCATTCCCAAGCCTCATTCGCGCGCGTATAGTAGCAACGTTTAAAAGCGTTAACTTTTTTTGCATTACCGGGATGTACAGTGAATATATTTCGATGGCCGGTTCGTGTCTATTATGAGGATACCGACGCCGGTGGTGTGGTTTACCACGCCAGTTACGTCGCTTTTTATGAAAGAGCACGCACAGAGATGCTGCGTCATCATCACTTCAGTCAGCAGGTGCTGTTGGCTGAACGGGTTGCTTTCGTGGTGCGTAAAATGACGCTGGAATATTATGCGCCTGCGCGACTCGACGATATGCTCGAAGTCCAAACTGAAATTACGTCAATGCGTGGCACCTCTTTGGTTTTCACGCAACGCATTGTCAACGCAGAGAACAACGTGCTCAACGAAGCGGAAGTTCTGATTGTTTGCGTTGATCCACTCAAAATGAAGCCTCGTGCGCTTCCCAAGTCTATTGTCGCGGAGTTTAAGCAGTGACTGACATGAATATCCTTGATTTGTTCCTGAAGGCAAGCCTTCTGGTTAAACTTATCATGTTGATTTTGATTGGTTTTTCAATCGCATCCTGGGCTATCATCATCCAGCGGACTCGTATTCTTAACGCTGCGGCGCGCGAAGCGGAAGCGTTCGAAGATAAATTCTGGTCTGGAATCGAACTGTCTCGCCTGTATCAGGAGAGCCAGGGGCGTCGTGATAGCCTCGCGGGTTCGGAACAAATCTTCTATAGCGGGTTCAAAGAGTTTGTGCGTCTGCATCGTGCAAACAACCATGCGCCGGAAGCGGTTGTTGAGGGGGCGTCTCGTGCGATGCGTATCTCCATGAACCGTGAGCTGGAAACATTAGAGACGCACATTCCTTTCCTCGGCACCGTGGGTTCCATCAGTCCGTATATTGGTCTGTTTGGTACGGTATGGGGGATTATGCACGCGTTTATCGCCCTCGGTGCGGTGAAACAGGCGACGCTGCAAATGGTGGCGCCGGGTATCGCGGAAGCGCTGATTGCAACGGCTATCGGTCTGTTTGCGGCGATTCCAGCGGTTATGGCCTACAACCGCCTGAATCAGCGCGTGAACAAACTGGAACTGAATTACGACAACTTTATGGAAGAGTTCACCGCCATTCTGCACCGTCAGGCGTTTACCAGTAGCGAGAGCAACAAGGGGTAAGCCATGGCCAGAACGCGTGGACGAGGTCGTCGCGATCTCAAGTCCGAAATCAACATTGTACCGTTGCTCGACGTACTGTTGGTGCTGTTGCTGATTTTCATGGCGACGGCGCCGATCATTACCCAGAGTGTGGAAGTCGATCTGCCGGACGCGACCGAGTCGCAGGCCGTCAGCACCAATGACGATCCGCCGGTCATTATTGAAGTTTCCGGTATTGGGCAATACAGCGTGGTGGTTGAGAAAGACAGGATGGATCAGTTGCCGCCAGAGCAGGTTATTGCCGAAGCGAAAAGTCGCCTGGAGTCCAATCCGAAAACGGTCTTCTTAATCGGTGGCGCGAAAGACGTGCCTTACGATGAAATAATTAAAGCGCTGAACTTGTTACACAGTGCGGGCGTGAAATCGGTTGGCTTGATGACGCAGCCTATCTGATCTTCTGCGTCTCCGGGACGTAAAGATAGCAAGTAACAGGCGCACAGTTTTTGGGAACCGAGAGTGTCAAAGGCAACCGAACAAAACGACAAGCTCAAACGGGCGATAATTATTTCAGCGGTACTGCATGTCATCTTATTTGCAGTGCTGATCTGGAGTTCGTTCGATGAGCATATAGAGGCTTCAGCCGGGGGCGGCGGTGGTTCTTCCATCGACGCCGTCATGGTCGATCCCGGCGCAGTTGTTCAGCAGTACGATCGTCAGCAGCAGCAACAGGCGAGCGCGAAGCGTGCGGCGGAACAGCGTGAAAAACAGGCGCAGCAGCAAGCTGAAGAGCTTCGCGAGAAGCAGGCGGCTGAACAGGAACGACTGAAGCAACTTGAGAAAGAACGTTTAGCCGCGCAGGAACAGGCGCGCGAGCAGGCGGAACAGCAGAAACAAGCGGAAGCGGCCGCGAAGAAAGCGCAGGAGCAGCAGAAACAGGCTGAAGAAGCGGCGGCGAAAGCCGCAGCGGATGCGAAAGCGAAAGCGGACGCGCAGGCTAAAGCAGCGGCGGAAGCGCAGAAGAAAGCGGAAGCCGAAGCGGTAAAAGCGGCTGCTGATGCGAAGAAGAAAGCCGAAGCTGAAGCGGCAAAAGCCGCCGCCGACGCGAAGAAAAAAGCGGAAGCCGAGGCGGCTAAGCAGGCTCAGGCAGAGGCCGCGAAGAAAGCCGCAGCAGAAAAGGCTGCTGCTGAAAAAGCGGCCGCAGAGAAGAAAGCTGCCGCCGACAAAGCCGCCGCTGAGAAAGCGGCAGCAGCAAAAAAAGCTGCTGCTGAGAAGGCTGCTGCCGATAAGAAAGCTGCGGCAGATAAAGCGGCTGCTGCGAAGAAAGCCGCAGCCGAAAAAGCCGCTGCCGCATCTGGCGTCGACGACCTGTTGGGCGATTTAAGCTCCGGTAAGAATGCGCCGAAAACCGGCGGCGGAGCGGCAGGAAGCAATGCTTCTCCTGCGGGGAGTGGTAATACTAAAAACAATGGCGCATCAGGCGCGGATATCAGCAATTATGCCGGGCAGATTAAATCGGCCATTGAAAGTAAGTTTTACGACGCATCGTCCTATGCAGGTAAAACCTGTACGCTGCGTATAAAACTGGCACCAGACGGCCTGTTGCTGGATATTCAGTCTGAAGGTGGCGATCCCGCGCTTTGTCAGGCAGCGCTTGCTGCGGCCCGACAGGCGAAGATTCCAAAACCACCAAGCCAGGCGGTATACGAAGTGTTTAAAAACGCACCTCTGGACTTTAAACCGTAAGCTAAACTTTCCCCGTCACGGCGGGGAAAGGCACGCAACGAGAGTCGCTGGGTTCTGGTAGTTTTGTGTATTTGAGTTTGTTAACATTCTGCTAAATTATCGTGGGCTTTCCGCCCGGATAAGGGAGATATGATGAAGCAGGCATTACGAGTAGCATTTGGTTTCTTAATGCTGTGGGCAGCGGTGCTGCACGCAGAAGTACGTATCGAGATCACCCAGGGGGTGGACTCGGCGCGCCCAATTGGCGTTGTGCCATTCCAGTGGGCAGGGCCGGGAGCTGCGCCTGAAGATATTGGCGGCATCGTTGGCGCTGACCTGCGCAACAGCGGTAAATTCAATCCGTTGGATCGTTCTCGTCTGCCGCAGCAGCCGGGTACGGCGCAAGAAGTTCAGCCGGCGGCATGGTCTGCGCTGGGTATTGATGCGGTTGTTGTCGGCCAGGTGACTCCGAATCCTGACGGTTCCTACAATGTTGCTTATCAGCTGGTTGACACCGGCGGCGCACCGGGTACTGTACTGGCGCAGAACTCTTACAAAGTGAACAAGCAGTGGCTGCGTTATGCTGGCCATACTGCAAGTGATGAAGTGTTTGAGAAGCTGACCGGCATCAAGGGCGCATTCCGCACCCGTATCGCTTACGTAGTGCAGACTAACGGCGGCCAGTTCCCGTATGAACTGCGTGTGTCTGACTACGATGGCTACAACCAGTTCGTGGTTCACCGTTCTCCGCAGCCGCTGATGTCTCCGGCGTGGTCTCCTGACGGCTCTAAACTGGCCTACGTGACCTTCGAAAGCGGTCGTTCCGCGCTGGTTATCCAGACGCTGGCTAACGGGGCTGTGCGTCAGGTTGCGTCGTTCCCGCGTCACAACGGCGCGCCTGCGTTCTCGCCGGATGGCAGCAAACTGGCGTTTGCCCTGTCTAAAACCGGTAGCCTGAACCTGTATGTGATGGACATTGGTTCTGGTCAGATTCGTCAGGTGACGGATGGTCGCAGCAACAACACCGAACCAACGTGGTTCCCGGACAGCCAGAACCTGGCCTTTACCTCTGACCAGGCCGGTCGTCCGCAGGTGTATAAAGTTAACGTGAACGGCGGTGCTCCGCAGCGTATCACCTGGGAAGGTTCGCAAAACCAGGATGCGGATGTGAGCAGCGACGGTAAATTTATGGTAATGGTAAGCTCGGCGAATGGTCAGCAGCACATTGCCAAACAAGATCTGGTAGCGGGTGGCGTACAGGTTCTGTCGTCAACGTTCCTGGATGAAACGCCAAGTCTGGCACCTAACGGCACTATGGTAATCTACAGCTCTTCTCAGGGGATGGGATCCGTGCTGAATTTGGTTTCTACAGATGGGCGTTTCAAGGCGCGTCTTCCGGCAACCGATGGTCAGGTTAAATTCCCTGCCTGGTCGCCGTATCTGTGATAATAATTAATTGATTAGTAAAGGAATCATTGAAATGCAACTGAACAAAGTGCTGAAAGGGCTGATGATCGCTCTGCCTGTTATGGCAATTGCTGCATGTTCTTCCAACAAGAACGCCAGCAATGACGGCAGCGAAGGCATGCTGGGTGCAGGCACTGGTATGGATGCGAACGGCAGCGGCAACATGTCTTCTGAAGAGCAAGCGCGTTTGCAGATGCAGCAATTGCAGCAGAACAACATCGTTTACTTCGATCTGGACAAGTACGATATCCGTTCTGACTTCGCGGCAATGCTGGATGCGCACGCTAACTTCCTGCGTAGCAACCCGTCTTACAAAGTCACCGTAGAAGGTCATGCGGACGAACGTGGTACTCCTGAGTACAACATCTCCTTGGGCGAACGCCGTGCTAACGCTGTTAAGATGTACTTGCAGGGTAAAGGCGTTTCTGCTGACCAGATCTCCATCGTTTCTTACGGTAAAGAAAAACCCGCAGTACTGGGTCACGACGAAGCGGCTTACGCTAAAAACCGTCGCGCCGTACTGGTTTACTAAGAGAATTGCATGAGCAGTAACTTCAGACATCACCTGTTGAGTCTGTCGTTACTGGTTGGCATAGCGGCCCCCTGGGCCGCTTTTGCTCAGGCGCCAATCAGTAGTGTCGGCTCAGGCTCGGTCGAAGACCGCGTCACTCAACTCGAGCGTATTTCGAATGCTCACAGCCAGCTTTTAACCCAACTCCAGCAACAACTCTCTGATAATCAGTCCGATATTGATTCCCTGCGTGGTCAAATTCAGGAAAGCCAGTATCAGCTGAATCAGGTTGTTGAACGGCAGAAGCAGATCCTGCTACAGATGGACAGTCTGAGCAGCGGTAGCGCAGCGACGCCATCGGCGGGCGGCGAGCAAAGCGGGGCGGCAACCGCAACACCTGCGCCTGGCGCGGGCGCGGCGACGTCAGGCGCGCCGGTACAAAGCGGCGACGCCAATACCGATTACAATGCGGCAATTGCTCTGGTGCAGGATAAGTCCCGCCAGGATGATGCGATTGTGGCGTTTCAGAACTTCATCAAAAAATACCCGGACTCAACTTATCAGCCGAATGCCAATTACTGGCTCGGCCAGTTGAATTACAACAAGGGTAAAAAAGATGATGCCGCATTTTATTTTGCCTCGGTAGTCAAAAACTACCCGAAGTCACCAAAAGCGGCTGACGCGATGTACAAAGTCGGCGTCATCATGCAGGACAAAGGCGACGCGGCAAAAGCCAAAGCGGTTTATCAGCAGGTTATCAGTAAATACCCTGGCACTGATGGCGCAAAACAAGCGCAAAAACGTCTCAACGCGATGTAATGCACACCACGCGACCAGAAATCGCGTTATTTCTGGTCTCGTCGTGCGATTCCTAAGCAGTTGAGTGATCTACATCGAAATTTTTGTTGCGCTGAAATCTGAAATCAGTAATATATGCCGCCGTTGCCAGGGGATATCAAACAAACCGAAAGCAGCGCAAAAGTGGGTCGTTAGCTCAGTTGGTAGAGCAGTTGACTTTTAATCAATTGGTCGCAGGTTCGAATCCTGCACGACCCACCACTTTAAAGATGGAAACATCTTACCAGCGTAGTATCGGGTGATTAGCTCAGCTGGGAGAGCACCTCCCTTACAAGGAGGGGGTCGGCGGTTCGATCCCGTCATCACCCACCACTCGGGTCGTTAGCTCAGTTGGTAGAGCAGTTGACTTTTAATCAATTGGTCGCAGGTTCGAATCCTGCACGACCCACCAGTTTTAAAGGTGGTTACTGGTAGAGAACGTGAAGGATAACGTTGCGTCAGCAACGGCCCGAAGGGCGAGGCGAAGCCGAGTCATCCTGCACGACCCACCATCCTGAATGATTAAGCATTAAAATCCCGCAAGGGGTCGTTAGCTCAGTTGGTAGAGCAGTTGACTTTTAATCAATTGGTCGCAGGTTCGAATCCTGCACGACCCACCAATTTTAACATCGCTCTCAGGTGTTAAACGTGAAGGATAACGTTGCGTCAGCAACGGCCCGAAGGGCGAGGCGAAGCCGAGTCATCCTGCACGACCCACCAATGTAAAAAGGCGCCCTAAAGGCGCCTTTTTGCTATGCGCAGAATTTGTGCCTGATGGCGCTGCGCTTATCAGGCCTACAGCGATACACTCGTTCAGGTCGGATAAGACGTCAGTCGGCGACCCGTAGGCCGGATAAGGCGCTTGCGCCGCCATCCGGCATTATCAAGCGCAATTGTTGTGACTTTTGCCAACCAATCGGCTATCTTGTTTAGCATATAAAACAAATTTAACCGATTGTGGCGTGGGTTACGCTTTATATCGGTTATTTCGTTAAGCCAGTAAAACGAGAAAGCATGATGAGCGTAATGTTTGACCCGGAAGCCGCAATCTATCCGTTTCCGCCGAAACCGACCCCGCTAAGCGTGGATGAAAAGCAATTCTACCGCGAGAAAATCAAACGTCTGCTGAAAGCGCGCGATGCCGTCATGGTGGCGCACTATTACACCGATCCCGAAATCCAGCAATTGGCTGAAGAAACCGGAGGATGCATTTCCGACTCGCTGGAGATGGCGCGATTTGGCGCGAAACATCCTGCCTCCACGTTGCTGGTCGCTGGCGTCCGTTTTATGGGCGAGACGGCCAAAATTCTCAGCCCGGAAAAAACCATCCTGATGCCGACTCTACAGGCGGAATGCTCGCTGGATCTGGGCTGTCCGATTGACGAATTTAGCGCGTTTTGCGACGCCCACCCGGATCGCACGGTAGTGGTTTACGCCAACACGTCTGCTGCCGTCAAAGCCCGCGCTGACTGGGTTGTTACCTCCAGTATCGCCGTTGAACTGATTGAACATCTGGACAGTCTGGGCGAGAAAATTATCTGGGCGCCGGATCGCCACCTGGGACATTACGTGCAAAAGCAGACCGGCGCGGATGTGCTCTGCTGGCAGGGGGCCTGTATCGTTCATGATGAATTTAAAACCCAGGCGTTGACCCGGATGAAAGGTTTGTACCCGGATGCCGCCGTGCTGGTGCATCCTGAGTCGCCACAATCGATTGTCGATATGGCGGATGCCGTCGGGTCTACCAGCCAGCTGATTAATGCCGCCCGCACGCTGCCGCATAAGCAGCTTATTGTGGCGACCGACCGGGGCATTTTCTATAAAATGCAGCAGGCGGTGCCTGATAAAGAGTTGCTTGAAGCGCCGACAGCCGGAGAAGGGGCGACCTGCCGTAGCTGCGCGCATTGTCCGTGGATGGCGATGAACGGCCTTAAGGCAATTGCTGAGGGGTTAGAGCAGGGCGGGCAGGCCCATGAGATTCACGTTGACCAGGCGTTGCGAGAAGGGGCGCTGCTGCCGCTCAACCGTATGCTGGAATTTGCGGCTACACTACGAGCGTAAAACATAAAACGCTCTGGGGGAAAGATGGATTTTTTTAGCACACAGAACATTCTGGTTCATATTCCAATTGGCGCTGGCGGTTACGACCTGTCATGGATTGAAGCTGTCGGCACCGTTGCGGGGTTGCTGTGTATCGGGCTTGCCAGCCTGGAAAAGATCAGCAACTATTTTTTCGGCCTGATTAACGTGACGCTATTCGCGATCATCTTTTTTCAGATCCAACTCTACGCCAGCCTGTTGCTTCAGGTATTTTTCTTTGCCGCCAATATTTACGGCTGGTATGCCTGGTCCCGCAAAACAAGCCAGCATGAGATTGAATTGAAAATTCGCTGGCTGCCGCTGCCAAAAGCGCTGGCCTGGCTGGCGGTATGCGTGGTGGCGATAGGTCTGATGACCGCGTATATCGATCCGGTATTTGCTTTCCTGACTCGCGTCGCCGTCAACCTGATGCAGGCGCTGGGATTGTCGGTCGCCGTGCCGGAATTGCAGCCTGATGCCTTCCCGTTCTGGGACTCCTGCATGATGGTGCTGTCGATTGTGGCGATGATCCTGATGACGCGCAAGTATGTCGAAAACTGGCTGCTGTGGGTGATTATCAACGTGATAAGCGTGGTGATCTTCGCACTGCAAGGCGTCTATGCGATGTCGCTGGAGTATCTGATCCTGACCTTCATCGCTCTGAATGGCAGCCGGATGTGGATCAACAGCGCGCGCGAACGAGGCTCACACGCGCTTTCCAGTTAGTGGTGATGATGCGAATGGCCGGATAGTCCCTGATTCAGGTGGCAGTCCGGCCCGTTGCACGGCTGATATTCCATCTGAATGGTGGCGTGCTCAATCTGGTAATGGTGAATCAGGAAATGCTGGATGCGCGCCAGCAACGCGTCATGATCGTGCGGCGGGATCACCTGCACATGCAGCGTCATCACGGGTTTTTCTCCTATCATCCAGACATGGACGTGATGCACATTGCGTACTTCGGGAATATCCCGGCTGAGATGGCGACGCAACGCCGCGATATCCAGCGAAACCGGCGCGCCTTCCAGTAATTCATTTACGCTGTCTTTTAACAGACGCCAGGCGCTGCGTAACACCAGTATGGAAACCAGGATCGAGAGAATCGGGTCCGCTGGCGTCCAGCCTGTCCAGATGATAATCAGTGCGGCAAAAATGGCGCCGACCGATCCCAGTAAATCCCCCATCACATGCAGCGCGGCGGCACGCACATTGAGGTTTTTTTCTTCATTCCCCCGGTGCAGGAGCCAGAACGCGAACACGTTGGCGAGCAAACCCGCCACTGCGATAGTCATCATCATGCCGCCTGCGACAGGGCGTGGCGTATAGAAGCGCTGAATGGCTTCCCAGACGATTAAAAGGGTAATTACCACTAATGCGATGGCGTTAACAAACGCGGCCAGCGTTGTCAGTCTCAGCCAGCCGAAAGTGTGGCGAATGGTTGGAGGACGACGGGAAAACTGTACGGCCATCAGAGCGAACAACAGGGCTGCGGCATCGGTAAGCATATGCCCGGCATCGGCCAGCAGCGCCAGCGATCCTGAAAGAATGCCGCCCACCACTTCAACCAGCATAAATCCGGCGGTGACACAAAATGCGAACAGCAACCGACGCGCGTTCTTATCTTCCGGCAGATGCGAAGCAGTATGAGAGTGTGAATGTGCCATCGTGTCATCCCTTTGTTATTTTCATTATTACTGTATGACATCATACAAGTTTTGGGCTGACAAAATAAAAAGGAGAGCATCAGCTCTCCCGTTACCTGGCCTTTTTTCAGGCTTACTGCGTGGTGCCATCGGTTTTAGTATCAACGTCGTTGTTGATGCCGTCGCCGGTCTCCACTTTCTTATTCACGTCCGGGCAGCGGCCGTCCTTACACATGGTGTTTTTATGCACTTCATCGGAGGTCATGCCGTCGTGGGTCATTGATGAGCCATCCGGGTGAAGCATGGTGCCGCCGGAATTAATCTGACTGTTGTCTACATTGTTTGGCGCGACGTTTTCGCGGGCGTCAGGGGCGATCTGTCCGGCATCCGCCGAAGAGTTTGCCTGTCCGTTGTTGGACTGCGTATTCGCGTCAGCGGCCAACGCTGCGCCACTGGCAAGGCTGAGTATGGCAGTAAGAAAAAGTGTGGCCAGTTTTGTCATTTTCATAAGATGCTCCTGTTATGGTCGATATGTCGGATAACTCTTCCAACAGTGCATGTGCCAGTAAAATCTCAGAGAGGGGTTAAAGATCCCGCACTGGCGATTTAGCTCAGCAGAGAATCTTGAAAAAACTCACAAAAAGAGTGTTTACAGTTAAAAATTGTAGGTTAGATCTCGTTTTTCGCTACTTTCTGGCGTTTTTTTTCCTAATTCCAGGATTAGTCCGTTCGAAGTGTAAAAGTCAGTTTACACTTTTTAGCCAAAGAGATAGATTGAAGGGATTGCATTTAATTAGATAAGTATGGCAACACTGGAATAATCATGAATTATCAGAACGACGATTTACGTATTAAAGAGATCAACGAGTTATTACCGCCAGTCGCACTCCTTGAAAAATTTCCCGCTACAGAGAATGCAGCAAACACCGTTGCCCATGCCCGCAAAGCGATTCATAAAATCCTGAAAGGGAATGACGATCGCCTGCTGGTGGTGATTGGGCCGTGCTCAATTCATGATCCGGTTGCCGCCAAAGAGTATGCCGCTCGTTTAATGACGCTGCGTGAAGAGCTAAAAGGCGAGCTTGAAATTGTCATGCGCGTCTATTTTGAAAAACCGCGCACCACGGTGGGCTGGAAAGGGCTGATCAACGATCCGCATATGGATAACAGCTTCCAGATTAACGATGGCCTGCGTATTGCCCGCAAGCTATTGCTCGACATTAACGACAGCGGATTACCTGCTGCGGGTGAGTTCCTTGATATGATCACCCCGCAATATCTGGCGGATCTGATGAGCTGGGGCGCGATTGGCGCACGTACCACGGAGTCTCAGGTACACCGCGAGCTGGCCTCCGGTCTTTCCTGCCCGGTCGGCTTTAAAAATGGCACTGACGGCACCATTAAAGTGGCGATTGACGCCATCAATGCCGCCGGTGCGCCTCACTGCTTCCTCTCCGTCACTAAGTGGGGGCACTCCGCCATTGTGAATACCAGCGGCAACGGCGACTGCCACATTATTCTGCGTGGAGGCAAAGAGCCAAACTACAGCGCGCAACATGTGGCAGAAGTAAAAGAAGGTCTTGCTAAAGCGGGGCTTGCGCCGCAGGTTATGATCGATTTCAGCCATGCGAACTCCTCCAAACAGTTTAAAAAGCAGATGGACGTTTGTGCGGATGTTTGCCAGCAGATTGCGCGTGGCGAAAACGCGATCATTGGCGTGATGGTGGAAAGCCATCTGGTGGAAGGTAATCAGAGCCTGGAAAGCGGCGAACCGCTGACCTACGGTAAGAGCGTTACCGACGCCTGCATCGGCTGGGAAGATACGGATGCGCTGCTGCGTCAGTTGTCGAATGCGGTGAAAGCCCGTCGCGGATAATTCCTCCTGCCAACGCACGTTGCGCAATTGAAAAACCGGCAAATCAGGCCGGTTTTTTTCTACTAACTGTTTGTAATCCAAAAGAGTTAGTTCTTTGTTTAAAAGTTTTGATGTGATCGTGATCAACTTTTTACACTTATATCGGTCGTAATATAAATTTTTACATAACGATTGATAATACAAATGAATAAGCCCACTCAACTGGCAACGCTGTTGCCTCTTCTCATTTCCCTGGCGCCGCACAGCGCACATGCGGCAAACACCTCTGAAGATGAAATTATCGTCACCAGCCAGCCTTCTGCCGATACCACGCATGCCGCTTCCGGCGCTGGATTCAAAACCAATGATATCGATGTCGGGCCGCTGGGCAATAAAGCCTGGGTTGATACACCGTATTCGACCACGACCGTCACCAAAGAGATGATTGAGAACCAGCAGGCGCAAAGCGTGAGCGAACTGCTGAAATACTCGCCCAGCACACAAATGCAGGCGCGCGGCGGCATGGATGTCGGCAGACCGCAGAGCCGGGGGATGCAGGGCAGCGTGGTTGCCAACAGCCGCCTGGATGGGTTGAACATCGTCTCAACCACCGCTTTCCCCGTTGAGATGCTGGAACGCCTGGATGTGCTCAACAGCCTGACCGGCGCGCTGTACGGCCCGGCAAGTCCGGCCGGGCAGTTTAATTTTGTCGCCAAACGCCCAACGGAAGAGACGCTGCGCAAAGTCACTCTGGGTTATCAAAGCCGGAGCGCCTTCACCGGGCATGTTGATTTGGGCGGACACATTGATGATGACAACCGTTTTGGCTATCGCGTGAATGTGCTGAATCAGGAAGGTGAAGGGAATCTGGATGACAGTACGCTGCGCCGTAAGTTGCTTTCCGTGGCGCTGGACTGGAATATTCAGCCAGGAACGCAATTACAGCTGGATGCCAGCCACTATGAGTTTATTCAAAAAGGCTATCCGGGAAGCTTCAGCTATGGCCCGAACATTAAATTACCTTCCGCACCCGATCCCAAAGATAAAAATCTGGCGCTCAGCACGGCCGGGAACGATCTGACAACCGACACGGTGAGCACGCGTCTTATTCATTATCTCAATGATGACTGGTCCGTAACGGCGGGCGTTGGCTGGCAGCAGGCGGATCGCGCGATGCGTAACGTATCCAGCAAAATTATCAATAACCAGGGCGATATCAGCCGTTCGCTGAAAGACTCTACTGCCGCAGGACGTTTTCGCGTACTGAGCAATACCGCCACGCTTAACGGTCATGTTGATACCGGTTCTGTCGGGCATGATATTGCGCTCTCAACCACCGGTTATGTCTGGTCGCTGTACAGTGCGAAAGGGACGGGGCCGTCTTATAGCTGGGACACCACCAATATGTATCACCCCTCTGAGATGTACGAAAAGGGCGATGGCAAAATCATAACCGGTGGGGATCGTTATAAATCCAGCGTCAACACGCAACAGAGCATTACCCTTGGGGATACCGTGACTTTCACGCCGAAATGGTCGGCGATGTTCTACTTGAGCCAGAGCTGGATTCAGTCGCAGAACTACAATAAAAGCGGTCATAAAACCGGCCAGATTGATGAGAACGGTTTAAGCCCGAATGCGGCGTTGATGTATAAAATCACCCCGAATGTGATGGCCTACGTCAGCTATGCGGAGTCGCTGGAACAGGGCGGGACGGCGCCAACCAATAGCGACGTGAAAAATGCCGGGCAAACCCTCGACCCGTATCGCAGCAAACAATATGAGATGGGGCTAAAAGCCGATGTCTCCGGGATGAATCTGGGGGCGGCGCTGTTCCGTCTTGAGCGTCCATTTGCCTATGTCGATCCCGGCGACAATGTCTATAAGGAACAGGGGAACCAGGTCAATAACGGTCTGGAGCTGACGGCCTCCGGTAATGTCTGGCAAGGGCTGAATATCTACAGCGGCGTGACGCTCCTCGATCCGAAACTGAAAGATACGGTGAGCGATACCACCAGCGATAAACGGGTGGTAGGCGTACCGAAAGTGCAGGCGAACATGCTGGCGGAGTACAGCTTACCGTCGATGCCGGAATGGGTATACAGCGCTAACGTTCACTATACCGGCAAGCGTGCCGCCAACGATACCAACACCGCATGGGCCAGCAGCTACACCACCTGGGACCTGGGCACCCGCTACACCACGAAAATCAGCAGCGTGCCGACCACCTTCCGCGTGGTGGTTAACAACGTGTTCGATAAGCACTACTGGGCATCAATCTTCCCGTCAGGCACCGATGGCGATAACGGTTCACCCAGCGCCTTTATCGGCAGCGGGCGTGAAGTTCGCGCCTCCGTCACGTTTGATTTTTAAAGGATGGAGTCATGACGCTAACCCGCATTTTTCCCGCGCTGGCCTGGCTGGTGGCGGGGAGCCTGTTTGCCGCGCAGCCGCACAGCGATGTGCGCATCGCTTCACCGTGGCCGGCGCAAAACACCATCATCACCATGCTGGGGTATGGCGATAATATTGTTGGCACGTCGATGATTGCAAAGACGATTCCGCTTTTTCGCCAGAGTCTGCCGCGTATTGAGAATGTCGCCGTTGTCAGCGTCAACAGCGGTCACGAACTGGACCCGGAGCAGATCATCTCGCTCGGTACGCAACTGCTGTTTGTGCCGAAATCGATGACGGTGCCGAGGGCGTCGCTGCTCCAACAGGCGGGAGTGCGCGTACTGGCGTTTGAGGCGAACTCCATGCAGGCGCTGACCGCCCGGGTGCATAAAACAGCGGAGGTGCTGGGGCCGGATGCGCAGGATAAAGCGCAGCGGTATCAGCAGTATTTTGACCGCAATGTGGCGCGGGTAAAGGTGCGCTTAAGCGATCTTCCTGAAGATCAGCGAATGACCCTCTATCACAGCATGGGCAATCCGCTGACCACTTCCGGCAGGCCGTCGCTTAATCAGGACTGGATGGATCTGGCCGGTGCAAAAAACGTCGCCGAGCGCTGGTTTAGCCACAAGCAAAACCGGATGGGGGAAGTCGCTCTTGAGCAGATTGTCGCGGCAAATCCGGCGGTGATTGTCGCCATGAATAAGCGGGATGCGGATGCCATCCTGACTTCTCCCCAGTGGGCGCAGGTGGACGCCGTGATTCATCATCGCGTGTATGTGAACCCGAAAGGGATGTTCTGGTGGTGTCGGGAGACCAGCGAAGAGGCGTTACAATTCCTCTGGCTGGCAAAAATGCTCTACCCGCAGCGCTTTGCCGATGTGGATATGCGCAAGGAGACCCGCCGCTTTTACCAGGACTTCTTTGGCATTACACTCAGCGACGCGCAGATTAGCGATGTGCTCAATCCGCCGAAATGACTCTACAGGTAAGGAACGTTATGTCGCTATCCGCTAATGCTCCGTCGATCGACGATCGCTACCGTCTTGTGGTACGCAAGCGGTTGATGCTGGCGCTGCTGATTATTGCGGCGATAGTCGCCTCGCTGGTGCTGGACTCTACGCTTGGCCCGTCTGGTCTGTCGCTCGGCGAGCTCTGGCAAACGCTGCTGCACCCGGCAAGCGTTAATGCGGGGACGCGCGTTATCGTCTGGGATATCCGTTTACCCTATGCGCTGATGGCGTTACTGGTGGGAATGGCTTTGGGGCTGGCGGGTGCCGAAATGCAGACGATCCTGAACAACCCGCTGGCGAGTCCGTTCACGCTGGGCGTTTCTTCCGCAGCGGCCTTTGGCGCTGCGCTGGCGATCGTGTTGGGTATCGGCATTCCCGGCGTTCCTGCCGCCTGGTTTATTCCCGCGAATGCCTTTGCTTTTGCGCTGCTGTCCGCCCTGCTGCTGGACGGGATTACTCGCTGGACGCGCGTGGCGACCTCTGGCGTGGTGCTGTTCGGTATCGCGCTGGTGTTTACCTTTAATGCGCTGGTGTCGATGATGCAGTTTGTTGCCGATGAGGACACGCTACAGGGGCTGGTGTTCTGGACGATGGGCAGCCTGGCGCGCGCGTCGTGGGAAAAGCTCGGCGTGCTGGCGTTGGTGTTTGCCATTGTGCTGCCGTGGTCGATGCGTAGCGCCTGGCAATTGACGGCGCTACGGTTGGGGGAAGATCGGGCGATGAGTTTTGGCATTGACGTGCGGCGCCTGCGCCTGTCATCGCTGCTGCGCATCAGCCTGCTATCGGCGCTGTCGGTGGCGTTTGTCGGGCCAATCGGTTTTATCGGTCTGGTCGCGCCGCACATTGCGCGAATGCTGTTTGGTGAAGATCACCGGTTCTATCTGCCGGGCAGCGTGTTGACGGGGGGGCTGGTGCTGTCGCTGGCCTCGATCGCGTCGAAGAATATTGTTCCTGGGGTGATCATCCCGGTAGGCATCGTAACGTCGCTGGTGGGTGTGCCATTCTTCCTGAGCATTATTTTGCGCCACCGGGGGAGCATGTCATGAGCGGGTTGATCCTCAAGGGAATAAGCGCCGGTTATCCGAAACATCCGGTTATTCACGATCTCAGCGTGCCTGAGCTGCCGCGCGGTAAAATTACCGTTCTGCTGGGGCCGAACGGCTGCGGGAAATCAACGTTATTACGCGCGCTGGCCGGGCTGAATAAAGCCCGTGGCGAGGTCATGCTGGACGGTGAGAACCTGATGTCGCTGCCGTTTGCCCGGCGTGCGGAAAAGGTGGTGTTTTTACCTCAGTCGCTGCCGCAGGGCGTACATCTGCATGTGCTGGAGTCAATTATCGTGGCGCAGCGGGCGTCCGGCGGGCGGGATGGCGCGAACAGCCACTCGCAGGTGCTGGCAATCCTGGATCAACTCGGCATTGCGCATCTGGCGCTGCACTATCTTGACCAGCTTTCCGGCGGCCAGCGGCAACTGGTGGGGCTGGCGCAGTCGCTGATTCGCTACCCGGAACTTTTGTTGCTGGACGAGCCGCTTAGCGCGCTGGATCTGAACTATCAGTTTCACGTTATGGATCTGATCGTGCGGGAAACGCGGGCGCGCAATATGGTGACGGTTGTGGTGGTGCATGATATTAATATCGCGCTACGTCACAGCGAACATGTGCTGATGCTGAAGGAGGGCAAACTGGTGGCCAGCGGCGCGCCGGAAGCGGTTATTACCGCAGAAAGCCTGGCGGAAGTGTATAACGTTCGGGGTCGTGTGGAACGTTGTTCACAGGGCAGGGCGCAGGTGGTGCTCGACGGGGTTATCGGGGTTTAAGTACATGTATTGCCGGATGGCGGCTTACGCCTTATCCGGCCTACAGGACGCATATTGCCAACCCGTAGGCCCGATAAGCGAAGCGCCATCAGGAAAATCAGATTACTTCGCTTTACCCTGGTTCGCTACGGCCGCTGCTTTTGCCGCGATCTCGTCAGCGTTACCCAGATAGTAATGTTTGATCGGTTTGAAGTTTTCGTCGAACTCGTACACCAGCGGTACACCGGTCGGGATGTTCAGTTCGAGAATCTCTTCTTCGCTCATGTTATCCAGGTATTTCACCAGCGCACGCAGAGAGTTACCGTGAGCGGCGATGATGATGCGCTCACCGCTTTTCATGCGCGGCAGAATGGTTTCGTTCCAGTAAGGGATCACGCGATCGATAGTCAGCGCGAGGCTTTCAGTCAGCGGTAGCTCTTTCTCGGTCAGTTGCGCATAACGCGGATCGTGGCCCGGATAACGCTCGTCATCTTTGGTCAGCTCCGGCGGGGTCACGGCAAAACCGCGACGCCACTGTTTAACCTGCTCATCACCGTATTTTTCAGCGGTTTCCGCTTTGTTCAGACCCTGTAGTGCGCCGTAGTGACGTTCGTTCAGCTTCCAGGATTTCTCAACCGGCAGCCAGACCTGATCCAGTTCGTCCAGGACGTTCCACAGCGTGTGGATGGCACGTTTCAGCACGGAGGTATAAGCAAAATCGAAGCTATAGCCTTCCTCTTTCAGCAGTTTACCTGCCGCTTTTGCTTCACCCACGCCTTTCTCGGACAGGTCAACATCGTACCAACCGGTGAAACGGTTTTCGTTGTTCCACTGACTTTCGCCGTGACGTACCAGAACCAGCTTAGTTACAGCCATACTCTCACTCCTCAAGCTTTATTGAATGATAATAATTCTCATTATATTGCCGTGACAGGTCAGCGGCAACGCTTACGCATAACCATAGCGAAAATAGTGACGCAGTGTAAGGTTCTTGTGAACCCAGAGTTGCGATTTTGTCTTTGAGTGGTGGGGATTTGAGCAAAGCGACGCGCCACAGGCCCGATAGCTGGCGCCATCGGGCCTGTTATGGCTCATCGTCAGGCCGGAATAAACTGATATTCCGTCAGGCTGGCGTACTCGTCGCCGGGATGCAACACGCAGTCAGGTTGCGGCCATTCCGGGTGGTTCGGGCTGTCTGGCAGAAATTCGCTTTCCAGCGCCAGGCCTTGCCAGTCGGCATAAGGTTCAGGCCCGCGCGACGGCGTGCCGCCCAGATAGTTGCCGGAATAGAATTGCAGCGCCGGAGCGGAGGTATAAACCTTCATCTGCAATTTCTCATCCTGCGACCACAGGTGCGCGGCTGGCTGGCTGGCATCGCCTTTGGTCTGCAATAAAAAGGCGTGATCGTAACCTTTTACCTTGCGCTGATCGTCATCGGCAAGAAACGCGCTGGCGATGGTTTTTGCGCTGCGGAAGTCGAACGAGGTTCCGGCAACGGATTTCAGCCCGTCGCGTGGAATACCGCTTTCATCAACCGGCAGGTACGTATCAGCCAGAATCTGTAGCTTGTGCTGGCGTACGTCTGACTGCTCGCCGTCCAGGTTAAAGTAAACGTGGTTGGTCAGGTTCACCGGGCAGGGCTTATCTACCGTCGCTCGATAGGTAATGGAGATTCGATTATCGTTGGTGAGACGATACTGCGCGGTGGCGCAGAGATGGCCGGGGAAGCCCTGATCGCCATCGTCAGACGTCAGTGCGAACAGCACCTGACGATCGTTCTGGTTGACTATCTGCCAGCGACGTTTGTCAAAGCCGTCCGGCCCGCCGTGCAGTTGGTTTTCACCCTGGCTCGGCAGCAGACTGACGGTTTCACCCGCCCAGGTGTAACGGCTGTTGGCAATGCGATTGGCGTAGCGGCCAATTGATGCGCCAAGAAAGGCGGCCTGATCCTGGTAATATTCCGGGCTGGCGCACCCCAGCAACGCTTCACGGACGCTGCCATCGGTTAGCGGGATACGGGCGGAAAGTAGTGTGGCGCCCCAGTCCATCAGCGTGACCACCATCCCTGCATCGTTGCGCAGGGTGAGCAGGCGGTACGGCTGACCATCGGGCGCCAGTGCGGGCGTTTCGTTTAGCACTGTCCGGCTCCTTGTGAGGGTTTGCATACGTAAAACGTTTCTTTGATTCCGGTTTTCGCTTCATACTGCGTGGCCACGGCCTGCTGTACGGCAGGAACCAGCGCTTCCGGGATCAACGCGACGACGCAGCCGCCGAAGCCGCCGCCGGTCATGCGTACGCCGCCTTTATCGCCGATGGTCGCTTTCACAATTTCGACCAGCGTGTCGATCTGCGGGACGGTGATTTCGAAGTCATCGCGCATTGAGGCGTGAGATTCCGCCATCAATTCACCCATGCGTTTCAGGTCGCCTTTCTCCAGCGCGCTGGCGGCTTCAACGGTACGGGCGTTTTCGGTCAGTACGTGGCGAACACGTTTGGCGACAATCGGATCCAGCTCGCTGGCCACCGCGTTGAACGCCGCAAGGCTGACATCGCGCAACGCCGGTTGCTGGAAGAAACGCGCGCCCGTTTCACACTGCTCGCGGCGGGTATTGTACTCGCTGCCCACAAGCGTACGTTTAAAGTTACTGTTGATGATCACCACCGCCACGCCTTCCGGCATGGAAACCGCTTTCGTACCCAGCGTGCGGCAGTCAATCAGCAGGGCATGATCTTTTTTACCCAGCGCGGAGATCAGCTGATCCATAATGCCGCAGTTGCAGCCGACGAACTGATTCTCCGCTTCCTGGCCGTTGAGCGCGATTTGCGCGCCATCCAGCGGCAGGTGGTACAACTGCTGGAATACGGTGCCGACCGCGACTTCCAGCGACGCAGAAGAACTGAGTCCCGCGCCCTGCGGCACATTGCCGCTGATAACCAGATCCGCGCCGCCAAATGCGTTATTTCGTTTTTGCAGATGCTTCACCACGCCGCGCACGTAGTTTGACCACTGCTGGCTGTCGTGGGTAACGATCGGCGCATCAAGGGAGAATTCATCAACCTGGTTGTCGTAGTCAGCCGCAATCACGCGCACTTTGCGATCGTCACGCGTGGCGCAGCTAATCACCGTCTGGTAGTCGATAGCGCAAGGCAGCACAAAGCCGTCGTTGTAATCGGTGTGCTCGCCGATCAGATTGACGCGACCAGGCGCCTGAATGGTGTGGGTAGCAGGGTAGCCGAAAATTTCTGCAAACAGAGATTGTGTTTTCTCTTTCAGACTCATTATTTAAACTCCTGATTCGCGAAAATGAATGTCGCTGACCGCGCGCAGACGCTCCGCCGCTTGTTCTGCCGTCAGATCGCGCTGGGTCTCCGCCAGCATTTCATAACCGACCATAAATTTACGGACGGTCGCGGAACGCAGCAGCGGTGGATAAAAGTGCGCGTGCAGCTGCCAGTGCCCGTTCTCTTCACCGTTAAACGGTGCGCCGTGCCAGCCCATGGAGTAGGGGAAGGAGCACTGGAACAGGTTGTCATAACGACTGGTCAGCTTTTTCAGCGCCAGCGCCAGGGAGTCGCGCTGATCGTCGGTCAAATCGGTAATGCGCAGCACATGCGCTTTGGGCAGCAGCAGCGTTTCAAACGGCCAGGCCGCCCAGTAAGGCACGACCGCCAGCCAGTGCTCGGTTTCAACCACCGTACGGCTGCCGTCCGCCAGTTCGCGCTGCACATAATCCACCAGCATTGGGGAGTGCTGCTCGGCGAAGTAGGCTTTTTGCAAACGATCTTCACGCTCGGCTTCGTTCGGCAGGAAGCTGTTGGCCCAAATCTGGCCGTGCGGATGCGGGTTGGAGCAGCCCATCGCCGCGCCTTTATTCTCAAAAACCTGCACCCAGGGGTAGGTTTTTCCCAGATCGGCAGTCTGTTCTTGCCAGGTTTTGATGATGTCCGTCAGCGCGGGGAGGCTCAGTTCCGGCAGCGTCTTGCTGTGATCGGGAGAAAAGCAGATCACGCGGCTGGTGCCGCGGGCGCTCTGGCAACGCATCAACGGGTCATGGCTGTCCGGCGCGTCCGGGGTGTCAGACATCAGCGCGGCAAAGTCATTTGTAAAGACATAGGTGCCGGTGTAATCCGGGTTTTTATCTCCGGTTACCCGCGTATTGCCCGCGCACAGGAAGCAGTTCGGGTCATGGGCGGGAAGCGCCTGCTGAGATGGCGTTTCCTGCGCCCCCTGCCAGGGGCGCTTTGCGCGATGCGGTGAAACCAGAATCCACTGTCCGGTTAGCGGGTTAAAACGGCGATGTGGATGATCGACAGGATTAAATTGCGTCATGACATGTCCTTAGTCTGGATATCCCTGCGGATGGCGTGACTGCCAACGCCAGGTGTCCTGTGCCATTTCGTCAAGTGTGCGGGTTACGCGCCAGTCCAGTTCGCGGTCGGCTTTGCTGGCGTCCGCCCAGTAGGCCGGAAGGTCGCCTTCACGGCGTGGGGCAAAATGATAAGCAACGGGTTTACCGCAGGCTTTGCTGAAAGCGTTAACCACATCCAGCACGCTGTTGCCAACACCGGCGCCAAGGTTGTAAATATGCACGCCTTGTTTGCCAGCCAGTTTTTCCATCGCGGTTACGTGGCCGTCGGCAAGATCCATCACATGGATGTAATCACGCACGCCGGTGCCGTCTTCGGTAGGGTAGTCGTTGCCAAAGACCGCGAGTGATTCGCGACGGCCAACGGCGACCTGGGCGATGTACGGCATCAGGTTGTTAGGAATGCCTTGCGGATCTTCGCCCATATCACCTGACGGATGCGCGCCGACCGGGTTGAAGTAGCGCAGCAGGGCGATGCTCCAGTCCGGCTGCGCTTTTTGCAGGTCGGTCAGGATCTGTTCGACCATCAGTTTACTTTTGCCATATGGGCTCTGCGGCGTGCCGGTCGGGAAACTTTCGACATAAGGAATTTTGGG
This sequence comes from Citrobacter sp. CK202, assembly GCF_030333225.1. Lineage (NCBI taxonomy): Bacteria > Pseudomonadati > Pseudomonadota > Gammaproteobacteria > Enterobacterales > Enterobacteriaceae > Citrobacter > Citrobacter sp. CK202. The sequence continues at coordinate 599,059 of NZ_JAOWGI010000028.1, forward strand.
CTGATCGCCGTAGACGGTGGCGGAGGAGCTGAAGATGAAGTTTTTGACATTGGCGGCGCGCATGGCGCTGATTAAACGCAGCGTACCGTTGACGTTGTTGTCATAGTATTCCAGCGGTTTGGCGACGGATTCGCCCACGGCTTTCAGACCGGCAAAGTGAATGACGGCGTCAATCGCGTGGTCATGCAGAATTTCAGTCATCAGCGCTTCGTTACGAATATCGCCTTCAACGAAAGTTGGGTGCTTACCACTTAATCGCTTGATAACAGGCAGTACGCTGCGCTTACTGTTGCAGAGGTTATCAAGGATGATGACATCGTGACCGTTTTTCAGTAACTGTACACAAGTATGACTTCCAATGTAACCGCTACCACCGGTGACCAGTACTCTCATAATTCGCTCCGTTAAGCCTATGGTATGGAATAACCATAGCATAACAAAGATGCGAAAAGTGTGACATGGAATATATTAGTGGAATCGTTTACACTTCGGTTTTTTCACCCGCCGACGCCTGTTATTTAATGATAAATCATATGCTTTAAGAATGATTGCGCCTTTTATCTGAAAAAGCAGTGAAAAAAGGGGCGTGGTCGCACGCCCCCAATGAACCGCTAACGCAGCGTCGTCTGTTGATAGCGGTAACTCTCGCCTTCCGGTACAAACTCCAGCCGATGGGTAATGCAGCCTGGGGCGTCTTCCGCGTGATGGGAGACAAACAGCAACTGCGTTTCTCCCTCGCTAATCAGTACATCGACAAAGCGGCGAACGAGTTGACGATTCAGCGGGTCCAGGCCTTGTAATGGCTCATCAAGAATCAGCAGCGTAGGGTGTTTGACCAGCGCACGGGCGATCAGCGCCAGCCGTTGTTGCCCCCAGGACAGGCTGTGGAAAGGCGCATCCGCAGTGCGTTTGTCCATTCCCAGAATATCCAGCCATTGCTGCGCCAGCTTGTGCTGCCTGTCGGAAACCGCCTGGTAGATGCCAATCGAGTCAAAGTAACCGGAGAGAATGACATTACGCACCGTGGTGCTGACGCGGTAATCCAGATGCAGGCTGCTGCTGACATAGCCGATATGTTTTTTGATATCCCAGATTGTTTCACCACTCCCGCGACGGCGGCCAAACAGCGTCAGGTCGTTGCTGTATCCCTGCGGATGGTCGCCGGTGATTAAACTTAGCAGGGTGGATTTTCCCGCGCCGTTAGGCCCGACAATCTGCCAGTGTTCACCAGGATTCACCTGCCAGCTCAGATGCTTAAGGATAGGGCGGTCGTTATAGGAGACGACGCCATCGTTGAGAATAATGCGCGCCGCGCCGTTCGGCAGGGCGTGACGGGCAGAAGGTTCATCCGGCTCGGGCAACTTTACGCCTTCCAGTCGTTCGCTATGCGCGAGTTGGGCAATCAGCGCTCGCTGGAGCAAATCCGCTTTTTCCCCCGTTTCCGTTAACGTGCAGTCGGCAAGGACTCCCGCATACTGAACGAATTCGGGGATCTCATCGAAGCGATTTAACACCAGCACCAGCGTGTAGCCCGACTGGTGCAGCGTGGCGAGAAGATTCGCCAGTTGCTGGCGGGAGGCGACATCCAGCCCGTCAAATGGCTCATCGAGGATTAATAAATCCGGTTCTGACATCAGCGCCTGACAAAGCAGCGTTTTGCGCGTTTCGCCCGTAGAAAGGTATTTAAAACGTCTGTCGAGCAGAGAAGAAATGCCAAACTGCTGCGCCAGTTCAGCACAGCGGGCGGGATCGCTCACCTCATCCTGAATGATTTCTGCCGTAGTTCGTCCGGTGTCGTCTTCGCCAGGGCTGAGCAGGTCGGTGTTATTGCGCTGCCATTCATCGCTGACCAGTTTTTGCAACTGTTCGAATGAGAGGCGGGTGACGCGCGCGAACTGAGACTGGCGCTCGCCTTTCAGTAGCGTCAGTTCTCCCGCCAGCGCGCGGGCCAGCGCCGATTTCCCGCTTCCATTGGTGCCGACAAAAGCCCAGCTCTCCCCCGCCTGCAACGTCAGCGCACTTAACTGAAGCGTTTTTGTGTCGCTCAGGCGAAACGTACCTTGCGAAATATGCAATGATGACATTTTGTATCCCATTTTTTGCAGCGATGAATGACAGGGATACGTGTTCAAAGAACAGATGTCAATGCACTTAGCACAACGTAGCGATAATCACTCTGTCAGCATTAAAATATGCCGTCACGTTAGCACCTTCTTCCAGCGTGGCGGTCTCTTCAACGGGCAGGGTGGCGCACAACGTCTGGCCGTCAGGTAATGTCATGAGGACTTCGCACTGCTCGGCGCCGCGTTCAATATGGCTGATGGTTCCCTGAAGCTGGTTGTCGGCAGCCCGGGCAATCGCCTCGTCCTGGGTAATGCCAACCCACGGCGCTTTCAGTAGGATCAGGACTTCTTTACCTTCATCAAGGCCAAGACGCTCGCCGCTTTGCGCAGTGATGGCGACCTTCAGTCGCGTTTCGCCGTCGGCCAGCAGCACATCGACATGCTGTTGAACCTGATCGTGATCGCGCGCGGTAATGGTGCCGAACCACTGGTTACGGGCGCTGGTTTGCAAAGAGAAACGGGAAATGGCGGCCAGCAGGCTGTCGAGCGGCAGGGCGTCGTCGTCGCTCAGCACGTCGAACGCTTTTTGCTGAATCTGGGCGAGCAAATCGTAAAGCTGGATCAGGCGCTGACCGTAGCGAGTCAGTATCGCGCCGCCGCCGCCTTTGCCGCCCGTTGCGCGCTCGACGAGCGTCTGCTCGCTGAGTTGATTCATCTCGTTAATGGCATCCCAGGCGCTTTTGTAGCTGATGCCCGCATCTTTCGCCCCCTGGCTGATGGAGCCGGAAAGCGCGATATGCTTGAGCAGCGAAATGCGGCGGGGGTCCGCAAACAATTTTTGTTGAAGTTTGAGTGTAAGGAGGATTTCGGCCTGCATAACAAGATCCTGGCAAAAGGGTTATTGTGACGGAAAACCGCTTCCGCGCAAAGTCGACCGCACAAAAGGGGAGTGCTTTTCTCATTTATGCAGTTAGAATATCAAAAGAATCCTATCTGGAGTTGACCATGTTAGAGTTATTGAAAAGTCTGGTATTCGCCGTAGTCATGGTTCCGGTGGTCATGGCCATCATTCTGGGGCTGATTTACGGTCTGGGTGAAGTGTTCAACATTTTCTCCGGTATCGGTCAGAAAGACCAGTCCAGACAGAACCATTGATTTTTAAACGCCCGCTCAGTCGGGCGTTTTACTTTCTTCGACTTTCAGGCCGCATTTTTGTTGGCTGTGCCTGTGAGTCTCAGCGCAACCCGAAATCCATTGGGTAGCGCCCCTCAAGATCCTGCTTTTTCTGCCGATATTTTCTTTGCGTAACCTCAATTGGGTATCAATAACTTCTGGGAAAAACCTTATTTTCTCGCTATATTTGCGCCTACATAACGACACTCAAAGGAGTTACAGATGGCACGTACATGGTTACGCCTGTTTGCTGGGGCAACATTATCTCTGACTGTTGCCGGACATGCGCTGGCGGATGAAGGGAAAATCACCGTATTCGCGGCGGCTTCGCTGACCAACGCAATGCAGGATATTGCGGTTGAATACAAAAAAGAGAAGAACGTTGACGTTGTCTCTTCATTTGCCTCTTCTTCTACGCTGGCTCGCCAGATTGAAGCGGGAGCGCCAGCGGATCTGTTTATCTCTGCTGACCAGAAATGGATGGATTACGCGGTAGACAAAAAAGCGATTGATACCGCAACGCGTGAAACGCTGCTTGGCAACAGCCTGGTTGTGGTCGCGCCAAAAGCCAGTGAACAGAAAGACATCACCATCGACAGCAAAACCAACTGGACGACTCTGCTGAATGGCGGTCGTCTGGCGGTGGGCGACCCGGAACACGTTCCGGCTGGCATTTATGCAAAAGAAGCGCTGCAAAAACTGGGCGCATGGGATACCCTGGCGCCGAAACTGGCTCCTGCGGAAGACGTGCGTGGCGCACTGGCGCTGGTGGAGCGTAGCGAAGCACCGCTGGGCATCGTTTACGGTTCTGATGCCGTTGCCAGCAAAGGCGTGAAAGTGGTTGGCACGTTCCCGGAAGATTCCCATAAGAAAGTGGAATACCCGATCGCGATTGTTGATGGACACAAAAACGCAACGGTCAGCGCGTTCTATGACTACCTGAAAGGACCGCAGGCTTCCGAAATCTTTAAACGTTATGGATTTACGACGAAGTAATGATACTGACTGATCCAGAATGGCAGGCCGTTCTACTGAGCCTGAAAGTTTCTTCCCTGGCCGTGTTGTTTAGTCTGCCGTTTGGGATCTTTTTTGCCTGGTTACTTGTGCGATGCAAGTTTCCAGGCAAAGCGTTGCTCGACAGCGTACTGCATCTGCCGCTGGTTTTACCGCCCGTGGTGGTCGGTTATCTGCTGCTTATCGCGATGGGCCGACGCGGATTTATTGGTCAGTGGCTTTATGACTGGTTCGGCATTACCTTTGCCTTTAGCTGGCGAGGCGCCGTGCTGGCGGCGGCGGTGATGTCTTTCCCGTTAATGGTTCGCGCTATTCGTCTGGCGCTTGAAGGGGTCGACATTAAGCTGGAGCAGGCCGCCAGAACGCTGGGCGCAGGACGCTGGCGTGTTTTCCTCACCATTACGCTACCGCTGACATTGCCTGGCATCATCGTCGGGACCGTGCTGGCGTTTGCCCGTTCGCTCGGCGAGTTCGGCGCTACCATCACTTTCGTGTCTAACATTCCGGGTGAAACCCGCACCATTCCTTCCGCGATGTATACCCTGATCCAGACCCCTGGCGGCGAAAGCGCGGCGGCGAGATTGTGCATTATTTCTATTGTGCTGGCGCTGATCTCATTGTTGATTTCGGAATGGCTGGCGCGTATCAGCCGTGAGCGCGCGGGGAGATAAACATGCTGGAACTCAATTTCTCCCAGACGCTGGGCACCCACTGTCTGACGCTCAATGAAACGCTACCTGCCAATGGGATCACCGCTATTTTTGGCGTTTCCGGCGCCGGGAAAACATCGCTGATCAATGCCATCAGCGGACTGACGCGCCCGCAAAAAGGGCGCATTGTGCTCAATGGTCGCGTGCTTAATGATGTTGAAAATGGCATCTGCCTGACGCCGGAAAAACGGCGCGTCGGTTATGTGTTCCAGGATGCCCGACTGTTTCCGCATTACAAAGTGCGCGGCAATCTGCGCTATGGCATGGCGAAAAGCATGGCCGGACAGTTCGACAAGCTGGTGGATCTGCTCGGTATCGAACCTTTGCTGGAACGTTTGCCAGGCAGCCTTTCCGGCGGGGAAAAACAGCGTGTGGCGATTGGCCGCGCGTTGCTGACCGCGCCGGAGCTACTGTTGCTTGATGAGCCGCTGGCTTCGCTGGATATTCCGCGCAAACGCGAACTGCTGCCGTATCTGCAACGCCTGGCGCGCGAAATTAATATCCCCCTGCTGTACGTCAGCCACTCGCTGGACGAGATTTTACATCTGGCGGACAGAGTCATGGTGCTGGAAAACGGGCAGGTGAAAGCGTTTGGCGCGCTGGAAGAAGTCTGGGGCAGCAGTGTGATGCACCCGTGGCTGCCGAAAGAGCAGCAGAGCAGCATCCTGAAAGTGAGCGTGCTGGAGCATCATCCGCATTATGCAATGACCGCGCTGGCGCTGGGCGATCAGCACCTGTGGGTCAACAAACTGGAAGAGCCGCTGCAAACCGTGCTGCGTATTCGTATTCAGGCCTCGGACGTGTCGCTGGTATTACAACCACCGATGCAAACCAGTATCCGTAATATCCTGCGGGCAAAAGTGGCAAACTGTTATGACGATAACGGGCAGGTGGAAGTCCAGCTTGAAGTCGGCGGGAAAACGCTGTGGGCGAGAATCAGCCCGTGGGCCAGGGATGAGCTGGGCATCAAACCTGGCCTGTGGCTGTACGCGCAAATCAAGAGTGTTTCAATTACCGCCTGATTACAGCAGGTGGGTATAAATAAACTTCGCAATGCTGTCCGTGGTGTTATCGCCGATCACGATATTCGCCCGCGTTTTCACCGCGTCGTCAGCATTGCCCATCGCGACGCCGGTGCCTGCCGCTTCCAGCATACTGATATCATTGTAGTTATCGCCAAACGCCACCACATTCTCCATCGACCAGCCCTGCGCTTCAATCCACTGGGTAAGGCGCTTCCCTTTGCTGTTCCCTTTACGCGCGATATCCACCTGATCGTGCCAAGACCATTCGCACTCCAGACCCAGCTGATGCTCAACCTGCTGCACGAACTGTTGCAGTTTTGGCAGATTTTCATCGGTCAGCGCGAATTTCCAGACGGCGTTGACGTCGCGTGCCGACTGCGCCAGCGACGGCACCTGAGTAAAGGTCGGGCGCTGTTCCGGCGGCAGCGTCTGCGCCCAGTTAGCGGTACGGATCACATGGCCGGTCGGGCGTTCATAAACCATCGCGTCATCAACGTACATCAGACCGTGAATCTGATGCGCATCCAGCAGATCAATCAGTTGCAATGCCTGATCGACAGGCAGCGGATCGGCCTCAAGAACATTTTTTGCTTGATAATCATACAAGTAAGTACCGTTACAGCAAATTGCAGGTGTATCCAGCGCCAGTGCCTGATAAAAAGGATGAATCGCAACGTGATGACGGCCAGTGACGATGATAAGTTGGTAGCCTGCCTCTCTGGCGCGAGAAAGCGCCTCAAGCGAGGAGGGGAGCAATGTTTTTTTCGGCGTCAGTAAGGTGCCGTCTAAATCCAGGGCAATCACACGAGCGGTCATAGGGAGTTCCAGATTAAGGTTGAGAATTTTGCCTGTGGGAATGGTACACCGAGACGGTTGGCCGGACAAAATTCTGAGCGTTAATTCAGCATTCACCGTTAAAAGCGTCTACGTTAAGCTGTATTCCGCAATTGCAGACAGTTGCCATAAGGAAGGAGTAGTCATGAAGCAAACCGTTTATACCGCCAGCCCTGAGAGCCAGCAAATTCACGTCTGGAGCCTGAATCATGACGGCTCGCTGAAGCTGGTGCAGGTGGTTGATGTACCGGGGCAGGTTCAGCCGATGGTGGTCAGCCCTGATAAGCGCTATCTCTATGTTGGCGTCCGTCCTGAGTTCCGCGTGCTGGCTTACCGTATTGCGCCGGATGACGGCGCGCTGACCTTCGCGGCGGAGTCCGCTCTGCCGGGTAGCCCAACCCATATCTCTACCGATCATCAGGGCCGTTTTGTGTTTGTTGGCTCGTACAATGCCGGTAACGTCAGCGTGACCCGTCTGGATGATGGCCTGCCGGCTGGCGTGGTGGATGTCGTTGAAGGGCTGGAAGGGTGCCACTCAGCGAATATCTCGCCGGATAACCGGACGCTGTGGGTGCCTGCGCTGAAGCAGGATCGCATTTGCCTGTTTACGCTCAGCGACGACGGCAAACTGGTCGCCCAGGAACCGGCGGAAGTCACCACCGTTGAGGGGGCCGGGCCGCGCCATATGGCGTTCCACCCGAACCAGCAATATGCCTACTGCGTGAATGAACTGAACAGCTCTGTTGATGTCTGGGAGCTGAAAGATCCGCACGGCAATATTGAATGCGTGCAGACGCTGGATATGATGCCTGCCGATTTTTCTGACACGCGTTGGGCGGCGGATATCCATATTACGCCGGATGGCCGTCATCTGTATGCCTGCGACCGTACCGCCAGCCTGATTACCGTTTTTAGCGTTTCTGAAGACGGCAGCGTACTGACGAAAGAGGGCTTCCAGCCGACTGAAACGCAGCCGCGCGGCTTTAACGTCGATCATAGCGGTAAGTACCTGATTGCCGCCGGGCAGAAGTCACACCATATTGCGGTGTATGCCATTGCCGGTGAGCAGGGGCTGCTGACGGAGAAAGGCCGTTATGCGGTAGGCCAGGGGCCAATGTGGGTCGTGGTTAACGCGTATTAATATTCCGTGACGTTGTGCCCGGTGGCGCTCGCTTACCGGGCCGTCGGCCGGATACGGCGTTATTGTTGTCGCTGTGGTTCAGCAAAGGGCGTCCACAGCGTGTCTTTATCATCGGCCCAGACATTCAAAAGCAGAGAGAAAAAACGCTCTGCCGGAGGAGAGAGAACGGCGTCTTTGCGCCGGATAATCCCTAACGTGCGTCTGATAACGGGTTCGATCAACGGGATTCCGATAAGCGTGGGATGCACTGTCTGAGGCATTGCCAGCCCCGGCAGCGCAGAAATACCCAGCCCGGCCTCAACCAGCCCAAGCGAGGTCGATAAATGACGAACCTCGTAAAACCAGTCCAGCTTCCAGGGTTTATCCGCCAGATTGTGCTCAATAAGCAGCCTGTTACCGCTGGATGACCGCACGCCAATCAATTTGTAGCCCACCAACTCCTGCCATTCGACCAGTTGCTTACTGGCTAAGGGATGGTTTCGTCGACAGGCCAGAACAAACGGTTCATTCACCAGCGGGGTGAAGTCAATAGCAGAATTTGTGATGCTGTTCATATTTATGCCGAAATCAGCTTCGTTACCCAACACCGATTCCATGCAGTTGTTCGTACCTTTTTCAAGAATTCGTATTTTGATATTGGGGTACAACTCATTAAATTTTCCGATAGCAAGGGGTAAAAAATAGAAAACAGCGGTCGGAATACAGGACAATGTGATCGTGCCGTGGTGATAAGCATTCATTTCGCGAACATTAAAAAGAGCTTCATCCAGTTTTCTTATTAATTCTCTGGCTTCCGGTAACAGCATCCTCCCCGCTTTTGTTAATTCTACTTTACGTGTTGTTCTCTCAAAAAGCAGGGTATGTAAATCATCTTCCATCTTTTTTATTCTGCGAGTTAATGCAGGTTGCGTAATGTTAAGTAATTTAGCGGCTTTGTTAAATGATCCTGCCTCTGCCAGTGTGACAAATGCCTTCATACTTGATAATTCGTGTTTCATCATAACTCCAGAAAATAGAATCCAGGGATTCCCTGATTTGCTGCCCCAGGAGAGAAAAACGTAGTTTATATGTAAATTATCCGTCTTGATTAATGCAAATAAATTATCAATCATAAATTTAAAGTCATTAGCCTCTCTATTCTGCGCGTGCAACCATGTCCTCATTAACGCTAATGTTTTTTAATTGAGGGCAATGTTATGAAAAAAATTCCCTGCACGTTGATGCGAGGGGGAACATCCAGAGGGGCGTTTTTATTAGCAGAACACCTTCCTGAGGAGAGACAGCGGCGCGATGCCATATTGATGGCAATTATGGGATCGGGGAATGAACTGGAAATAGATGGCATTGGCGGCGGTAATCCGTTGACCAGTAAAGTGGCCATTATCCGTCGTTCGGATGACTCAAAAGCAGATATCGACTATTTATTTGCTCAGGTTCTGGTACATGAACACCGCGTTGATACCACGCCGAACTGTGGAAATATGCTTTCCGCGGTAGGCGCATTTGCGATTGAACATGGCTTAATTGAGACTACGCCGCCCGTCACGCGCGTGCGTATACGTAATGTAAATACAAATACGTATATCGAAGCGGACGTGCAGACGCCGGACGGCGCCGTTGAGTACGAAGGCCAGGCAAAAATCGATGGCGTACCGGGAACGGCCGCGCCCGTGGCACTCACGTTTTTGAACGCTGCTGGCGCCAAAACCGGGCAAATTTTTCCGACCGGTCATCGTGTCGATCATTTTAATTCCGTTGCCGTCACCTGTATTGATATGGCGATGCCGGTGGTCATTATCGCTGCCGAAGATGTCGGTAAAACGGGTTATGAATCCCCTGCGGAACTCGATGCCGATACTGAATTATTGCGCCGCATTGAATCCATCCGTTTGCAGGCGGGTAAAGCGATGGGGTTAGGCGACGTCAGCAATATGGTTATTCCTAAACCGATGCTTATTTCCCCGGCCAGACGGGGCGGGACGATCAATGTGCGCTATTTTATGCCGCACTCCTGCCATAAGGCGCTGGCGATTACTGGTGCTATCGCGCTTGCCAGTAGTTGTGCGACAGAAGGGACGGTCGCCCACCGGATGACGCAATTGACGGACTATGGCGATATAAATATCGAACACCCGGGCGGATGCCTTGATATTCATTTAACAAATGAAGGTAATGAGCCTTCTTCAATACGCGCTTCTGTTATTCGCACAGCAAGAAAGATTTTTGCAGGTGAAGTTTATATTCCTGAATGATGTTGATCTCATTTCGCTGTGATTAAGGAAAATCAAACAATGCCTTTTCTGTATAACGAATACAGATAAATCAGGGTGCAAAAAATGAATAAAAAATCTATATGGAAGCTAATTATTATATTAGCGATCCCGTGTATTATTGGCATAATTCCCGCGCCAGCCGGTCTGAGTGAACTCGCCTGGGTTCTCTTTGGCATCTATCTTGCGGCAATCGTGGGGCTGGTGATAAAACCGTTTCCCGAACCCGTTGTATTATTGATTGCCGTCGCGGCATCGATGGTCGTGGTTGGAAATTTAAGTGAAGGGGCGTTTAAAACGACCAGCGTGCTCAGCGGTTATGCCTCTGGAACAACGTGGCTGGTGTTTTCTGCGTTTACGTTAAGCGCCGCGTTTGTCACTACTGGCCTGGGTAAACGCATTGCGTATATTCTGATTGGTAAGATCGGGAATACCACGCTGGGGCTGGGCTACGTCACGGTTTTTCTCGATCTGGTTCTCTCTCCGGCAACGCCGTCAAACACGGCGCGCGCAGGCGGCATTGTTTTACCGATCATCAACAGTGTGGCCGTTGCGCTGGGTTCTGAGCCTGAAAAAAGCCCCCGTCGTGTCGGTCATTACTTAATGATGTCCGTGTATATGGTCACGAAAACGACCAGTTATATGTTTTTTACCGCAATGGCAGGGAACATACTGGCGCTGAAAATGATCAACGATATTTGCCATCTGCAATTAAGCTGGGGAGGATGGGCGCTGGCAGCAATGGTGCCGGGCATCATTATGTTACTGGTGACGCCGCTGGTGATTTATACCATGTATCCACCGGAAATTAAAAAGGTTGATAATAAGACGATCGCGAAAGCCGGGCTTCAGGATCTCGGGCCAATGAAAGGCCGTGAGAAATTACTGCTGGGTATTTTTGTCCTCGCGCTGTCAGGCTGGATTTTCAGTAAACAACTTGGCGTGGATGAATCAACCGTTGCGATTGTGGTGATGGGCGCGATGTTGTTACTGGGCGTGGTGAGCTGGGATGATGTCGTTAAAAATAAGGGCGGCTGGAATACATTAATCTGGTACGGCGGTATCATTGGCTTAAGCTCTTTATTATCGAAAGTGAAGTTTTTTGACTGGCTGGCTGAACTGTTTAAAAACAATCTCTCTTTTGATAATCATGGTAACGTGGCGTTCTTCGTCATTTTGTTCCTGAGTATTATTGTCCGTTATTTCTTTGCCTCCGGTAGCGCTTATATTGTGGCGATGATGCCGGTATTTGCCATGCTGGCGAATGTCTCTGGCGCGCCATTAATGCTAACCGCGCTGGCCTTATTATTCTCCAACTCTTATGGCGGAATGGTCACGCACTATGGCGGTGCCGCTGGCCCGGTTATTTTCGGGGTCGGTTATAACGATATTAAGTCCTGGTGGCTCGTCGGCGCGGTTCTGACCATCTTAACGTTCCTGGTACATATCACGATTGGTATCTGGTGGTGGAACATGTTGATTGACTGGAACATGCTGTAATCAACCGTCAGCGTTCATTTTTATTATTAATGACATGGTCTGTTGTTCGTGCATGGAAACATGCACGGCAATGTGGAGTAACGAATGATTAAGTTATATGACAAAGGGATTTATCTCTCCGGTAACAATGAGATAATTGCAGAAGAACAGTATTGCGGTAATGTACAAAAAGAGGAAGCCAAAAAAGGCACCATAGCATGGTCCATTCTTGCGTCTCATAATACGTCAGGAAATATGGATAAACTTAAAATCAAGTTTGATTCGTTAACCTCCCACGATATTACCTATGTAGGCATAATTCAGACCGCGAAAGCGTCCGGGATGGCGCGTTTTCCATTACCTTATGTTCTCACAAACTGTCATAACTCATTATGCGCCGTTGGTGGAACCATTAATGGCGATGATCATCTTTTTGGACTCTCCGCTGCGCAGCGCTATGGCGGTATTTATGTGCCGCCCCATATTGCGGTCATCCACCAATATATGCGCGAGATGATGGCGGGCGGTGGAAAAATGATTTTAGGCTCAGACAGCCACACGCGCTATGGCGCGCTGGGGACGATGGCCGTAGGGGAGGGCGGAGGTGAACTCGTCAAACAACTGTTGAATGATAGCTGGGATATCGATTATCCGGGCGTCGTGGCGGTATATCTGACGGGAAAACTGGCGCCAGGCGTTGGCCCGCAGGATGTGGCGTTAGCCATCATTGGCGCCGTATTTAAAAATGGCTATGTCAAAAATAAGGTCATGGAATTTGTGGGGCCGGGCATTAGCGCAATGTCCACGGATTTCCGTAACAGTTTTGATGTCATGACCACGGAGACGACCTGCCTGAGTTCGGTGTGGCAAACGGATGATGAGACCCGTAGCTGGCTGGCGTTACATGGCCGTGAACCGGACTATCGACAGCTGAATCCGCAGCCAATGGCCTGGTACGATGGCTGTATTTATGTTGATTTGAGCACAATTAAACCGATGATCGCGCTACCTTTCCATCCGAGTAATGTGTATGAAATCGACACATTAAATGAGAATTTGACGGATATTCTGCACCAGGTAGAAATTGAGTCTGCGCGCATTGCCCGTGGGAAAGCCAAAATCTCACTGCTGGATAAAGTTGAGAAGGGAAGATTAAAGGTTCAGCAGGGAATTATTGCCGGATGCTCAGGCGGTAACTATGAGAACGTCATTGCGGCGGCGAATGCGTTGCGCGGTAAATCGTGTGGTAACGAGACGTTCTCACTCGCGGTTTACCCCTCTTCACAGCCTGTATTTATGGATCTGGCGAAAAAAGGCGTGGTGGCCGATTTAACTGGCGCGGGCGCAATCATCAGAACCGCTTTCTGCGGCCCATGCTTTGGCGCTGGCGATACGCCCTTTAACAACGGGCTGAGCATTCGCCACACCACCCGTAACTTCCCGAACCGTGAAGGTTCGAAACCGGGTAATGGTCAAATGTCCGCGGTTGCGCTGATGGATGCGCGTTCTATTGCGGCGACGGCAATAAATGGGGGCTATCTGACCTCCGCCGCTGAACTGGACTGCTGGGAAAACGTTCCTGACTATGCGTTTGATCCTACTCCGTACAAAAACCGTGTCTATCAGGGTTTTGTTAAAGGGGCGACGCAGCAATCGCTCATCTATGGCCCGAATATTAAAGACTGGCCGGCGCTGGGGGCGCTGACGGAAAATATTCTGCTCAAGGTGGCGTCAAAAATTCTTGATGAAGTTACAACGACGGATGAGCTGATTCCGTCCGGGGAGACCTCCTCTTTTCGCTCAAATCCGGTTGGTCTGGCGGAGTTCACCCTGTCACGCCGCGATCCAGACTATGTTGGCCGAAGCAAAGCAACCGCGACGCTGGAAAAACAGCGTCTGGCAGGCGAGGTGAGTGAGTTGGAGCCGGTCTTTGCCCGTATTCGCACAATTGCGGGCCAGGAAACCACCGATCCGTTAGCCACCGGGATTGGCAGCATGATTTATGCCGTTAAGCCGGGAGACGGTTCCGCGCGTGAACAGGCGGCAAGCTGTCAGCGCGTGATTGGCGGTCTGGCGAATATAGCCCAGGAGTATGCGACGAAACGCTACCGTTCGAATGTGATCAACTGGGGAATGTTGCCGCTGCAAATGGCGGGTGAGCCTGGCTTTGACGTCGGGGATTATATTTACATTCCTGGCGTCCGTACGGTGCTGGATCAATGCGCAACCACCTTAAAAGGCTATGTGATTCATGACGATGAAATCACGGAAATCAGTCTGTATCTGGAAAGCCTGACCGCCGAGGAACGTGAAATTATCAAAGCGGGAAGTCTGATTAATTTCAATAAAAACCGTCAGATGTAAAAAAAGGTCGTCACGCCCGGCGTGACGACCTTTTCTCTTTTATCTGGCCTGAAGAATAATCGTCAGCAGATATTATTGCTTCGGTTCGGCGACCACTTTACTGCCTAAACCCCGGTTGTTGTATTCCCACATCCGGTTAAAGTTCGTGTCGTTCAGGTTACGCTGCACCTCGTCTTTATCATCCTTCGCGCCAGTATTCCCGGCAAAAGGACGTTTGGAGATAACGGCGTCAGCCCACGGTTTCGCCATATTGAACCCTTCGTTAATCACGCTATCGCGGATAACGACCTGACCGTTGGTGTTGGCATCCACATCCAGCGAACGACCCAGTTGCGCGACGCCATCACCTGCGGCGGTAAAGCGGCTGTTGGTGGCGAGGAAACCGTAATAAATATTCGACAGCGTTGCCGGAGCGAAAACATACGCTTCCTGCTGGGTACGGGAGTTCACCACGCGGAAATCGGTGTTATCGAACACCACTGCGCCGCGACCGGAAACCATATCCACATCCCCTTCAATGTAACTGTTCGTCACCAGCGTGCGCGGTTGGCGATCGTTTTGCAGACGGTTCTGCACGCCGCTGTTGGTCACGAAGAAGGTATTCTGGCGACCCAGAATGTTCACTTTATTAATCTGCACTTTGTCGCCGTCAGTGCGTAAGGCCACTGCCGGATGGTTGCCGGCGTCAACGCTGTCACCGAGATTGTTTTCGATGGTCAGATTTTGTAACTGCAAGCCGTCATTCTGTGACCAGACCACCGCAGAACACATCACGCCAATGCTGGCGCCGCGTTTGCTCTGGCAGTTATCAAACATATACCACGCAGGTTTGCCCGGCATGTATTTACCGCCCGGGTTCACTGAACGACGCCAGTCGGTCGTGCTCATTTCGCCGTCAATCGCCTGGCCGATTTTCACATCAATCGCGTTCTCGCCCGTGCCGTACAGCGTCAGGCTGCCAGGCGCCGCCGGGATATACACGGTTCCCTGATACTCGCCCGGCATAATGGCGATGTACAGACGCTTGCTGCTGCGCTGCGTAATTGCCGCATCTACCGCCGCCTGAATGGTGGTGTGCGTCACGCCTGGCGTGCCAGCCGGGCCGACAACGAAGTCAGGTTGCGCAGGCAGCGTAATGGCGGAAGGCGTCCACGGCGCCGTATTCGGCGTCAGTGACGAGAAATAGTGTGCAGCAACGAAATTCTGCGCTTCGTTCGCCGACAGGATCGGACGCGAGGAGGTGCCTGGCGCGGTCTGATCGGATGGGATTTGATCGGGCGGCGTAGAGCTACAGGCGGTCAGCGTCACGCCAAAAGCCAGTGCCAGCGCCAGACGGGAAACCGAAAATGTGTTCACAGGTTGCTCCGGGCTTTGAAAGTTAAATTAATTCCATTGAAGCCTGCTTTTTTATACTAAGTTGAGCGAAACGGGAAGGTGAAAAGGTAAAAAGTTCTTTTTTAGACGCCGCGCACCTGATGTTCCAGGCAAGTACATCACAAATAAATAACATTCATGGCCTGTAAGATTGACAACCCCGGCAGAATAAAAAATAAATGTATAGACAACCCATGACAAGTGATGAACCCAATGGCGCAACTTTTACCTGATGACACGATCTGGCGGAATGGCCGACTGGCGACGATGGATACTGAACGCGGTAGCCCTTATGGGATGGTGGACGATCATGCGCTTGTCGTCCGCCAGGGCCGGATACTGGATATTGTGCCTGCGTCGTCGCTCAACGCCGCGCACCGCAATACCGTGGATCTGCAAGGCCGACTGGTCACGCCCGGATTGATTGACTGTCACACCCACCTGATTTTTGGCGGCACGCGCGCCGGGGAGTGGGAACAGCGGCTTAACGGCGTGTCGTACCAGCAGATCAGCGCGCAGGGCGGCGGTATCAACGCGACCGTCGCCGCGACCCGGACGGCCTCTGAAGATGAGCTTTTAGCCATTGCGCGTGCGCGGATGGCGCGGTTGCTGCAAGAAGGCGTTACGTTGCTGGAGGTGAAATCCGGCTATGGCCTGAATTTCGCCACGGAAGAGAAAATGTTGCGCGTTGCCGCTGCGCTGGCGCATGAAAACAGGGTGGAAATCAGTCCTACCCTGCTGGCGGCACATGCGACGCCAGCAGAATACCGCGACGATCCCGACGGCTATATCACGCTAGTTTGCGAAAGTATTCTGCCCGGATTATGGGCAAAAGGGCTGTTTGAGTCGGTGGATCTTTTCTGTGAAAGCGTGGGGTTTAACCTGGCGCAGAGTGAGCGGGTATTTCAGGCCGCTCAGGCGTTGGGCATTCCGGTAAAAGGGCACGTTGAGCAGCTCTCCTTGCTGGGGGGCGCACAACTGGTGAGTCGTTATCAGGGGTTATCCGCTGACCATATTGAGTATCTGGATGAGGCTGGCGTGGCGGCGATGAGTCGCAGCGGCACCGTGGGCGTTCTGCTGCCGGGGGCGTTTTATTTCCTCAAAGAGACGCAGCGCCCGCCGGTGGCGTTGCTCCGCCACTATGGCGTGCCAATGGCGGTTGCAACGGACTTTAACCCCGGCACCAGTCCGTTTATCAGTTTGCATCTGGCGATGAACATGGCTTGCGTACAGTTTGGCTTAACGCCGGAAGAGGCGTGGGCGGGCGTGACGCGGCATGCTGCGCGCGCGCTGGGGCGGCAGACGACGCATGGGCAATTGAAAGCGGGATATGTCGCTGACTTTGCCGTATGGGACGCTGAGCTTCCGGTTGAAATCCTTTATGAACCGGGGCGTAACCCGCTCTGTCACCGTGTATTCAGAGGAGAAGTAACATGACGCAATGGCAACCCGCATCCCCCACGCTCTGGCAAGGGCGTGATGACAGCGCCGAGGCGGCTAACGCGCTGCGTCTCTTTCAGACGGTGACGCGCAGCCCGACGTTTTCTCCCGAAATGTATCGTGAAAAAATCGCCTTGCTCGGCTTTGCCTGTGACGAAGGCGTGAAGCGAAACCAGGGGCGGCCTGGCGCCGCTGGCGCGCCGGATGCCCTGCGCCGGGCGCTGGCGAACCTGGCCTCTCACCACGGCCACGATCGGCTGGTGGATTTAGGTAACATTATTGCGCAAGCCCCCGATCTGGAAGGCGCGCAGCAGGCGCTTCGCGATGCGGTACGGCGCTGCCAGCAGGCGGATATGCGCACGTTTGTGCTAGGCGGCGGACATGAAACGGCGTTTGGGCATGGCGCGGGACTGCTTGATGCGTTCCCGCATGCCAGAGTCGGCATTATTAATCTTGATGCGCATCTGGATCTGCGTCGGGCTGACCACGCCACCTCCGGTACGCCGTTTCGCCAGTTGGCGCAATTATGCGATGAACAGCAGCGTGAGTTTCATTACGCCTGCTTTGGCGTCAGTCGGGCGGCAAATACGCAGGCGTTATGGGATGAGGCGCAACAACGCGGAGTGACCATCGTAGAAGACGTGGATTGTGATACCGCTCAGGCGCCGTTGGCGCAGGTTATCGACAGCGTGGATAAGATCTACCTGACCATCGATCTTGATGTGTTGCCCGCCTGGGAGATGCCCGCAGTGTCTGCGCCCGCAGCGCTCGGTGTGCCGTTGGCGACGGTGATGCGGCTTGTCGATGCCGTTTGTCGCAGCGGTAAGCTACAGGCGGTGGATATGGTTGAATTTAATCCGCGCTTTGACGATGATGGCAACGCAGCGCGTGTTGCGGCACGCCTCGGCTGGCAAATCGCACACGGGTGGCGTTAATCGCGATGTTTGTCCGGCCCAGAATCGCGTTACAGGCCGGATAATGCCATCCGGCAAATAAAATCATACGCTTAAGGAAGGCTTACGCATGCTCCCATCCCGTTCTGCCCCTGTGCCTTTCTATGAAAAGGTCAAACAGACGATCAGCGACAACATCGCCAGCGGCGTCTGGCGCCCGCATGACCGTATTCCCTCGGAAGCGGAACTGGTGGCGCAATTTGGCTTCAGCCGGATGACAATCAACCGGGCGTTGCGGGAATTAACGGATGAAGGGCTGCTGGTGCGTTTACAGGGCGTCGGCACATTTGTGGCGGAACCGAAAGGGCAGTCCGCACTGTTTGAAATTCGCAGCATTGCCGATGAAATCGCCGCCCGTCACCATCAGCACCGCTGTGAGGTGCTGACGCTGGAACAGACGCAGGCGAATGCGCTTCAGGCCACTGCCCTGAATGTGCGTGAAGGCACGCTGATTTTTCATTCGGTGATGGTGCACTATGAAAACGATCTGCCGGTGCAGATTGAGGATCGCTGTGTGAACGCCAGCGTTGTACCGGATTATCTGGCGCAGGATTACAGCCAGACCACGCCTCATGCATACCTGTCGCTGATCGCCCCGCTAACGGAAGGGGAGCACATTGTGGAAGCCGTGCGCGCCACGGCGGAAGAGTGCGCGCTGCTGAACATTAAGGAGCACGATCCCTGCCTGTTAATTCATCGACGCACCTGGTCTGCGTCGCACATTGTTTCTCACGCTCGCCTGCTTTTCCCCGGTTCTCGCTACCGGTTGCAGGGCCATTTTATGTCCTGAATGACGGCGCGATAAAAAGCGTGATTGCTGACGCAATATAACAAAAATGTATCTCAGTTGTTAAAATCAGCCTTGCGACAAGTTGTATAGACAAGTATATGTTACTTATCTGTCCGATCATCGTAAGGAGTCTGGTGTCATGCCTCAAAGCAAGTATCGTCAGCAGGATATCCGCGCCCCGAGGGGAACAACCCTGACGGCAAAAAGCTGGTTAACCGAAGCGCCGCTGCGCATGTTAATGAACAACCTCGATCCCGATGTTGCCGAGAATCCGCATGAACTGGTGGTTTATGGCGGCATTGGCCGCGCGGCGCGCGACTGGGAGTGCTATGACGCCATCATCAATGCGTTGACCAAACTGGAGGCCGATGAAACCCTGCTGGTGCAGTCCGGTAAACCGGTCGGCGTGTTTAAGACCCACGAAAACGCGCCACGTGTCCTGATCGCTAACTCCAACCTGGTGCCGCACTGGGCGACCTGGGAACATTTCAATGAGCTGGACGCCAAAGGGCTGGCGATGTACGGCCAGATGACCGCCGGAAGCTGGATCTACATCGGCAGTCAGGGCATCGTGCAGGGTACCTATGAAACCTTCGTTGAAGCAGGACGGCAGCACTATCAGGGGAATTTGTCCGGGCGCTGGGTGCTGACCGCCGGGCTTGGCGGTATGGGCGGCGCACAGCCGCTGGCCGCGACGCTGGCGGGGGCGTGCTCGCTGAATATCGAATGCCAGCAAAGCCGTATTGATTTCCGTCTGCGTACCCGCTACGTCGATGAACAGGCCACCTCGCTGGACGACGCGCTGGCGCGAATTGAAAAATATACCCGCGAAGGTAAAGCCGTCTCCGTTGCGCTGTGCGCCAACGCGGCGGACGTCGTGCCGGAACTGGTAAAACGCGGCGTTCGCCCGGATCTGGTGACCGACCAGACCAGCGCGCACGATCCGCTGCACGGTTATCTGCCCTCTGGCTGGCGTTGGGAGGAGTATCAGGCGAAAGCGGCGTCAGATCCACAGGGCACGGTACAGGCGGCGAAACGCTCAATGGCGAAGCACGTACAGGCGATGCTGGCGTTCAGTGAAATGGGCGTCCCGACCTTTGATTACGGCAACAATATCCGCCAGATGGCGAAAGAGATGGGCGTAGAGAACGCCTTTGATTTTCCTGGGTTCGTTCCGGCCTATATCCGCCCGCTTTTTTGTCGGGGGATCGGCCCATTCCGTTGGGTGGCGCTTTCCGGCGATCCAGAAGATATTTATAAAACCGATGCCAAAGTCAAAGAGATTGTGGCGGATGACAAACATCTGCATCACTGGCTGGATATGGCGCGCGAACGTATTAACTTCCAGGGCTTACCGGCGCGTATTTGCTGGGTGGGGCTGGCGTGGCGGCAAAAACTGGGTCTGGCGTTTAACGAAATGGTACGCCGTGGAGAGGTCTCCGCGCCGATCGTCATTGGCCGCGATCATCTGGATTCCGGCTCCGTCGCCAGTCCAAATCGGGAGACGGAAGCGATGCGCGACGGTTCTGATGCGGTATCCGACTGGCCGTTACTGAACGCGCTGCTCAATACCGCCAGCGGTGCGACCTGGGTTTCGCTGCATCATGGCGGCGGCGTCGGTATGGGGTTCTCGCAACATGCCGGAATGGTGATTGTCTGCGACGGCACCGACGAGGCGGCAGCGCGTATCGCCAGAGTGCTGCATAACGATCCGGCGACAGGCGTGATGCGTCATGCTGACGCCGGGTATGAGATTGCGGTTGAATGCGCCGCAGAACAAGGGCTGAACTTGCCGATGATCGCGGCTACTCAAGGAAAACGCTGATATGAATACGCTTACGTTAACGCCGGGTCATCTGAGTTTTGCGCAGCTTCGCGCCGTCTGGCAGCAGCCAGTGCAACTGCGTCTTGATAGCAGCGCGGTTGACGGTATTAATGCCAGCGTCGACTGCGTGAACAATATCGTCGCCGAGGGGCGCACGGCCTACGGTATCAATACCGGTTTTGGTCTGCTGGCGCAGACGCGCATCGCCACGGAGGATCTGCAAAACCTGCAACGTTCGCTGGTGCTCTCCCACGCGGCGGGTATTGGCGAGCCGCTGGACGACGCGATGGTGCGTCTGATCATGGTGCTGAAAATCAATAGCCTGGCGCGTGGTTTCTCGGGCATCCGCCTGAGCGTGATTGAGGCGCTGATTGCGCTGGTCAACGCAGAGGTCTGGCCGCTGATCCCGGCGAAAGGTTCTGTAGGGGCATCGGGCGATCTGGCGCCGCTGGCGCATATGTCGTTGACGCTGCTTGGCGAAGGGAAAGCCCGCTGGCAGGGGGAGTGGCTTCCGGCGAAAGAGGCGTTGAAAAAGGCCGGACTGGAACCGATCACGCTGGCGGCGAAAGAGGGACTGGCGCTGCTGAATGGCACCCAGGCCTCCACCGCCTTTGCGCTGCGTGGGCTGTTCGAAGCGCAGGCGTTGTTCGCCTCTGCGGTGGTCTGCGGGGCGTTAACCACCGAAGCCGTTCTGGGGTCGCGCCGACCGTTTGATGCGCGCATTCATGCCGCGCGCGGTCAGCGTGGGCAGATCGACGCCGCCGGGCTGTTCCGCCACGTTCTGACGGAGACCAGCGCGATAGCACAGTCGCACCATAACTGTGAAAAGGTGCAGGACCCGTACTCGCTGCGCTGTCAGCCGCAGGTGATGGGCGCGTGCCTCACACAACTGCGTCAGGCGATGGAGGTGCTGCTCGTTGAAGCCAACGCCGTTTCGGATAACCCGCTGGTGTTTGCCGAAGAGGGGGATGTGATTTCTGGCGGTAACTTCCATGCCGAACCGGTGGCGATGGCGGCGGATAATCTGGCGCTGGCGATTGCGGAAATCGGCGCGCTGTCGGAAAGGCGTATCGCGCTGATGATGGATAAACATATGTCGCAGTTGCCGCCTTTCCTGGTGAAAAACGGCGGCGTCAACTCCGGTTTTATGATTGCGCAGGTGACCGCTGCGGCGCTGGCCAGCGAGAACAAAGCGCTGGCGCATCCGCACAGCGTGGACAGCCTGCCGACGTCGGCCAATCAGGAAGATCATGTGTCGATGGCGCCCGCTGCGGGTCGGCGACTATGGGAAATGGCGGCAAACACGCGTGGGGTCATTGCGGTAGAGTGGCTGGCGGCCTGTCAGGGGATCGACCTCCGGGAAGGATTAACCTCAAGCCCGCTGCTGGAGCAGGCGCGAAAAGCGCTGCGCGAGCAGGTGCCGCATTATACTCAGGACCGTTTCTTCGCGCCGGATATTGAGTGCGCGACCGAACTGCTGGCGCGTGGGGACTTGTTCCGGTTATTACCTGATTTCTTGTAAAAAAATGCCGGATGGCGCTGACGCTTATCCGGCCTACGGCGCTGGGTGTCAGGTGCCGCAGGCCGGATAAGACGCTTTAGCGTCGCCATCAGGCAACAACGGCACTTAGCTGAACATTGCGGTAATCGACGCGCTGGCGAGCGAATGGAAATGGACGTTAAAGCCCACCATCGCGCCGCTGGCGCCTGCATCGACATCAATGCGCTCCACATCCAGCGCGTGAACGGTAAAGATGTAGCGGTGCGTTTCCCCTTTCGGCGGAGCTGCGCCGCCGTAGCCTGCTTTACCAAAATCGGTGCGTGTCTGGAGAGTCCCTTCCGGCATCGCCACCAGGCCGGAACCAAACCCTTGCGGCAGTACGCGGGTATCGGCTGGCAGGTTGGCGACAATCCAGTGCCACCAGCCTGAGCCGGTTGGCGCATCGGGATCGTAGCAGGTCACGACAAAGCTTTTCGTACCGGCGGGCACCTCGTCCCAGGCCAGGTGCGGGGAGATGTTGTCCCCGTCATAGCCCATGCCGTTAAACACATGGCGATGGGGCAGTTTTTCCCCGTCGCGCAGGTCGTTGCTGATAAGTTTCATACCGCCTCCATTAATCTACTGATTAGCAAGGAAGTGTAGCCAGAACCGCTACAGCTTACCGCTGATTAATGGATAAAAAATGTTTCATTGCGCACAGCGTCGTTCACCGCCTGCGTCAGACGATGCAATTGTTCCGGCTGGATGATATAGGGCGGCATCAGGTAGATCAGTTTACCAAACGGGCGCACCCAGACGCCTTGCCCGACAAAGAAACGCTGCAACGCCGCCATATTGACCGGGTGCGTGGTTTCCACGACGCCGATGGCGCCGAGTACGCGCACGTCAGCGACCCAGGATGATGCGCGCGCGGGCGCTAATTCCTGGCGTAACTGCGTTTCAATCGTCGCCACCTGCTGCTGCCACTCGCCCGTTTCCAGCAGGGAAAGACTGGCGCAAGCCACGGCGCACGCCAGCGGATTGCCCATAAAAGTCGGGCCATGCATAAAGCAACCGGCTTCGCCGTTGCTGATGGTTTCAGCGACCCGACGGGTGGTTAACGTGGCGGAAAGCGTCATCGTACCGCCGGTGATGGCCTTACCGAGACACAAAATATCCGGCGTAATGTCTGCATATTCGCAGGCAAACAGTTTACCTGTGCGGCCAAATCCGGTGGCGATCTCATCGGCAATCAGCAGAATCCCTTCGCGATCGCACATCTTACGGATGCGGCGAAGCCACTCCGGGTGATACATCCGCATCCCGCCAGCGCCCTGGACAATGGGCTCCAGAATCACCGCCGCAATCTCATGCCGGTGCGCCGCCATCAGGCGGGCAAAGGCCACCATATCCCGCTCGTCCCATTCGCCATCCATCCGGCTTTGCGGGGCGGGGGCAAAGAGGTTTTCCGGCAGATAGCCCTTCCACAGGCTGTGCATTGAGTTATCTGGATCGCATACCGACATCGCGCCGAAGGTGTCTCCGTGATAGCCGTTGCGAAAGGTCAGAAAACGCTGACGAGACTCGCCTTTCGCCTGCCAGTATTGCAGCGCCATTTTCATCGCCACTTCCACCGCTACCGAACCGGAGTCCGCCAGGAACACGCACTCCAGCGCTTGCGGCGTCATCGCCACCAGCTTGCGACACAGGTTGACCGCAGGGGCATGGGTAATGCCGCCAAACATCACATGCGACATGGCGTCAATTTGCGTTTTCATCGCGGCGTTGAGCTGTGGATGGTTGTAACCGTGGATCGCCGCCCACCATGACGACATGCCGTCGATCAGACGGTCGCCGTTGGCCAAAATCAGTTCGCAACCCTCGGCGCGCGCAACCGGATAAACCGGGAGCGGGGAGGTCATGGAGGTATAGGGATGCCAGATATGGCGTTGGTCAAAGGCAAGATCGTCCGTTGTCATAATCGACTTGTAAACCAAATTAAAAACATTTAGGTTTACGAGTCTACACCGAATCAAGAATTAACAACACCCTTTGGAGAGGCCCTATGGCTCACCACCCACGCTGGACATTGTCGCAAGTTACCGAATTATTTAATAAACCGCTGCTGGATCTGCTATTTGACGCGCAGCAAATCCATCGTCAGCATTTCGATCCGCAACAGGTGCAGGTCAGCACGCTGCTGTCGATTAAAACCGGCGCCTGCCCGGAAGACTGCAAATATTGCCCGCAGAGTTCTCGCTATAAGACGGGGCTGGAAGCGGAACGTCTGATGGAAGTGGAGCAGGTGCTGGACTCCGCGCGCAAAGCGAAGAACGCCGGTTCAACCCGTTTCTGCATGGGCGCGGCATGGAAAAACCCGCACGAGCGCGATATGCCGTATCTGGAACAGATGGTGCAGGGCGTGAAGGCGATGGGGCTGGAAGCCTGTATGACCCTCGGCACGCTCAATGAATCTCAGGCGCAGCGCCTCGCCAACGCCGGGCTGGACTACTACAACCACAACCTGGATACCTCCCCGGAATTTTACGGCAATATCATCACGACCCGCTCGTATCAGGAACGTCTTGATACGCTGGACAAAGTGCGTGAAGCGGGGATTAAAGTCTGCTCTGGCGGTATCGTTGGCTTAGGCGAAACGGTCAAAGATCGCGCCGGGCTGCTGTTGCAACTGGCGAATTTGCCGACTCCGCCGGAGAGCGTGCCGATCAACATGCTGGTGAAGGTCAAAGGTACGCCGCTGGCGGATAATGAGGATGTGGATGCGTTTGATTTCATCCGCACGATCGCTGTCGCGCGCATTATGATGCCAACCTCCTACGTGCGTCTTTCTGCGGGGCGCGAACAGATGAACGAACAGACGCAGGCGATGTGCTTTATGGCGGGGGCGAACTCCATCTTCTACGGCTGCAAGCTGCTGACCACGCCGAACCCGGAAGAAGACAAAGATCTCCAGCTGTTCCGCAAACTGGGGCTGAATCCGCAGCAAACGTCGGTACTGGCTGGCGACAACGAACAGCAACAGCGTCTGGAACAGGCGCTGATGACCCCGGATACAGACGACTATTACAACGCGGCAGCAGTATGACCTGGCAGCAAAAAATCGACGATGTGCTTACGGCGCGTCGTTCTGCCGATGCGTTGCGTCGCCGCTATGCGGTGACGCAGGGGGCAGGGCGTTGGCTGGTGGCTAACGAACGCCAGTATCTGAATTTCTCCAGCAATGACTACCTCGGTTTAAGTCACCATCCGCAGATTATTCGCGCCTGGCAACAGGGTGCGGAGCGCTTTGGCGTCGGCAGCGGCGGCTCCGGCCACGTCAGCGGCTACTCCGTGGCGCATCAGGCGCTTGAAGAGGCGCTGGCAGGCTGGCTTGGCTATTCGCGGGCGCTGCTGTTTATCTCTGGCTTTGCGGCGAATCAGGCGGTTATCGCCGCGCTGATGGCGAAAGACGATCGGATTGTCGCGGACCGTCTCAGCCACGCCTCATTGCTGGAAGCGGCAAACCTCAGCCCGGCGACGCTTCGCCGCTTTACCCACAACGATCCTCAACACCTGGCGCGCCTGCTGGACGCCCCGTGCGGCGGGCAGCAACTGGTGGTGACAGAGGGCATATTCAGTATGGACGGCGACGGCGCGCCGCTGGCGGAGATCCACCGTGTCGCACGGCAGCGTAACGCCTGGCTGCTGGTGGATGATGCGCACGGTATTGGCGTTACGGGCGATGAAGGGCGCGGAAGCTGCTGGCGACAGCAGGTCAAACCTGAGCTGCTGATTGTGACGTTTGGCAAAGGCTTTGGCGTCAGCGGGGCGGCGATTCTCTGCTCTGAAAGCGTTGCGGATTATCTGTTGCAGTTTGCCCGCCATCTGATCTACAGCACCAGTATGCCACCGGCCCAGGCGCAGGCGCTGAGCGCGGCGCTGGCGGTGATCCGAAGCCCGGAAGGCGCAGATCGCCGGGAAAAACTGGCTGCGTTAATTCAGCGCTTCCGTTCGGGCGTTAAGGCCAGCGATTTTACGCTGGCAAATTCGCACAGTGCGATTCAGCCGCTGATTGTCGGAGACAATGCGCGCGCGTTACGGCTGGCGGATACTCTGCGGGAGCAGGGATGCTGGGTGAGCGCGATCCGACCGCCTACCGTTCCGGCCGGTACTGCCCGATTGCGCCTGACGCTCACTCAGGCGCACGAAACGCAGGATATTGATCGCTTACTGGAGGTGCTGGATGGCGCAGGTTGATAAGCAGGCGATTGCAGCCGCGTTTGGGCGCGCCGCGTCGCATTATGAACAGCACGCTGAACTGCAACGCCAGAGTGCGGACGCGCTGTTGGCGCTGCTGGCAGGGCGCGAATGTGCGCACGTTCTGGACGCCGGTTGTGGGCCTGGGCGGATGAGTCGCTTCTGGCGAGAGCAGGGATGCGAGGTCACGGCGCTCGATCTTTCGGCGCAAATGCTGGATGAGGCGCGTCGTCAGCAGGCTGCTCACCATTACCTTGCGGCGGATATCGAAGCCATCCCGCTGGCGGCGGCGCGGTTTGATTTGGCATGGAGCAACCTGGCGGTGCAGTGGTGCGGCGACTTGCGCGGCGCGCTAAGCGAACTGTATCGCGTGGTGCGTCCTGGCGGCGTGGTGGCGTTTACCTCGCTGGCGCACGGATCGCTGCCGGAACTGCGTCAGGCCTGGCAGGCGGTAGATAACCGGGGGCATGCCAACCATTTTTTGTCGCCGGAGACGATCGGCAATGCAATGCACGGCTGGCGCGTCCGTCAGCAGATCCAGGCGATCACCCTGTGGTTTGATGATGCGCTCAGCGCGATGCGTTCGCTTAAAGGCATTGGGGCGACGCATCTGCACGAGGGGCGTGAACCGCGCGTGTTAACGCGTTCGCAGTTGCGACAGTTACAGTTGGCCTGGCCGCAGCAACAGGGGAAATATCCGCTGACGTATCAGCTTTTTTTGGGAGTCATTGAACGTGATTAAACGGTATTTTGTCACCGGGACGGACACTGAAGTCGGAAAAACGGTCGCCAGTTGCGCCCTGTTACAGGCTGCCGCGCAGAGCGGCTTTCGGACGGCAGGCTACAAGCCCGTGGCGTCGGGCAGCGAGATGACGGCGCAGGGGCTGCGCAATAGCGATGCCCTGGCGCTACAGCGCAACAGCACGCTGACGCTGGCCTATGAAGCGATCAACCCCTACACCTTTGCGGAACCGACCTCGCCGCACATTGTGAGCGCAGAGGAGGGGAGACCCGTTCAGGCCTCGGTGATGTCCGCCGGTTTACGCGCGCTGGAACGGCAGGCCGACTGGGTGTTAGTGGAAGGGGCGGGCGGCTGGTTTACTCCGCTTGGCGAAACGCTGACGTTTGCCGACTGGGTTGCGGCGGAGCACCTGCCGGTGATTCTGGTGGTGGGCGTGAAGCTTGGGTGTATCAATCATGCCATGCTGACGGCGCAGGCCGTGCAGCAAGCCGGGCTGACGCTTGCCGGGTGGGTAGCCAATGACGTGACGCCGCCCGGAAAGCGCCATGCGGAATACATGGCGACGCTAACGCGGGTGATTACGGCTCCTCTGCTGGGCGAAATCCCCTGGCTTTCCGGGAAGGCGGAAAGCGCATCGACAGGACAATATCTCGATCTGACGCGCCTGAAGGCGGTGTAAAACGGGTGAAAATGCGAGCAGGATCTCGCCTGCCGCCCGCGTTTCGTTAGCTGATAAAAATCAAAAAAAAGCGATAATTTTTTTTTAGCCCCTCATCAAGGGGCGTCCGCGCGATTTTGCCAGGCGGCAGTCCATACGGGCTGGACGCAGTTATCCACCATTCCTGTGGATAACCTTGTGTATTAGAGTTAGAAAACACAACGTAAGCGAGAGAAGACGCGGCCTGCGACTAAATTGATGCGAAAGGCGTCTTAAGTAAATAGTGCTTATGAAACAATTTGTTAGATAAAAGCAATGGCTGTAAGGAAAGTGTCACGGGTTGCCACAAATCTTTCATCACACATCTTGACAAGTGTTAAAAAAGTCTTTGGTTTGGGGATAACCGCATCTCACTGGTTTTTTATCTCGTCAGGGTCTACATTTTACGTCGCAATGCCGGGTGTTATCCCTTATTTGAGTAATACCTTAAGTCGCCACTGTTTTTTCATCCAGTATATTTTGCTGGCAATATTAGCGGCTCCGGGTAAAATTAGTGTCCTGCCCGCCCATTCCTTCAGGTAGCTGCCCATGAGTAAACCGTTCAAACTGAATTCCGCTTTTAAACCTTCAGGCGATCAGCCGGAGGCGATACGTCGTCTGGAGGAAGGTCTTGAAGATGGTCTGGCGCACCAGACGCTGTTGGGCGTAACGGGATCAGGGAAAACGTTCACCATCGCCAATGTGATTGCCGATTTACAGCGCCCGACGATGGTGCTTGCGCCCAATAAAACGCTGGCGGCCCAGTTATACGGCGAAATGAAAGAGTTCTTCCCTGACAACGCGGTGGAATATTTCGTCTCTTACTATGACTACTATCAGCCAGAGGCGTATGTGCCCAGCTCCGACACCTTTATCGAAAAAGATGCGTCGGTGAACGAACACATAGAACAGATGCGGCTGTCGGCGACCAAGGCGCTGCTTGAGCGGCGGGACGTTGTGGTCGTGGCTTCGGTTTCCGCTATCTACGGTCTGGGCGATCCCGATTTATACCTGAAGATGATGCTGCACCTGACGGTGGGGATGATCATCGATCAGCGCGCTATCCTGCGCCGTCTGGCGGAGTTGCAATATACCCGCAACGATCAGGCCTTCCAGCGCGGCACTTTCCGCGTACGCGGCGAGGTCATCGACATCTTCCCGGCGGAGTCTGACGATATTGCGCTGCGGGTTGAGCTGTTTGATGAAGAGGTTGAACGTCTGTCGCTGTTTGACCCGCTGACCGGGCAGGTTGAATCGACTATCCAGCGCTACACCATCTACCCGAAAACGCACTACGTTACGCCGCGCGAGCGCATCGTACAGGCGATGGAGGAGATCAAAGACGAACTGGTGGACAGACGCAGGATCATGCTGGAAAACAATAAGCTGCTGGAAGAACAGCGCTTAACCCAGCGTACGCAGTTCGATCTGGAAATGATGAACGAGCTGGGATATTGCTCGGGGATTGAAAACTACTCCCGCTACCTTTCCGGGCGCGGGCCTGGCGAGCCGCCGCCGACGCTGTTTGATTATCTGCCTGCCGATGGCCTGTTAGTCGTGGATGAATCTCACGTCACGATTCCGCAAATCGGCGGGATGTTTCGTGGGGACAGGGCGCGCAAAGAGACGCTGGTGGAGTACGGTTTCCGTCTGCCGTCAGCGCTGGATAACCGTCCGCTAAAATTTGAAGAGTTTGAAGCGCTGGCCCCGCAAACTATCTACGTTTCCGCCACGCCGGGCAACTATGAGCTGGAGAAATCCGGCGGCGAGGTGGTGGATCAGGTGGTGCGTCCCACCGGGCTGCTGGACCCGATCATTGAAGTTCGGCCAGTGGCGACGCAGGTTGATGATCTGCTCTCTGAGATCCGCCTGCGGGCGGCGATTAACGAACGTGTGCTGGTGACGACGCTGACCAAGCGAATGGCGGAAGATCTTACCGAATATCTCGAAGAACACGGCGAGCGCGTACGTTACCTGCACTCGGACATCGATACCGTTGAACGTATGGAAATCATTCGTGATTTGCGTCTGGGCGAGTTTGACGTGCTGGTGGGGATCAACCTGTTGCGAGAAGGGCTGGACATGCCTGAGGTCTCGCTGGTGGCGATTCTGGACGCAGACAAAGAAGGCTTCCTGCGTTCAGAGCGTTCGCTGATTCAGACCATCGGCCGTGCGGCGCGTAACGTCAACGGGAAGGCGATCCTCTATGGCGATAAGATCACCCCGTCGATGGCGAAAGCGATAGGCGAAACCGAACGTCGTCGCGAGAAACAGCAGTTATACAACGAAGAGCACGGTATCGTTCCGCAGGGGCTGAATAAGAAAGTGGTCGATATTCTGGCGTTGGGTCAGAACATCGCGAAAACCAAAGCGAAGGGCAAAGGGAAGTCCCGCGCAGCGGCGAAATCGGGTGTGGTTGAGATGGATATGACGCCGAAAGCGTTGCAGCAGAAAATTCATGAGCTGGAAGGCCAGATGATGCAGCATGCGCAAAACCTGGAGTTTGAAGAAGCCGCAGAGATTCGCGACCAGCTGCATCAGCTACGTGAGCTGTTTATCGCGGCGTCATGACGATGCCGGATGGCGACGTAAAGCGTCTTATCCGGCCTACGGTTGTTCCGCCTGTTGTGTGTAGGCCCGGTAGGCGAAGCGCCACCGGGCAAATCTGAATACGCTTACCCTAACGCCTGTATCGCTTTCTCCAGCGCGTTATGCAGCAGCTGTCGGTCATGGCGATACGGAATATCGCTGGCTTCCAGCACTTCCTGAATCACAATCCGGCCCGTCACCGCCGAGGCATCCACTTTCGGGCCAACCACAATGGCGTCGATAACCTGTTTCCCGACGTATTGCTCCATAATCGCCAGTTTGTCGACAAGCGTTAAGCTGGCGGCGGGCAGACTCAATTCGCGCCCCAGATTACCGATATAGACCATCGGCGCCGGAGTACGGCGCAGCGCCTGCGCCAGCTCATCAAGCAGCAGAATCGGCATCAAACTGGTGTAGAAACTTCCGGGGCCAATCAGAATCAAATCGGCTTCGCTAATGGCCTGCACCGCTTCCCGGGTGGTGGGGACTTTCGGTGACAGCATCAGCTCCTGCGGCGGGGTCGCCAGTTGATCGATATTCACCTCGCCGTATACTTCATGCCCCTGATCGTCGATGGCCATCAGGTCTACCGGCAGCTCCGACATAGGGATTAAATGCGCATCCACCTTCAATAAGTTGCGAATTAAATTTATCGCTTCGAGAGGCCGCACGCTCAGGTGATCCAGCGCCTTTAACATCAGATTTCCGAGGTTATGGCCGGAAAGTTCACCATTACCGCCAAAACGGTACTCAAACATCGCCGACGCGACGCTGGGTTCGGTAATTAACTGGTTCAGACAGTTGCGCATATCGCCCCAGGCGATTCCCCCTTCAGAGCGGCGAATACGGCCTGTGGAACCCCCGTTATCGGTGGTGGTGACAATACCGGTCAGGCGTGAGCCTAATGAAGAGAGTGAAGAGAGAACGCGTCCTAATCCATGCCCTCCGCCGAGAGCGACAACACGATCCAGGTCTGCCAGCGTACGATTGCGCATACAAATTCCTAATATCAGAGGTACTGCGCTACAGTAGCGCAAATAGCGCCTTTTCAGCAATTAGCCAACGAACAACGATGGAAAATAAATCCATCCCCTCTACCTCTTTCGGATAGGGTTAGCCTGATGGCTAACTGATGTATATCAATGCAAAAGTGTGATTTTTGCTTATTCTGTAGCGAAATAGCACGATCATGACGCTATATACATGATTATATAGCGTAAAGTGGGAATGGCAAAAATGCTATTTACACGCTAGTATCGGCATAACCACCTTTTTAAGCGATGCTTAAAAAGACACTCTAGCCTCTACGCCTGTGTCAAATTGATATGGTGTTTTGGCCGTGACAAGCCTCGAAAGAGTTTGCCACCAGGGCGCAGGAAGAAATGACTCCGCCTCCCGTATTTGGAAAGGTGTACATGGCCTCACAACTTACCGATGCTTTCGCACGTAAGTTTTATTACTTACGTCTGTCGATTACTGATGTGTGTAACTTTCGTTGCACATACTGCCTGCCGGATGGCTACAAGCCTGGCGGTGTCACCAATAACGGCTTTCTGACCGTCGATGAAATTCGCCGTGTGACGCGCGCGTTTGCCAGTCTGGGCACCGAAAAAGTGCGCCTTACCGGCGGTGAACCGTCGCTGCGTCGCGACTTTACCGACATCATTGCCGCCGTGCGTGAAAACGACGCGATTCGCCAGATTGCGGTGACCACTAATGGGTATCGTCTGGCGCGTGATGCGGCGAACTGGCGCGACGCGGGTCTGACGGGCATCAACGTCAGCGTCGATAGCCTCGACGCCCGTCAGTTTCACGCCATTACCGGGCAGGATAAATTCCAGCAGGTGATGGCGGGTATTGACGCCGCGTTTGACGCCGGTTTCGCAAAGGTCAAAGTGAACACCGTGTTGATGCGCGATGTGAACCATCATCAACTGGACACCTTTCTCGCCTGGATTCAGGCACGCCCCATTCAACTGCGCTTCATTGAACTGATGGAGACGGGAGAGGGGAGCGAACTCTTTCGTAAACACCATATTTCTGGACAGGTGCTGCGTGATGAACTGCTGCGTCGCGGTTGGATTCATCAGCTGCGCCAGCGCAGCGACGGCCCGGCGCAGGTTTTTTGTCATCCTGACTATGCCGGTGAAATCGGTCTCATCATGCCGTATGAAAAAGATTTCTGCGCCACCTGCAACCGTCTGCGCGTTTCCTCGGTCGGTAAACTCCATCTTTGCCTGTTTGGCGAAGGCGGCGTAAGCCTGCGCGACCTGCTGGAAGACGATGCACAGCAACATGCGCTGGAAGAACGCATTTCAGCCGCGCTGCTGGAGAAAAAGCAGACCCACTTCCTGCACCAGAACAATACCGGTATTACGCAAAATCTATCGTACATAGGCGGTTAACGCCTTAACGGACAAGGAGTTTTTATGAGTCAGGTAAGCGCTGAGTTTATCCCTACCCGCATTGCTATTCTTACGGTTTCCAGTCGTCGCGGCGAAGAAGACGACACTTCCGGTCATTTTCTGCGCGACGCCGCGCTGGAAGCAGGGCATCAGGTTGTGGACAAAGCCATCGTTAAAGAGAACCGCTACGCCATTCGCGCGCAGGTTTCCGCGTGGATCGCCAGCGATGACGTTCAGGTGGTGCTCATCACCGGCGGCACCGGGCTGACCGATGGCGATCAGGCGCCGGAAGCGTTACTGCCGCTCTTTGATCGCGAAGTCGAAGGGTTTGGCGAAGTGTTCCGCATGTTGTCGTTTGAAGAGATTGGCACATCGACCCTGCAATCGCGCGCGGTGGCCGGCGTTGCCAACAAGACGCTGATTTTTGCGATGCCGGGCTCCACAAAAGCGTGCCGCACCGCCTGGGACAACATCATCGCGCCGCAGCTTGATGCTCGCACACGCCCGTGTAACTTCCACCCACATTTGAAGAAATAAGTATGTCGCAACTGACCCATATTAATGCCGCTGGCGAAGCGCACATGGTGGACGTCTCCGCCAAAGCGGAAACCGTACGTGAGGCGCGCGCCGAAGCGTTTGTGACGATGCGCAGTGAAACGCTGGCGATGATTATCGACGGCAGTCACCATAAGGGCGATGTTTTCGCGACCGCGCGTATCGCCGGTATTCAGGCGGCTAAACGTACCTGGGAGCTGATCCCGCTGTGCCATCCGCTGTTGTTGAGTAAGGTCGAAGTGCAATTGCAGGCGGAGCCTGAACACAACCGGGTACGCATTGAATCGCTGTGCCGCCTGACGGGGAAAACCGGCGTGGAGATGGAAGCGCTGACTGCCGCTTCCGTGGCAGCATTGACGATCTACGACATGTGCAAAGCGGTGCAAAAAGATATGGTGATTGGCCCGGTGCGCTTGCTGGCGAAAAGCGGCGGTAAATCTGGCGATTTTAAGGTGGATGCGCATGATTAAGGTTCTGTTTTTCGCTCAGGTGCGTGAACTGGTGGGAACGGATGCGTTAGAGGTCGCCGCCGATTTCCCAACTGTAGAAGCGCTGCGTCAGCATCTGGCGGCGCAAAGCGATCGCTGGGCGCTGGCGCTGGAAGACGGCAAGCTGCTGGCCGCCGTCAATCAGACGCTGGTCAGTTTTGAACATCCGCTGACGGCGGGTGATGAAGTGGCCTTTTTCCCACCGGTGACAGGAGGCTGAGATGGCTGAAACGCGAGTGATCGTTGGCCATGCGCCGTTCAGCGTCGGGGAGGAGTACCCCTGGCTGGCGGAGCGTGATGAAGATGGCGCTGTCGTAACCTTTACCGGTAAAGTCCGTAATCATAATCTGGGCGACAGCGTTAAAGCGCTGACGCTGGAACATTACCCGGGGATGACGGAAAAAGCGCTGGCGGATATCGTGGACGAGGCGCGCTCGCGCTGGCCGCTGGGGCGCGTGACGGTGATCCATCGTATTGGCGAACTGTGGCCGGGCGATGAGATTGTCTTTGTCGGCGTAACCAGCGCGCACCGTAGCAGCGCGTTCGAGGCCGGGCAATTCATTATGGATTATCTGAAAACCCGCGCGCCGTTCTGGAAGCGTGAAGCGACGCCGGAAGGCGAGCGCTGGGTGGAAGCGCGCGATAGCGATCGGCAGGCGGCAAAACGCTGGTAGCAGAATGTGATACCCTTATTCAGGGGTATCACTTTTAATCAGGAGATCATCATGGACCGATTCCCACGATCCGATTCTATCGTACAGACCCGTTCCGGCCTGCAAACGTATATGGCGCAGGTATATGGCTGGATGACGGTTGGGCTGCTGCTGACCGCATTTATCGCCTGGTATGCAGCGAATACGCCTGCGGTGATGATGTTTGTCTTTTCCAGCAAAATCACCTTCTTTGGCTTGATTATCGCCCAGCTTGCGCTGGTTATTGCGCTGTCGGCAATGGTGCAAAAACTTAGCGCCGGGATGGCGACCACGCTGTTTATGCTCTATTCGGCGTTGACGGGCCTGACGCTGTCGAGCATTTTTATCGTTTATACCTATTCGTCTATCGCCAGCACGTTTGTCGTGACCGGCGGGATGTTTGGCGTGATGAGCCTGTATGGCTACACCACGAAACGCGATCTCAGCGGCTGGGGCAGCATGCTGTTTATGGCGCTGATCGGTATCATTCTGGCATCGTTGGTCAACTTCTGGCTCAAAAGCGAAGCGTTGATGTGGGCGGTAACCTATATCGGGGTGGTTGTCTTTGTCGGCCTGACCGCCTATGACACGCAGAAGCTGAAAAACATTGGCGAGCAGATTGATGTTCGTGACAGCTCGACGCTGCGGAAATACTCGATTCTCGGCGCGTTAACGCTGTATCTGGACTTCATCAACCTGTTCCTGATGCTGCTGCGTATTTTCGGTAATCGCCGTTAATTGGCGTGAACGCTGTATCCGGCCTACAGGTTAGGCCGGTAATACACCTGATAAGCAGCAAATAACCCGTCACTTCGCTAAGGCTTTCTCGTTTTTCGCCCGCAGCTTCTTTGCCCGACTTTCCAGCAGCAGATAGCAAATCAACGCCAGCAATAGCGGAATAAAATAATAGAGCACACGCCAGGCGAGCAGGGCGGCGATAATGGTGCCTTGCGACGTATGCTCACCCGCCAGCAGCGCCATAAACACGGCTTCCAGAACGCCGATCCCGGCCGGGATATGCACGATCACTCCGGCAATACTGCTCACCAGCAGCACGCCAAGTACAAAGAAATAATTAACGTCTTGCCCCATCAGCAGCCAGATAATGGCGCCCATCACCATCCAGTTAGCGCTGGAAATCCCCATCTGCGCGAGGGCGAATTTCCATGACGGAAGCATCAGCTTTTGGCCTTTAATCGTGATATGACGCCGTTTCGCAAAGGCGCAAAACCACAGGTAGACGGCTATCACCAGCAACAACACAATACCGAGAATGCGCAGCGTATTTTCATCGATATACCAGTGGGCCGGGAGTTGCACGACGCCGAAGGTAAAAATAATTCCGCCCAGCAGAATATAGCCCAGCCAGTTGGTGGTAATGCTCAGCGAAAAAATACGCGTGATGGTGCTCCCCGGTAAGCCGAGGCGGGAGTACAGACGGTAGCGCATACCGATTCCGCCGACCCAGGTGCTTAACGTCAGATTGAAGGCGTAACAGATAAACGACACCAGCATGACCTGCCGCTTCGCCAGCTTGTGGCCGCAGTAAAAGCGTCCCAGCAGATCGTAGCAGCCGTAAAGAAGGTAGCTGACAATCACCAGTCCAACCGCGCTCAACAGCGCAATCCGGTTGTAATCCCGGATCACCGTCCAGACATCTTCCCAGTTGACCTTTCCGGCATAAATGACCAGCAGGACAATCACCGCAATAAAAAACAGCCAGGTGAGGATCTTTTTCGCCAGCCGCCATCGCGGGTGTGATGTTGACATCAGGGCTTCACCCCCGTGTTTTCCGCTTCGACCCGATCCTGCGTTTCCATCGTCGGTTGAGCGGGCGGTTCAACCTGCGCCAGATGCGGCGTGTGCGCCGGCAGCCAACCGACCAGCGCCGGGAAGTGACGCAGGAAGTGGAACGCCAGCACGCTTTTGCTCAGATTCCACCAGGTGCGCTTCGGTAGCATAGACTCGTCCACCTGCTTGCAATCATTGGCGATAATGGCGTTCAGGTTGTCGCGCAGCGTCTGGTTAAACGTGCGGTCATGAATAATGACGTTTGCTTCAAGGTTAAGCGACAGACTGAGCGGATCGAGGTTGCTGGAGCCGACGGTCGCCCAGTGATCGTCCATCAACGCCACTTTGCCGTGCAGCGGGCGACGGCGATATTCATAGACATGGACGCCGCCTTTCACCAGATAGTTGTACAGCAGACGCGCGCCGACTTTGACGATGGGCATATCGGGTTCCCCCTGGATCACCAGTTTTACCCGCACGCCGCGTCGGGCGGCTTTGCGCATGGCATGCAGCAGGCGATAGCCGGGAAAGAAATAGGCATTGGCGATAATCACTTCACGTTTCGCCTGCGTAAGCATCTTCAGATAGTGACGTTCAATATCGTTGCGATGTTCATCATTATCGCGCCAGATAAACAGCACCTGCGCTTCGCCGGGTTTCCGGTTTTCTTCGGCGCGATGATGGCGTCGCCACCAGCGGCGCGCGGCGCTTTGCCCCGGCAGGTTTTTCAGCTCAAACTGCAAAATATCCTCCACGACCGGCCCCTCGACGCGAACGGCGTAATCCTGTTTGGCTTCCGGGCCGTAATCGGACATATGTTCTGCGGAGTAATTCAGCCCGCCGACAAACGCGACCCGATCGTCAATAACCACGATTTTACGGTGCATACGGCGAAAGAGGTTGGTGCGCATGCCGAACAAGGGAGGACGCGGATCGTAATAGCGGAAGATTATCCCCGCTGCGGTCAGTTCCCCGACAAACGCCTCGCTGAGGTCAGGTGAGCCGTAGCCGTCTAACAGCACTTCCGCTTTTACGCCGCGTCTGGCCGCTTTAAGCAGCGCCGCGTGTAGCTGCTTACCTACGTCATCTTCAAACCAGATGAAGGTTTCCAGGATGATCCTCTGCTGTGCCTGCGCGATGGCGTCAAACACGGCGGGATAGAACTGGTCGCCGTTTTCCAGTAGCTGAATCTGATTGCCTTCACGCCATCCACATTTCATAGATGTATCTCCGCGCTAAGAGGGGCATGGTCAGATAAATGTCGCCAGTTACGCAACGGCAACGCCGCAGGAGAGCTGGCATTGGCATTCTTGACGTATATACGATCGAGTCGCAGTATCGGCAGCCTGACCGGAAAGGTGCGCGCCGGGCGGCCATGCGCGCGGGTGAAGATCTCCTCCAGCCCCGCAGACGCTTTTAACGGATAGTTGGCTTTCTGCCGCCAGTCGTTGAAATCCCCGGCGACCACCACGGGTTCGGATTCGGGAAGGGCGTTAACCCATTCAACCAGCATATCCAGCTGCGCCTGGCGGTGGCCTTCCCGTAAGCCGAGATGCACGCACATCACATGAATTGGCTGAGCCAGCATCGGCGGAACAATACGGCAATACAGCACGCCGCGTTTTTCACTGCCGCCGACGGAGACATCGCGATTTTCATAGTGTTCAATCGGATAGCGCGACAGTACCGCGTTGCCGTGATGCCCTTCCGGGTAGACGGCATTACGACCATAGGCGAAATCGCTCCACATGGTGTCGGCAAGAAATTCGTAATGGGTGGTATCAGGCCAGTTCTCGACGTGCAGCGGATGAACTTCATGCGCGCCCATCACTTCCTGGAGGCAGACAATATCCGCGCTGACGGTTCTGACGGCGTCGCGCAGCTCCGGCAGAATAAAGCGCTTATTAAAGGCGGTAAAACCCTTATGCGTGTTAATTGTGAGCACTTTGAATGAAAAATTTCGCGTTTGTTGGATCATTTTCTTCCTGTCCGCGTCACTATCCTGATTGAAATAGTGTAGTCGTCGTCACAAAAAGATGCGGTCTTACGGAATTTTCCGTAAAGTTCGGTACTCTGAATAATTAGATAAAAATCCTTCAGGAGAAAAAGCCATGAGGTGGCAACAACGTGTTCGTGTCGCAACGGGTCTTAGTTGCTGGCAGATAATGTTGCATTTACTGGTAGTGGCGCTGCTGGTAATGGGCTGGATGAGCGGCGCTTTAGTCCGTGTCGGCCTGGGATTATGCGTGCTTTATGGCGTGACGGTGCTGCTGATGCTGGCGTTACAACGCCACCACGAACAGCGCTGGCGCGACGTTGCGGATGTGCTGGAAGAGCTGACGACCACCTGGTATTTCGGCGCCGCGATGATTGCCCTGTGGCTGCTGTCCCGCGTACTGCACAACAACCTGCTGTTGGCGCTGGCTGGGCTGGCGATCCTTGCCGGGCCTGCTGTGGTTTCGCTGCTGGCGAAGGAGAAAAAGCTACATCACTTTGCGTCTAAACATCGCATACGCCGCTGACCCCGTTGTGGCCGTGATCACCAGTAGCGGCCACAAACTCCCCCAGATGATCTTCAGACTCGCATCTTTCAAATAAATCTGCTTGGTGATGTCCGTAAAATGGCGGATAGGGTTTATCCACGTCAGATTTTGTAGCCATACCGGCATGTTCTCGACCGGAGAAACATATCCCGATAGCAGGATAGCAGGCATCATAAAGACGAATACGCCGATGAAAGCCTGCTGTTGGGTGGAGCAGAGTGACGAGATTAACAAGCCAAATCCAACCAGCGACAGCCCGTAAATCACCATTGTGAAGTAGAACAGCGCCAGCGAACCGGCAAAGGGGATGTGGTACGCCCAGATGCCAATAGCCAGTACGATCGTGGCCTGAAAAGTGGCGACAATCAGCGCGGGCACCGCTTTACCGATGAAAATTTGCCAGGTGGTGAGAGGGGAAACCAGCAGTTGATCCAGCGTACCCTGTTCACGCTCGCGGGCAACGGAAAGCGAGGTGACGATCATGACGCCTATTGTGGTGATCATGGCGATCAGGGACGGCACCACAAACCACTTATAGTCCAGATTCGGGTTGTACCAGTTGCGTACCACCAGCTCACTGTTGTTGGGCTTGGGTTTGCCCTCTATCAGCTCCTGCTGATAATCCTTGACGATCTGCTGGAGATAATTGGCGGAGATTTGCGCGCTGTTGGAGTTACGGCCATCAAGAATGAGCTGTAGCGGCGCGGGCTGGAGGTTATCCAGGTGACGGGAAAAATCGGCCGGAAAGCGCACCAGCAGCAGCGCTTTTTGCGTGTCGATCGTCGGCTGGATTTCCTGCGGGCTTTTTAGCAGCAGGATATGGGTAAACGCTTTGGCGCGCGCGAACCGTTGCGTCAGCTCGACGGCATGTTTGCCATTATCTTCGTTATAAATGGCAATGGTGGCATTGGTCACTTCCAGCGTGGCGGCAAAGGGAAACAGCAGCACCTGGATCAGCACCGGTAAGATCAGGATCGCGCGGGTCTGCGGCTCGCGTAACAGCGATTGCAGCTCTTTGCGGATTAATGTCCACAGGCGATGAAACATGTTTCTCTCCCTTATGCATGCCATGCCGGATGACGGCGGCGCCTTATCCGGCCTACAAAATATGTGGTCGTAGGCCTGATAAGCGAAGCGCCATCAGGCAGAAAACTTAATCCAGCCGGCGTTTGGTCTTCATCCACGTCAGGCCGATAAACATGGCTGCCGAAGCGATTAAAAATAACGTATTAACGATCAACACAATGGGGATGTTCCCCGCCAGAAACAGGCTTTGCAGGGTGCTGACGAAATAGCGCGCCGGAATAATGTAAGTCACCGCGCGGATGACGGCAGGCATACTGTCTATCTGGAAAATAAAGCCTGACAGCATAATCGACGGTAAAAAAGCGGCGTTCAGCGCGACCTGCGCGGCGTTAAACTGGTTACGGGTAATGGTGGAAATCAGCAGTCCCATTCCCAGCGTACTGAGCAGAAACAGGCTGGTGATAAGAAACAGAATCACCAGCGAGCCGCGCCAGGGCACGCCAAGAATAAACACCGACACCAGCATACACAGCAGCATCGCCAGCATGCCGAGGAAGTAGTAGGGGATCAGTTTGCACAGCAACAACTCTGCGCGCGTCACCTCGGTCGAGAGCAGGGCCTCCATCGTCCCGCGCTCCCACTCTCGTGCAACCACCAGCGAAGTGAGAATGGCGCCAATCACCGTCATGATAATGGTGACCGCGCCGGGAATGATAAAGTGCTGGCTGATGGCCGCCGGGTTAAACCAGTAGCGGGTCTGCACGTCGATCAGCGGTTCAAATTCTTCCCCACGATCTTCAGCCCGCTGCATTTGCCAGATCTGCCAGACCCCCTCCACGTAACCCTGCACGAAGTTGGCGGTGTTCGGTTCGCTGCCGTCGGTGATAACCTGTATCGGCGCGGTGTCATTCTCTCGCGCCATCTTTTGCGCAAAATCGACCGGGATCACCACCAGCCCGCGAATGCGCCCGGCCTGCATTTTCTCAATAAGCTCATGGCGGCTATCGCTGATGGTGGCGTCGATATACGGCGAACCGGTCATAGCGTGGGTGAAATCCAGCGCCTCCTCGCTCTGTTGTTCGAGCAGAATGCCGACCCGCAGCTTGCTGGAGTCGAGGTTAATCCCGTAGCCAAAAATAAACAGCAACAGCAGCGGGATCACCACGGCGATCAGCCAGCTACTGGGATCGCGGATAATCTGACGCGTCTCTTTCACGCACAGCGCGCGTACGCGCCGCCAGGAGAGCAGGGCGTTACTCATGAGCATGCTCCTTATCCCAGTCGTGAATGAGCGTGATGAAGGCCTGCTCCATCGTCGGGTCCGGCGTGTCGTCGTCTGCCGCCTGCGCTTTCAGATCGTCCGGCGTCCCGCTGGCGATCAGCTTGCCGCGATAAACCAGCCCGATACGGTCGCAGTATTCCGCTTCGTCCATAAAGTGGGTGGTGACCATCACCGTGACCCCTTTTTCTACCATGCTGTTGATGTGCAGCCAGAACTCACGGCGGGTGAGGGGATCGACGCCGGAGGTAGGTTCATCGAGAAACAGAATGTCGGGTTCATGCATCAGCGAACAGGCCAGCGCCAGACGCTGTTTAAAACCGAGCGGCAGCGCATCCGTCGCATGAGAGGCGATGCTTTTCAGGCCGAAGGCTTCGCTCATGCGGGTGATTTTTTCGTTTTGCGCCCGGCCTCGCAGGCCATAAACCCCGGAAAAAAAACGCAGGTTTTGCTCTACCGTCAGGTTGCCGTACAGGGAAAATTTTTGCGCCATATACCCTAAATGCTGGCGCGCCTTGCCGGAGCTGACTTTCAAATCCATATCCAGCACCAGCGCTTTGCCGGAAGTTGGCACCAGCAAACCGCACATCATCTTGAACGTGGTGGATTTCCCCGCGCCGTTGGGGCCGAGCAGACCGAAGATTTCTCCGCGCTCAACGGCGAAGTTAACGTGGTCGGTGGCGGCGAAGTCGCCGAATTTTTTGGTCAGTTCTTTGGCCTCAATGACCGTCTCACCCGGCGTGCCGTCAACGGTATGCAGGATCGCGCCGAGCGGAGACTCCGACGTACCCGCGCCGCCAAGCAGGTCGATAAAGGCATCTTCAAAGCGCGGCGTGGTGTCGTTAATCGTTATCTCCGGCATCCCTTCGGCCCGGCGGATATCCTCTGCGGTAGCCTCTTTTTTCAGGATCAGCCGTACCGATTTCCCCTGAATCATACCGTCGCTCACCTGCGGCAGTTTCAACGCGCGTTGCAGGAGCTTGCGGTTATTCTCCTGCGGGCTGCTCATTAAGAAACTGCGTCCTGCCATGGTCTGCGTTAGCTTAGTCGGTTCGCCCTGATACAGCAGCTCTCCTTCGTTCATCAGCAGCACGTCGCGACACTGTTCGGCTTCGTCCAGGTATGACGTACTCCACAGGATAAGCATGCCGTCACCCGCCAGTTCATGCACCATTTGCCACAGCTCGCGACGGGAGATGGGGTCAACGCCGACGCCCGGTTCGTCAAGCAGCAGCACTTTCGGCTCGCCGACCAGCGTACAGGCCAGCCCGAGTTTTTGTTTCATCCCGCCCGAGAGCTTGCCTGCCAGCCGTTTGGTGAAGGGGCCGAGGGCGGTAAATTCCAGCAGACGGGCAAACGTTTTTTGCCGTTCTTCGCCCGTTACGCTGCGTAAGTCCGCATAGAGATTGAGATTCTCCATCACGGTCAGATCTTCATACAGACCAAATTTTTGCGGCATGTAACCAAGTACCGCATGCAATTCACTGTCGTTTTTGATCGGATCGAACCCGATCACCGACGCGCTGCCGCTATCGGGCTTGAGCAGCCCTGCCAGCATCCGCATCAGCGTGGTTTTGCCTGCGCCATCCGGCCCGACCAGACCCGTGACATAACCGGCGTGGATCGTACAGTCGAGCGGGGCGACCGCCGGTTTTTCCATTCCGGCGAAGCGCTTCACCAGGCCGTTTAACGTAATGACGGCGTCATTCATGCCGCGCCTCGTCGCTGAACGTTAGCGTCACAGGCATTCCCTGGCGCAGCGCATCGTCCGCGTCAGTCACCACAATGCGCAGTCGATAGACCAGGTCTGTGCGCAGATCCGGCGTTTCAACGGTTTTCGGGGTGAATTCAGCGGTCGGCGATACGAAGCCGATTTTGCCGTGGTAAGGCTTGTCAGG
Organism: Citrobacter sp. CK202; assembly: GCF_030333225.1. Classification (NCBI taxonomy): domain Bacteria; kingdom Pseudomonadati; phylum Pseudomonadota; class Gammaproteobacteria; order Enterobacterales; family Enterobacteriaceae; genus Citrobacter; species Citrobacter sp. CK202. The sequence continues at coordinate 641,956 of NZ_JAOWGI010000028.1, forward strand.
GCGGCCATCGGTGTAGAGTAAAATTTCGCGGCCGGGCTGTGCCTGGCTGAGGTTGCGTTCATCCACGTAGGCGCGAACCCATACCGGACGAGTCAGCGACAGCGTCAGCACGGTGCTGCCTGCGTTGAGCATACTGCCGGGCTCTACCGCGCGGGTTAACAGCGTACCGTCAGAGGGGGCGATCAGCGTTGTATCCTGTAAATCGAGTTCTGATTGCGCCAGCTGCGCCTGCGCCTGTTCGAGGCTGGCTTTTGCCTGGGCGATATCCTGCTGGCGGTTACCGGTACGGTACTGGCTCAATTTGTCCTGTGCGGATTTCAGCTGCGCCTGCGCCTGATCGCGGGATGAGCGAGCGTTTTCCAGGTCGTTGGCGGAAATCGTGCGGCTTTTCCACAATCCCTGCTGGCGCTGATAAAAGTTCTGCGCATAATCAAATGCGGCCTGCGCCTGTTTCACGGCGGCAGCGGCCTGGGCTATCTCTTCATCGCGATACCCCGCGAGCATCAGATCATACTGCGCCTGGGCGACGGAGACGCCTGCTTTAGCCTGCATCAACGCGTTCTCGTACGGGGCTTTATCCAGCACGCCCAATACCTGCCCGGACGTAATGGCGTCGCCTTCGTCAACGGCCAGCGAAGCCAGCCGGCCTCCGACGCGAAAACTCATATTGACGGTGCGAATATCCACATTGCCGTAGAGCGTCAGCCCGTTATCCTGCCGACTCTGATACCACCATGTACCACCGGCAAGCACGGCGACCAGCGCCGCGACAGCCAGTGCGATAACGACAGGTTTTTTCATTGCTCCTGACTCCTTTGCGTTAAGCCTTGCAGAATGAGATCGATATGACAGGTGATCGTCTGGTAAATCTGTTCTGTTTTCTCTTCATCAAACGTTGACCAGCCGGTACGCAGCAAAATGGTTTCTTTCCCCAGGCGGAAGGCCAGCACTTCGCCCAGCAGCGCGTGCGTGTGGAGAATGGTTTGCGTATCTCCCGGATCGCGGCCGGTATACCCCGCAATCAGGCGCGTCAGATGCGTGTGAAGGGGGTTGAGAACCTGATCGTGCACCCGTTGGTAAGCCGCCGTCGGGGAGAGCTGCTCGCGCGAAATAAATTTGCTCAGGTTAACCGTGTCGTCCTGGGTCAACAGCATGATCATATTTTTGCAGGCGCGCAGGATCAGCTCGCGCATTGCGGCGCGATCGGGCTGCGGCTGGGCGAACAGTCGTTCCGCTTCCTCGGCATGAGGGCGAAACTGGGCGCCGATGAAATCGGCTATCCACTGGGCGCAGGCGAGGTATAAATCCTCTTTGGAGCCAAAGTAGTAAGTGATGGCGGCGATATTTTGTCCGGCCTGGGCGGCAATGTCGCGCGTGGTGGCATGGAGGCCGTATTCGCCAAACTGCGCCAGCGCAGCGGCGATAAGCTGGCTTTTGGCCTGTTCGCCTTTCGTCGTCATGGTTGGGGTATTCATCGCGCAACCTAATTCTTAATCAATCGATTGATTAAGATTATGACCGATAATTGTTCTTGTCCAGTGTGGTGGTTTATTTTGTTTTTTCCAGTCACGGGGATAATTTATGCGGTATGTCACAAAAACTGCTACACTCCGCCCCTTCATGACATTGTGGTTTTTGTCATCCCTCTTGTGAGTATCTCCCTGAAAACTACACCGGTAACGGTCGGGGCGGTTCGGAGTAGTTATGTCTTTTGATTCCCTTGGGTTGAATCCTGATATTTTGCGCGCGATTGCCGAGCAGGGTTACCGTGAACCTACCCCTATTCAGCAGCAGGCGATCCCTGCGGTGCTGGAAGGCCGCGACCTGATGGCCAGCGCCCAGACGGGGACGGGTAAAACAGCCGGTTTTACGCTGCCGCTGTTACAACATCTGATCACGCAGCAGCCGCACGCGAAGGGCCGTCGCCCGGTACGCGCGTTGATTCTGACGCCGACCCGTGAGCTGGCGGCGCAAATTGGCGAAAACGTCCGGGATTACAGTAAATACCTGAACATTCGCTCTCTGGTCGTGTTTGGCGGCGTCAGCATTAACCCGCAGATGATGAAACTGCGCGGCGGCGTTGACGTGCTGGTGGCAACGCCGGGGCGTTTGCTCGACCTGGAACATCAAAACGCGGTGAAGCTGGATCAGATTGAGATTCTGGTGCTGGATGAAGCTGACCGTATGCTCGACATGGGCTTTATCCACGATATTCGCCGCGTGCTGGCAAAACTGCCGCCGAAGCGCCAGAACCTGCTGTTCTCCGCCACATTCTCCGATGACATTAAAGCGCTTGCTGAAAAGCTGTTGCATAACCCGCTGGAAATTGAAGTGGCGCGCCGTAATACCGCTTCTGAGCAGGTGACCCAGCACGTTCATTTCGTGGATAAAAAACGCAAGCGCGAACTGTTGTCGCAGATGATTGGCAAAGGCAACTGGCAGCAGGTGCTGGTCTTTACCCGTACCAAACACGGCGCCAACCATCTGGCGGAACAGCTGAATAAAGACGGCATTCGCAGTGCGGCGATCCACGGTAATAAATCTCAGGGCGCGCGTACCCGCGCACTGGCTGATTTCAAATCCGGCGATATCCGCGTCCTGGTGGCGACCGACATCGCGGCGCGCGGGCTGGATATCGAAGAGCTGCCGCATGTGGTGAACTATGAGCTGCCAAACGTCCCGGAAGATTACGTTCACCGTATCGGCCGTACCGGTCGTGCCGCCGCGACCGGCGAAGCGTTATCGCTGGTCTGCGTTGATGAACACAAACTGCTGCGCGATATCGAGAAGCTGCTGAAAAAAGAGATCCCGCGCATCACCACGCCGGGTTATGAACCAGACCCGTCAATTAAAGCGGAGCCGATTCAGAACGGTCGCCAGCAGCAGCGTGGCGGCGGTGGTCGCGGCCGAGGCCAGGGCCAGGGACAGGGCGGAGCAGGCCGCGCCCAGCAACCACGTCGCAATGATGGCGGGGCGCCGAAAGCCAAACCGCGCAGCGGAGAAGGTAAGCCAGGCGGCGATAAACCGCGTCCGCCGCGCCGCCCGCGCAGACTGGCGGATTAATTGCGAGCCCGGCCGAAAGGTCGGGCTTTTCTTTTTGCGACCCGCGCCAGAAAGTGCCACAATAGTGGCTGTTTATACAGTATTTCAGGTTTTCTCATGGCATTGACCGCTGCGCTTAAAGCGCAAATCGCCGCCTGGTATAAGGCGCTTCAGGAGCAGATCCCCGACTTTATCCCCCGTGCGCCGCAGCGGCAGATGATTGCCGATGTCGCCAAAACGCTGGCGGGTGAAGAAGGTCGTCATCTGGCGATTGAGGCGCCGACCGGGGTCGGGAAAACCCTCTCTTACCTTATTCCCGGTATTGCCATTGCCCGCGAAGAACAAAAAACGCTGGTGGTGAGCACCGCCAACGTGGCGTTGCAGGATCAGATCTACAGCAAAGATCTCCCGCTGCTGCGCAAAATCATTCCTGACTTGCGGTTTACCGCCGCGTTTGGTCGTGGGCGCTACGTTTGCCCGCGTAATCTGGCGGCGTTGGCCAGCAGCGAACCGAATCAACAGGATCTGCTCGCGTTTCTGGATGACGAACTGACGCCGAATAACCAGGAAGAGCAAAAGCGCTGCGCCAGGCTAAAGGGCGATCTTGACAGCTACAAATGGGACGGGTTGCGCGATCATACCGATATCGCCATTGACGACGCGCTCTGGAAGCGCCTGAGCACCGATAAAGCCAACTGCCTGAACCGCAATTGCCATTACTACCGCGAATGCCCTTTTTTTGTCGCCCGACGGGAAATTCAGGAAGCTGAAGTGGTGGTGGCGAACCATGCGCTGGTGATGGCGGCGATGGAGAGCGAAGCGGTGCTGCCGGAGCCGAAAAATCTTCTGCTGGTGCTGGACGAAGGCCACCATCTGCCGGATGTCGCGCGCGACGCGCTGGAGATGAGCGCTGAGATCTCCGCCCCCTGGTATCGCCTGCAACTGGATCTGTTCACTAAGCTGGTGGCGACCTGCCTGGAACAGTTTCGCCCGAAAACCACGCCGCCGCTGGCGAATCCTGAGCGCCTGAATGCGCACTGCGAAGAGTTGTACGAGCTGATTGCCTCGCTCAACAACATCCTGAATCTGTATATGCCTGCGACGCAGGACGCTGAGCACCGCTTTGCGATGGGCGAGTTACCGGATGAGATCATGGCGATCTGCCAGCGGCTGGCGAAGCTGACGGAAATGCTGCGTGGGCTGGCGGAGCTGTTCCTTAACGATCTCAGCGAGAAAACCGGCTCGCACGATATTGTGCGCCTGCACCGGGTGATTTTGCAGATGAATCGCGCGCTGGGCATGTTTGAGGCGCAAAGCAAGCTCTGGCGGCTGGCGTCGCTGGCGCAGTCTTCCGGTGCGCCGGTCTCTAAGTGGGCCACGCGGGAGGCGCGCGATGGGCAGATACACGTCTGGTTCCACTGTGTGGGCATTCGCGTCAGCGATCAGCTTGAAAGGCTGCTCTGGCGCAGCGTGCCGCATATTATTGTAACGTCGGCGACCCTGCGTTCGCTTAACAGCTTCTCGCGCTTGCAGGAGATGAGCGGCCTGAAGGAGAAAGCGGGCGATCGCTTTGTGGCGCTGGACTCCCCCTTTAATCATGTGGAACAGGGTAAAATTGTCATTCCGCAGATGCGCTATGAACCGTTGATTGATAACGAAGAGCAGCATATTGCGGAGATGGCGGCCTATTTCCGTCAGGCGCTGGAAAGCAAAAAACACCACGGCATGCTGGTTTTGTTTGCCAGCGGACGGGCGATGCAGCGCTTTCTGGAGCATGTGACCGATTTGCGTCTTTTGCTGCTGGTTCAGGGCGATCAGCCGCGCTATCGCCTGGTGGAACTGCACCGTAAGCGGGTGGCGAACGGCGAGCGCAGCGTGCTGATTGGCCTGCAATCTTTTGCCGAGGGGTTGGATCTGAAAGGCGACCTGCTGACTCAGGTGCATATTCACAAGATTGCGTTTCCTCCCATCGACAGCCCGGTGGTGATCACCGAAGGCGAGTGGCTGAAAAGCCTGAATCGCTACCCGTTTGAAGTGCAGAGCCTGCCAAGCGCGTCGTTTAACCTGATCCAGCAGGTGGGCCGTTTGATTCGTAGCCACGGCTGCTGGGGAGAGGTGGTGATTTACGACAAGCGTCTGTTAACCAAAAGCTACGGGCAGCGTTTGCTGAATGCGCTCCCGGTATTTCCGATTGAACGCCCGGAAGTGCCGGAGGTAAAAAAACGCCCGACAAAAGTGGTTGCCGGGCGTAAAAAAAGCATCCGTGCGAAGGGGCGCTCTCCTACTGATAGGTAAACGTGACCTGTATGACACTATCGAACGAGCCCGCGCTGACGGGCATGGACGTGGCGTAATAGCGGGCGGCTAACGGGAAAGTGGCCGTGTGATCGCTTTGGTTGATCAGCACGTTAAAGCTTGCCTGCGGGGCGATGAGAATATTGTCCTGCCGATCGGCCAGCTCCAGCGCAAGCCCTTTCGCATTGCCGCTGTTGGCAAATTTGGTCGGGTGTACGCTATCGGCCTGTCCGTAAAAAAACGCGTTGGCCAGCGTGAGTGTTTTTGGGCAATGCGTTACTTCCAGGGAAAACGCTTTCCATTCGCCGGTATCGCCTACGTCTTTGAAATCACTCGATGACGCCTGCCCCAAATCGACGGTTAAATCTTTACTGGCGCTGTCCACGGAGCAGGTGTTGGCATAGATGTTACCCACCATTTGCACCTGGATATCATCTGCGCAGGCATACGTCATCAGACCTGCGGTGAGTAAGAAAACCATTTTTTTCATCGCGATCACTTATAGGCCAGCGTAATCGTGGCGACGGTATTTGCCGGGCCTGGCGTAACGTCGTCGCTGATTTGCTCATAGCGGACCTGGAACGGAATATCCAGCGTTTCGTTGGCTTTTGCCTCGCTTTGCGTGTTGACGTAGTTGTCGAAGGTGGCGATATTGCCATCAAACAGCATTCTGACGCCGACGCCGGTCGCCATCCCGCTTTGCTGAGTCAGTTTCATCACGCCGGCAAAACCCGATTCGTAGCCATTCGCACTGGTGATCTTCACTTCAGGCTGTACGGTGGAATTACAATTGACCGTAACGTTAAAATTTTGTGCTGGCATCGAGAGGGTGCCTACTCCCATAAAATCACTGATCGGAAAGTCGCCCAGATTGACGGTCAGGTTTTTCGGTAACACGGAGCAGGTTACGGTTTCGAGATCCACATTGCCGGCATAGGCAATGTGGTTAGGACTCCCGATACCTTCGTGACCAAACACGCCAATCCCAAACTCTGTTTGCGCCTGCACCAGTGTACCGGAGGTCACGTCACTGCCGGTTTTCACCAGTTCAAGCGTGACGTTGAAGTTAAATGACTGCTGCCCATCGCTGGATACATAACCGATCGGCGTGCCGCGTGAATCGCACTGTACGCCGCCTGCGCCGCTGATCCGCTGGCCTTGCTCGTTCATCAGCGCGATGCCAACGCCGGGCACCCCGGAGTCGTACACCCCTCTCAGGCCTGGTATCTCAGCGCCTGTTCCGTAATAGCAGGAGACAATTTCCAGACCGCTATCAATACTTTGATCGCACTGTCCGGCAACGTGTACGGTTTGCTCTGTTCCTGGAATGGTCTCACCAATCGCCAGCGTCGTCGGTACGGAAACAGATGCCACGTTGATCATTTTGGGCATATCCGGCGTTGTGCAGGCCGCCTTTGCATGCGGCATAAACAAGGCTGCGCTGGCCAAAATCAGGAGGAAAAAACACTGTTTAATCATTTGCATAATGTTGAGTCTGCATGGTGAATCAATGACACTGCGCGGCAGCGTTAATGATGCTGGTTTTATGTCTCTCATCCGTTAGCGTGTACTCTGCGATGCAGTGTTCGCTGGCATCCTGACCCCACGACACGAAGAGCGTTCCGTGCTGAGGTAAACCGGAGAGATAAGTCTGACCGCCGTTGCCAACAATAAACTCGCTGTCTTTATCGTCGGTGGTGACGGTTGCGCCAAAGGGCAACGGCTTACCGTTTTGCGTGAGCATCATTAAAACCCTGCTGCCCACGCGGGTGTTAAAACTGGCGCGGACTACCGCGCCGCGCGTTGGGGTTACTATTCGCGCGGCATGGGTTACGTCGGCATCGTCTGGCAGTGTTTCTGTGTCCAGGGCAATCGTGTTGTGGCGGTAGGCTGATACAAATGGCACAACGGTATAGCCGCGAAAATCGGTTTTGACGCCGGTCTGATTGGTAATGTGTGTGCCATGTGTTCCCGGTGCTTTCACCAGCGCGATGGTTTCACCGAGCGGTTGCGTCAGAGTGATGCCGTTGGCGTGCGCCACAACGCCGCCTTGCAGACCCATATTAACGCTCCGTTGATGGCTGTCCTGGCTGACGCCGCCGCTCACTTCGCCATAGGTTCCTTTGTAATCGGTATTCATACTGGTTGAGTTGCCGCTTCCGGTATTGCTCACGCCTTCCTGGATATTCCAGTTCAGGTTGTCTTCGGCCAGAGCGGTACCGTTAAGGCCAATGTTTTGCGTGGCGCCGTCTTGACTGTTGTTCAGGTTGTACGTCGCCCAGGTGTTGTGCATCCAGTGGTCGAGTGGAACCGAAACGCTCAGCGCGAACTGGTTGTCATGGGTAACGGACTCACCGTTTTCATCGCTGTCGCTGGTGTTTTTGTTCATGCTGTAACTCAGGCTATAGCTCACGCCATGCCAGCTGTTGTTGTAGCTGAGGCTCATGGAGGTCATATCCTGGCGCTGGCTCCAGTAGGTCTCTTTGACCAGACTCAGCGTAAAAGACCCCCAGCTCTCGCCGAGCGTCTGATCGACAGTGGCTTCGGTACGCGCTCGGCGCTGCTGCGGGGCGGACCAGTCGCTGGCGCGGGTATAGGACTCCATTGTGTCTTCCAGGGTGTAAAAACCCTTACTGTTATAGCGATACCCGGCCAGGGAAAAGTTGGTGCCTGCGCCTGCAAAATCTTTGCTGTAACGCACGCGCCATGACTGCCCCGTGCTGGCCTGCTGCTGTTTCAGCAATGCTTTGGCCCGCGTGACGTCGACAGAAAACGCGCCTAAATCCCCCAGGTTTTTCCCGGTGCCGATCGCCTGCGACTGGTAATGGCGGCTTTGCTGTGCGCCGCCATAGGCGGTAAAACCATAAGGTAGGCCATAGATCGCGCTCCCCTGAGCAAATGGAGTTTGCTCGACGTCTTTGTCATAGGCGCGATAGCGACCGGCAGTTACGCTATAGCGCAGGTTTTTTTCACGCTGCAACACGGGTACGGAGGCGTAGGGCACCACGAAATGGCTTTCGCTGCCGTCCGTCTCTTTGACGGTGACCTGCAAGTCGCCGCTGCTGCCCGTCGGGTAGAGATCGTTAATTTCAAATGCGCCTGGCGCTACGGTGTTCTGATAAATGACGTAGCCGTTCTGACGAACCATCACCAGGGCGTTACTGTGTGCGGTGCCACGGATAATCGGCGCATAGCCTTTTTCGCTATCCGGCAGCATGTCGCTGTCGGAATTGAGTTGTACGCCGGTATAAGGCACGCTGTCGAACACGTCCGCCGGAGAGGTGCTTTGCCCTACCGTGAGATCGCTTTTCATCGCCACGATATCGCGCTGCGCGTAGGTATAAACCGACGAGAATTTCTGCTGTTCGTCATGGCCCGTGACGTTACGATTCCAGGTTGAGTAATTGCGCACGCGCCAGGCGCCGATGTTGAACCCGGGACGCAGGTTGACATACTGGCTGCTGTTATCCTGTTCACCCTGTCGGCGGGCGTCGCTCTGACTGGCGTTGGCGCTGTAGTTCAGTAGACCGGCGGTAATGCCTTCATCGAACGTTTTTGGGTCGATATAACCGCGCGGAATCTGGCCCAGCGCTGACTGGGGAATACTGAGCAATAGCTGCTGGTTGCGCACGCGAAACGTGGCGGAGGCGGCGGGAATGGCGCTTAAATCTGCGCATTTTCCTTGTGCCATGAGCTTCGGAAACGCTTTCGTTTTAATGCCGAGACTCTTTAAATCATCCAGGCTGAAACAGGGCTGGAGTGAACGGTTGCCCTTAACATCTTTCTGTAATTTAAATGTGACATCGCGGGTGTCGACTTTATTATTATCAATAAAGATTGATACCTGGTATTTTCCTGGTGCTTGTCCTGGACCTTTTTCATATACCGATAAATCGGTTTTTTCCTGTCGGGGATTATCAATATCCAGGAGCGCCGGGTTAAAATAATCATCTGCCCGCGTTTGCTGCGCAAAACAGAACACTGCCAGGCCACATAACAGGGGCAGCAGTGTGAATAATTTGCAGGAAAACGGCTTTTTATCGCGGTACATGATTATTTTAATTGCCTGTGCGCCGTTATCTTAATGGACAGGCTTAGACCAGGTTCGGCTGATGCTGCCGTAATCAGTAATAATGGAATAGGTCACGGTGTTACCGCCAGTATTGGCGGGCAGAGCCATGTGGGTTGCCGTTTCAGGTACTGCCCAGGTCGCTTTACTGATTTTATGACCATTAATCATCACGCTCTGGAAATTCATATAAAACGGCGTCGGGTTATTGACGACCAGATCGTGACCTTCACGATGCCATTCCAGTTTGTCAGCAACCTCTTCTGGCTTACCTTTCACGGAGGATGGGCGATACAATAATTTAATACGCGTGTTGATCGCGATTTGCAGGGTATTTACCCCCTCAACGTGTTTTGAGGATGGAATAGCCTTGATATTCAGCCAGTACAGCGATTCACGATCCTCAGGCAGATTGCCGCCTGTGCGAATAACCCGCAGAACGTTGTCTTCTTTCGCATTCAGGCGAAACAGCGGCGGCGTAATCAGAAAGGGGGTGTTGCCCGGATTTTTACTGCCGGAATCGACCCAGGATTGTACCAGATAGTCCGTTGAATCTGGGTTTGAAAGACCAAGCGAGGATTCCTTTTTGTCTCCCTGGTACACAAGACGGGTGCCGTTAATAATAACGCCAGCATGCGCTGTCGCTGCTACCAGAAAAAGAGTGCTCAGTAAATAACCGTGACGCATAAATATTTCTCAGCATGAATAAAAGATATTAGCCCTGAAGAAAGGGCTAATATCTTCGGATGGATAATATCAGTTATAGATAACGGTAAAGGTAGATACGGAATTTGCCGGGCCGGCCGTAACGGCAGCCTGAGTCTGAATATAACGCGCTGCAAATTCCAGATCGTTTACCGTGCTTCCTGCCGTCAGTGGATATTGACGGGAAGGGGTATATAAGCTGACGGGTTGCTCTGACGAGTCGAGCAACTGAATTGCCACACCGGTAGCCGTCTCCGTGTCTGGCGTTAATGCCAGGGTCGTGCTGTTATCTGTATCCGGCGTACCGCCAAAATTAATGGCGGCAGAGGTCACCGTTTCCGGGCAGTCTTTTAGCTGAATATCGAATTTCGTTGGTGTGCTGGTAGAGCCTGCGCCAGAAAATACGGTTTTAGACACTCTGCCCAACTCGACATTTAGCGGGTTACTTAACCCATTAACGACCTGACAAGCGGAGTCAATGATTTCACCCGTAAAGTTAATCTGACCTTCGCCATTTGTTGCCGCAAATGCGGATGCGGAACATCCTACTGTTGCAGCGATGAATAAACCTAAAGCAACCTTGTTCATCATAAATCCTGGTGTATAAGTGGTGAAAACCAGCCTGGACGTTTTCACCGTGGACCCTCAATAACTCTTCGCCAGATATTTAATCAGATTGTTTACAGATTAGAATCGTGTATAAAAATCACAAATATTTGAACTAATGCTTGCGTTTTAATAATTACTACAAAAACAGGTGATTGATGGCTGAGATAAAAAACTAACGGCCGGGTCTCCAGAGGGGCTATATTGTTAAAAAAATGTCGCAGTGGAGAATGTCATGGATTATCGCAAAATCATCAAAGAGGTCGGTCGAGGTAAAAATCACGCCCGCGACCTGGATCAGGATACCGCGCGCGGCCTGTATACCCATATGTTGAATGGCGATGTGCCCGAACTGGAAATGGGCGGCGTGTTGATCGCGTTGCGTATTAAAGGGGAAGGCGAAGCGGAGATGCTGGGCTTTTATGAAGCCATGCAGAACCACACGATTACGCTTACGCCGCCGGTCGCCAAACCGATGCCGATTGTCATCCCCAGCTACAACGGGGCGCGCAAACAGGCGAACCTGACGCCGTTGCTGGCGATTCTGCTGCATAAACTGGGCTTTCCGGTGGTGGTACATGGCGTAAGCGAAGATCCGACGCGCGTACTGACGGAGACCATTTTCGAACTGATGGGGATTGCGCCGACGCTGCACGCCGGTCAGGCCCAGGCGAAACTGGATGGGCACGAGCCGGTGTTTATTCCTGTTGGTACGCTGTGCCCGCCGCTGGAAAAACAGCTGGCAATGCGCTGGCGGCTGGGCGTGCGTAACAGCGCGCACACGCTGGCGAAGTTAGCGACGCCGTTTGCGGAAGATGCCGCCTTGCGGTTGTCCAGCGTCTCGCACCCGGAGTACGTTCCGCGCGTCGCGAAATTTTTTGCCGACATCGGCGGGCGCGGTTTGCTGATGCACGGCACGGAAGGGGAGGTGTATGCCAATCCACAGCGTTGCCCGCAAATCAGCCTGATCGACCGTTCCGGCGTGCAGGTGCTTCAGGATCGCCAGAGCGAGATGCCCGACGAGCCGGTGCCGCTGCCTGCGGCAAAAGACCCGGAAACCACCGCCCGCTGGATTGAGCGCTGCCTGGCGGGAAGCGAGCCGATCCCGGCTTCCCTGAAAATTCAGATGGCGTGCTGCCTGGTGGCTACGGGAGAAGCGGCGACGTTAACGGAAGGGCTTGCGCGGGTAGCGCAGCATTTTTAAGCGTCAGGCAAAAAAAAGCCCGTCCAGTGGCGGACGGGCGAACAAGGGTAACACAGGTTCAATGAGGGTTGGAGCAGTGTGTCTGTCGGCAAACAGACGGGTATAACAGAAACGCGTGAAATTATTTGTAGATAACAGCAGTGCCGCTCATTTTGTTGTTGTTGGTTGCGGAAGTGATGCTATAACCGGTTGCGCCGGCAGCTGCCGCTTTCTCAGCCAGTTTCGCTTCCAGGCCATCCAGAGTGGTGGCGCCTTCCGCAGAAACAACACCGATTTTATTCATGCTTTGCGCCTGGGAAGCCGTTACCGGCTCGGCAGCGAAAACGCCAAATGACAGGGTAGACAGAGCGATAGCAGCAACAGCATATTTGATATTTTTCATGATTAATCTCTCGCAGGTTATTCTTGTGTAGTAAGACGTTGTTCCGTCGATGTGATAAGTATCACGGTTTTTTGCGGGAGATAAAATCGAATAGAATTGACGTCATCCATCAAATAATTTGAATGACAAATAACTTATTGATTATTAATAAATTCAAAACATGGATTTACGCTTCTTGCCGTTTCACTTTACAGAAGAGAGAGTAACGGCACATTTTGCCACGCAGAAGGTGAAAAAGCATGAGAGTAAAAGAACATGCTTACGCTGTTGTTTTACGTAAAGAAAAGTTAGCGTAACTGGCTATCTTTCGATCCCCTGCGATTATATCCTGAGAATGTTGAGTTATGTAAATCTTTCTCCTGCTGGCAGGCAATGCATAGCCTTACTCCCGGAACGGCTTTACGCCGCGCTTTCGGGATAGGATCGCCGCACTCTTCACATTCATACAGGCTTTCGCCTTGAGGAATTTCGCCGCGAACGCGGGCGACAGCATCTTCAATAGTATTGTTGATTTGTTCATTAACGGCGTCGTCGTTCGCCCACCCGGATGCCATATACCGGTTCCTCCACCTTTATTCCACACGGTAAGTGTAGTGAATATGGGGTCAAAAATCGTACAGTCAATAGCGCAGAAGCAGGCCGGTATATCAGTCAGCGAAAAACATCAGCGAATGAAAAAGACGGGGGAAGTTTTCTATGCTAAGGAAAACTGCATTCGGTGGGAATGCAGTTACCTGGTAGGGGGTTATTTGTAGATAGTGGCAGTGCCATACATTTGGTTATCGCCACCGGCAGAATTGACGACAAAACCTTTGGCGCCTTGTTCACGCGCTTTTTCTGCCAGTTTATTTTCAAGTTCGCTCAGCGTCGTCGCGCCCGTTGCTGAGACGGTCCCGGCGGGTCTGAGCTGGCCTGCTTCTGAGCTGCTAAGCGGCTGCGCGGCGAATGCACTAAAACTCATGCCAGTGAGCAGAGCAGCAGCCAGTACGGTGAGGCATTTTTTCATAACGGCATCCTCTTAGAAACAACAGGTGGTGCCTCATAAGTTTAGGACGTTGATGACGCAAAATTAACGCAAAAAATTGATTATGATGTGCTTGTTTTTTGAACGATATTTTTTGACGAATATTGACAAATCAATGACATACAGATTGTTGATTTTCCAGGATTTTGTCGCTAAGCCTGCGGAGCGACCCGTGTTCGTTTGCGGTATAAGCGGGCTTTCTCCGTCAGGTTTGTTTACCGCGTTGCGTTATGCGAGTATCTTACGCCGCTGCTAAAAGGAGAATGCCATGTCTGCCCAGAAACCGGGATTGCACCCACGTAATCGCCATCATCATCGTTACGATCTCGCGACGTTATGCCAGGTCACGCCAGAACTGGCGCAATTTCTTACCCGTACGCCTGCGGGTGAGCAAAGCGTTGATTTCGCGAATCCTCTGGCAGTCAAGGCGCTCAATAAAGCGCTGCTGGCGTATTTTTATCAGGTGGCAAACTGGGATATTCCCGAAGGCTTTCTGTGCCCGCCGGTGCCAGGCCGCGCCGATTATATTCACCATCTGGCGGATCTGCTGGGCGAAGCCACAGGCGCGATTCCGGCGGATGCGAGCGTGCTGGATGTGGGGACAGGAGCGAACTGCATTTACCCGCTTATCGGCGTGCATGAATACGGCTGGCGCTTTACCGGCAGCGAAGTCCATGCGCAGGCGCTGGCCAGCGCCCAGGCGATCATCAGCGGCAACCCAGGATTAACCCGATCGATTCGTCTGCGTCGGCAGAAAGATCCTGCGGCAATCTTCAACGGCATCATTCATAAGAATGAACAGTATGACGCCACGCTGTGCAATCCGCCGTTCCACGATTCGGCGGCTTCTGCCCGTGCGGGAAGCGAGCGCAAACGTCGCAATCTGGGGCAGGATAAAAACGATGCCCTGAATTTTGGCGGCCAGCAGCAGGAAATCTGGTGCGAAGGCGGGGAAGTGGCGTTTATCAAAACGATGATCGCGGAAAGCCAGGCCTTTGGCCGCCAGGTGATGTGGTTCACCACGTTAGTGTCGCGCGGCGAAAATTTGCCGCCGCTATACCGCGCGCTGACGGACGTCGGGGCGGTAAAAGTGGTCAAAAAGGAGATGGCCCAGGGGCAAAAGCAGAGTCGCTTTATTGCCTGGACCTTTATGGATGACGATCAGCGTCGCCGCTTTATGGCGCGTAAGCGCTAAAGCGTGGGTTCGCTCGGCGGCAAGGGGGCTGTCGCTGGCGCCTGACTGATCGTCGGTGCGGGCAGTACCTGATACGTTTGCACCGGCGCGCGAACGCCCGCCAGATCGAAGTGTTTTTTCACCTGGCTGTCGAGCGCGAAGCGTACCGTCCACTGTTTTAAGGGCAAGGTGGTAAAGGAGACCCGCAGCGTAAAGGCGGTATTGGTCAGCCCGACGATCCCGGAGAATGACGGTTCTCCGATAATCAACCCGCGAATATCTTCCCTCTCCATCACCGCAGCCACTGCGTCTTTCAATGCCTGATTGGCTTTATCCGCATCTTCATGGCGATCCACGTCATAGTTAGCCACAACCGAACCAATGCCGCGCACAAAGTTCGCGAAGGTAGTAATCGAAGACCACGGAATAATGTGGTACGCCCCGGTATCCTGACGCACGCCTACCGAGCGAATCGACATTCGCTCCACCGTACCGGTCAGCGGGCCGATAGTCACCAGATCGCCGGTATTCATCCCATTTTCAAACTGGATGAATACGCCGGTAATAATATCTTTCACCAGCGTTTGCGAACCGAACGAAATCGCCAGCCCCAGCGCCCCGGCGCCGGCCAGTAAGGGGGCAATGTTCACGCCAATCTCTGACAGCACGATCATGATAGTGATTGTACTGATGATCACCGCCAGGGCGTTACGAAACAGCGTAAGCAGGGTTCGGGTACGCGCGCTGGGCAAGGGGCGGCCGTGAATATCTGATGCCAGGCGGTTCTCAATCAGGCTGGCGAGGATGGTCCATCCGACCGCAGAGAAAAAGAGGATCAGCGCAATGCGGATCAGAATATCGACGGTTTTTTCTCCCGCGCCGTTGTGCAGCCAGTTCCAGAAGTCGAATAACCCCCAGGCGTTGAGCAACAGCATGATCGCCACGCAAACCGTCAAGATTCGCGCGGCTTTCAGGGCGGTTGACAGCCAGCCGTTCAGCCGTTTTTGCAGCTCAGGATAGTTGCGCTGCGTAGGGGGCGACAGCGTAATGGTTTTGGCTATCCAGCGTGAGAACATGCCGGAAACAAACGCGGCGACACCGATAATGAGCAGGCTGCGTACCGTCGCGCCCATCATAAACTTCAGGCTGTTGCCCGGGTCGAACAATGAGAAGAAAAACAGCACGATAAAATAGGCGCTGGCCAGCCAGTGCCACACCAGCGCGAAGGCGCGAATAAACAGGCTGAAAAAGGCCAGCGACCGTTCCGCGAGATTCAGCAGATGTTGGGTGATCTCTTTTTTGTTTTTGAAGATCAGATACAGCGCCCACAGCGTAATGCACAGCATGATGATGACGTTCGCCATCGCGCCGACCTGGACGTTGACCTGGTTGGAGATAATCGGCACGGCGACGATCAGACCATAGCCGATCAGGCTACTGAGCGAACTCAGACGGCGATTCCAGTAGCGCGCGCTGGCGTCCTGAATCGTGAACGGACGCAACTCCGCTACGTTAGGGCAAAAGATCAGACGCAGAATGGCTTTGAAAAACTCAATCAGGGCAAACGCGTTCAGGAACAGACTTTGTTGAAAGGCGATGGTTCGGCTGCCGGCGTTCATTCTGTCGCTCAGTATCTGCCCGACAAACAGGGTCAGCGCCAGCAGGAGCAGATCGATGATAAATGCGCCGATAATCATTGCGGGAAGCTGTAGCCAGTTGCTGCGGTCGCGATTTTTTTTGCGCGCCCACTGACCCATTTTGCGATACAGCGGCAGTGCGCAAAGTCGTATCAGCCAGTAAAAGACAAACACCGAGGCCGCCAGCATCAGGAAGTGGGTCAGGGCATTGGTAAATGCCTGCGTGTTAAACGGCTTATGCGGCGAGTCGGTGATGTTACGATAAAGCTGAGCAAAGCGCCCGGAGAGGGCTTCTCCGTAATGCCGGCTGATGTCGGTTACGTTCTCCAGTACCGTTTTTTCTTCCGTAACCGTGGGTGGCGTTATCGTAGGGACGGGCTCTGGCGGCGGCGTGGCGGCGACTTTTCGTAGCTGGTCGATGAGCTCCTTGCGAGAGGTCTCGTTCTCCAGCACATCCGCCAGCGCTGCGTAGGCGGCTTTCTTTTGTTCGACATCGGGTTCAGCCGCAGACGCGGCCTCCTGACTGCCTGAGGCGTCCGTTGTGACGCCGGGGATCGCGACCGCATGCGCGGGGGCGCCCAGCAGTAAAAAGAGGATGAACAGGATCCGCCGCATGACTCCTCCTGTGAGAAATATAAGCAAAAAGATAAGTATAGATGCTTAAAGGGGAGGGATTTGAAATGGGAGGATTCCGGGGAAACCCTCCCTTCCGGGCGGAAGGGAGGGGCGTGCCTCAGGAAACGTGCTGCAAGAACTCCTGCAAACGCTGGCTGGGCGGATTTTCAATCAGGGTTTGCGGATTACCGTCTTCCGCAATGCGCCCTTTGTCGATGAAGATCAGACGGGAGGCCACTTTCTCGGCAAAGCCGATTTCGTGGGTCACAATGACCATTGTCATCCCTTCTTCCGCCAGATCCTGCATGACTTTCAGCACTTCGTGACGCAGTTCCGGGTCCAGCGCGGAGGTCGGTTCATCAAACAGCATCATTTTCGGCTTCACCGCCAGCGCGCGGGCAATCGCCACACGCTGCTGCTGACCGCCGGAAAGTTCGGAAGGATAGTGATGCGCACGCTCTGCCAGCCCGACTTTCGCTAATAACTCTTTGGCCTGCTTTTCGGCATCTTCTTTCTTCGCGCCGCGCACGCGCAGCGGCCCGAACATGACGTTTTCCAGCGCCGTCAGATGCGGGAAGAGATAGAACTGCTGGAACACCATGCCGGCTTCCTGACGGATTAACCGCTCATCCACCTTCGGATCGTTCACTTTCAGACCATCAACAATCAACTCGCCGGACGTGATCTCTTCCAGTTTGTTGATGCAGCGCAGCAGAGTGGACTTCCCGGAGCCGGATGGCCCGATGATGACCACCACTTCACCCTGTTTGATGTTCAGATCAATATTGTGCAGCACCTGGGTTGGCCCAAAATGCTTGGAGACGTTTTTAAATTCAATCACAGGATTTTCATCCTTCTTTCCAGACGACGCAGAATGAAGCTCAGTACCAGCGTAATGATCAGATAGAACACCGCAACGGCACTCCAGATTTCCAGCGCGCGGAAGTTACCGGCGATGATTTCCTGCCCCTGACGAGTCAGTTCGGCGACGCCGATAACAATAAACAGCGAGGTATCTTTGATGCTGATAATCCACTGATTACCGAGCGGCGGCAGCATACGGCGCAGCGCGAGCGGTAAAATAACGTGGCGAATGGTTTCGCCGCGAGACAGCCCTAACGCCAGGCCCGCTTCGCGAAAACCTTTGTGGATAGACAGCACCGCACCGCGCGTGATTTCTGCAATGTACGCGCCCGAGTTAATCATGATGGTAACAACGGCGGCGCTGAAGGGATCAATTCGCAGATCGTTAAACGCCATCGGCAGCGCGAAGTAGATAAACATCACCTGCACAACGATAGGCGTACCGCGAATCACTTCGATAAAGACCAGCGCAACGTGGTTGGCGATCCAACCACCAAAGGTGCGCGCAAAACCCGCAAGCAACCCGATGACCAGGCCGCCAGCCAGACCAAGGATTGAAATCCACAGGGTCATTTTGGCGCCTTCAATCAACAGCGGGATGGCGGGCCAGATGGCACTCCAGTCAAACTCCATAAATTGTTCCTGTTACCGTGGTGAAAATACTCAAAGGCCTGTACGCCCGATAAGCGCAAGCGCCACCGGGCGTAACGAGCTAAAATACAGCGTTATTATTTAGGTTCAGTACCGAACCATTTTTTGTAGATTTCGTTATAGGTGCCGTTTTCACGCAGTGTTTTCAGCGCGCCGTTCACTTTCTCACGCAGTTCGTCGCTGCCTTTCGGGAAGGCGATGCCGTATTGCTGCGCTTCCAGAGACTCACCTACCGCTTTGAACTGACCATTGCCCGCGGTTTTGATGAAATAGAGGATGTTTGGCGTATCGTGCAGAACGGCGTCTGCGCGGTTGGTGCCCAGTTCCATGTAGGCGTTATCGATGTTCGGGAACTGACGCAGATCTTTGGTTTTGATGTTCGCTTTCGCGTAATCGACAGAACCGGTGCCGCTCTTCACCGCAACCACTTTGCCGTCGAGGTCTTTCACGCTTTTCACATCGTTGTTATTGGCTTTCACCATGACCAACAGACCGCTTTTGTAATAGCCGTCAGAGAAGTCGATCGCTTTTTTACGTTCGTCGGTGATCGTGATGCCTGCCAGCGCCAGGTCGACGTTTTTGGTTTGCAGCGCCGGGATGATGCCGCTGAAATCCATCGGTTTCAGGGTGTAGTCCAGATTCAGCTCTTTCGCGACAGCGGCCCACAGATCCACATCAAAGCCAACGTATTTGTCGCCCTGTTTGAATTCAAACGGAACGAACGCCGTGTCGGTTGCCACGACGAGTTTCTTATCCGCGGCGTGAGAAGACACCGCAAAAGCCAGGGTAAGTGCAGCCAGTGAAACTTTTAATACAGACTTCATAGCATTTCCTTTTATATCCACGGGGCGATCCCCTGCGAGAACATATGGCGTAATGAAAGAATCGTGCCAATTATGCAACTCATTGTTTTAAAAAGAAGGCATTTCATTTTAATGCACAATAAGCGTGGCAAAACTGACGGATTGCACCGTTTTGGGGCACTGATTTAGTGCAGACCGAATCAGGTGCAAACGGTATGACTATTTAGCGCAAAAATTGTTGCTAAAACAATCTCTCGTTAACGATTGTGTGAGGTGATTATTACAAATATTTTACTTTACGGCAGGGCGGAAGAAATTTGATGCACTATAAAAGTGCAAAACCCCCGCCGAAGCGAGGGTTCATAGGTCTTACTTATCATGCTGCTTATTCGATGTTGGCTTCGATGAACCACAGGAATTTATCGAGGTCGCGGGAAGCAGCGGTAAAGATATCAGCAGTGTCTTCGTCTTTGGCTTCGCTGATGGCTTTACGAACATCATTGGCGACAACAGAGTAACGATCCGCCAGCTCTTTCAGGTGATCCTGAACGCTATGGATATCCAGCGGATAGCTTTTCAGCGGTGTTTTGCTGTTAATCACTTGCGTTGTCCCTAATGCCACGCCACCCAGCTGTACGGCACGTTCTGCCATGGTATCAAGGTGGTCGGTCAGCGCTGTACGGAAGCCATCCAGCATCTCATGTACGGCAATAAAGTTAGCACCGCGCATATTCCAGTGAGCCTGCTTAGTGATCAGTGACAGGTCAATGAACTGGATCACCTGACGATTCAGCAACTCAACCGTCGCTTTCTTATCGCTGTCTGATACATCGTTGCGGGTATAAAGCAGATTAGACGCTTTCGTTTTTACCAGTTTAGCGGTACTCATAATCTCATATCCTCTTGATGTTTTGTGTCCCAGGTAATTAACGAAACTAAGTATAGCACCGGTTTTTCATTTTGCTTTTCTGTCTGTGCCTATCACTTTAATAGCGCAGAAAGTGTTTAATATTTAAAATGATTAAAAATCAATATGTTATTAAATTAAGTGTCAGCATGTTAATAATTCTCATTCACTATTAGCGATAAACATAAATAGGTTTTCAGGCAGCAGAAAAATAGCGGAGATAATAATAATGAGAAGGATAAAAGCAATATTCTGCATGATTATGCAAATCATGCAGAATTGTAACGTTAATTAATGTCGACTTGCTGAATTTTCGTTTCCCGCCGGATGGTGAGCGTGGACCCCATCGAGGCGGCAATGATGGCGGCCAGGGCCAGAAGCTGCACCAGCGTCAGCGTTTCTCCTAGGAAAATCATCCCCGAAACGGCAGCCAGCGCGGGCTCCATGCTCATCAGCGTCCCAAACGTTCGCGTGGGCAGTCGCGTCAGCGCGATCATTTCCAGCGAGTAGGGCAGCGCCGTTGACAGCACGGCGACAGCCAGACCCAGCGGGAGAATCGACCAGTGCCATAATGCCTCTCCCGCCTGTAGCGCGCCAACCGGAACGAAAACGATCGCCGCAATGAGCGAGCCTACCGCCACGGTCGCGGGGCCGTGTTCTTCACCCGCCCGCTGCCCGGTCAGAATATAGATAGCCCAGCAGGCGCCTGCGCCGAGCGCCAGCGCGGCACCCGTTAAATCAACATGCGATACGCCCTGACCAAGCGGCAACAGGAACCAGAGTCCAAGCACGGCCAGCACAACCCAGATGAAATCGACAGGCCGTCTGGACGAGAACAGCGCGACCGCCAGCGGCCCGGTGAACTCCAGCGCAACGGCGATGCCGAGCGGCACCGTCTGAATCGACAGGTAAAACAGGTAGTTCATCCCGCCAAGCGACAGACCGTAAAACAGGAGCGGCAGCCGCTGTTCTCTGGCAAAGCGCAGACGCCAGGGCTTAAAGAACGCAATCAGGATTAGCGTGCCTAATGCCAGACGCAGTGCGGTAACGCCCGGCGCCCCGACGAGAGGGAACAGCGATTTCGCCAGTGAGGCTCCGCTCTGAATAGAGGACATCGCAATGAGCAAAACCAAAATAGGCAGCCAGACTGGCTTACGTGACGACCCCGGCATCCTTTCTCCTGTCAATTAATGTCAATAGAAGTAAAAAAGGCAGTGTAATAGAAATAACCTCTGACGGTTGAGTATTCGTTGAAAAAAAATCCCGGAGAATCCGTAAAATATCGATGAATTGATGGATTAATAAACTGCGTAATTAGGAATTATCTGGATGAATGTACCATATTGTGCGCGTAATAATGGTGCGCTTCACCGGAAAAGTGATGTTATTTGAAAGAGATAGCGGGTTATGGAAATGTTCTGTTACACGAAAAGACCCGTTAGACATCGCGAATCGCAAAGAGTTTCTCATCAATTTTTGATATATTTATAACTTAGGATTTACTTGAAGCACATTTGAGGTGGTTATGAAAAAAATTGCATGTCTTTCAGCACTGGCCGCTGTTCTGGCTATTTCCGCAGGTACTGCTGTAGCTGCTACTTCTACCGTTACGGGTGGTTACGCTCAGAGCGATGCTCAGGGCGCAGCGAACAAAATGAACGGTTTTAACCTGAAGTATCGCTACGAGCAGGACAACAACCCGCTGGGCGTAATCGGTTCCTTCACCTACACAGAAAAAGATCGTACTAACGGTGCTGGCGATTACAACAAAACTCAGTACTACGGCCTCACCGCCGGTCCTGCTTACCGTCTGAACGACTGGGCAAGCATCTACGGTGTTGTTGGTGTGGGTTACGGTAAATTCCAGACTGCTGCCACCCCGGCTGACAAACACGACACCAGCGACTACGGTTTCTCCTACGGTGCCGGTTTGCAGTTCAACCCGATCGAAAACGTTGCGCTGGACTTCTCCTATGAGCAGAGCCGTATCCGTAACGTGGACGTCGGCACCTGGATCGCCGGTGTTGGTTACCGCTTCTAATCACTTCGGTGATATGAAAAATCCGCCCCTCGGGGCGGATTTTTTTTGTCTGATGTGTAGGCCGGATAAGGTATTTATGCCGCCATCCGGCAATGCCTGATGGCGACGCTGAGGCGTCTTATCAGGCCTATAACATTACAGGACTACAGGTTTAGCGCTGTTTGGTACTAAAAATATCCGTACCCAGATGGTTGTAATCCACCTTCTGCAACTTGAAGTTGGTGATGAAGACCGGCCCGGCTTTCTGCTCAGAGATAAAACGATATTTGGTTTTAATCTCTTTCGCGCTGATCCCCGTCCATTGCGAGAAAAAGCCTAAGAAATCATTTGCCGAGCGGCGCGCTTTAATCACGCGATGCGCTTTGTCATCGCTGGAAAGCACCATAAACGGCACCTGAAAATTCTGCTGATACCTGTCGTC
Organism: Citrobacter sp. CK202; assembly: GCF_030333225.1. Lineage (NCBI taxonomy): Bacteria > Pseudomonadati > Pseudomonadota > Gammaproteobacteria > Enterobacterales > Enterobacteriaceae > Citrobacter > Citrobacter sp. CK202. The sequence goes on from NZ_JAOWGI010000028.1 coordinate 664,396, forward strand.
ATGCGCCAGATACTGCACCTCTTTCCCGCGCTCTTTAAATGCGAGACCATGATCCGAGAAGTAGACCATAGAGAAGCTGTCGCCGCTGTTACGCAACTGCGCGTACAGTTTTCCCAGCAACGCATCCGTTTGGGTCATGGTGTACAGGTAGCAAGAGGTCTCTTTCGACTGCACGAAAACGTCGTATTTTCCCTGCGTGCGATCGCAGGCCTGCGGGTGCGAACCCATCAGGTGCAGCACGATTAACTGCGGCTGCGTGCGTTCTGTCTCCAGTACCTGAGCGGTCATTTTTAACAGCGCATCGTCACGCGTATTCTTGTCAGCTTCGAAGTCTCCGCTTTTCAGGAAGTGCGCTTCATCGGCACGTTTCGCGATGCTGGCGATAGCCGTATCGTATTCGCCGATTTGCCCCTGATTCGAGAACCACCAGGTCTGGAAACCGGCACGGTTGGCCAGCGTCACAAAGTTATCCTGGAATTGCGGCTTGTTGTCGACCACGCGGTTGAGCGTTAAACCGAGCGATTTTTGCGTTGAGCCGCTGGCGGCAACGTAATCCATGAAAAAATAACCGTTGGCGGTACTGGCGAACGGGGTGTTATCCCAGTGACCGCCGAATGCGCCCATTGCGTCACGCCGCGCGCTTTCACCGATCACCACCACGTAGGTATGGTATCGGGGCTTAACCGCAGTGACCGTCCAGGTATCTTTCATCCCGGACAGCTTCGCCATCCGCTCTTGCTCCTCAATCACCTCATTGTTGTTGACGATGACATCCTTCACGAAGCGAAAAACCGGGTAGCCGGTGTCTTTTAATTTAAACACGCCGCCCCACGCCAGGTTTTGCACCGGCGCGACAAAAAAGGCGATGACGCTGAACAGCAGACACACGCTGTCCACAACGCGCCAGGCTTTTTTCTCCGTCTCTTGCTTACGGCGAACGGCAATCACGCCCAGTACAAAGATAAAGAGGCCTACCAGATAGTTGTACCACGGGAAGATGGTCAGGATTTCGGTGGACTCTTCCACGTTGGTCGAATGCAGCGCCAGCAGCGTATTAAAGTTTGGCGAGCCGTAGGCCTGGCCGAACGGGAAATACATGGCGGCGATCAGCGAGCATAGCCCGATCAACACCTTTTGCGTGCGCGGCGCGGTGCGCCAGAGCAACAGCAATAGGCAGGTAAAGGCCGCTGTATAGAACAGGCTAAACGGGTAGCCCGACGCGAGGTTAATCAGCAGCGACTGTAAAAAGTAGAAGCCAGTCCACGGGCTAATGGCCCTGCTGCGGGCAATAAGCGAGTCTTTGAGGGTTAAATTCATATGCCACTATTGCAAAAACGCCATGTGCTCACCCTGGCGTTAAGGGTCAATACCTGCCGGAAAGTGCGTGAAGAGGGGATGGGGTCCGCATCTGCGAGCCGCAATATATGCAGGGCTGCGCAACGATAGAGCGTGTGTATAAGAAGGTCAACTACTACAAGGAAAATGTTTTGCGAAGGGGGCAGCAAAACCGACAAAAAGAAAGGGTATTGAGATAAAACACAGCGCGAGCGCGCCTTGATGGCCGCGAAGATGGCGTCAAAATGGAGCGGCGTACCGCGACGCCGCGTTATTTTGACGAGGGTTGATCCTGCTCGGGTTTGCCGTTGATCATGTCACACAGCATGGACAGCAGCATTAACCGTACTTTAAAGGGAGAGTGGCTAAACACGCGCATACACCTCTTAAATTCGTTCATAGAAACCTCCTGACTTTACGATCCCATCGATCCGTGAGGGATGCCTGCATTACATACAGATATAGCACAGGCTATATTATATAGCTATTGCTAAAACGTTAAATTTTTGAGCCTGTGCAACTCTGGTTTACAATGGGCCCACTCCAGCCAGATGCAATTAACGCGTCACAGTAACGAGGAAGCAGAATGAGTCGTCGCGCAGGTACGCCAACAACAAAAAAAGTGACGCAATTAGTGAATGTCGAAGAACACGTCGAAGGGTTCCGCCAGGTCAGGGAAGCGCATCGCCGTGAACTGATTGATGACTACGTTGAGCTGATTTCCGATTTAATTATCGAGGTCGGTGAAGCGCGTCAGGTTGATATGGCGGCGCGACTTGGCGTTTCCCAGCCGACGGTCGCCAAGATGCTCAAGCGTCTGGCGTCGGTAGGGCTTATCGAAATGATCCCCTGGCGCGGGGTATTCCTGACCGCAGAAGGCGAGAAGCTGGCGCAGGAAAGCCGTGAACGCCACCAGATCGTGGAAAACTTTTTACTGGTGCTGGGCGTCAGCCCGGAAATCGCACGCCGCGATGCGGAAGGGATGGAGCACCATGTAAGCCAGGAAACGCTTGAGGCTTTCCGCCTGTTTACGCAAAAGCACGGAACGCCTTCTGAATGAGTTTTCCTTTTCTGCGGGCATTAAGACGCGATCGTTTCCTGCTGTTATTACTCCTTGTCGGGGCCGGACTCAGTCTGTTCGTCCCGTTTACCCCCCGCACCTGGCCGGGTGCAATTGACTGGCACACCATTATTACGCTGAGCGGTTTGATGCTGCTGACCAAAGGCGTTGAGCTGAGCGGATATTTTGATGTGCTGGGCCGCAGAATGGTTCGTCGTTTTAAAACGGAACGCCGTCTGGCAATGTTTATGGTGCTGGCGGCGGCGGTGCTGTCAACGTTCCTGACCAACGATGTGGCGCTGTTTATCGTCGTTCCGCTGACCATTACCCTGAAAAGACTGTGTGCGATTCCGGTAAACCGGCTGATTATCTTTGAGGCGCTGGCGGTCAATGCCGGTTCGCTGCTCACGCCGATTGGCAATCCGCAAAATATTTTGTTGTGGGGGCGTTCTGGCCTCTCATTTGCGGCTTTTGTCTGGCAGATGGCGCCGCTTGCCGCCGTGATGATGCTGACGCTGTTGGTGCTGTGTGGCCTTTGTTTTCCGGGGAAGGCGTTGCAATACCATACCGGTACGCGCGCCCCTGAGTGGCAACCGCGCCTGGTGTGGAGCTGTTCTGGGTTGTATATCGTGTTTCTGACCGCGCTTGAACTGAAGCAGGAACTCTGGGGGCTGGCGATTGTGGCGGCAGGGTTCATCGTCCTGGCGCGCCGCGTGGTACTGAGCGTCGACTGGACGTTGCTGCTGGTGTTTATAGTGATGTTTATCGACGTGCATTTATTGATACAGCTACCGGTGTTGCAGGGCGTACTGCGCCATGTTGAAACGCTCTCTGCGTCGGGGCTTTGGCTGACTGCGCTCGGTCTGTCGCAGTTTATCAGCAATGTGCCCGCCACGATTTTATTGCTCAACTACGTTCCGCCGACCGCGTTGCTGGCCTGGGCGGTCAATATCGGTGGTTTTGGTTTGCTACCGGGATCGCTGGCGAATCTGATTGCATTGCGGATGGCAAATGATCGGCGTATCTGGTGGCGGTTTCATTGGTATTCGTTGCCGATGCTGCTCTGGGCGGCGCTGGTGGGATATGGATTGTTGCTGCTGAAGTGATGGCCCGATGGCGCTATGCTTATCGGGCCGACGCGGTAGGCCGGGTAAGGCGAGAGTCGCCACCCGGCACATTGCTCTGATCAGTTCAGACGAACCGGCATACCGGAACGGTTCTGAACGGCCTGCTCAACCACAGACTGATCGACATCAGGCTGGCTGGTGACGCTCTGAACGCTTTTGTTCAGGTTAATCGGTACGATCTCGCCGCCTTCGAACTGCGCTTCCGTGGTAGACAGAGGGTTATGGACTTCAATGTAACGGCTGCCATCTGGCTCAGTGGTCGCTTTCACCGGCTCGTCGATAAACTGTACGCGGGTGCCGACCGGCACATTTTCAAACAGGAACTTGATGTCGTCGTTACGCAGACGGACGCAGCCGTGGCTGACGCGCAGGCCGATACCGAAGTTGGCGTTGGTGCCATGAATTGCATACAGACGACCAATGTACAGCGCGTACAGACCCATCGGGTTATCCGGGCCAGCCGGCACGACGGCAGGCAGCGGTTCGCCCGCCGCGCGGTATTCGGCATGCATTTTCGCCGTCGGCGTCCAGGTCGGGCCTGCTTTCTTACGCTCAACTTTCGTTGTCCAGTTGATTGGCGTGTCTTTCCCTAATTGACCGATACCAATCGGCAGGACGATCACCGTGTTGGTGCCTTTCGGGTAGTAGTACAGACGCATTTCCGCACTGTTAATGACAATGCCTTCATGCACGGTGTCCGGCAGGATCAGCTGCTGAGGAATGTTCAGCACCGTACCGCCTTTTGGCAGGAAGGTATCAACACCCGGGTTCGCTTCCAGCATGTTAGACAGCCCCATCTGGTATTCAGCCGCAAAATACTCCAGCGGTTGGGTATTGCCTTCCGGGATAGTGATCACCTGGTTTTGACCAACGACGCGACTGCCATCGGTCGGTAAAGGATAAGTCACCGCTGAGGCGGTGCTGCAAAAGCCAACTACAGCGAGGGCCGCCGCGAAAAACGTTGTTAATTTCATATTCATGTTATGCGAGATTCAGTGCCTGGCAGGCTATTGGGTTGAGAATTCTGTCATGTTGGGAGCGCATTATATGTGCATTCCCGTTAAGTGGGAATTCAGATGTGTACGAAATCACATTTTTTTCCCGTGAGGACAATTTTAGCGGCTTACCGTGAGGCGCGATCTTATTTAAGACTTGTGGCATAATAAGCGGTTTGTCACATATTTTTCAGGATACGCCAGTGTTAGTTTCCAGCAACGTCACCATGCAGTTCGGCAGCAAGCCGCTGTTTGAAAATATTTCCGTCAAATTTGGCGGCGGCAACCGTTACGGCCTGATTGGCGCCAACGGTAGCGGTAAATCCACCTTTATGAAAATCCTCGGCGGCGATCTCGAACCGACGCTGGGCAACGTCTCTCTCGATCCAAACGAGCGTATCGGTAAGCTGCGCCAGGATCAGTTTGCCTTCGAAGAGTTCAGCGTACTCGACACAGTGATCATGGGGCATGTTGAACTGTGGGAAGTAAAACAGGAACGCGACCGCATCTACGCGCTGCCGGAAATGAGTGAAGAAGATGGCTATAAAGTGGCCGATCTGGAAGTGAAATACGGCGAAATGGATGGTTACTCTGCCGAAGCGCGCGCGGGCGAACTGCTGCTGGGCGTGGGTATTCCGGTTGAGCAGCACTACGGCCCGATGAGCGAAGTCGCGCCAGGCTGGAAACTGCGTGTCCTGCTGGCGCAGGCGCTGTTTTCCGACCCCGATATCCTGCTGCTTGATGAACCGACCAACAACCTCGACATCGACACGATCCGTTGGCTGGAGCAGGTACTGAACGAACGTGACAGCACCATGATCATCATTTCGCACGACCGTCACTTCCTGAATATGGTGTGTACGCATATGGCGGATCTGGATTACGGCGAACTGCGCATTTACCCGGGTAACTACGACGAGTATATGACTGCCGCCACCCAGGCGCGTGAACGCCTGCTGGCCGATAACGCCAAGAAAAAGGCGCAGATTGCAGACCTGCAATCTTTCGTCAGCCGCTTTAGCGCTAACGCGTCTAAGTCTCGCCAGGCAACGTCTCGTGCCCGTCAGATTGATAAAATTAAGCTTGATGAGGTGAAGGCCTCCAGCCGTCAGAACCCGTTCATCCGTTTTGAACAGGATAAGAAGCTGTTCCGTAACGCGCTGGAAGTGGAAGCGCTCGCGAAAGGCTTTGATAATGGCCCGCTGTTCAAGGGCGTTAATCTGCTGCTGGAAGTGGGCGAAAAGCTTGCGGTACTCGGGACTAACGGCGTGGGTAAATCCACGTTGCTGAAAACGCTGGTGGGCGATCTGGCGCCGGATAACGGCACCGTGAAATGGTCAGAGAACGCGCGCATTGGGTATTACGCGCAGGATCACGAATATGAGTTCGAAAATGACCTGACGGTGTTTGAATGGATGAGTCAGTGGAAGCAGGAAGGCGATGACGAGCAGGCTGTACGCAGCATTCTTGGCCGTCTGTTGTTCAGCCAGGACGATATCAGAAAACCGGCGAAGGTGCTCTCCGGTGGTGAAAAAGGGCGTATGTTGTTCGGTAAGCTGATGATGCAGAAACCGAATATCCTGGTGATGGACGAACCGACCAACCACCTGGATATGGAATCGATCGAATCGCTGAACATGGCGCTGGAGATGTATCAGGGCACGCTGATTTTCGTTTCTCACGACCGTGAGTTTGTTAGCTCGCTGGCGACGCGCGTGCTGGAAATTACGCCGCAGCGCGTGGTGGACTTCAGCGGCAACTACGAAGATTATCTGCGTAGTAAAGGGATCGACGGCTAAAAAAAGCCCGGTGGCGCTACGCTTACCGGGCCTACGCTACAGTTTGTAGGCCGGGTAAGGCGAAGCCGCCACCCGGCAATTTTCAGAGCACCCACTCACTCCCTTCAACGCCATTCACCCGCAGCGTGCGTTTTTCCCCCGCCGGTAACGATACCTTCAACGCGTTCCATGCCGGACGATAGTCGCCACGCGCGTTGATCCTCAGGTTGACGGTCGCCCCATCGCACACCATCTCCCATTCCACCCACAGGGCATTGCCCGTCTGATAACCCCAGCTTTCGCCATCGTCTTCAAACAGCAGACCGGACGTTGTCCCCACGCCTTTGACCGGGAACAGTTTCAGCTCGCGGGTATCGTCGCGTTCAGCGCTGACATGGGTGATCCGTTCGCTCAGCGGCAGACCTGCACCGGCGCGTACCAGCAGCGGCAGTTTTTCCAGCGGCGCGTTCAGCGTGATCCACTGGCCGCCAGAGAACCATTCGTGGCTATCGAAATCGTACCAACCGGTTTCGTTATCCGGCAGCCAGACGCGGCGTTCACGTTGACCGGGTTCCACCACGCTTGCCACCAGAATATCGCGGCCAAGCAGGAAGTCGTCGCACTCTGCGAAGGTTTGCGCGTCGTGCTCGTGGTCGAGGAAAGTGGGGCGCAACATCGGCTCGTCGTCGGCATGCGCCTGCCACAGCAGCGTGTAGAAGTAGGGCAGCAGACGGTAACGTAGCTCAATCGCGCTACGAATCGCCGGCGTCACGCCCGGGTACATCCACGGCTCATTCACCGTATGATCGTCATTCCATGAGTGGATGGTAAAGCGAGGGTGCATCACGCCGTTCTGTACCCAGCGCACGAACAGCTCCGCATCCGGTTTATCGCCAGAGAAACCGCCGACGTCGTGACCCACGTTATACAGCCCGGACAGACTCATCCCCAGCCCCATGCGGGTGTTGTAGCGCAGGGTATCCCAACTGGTGCGGTTATCGCCGCTCCAGGTTTGCACGTAACGCTGCATCCCGGCGCAGCCGGAACGGGAGATCAGGTACGGGCGTTTTTCCGGCGCAAAGCGCTGCTGCGCTTCCAGCGAGGCGCGCATCATCAACAGCGGCATGACCGGGCGAATATGTTTGATGGCGATTTCGCGGCCAAAGCCGTGGCAGCGGGCTTCGCCATCCCACACTTCGAACTCGTTGTTGTCGTTCCAGGTGGAGTCGATCCCCATCTCCAGCAACTGCGTGGTGACGCCTTCCTGCCACCAGGCGACGGTTTGCGGATTGGTGAAGTCGAGGTTAGAACCTTCGTCATCCCAGAAACTTGAACGTTCCGGCGCGTCGGTTTCCGAATCACGAATAAATAACCCTCTTTCCGCGACTTCGTTGTAGCGCGGGTGATCCTGCAACAGACACGGTTTAATGTTGGCTGCCAGCTTCAACCCCGCATCGTGGAATGCCTGGGTCATCACTTTCGGCTGCGGCACCTTGTTGTAGTTCCAGTTAAAGACGTAGCGTTTGCCGTTAATGGAGGTGTAGCCAGATGAAAGCTGGAACGAATCGCACGGAATCGCGTGTTCATTGCACAGACGGATAAAGTTCATCAGCTGGTTTTGCGCGTCCGGCGCATCGGTGTAATGCATGGTTGAGCCGCTGTAACCCAGGCTCCACTTCGGCCCGAACAGGGTTTTCCCCGTCAGGCGCACAAAGGCTTTGGTGACATCCAGCACACGCTTGCCGGTAAAGATGTAGTAATCGATATCGCCCGCTTCCGCCTGCCAGCGGCGATAGGCGGTGTGATAGTTGTCGATTTCATTGCCCAGATCCAGCCAGCAGCTGCTCAGGTTGTCGTAAAACAGACCGTAGCTGACGTCATCGCGGCGGGCGATGGTGAATGGAATATGTTTGTACAGCGGATCGGTGCTGACCGCGTTATAGCCCATCGCGTCAAGGTTGCGCATCTCATAGCGTTGGCCGTTGCGTTGCAGGTCGCCCGCTTTCTCGCCCAGACCGTAAAAACGTTCATCTTTACGGCGGCTTAAATAGTGCGCTACGCCGTCGCCGTGAGCGTTCAGCAGATAGGCGCTGGTGGGGCGGTCGTTGACCAGCGGCTGCCAGTCGCCCGCCTCGTCACGGTAGTGCCACTCCAGCCACAGCGGCTGGTGGACGGTCACGCGCAGTTGCTCAGTAGCGACAATCAGCGCGCCATCCTGCTGCGTCAGTTGCCAGGCCGGGCAGCTAAAGCCGCTGACATCCTCACGGCTGCGGCCTTCCCACGGCACATCCTGCGCCGGGGCGATACTCCAGGTTCTGTCTAATGCCAGTTCGCCTTTACGTTTGATCAGCACGCGAAACAGATTTTCTTCCAGTACGTACAGGCACAGATGGTGTTGACCATCGACCAGCAGTTCCAGATGATGGGCCGACTGTTTCTCTACAATCCAGTTTTTCAGGGTTTTCATACGCAATACATCCACTATCAGGCGCGCTTGGCGCGACGTTCAGCAATAAATGCCACCAGGAAAACAGCGCCAATCAGGTCAAAGAACCCCATGGCGATAAAGAGCGGGTTAAAGCCGATTTTGTCGGCGGTAACGCCAATTAACAGAGAGAAGAGGAAGCTGGCGATCCACGCCGCAGAGCCGCGCATTCCGTTGACGGTCGCCATCTGGCCTTTATCAAACGACTCCACGACCAGCGCGCTCAGCATGCAGGAGATGATCTGATGACCGAAGCCGCCGATGGAGATCAGCACGATGGTGATATACGGATCGCGGGTAATGGCCACGATGCCGAGAGAAATCATCAGAAACGCGCCGGTCACGGAGCTTGCCACCACGGAGTTAACGCGAGAGCAGCCAAACAGACGGGTATACAGGCGGGTGAGGTAGCCGCTCGCCACGCTGCCGAGATCGGCGGCGAGGAACGGCAGCCAGGCAAACATGGCGATCTGCTTCAGATCCATGCCGTGTTCCTTCGCCAGATACAGCGGCACCCAGAAGCTCAGCACCGCCCAGGCCGGTTCTGCCATAAAGGCCGGGATCGCGATACCGTAGAAACGTTTATTTTTCGACACGGTTTTCAGCGCGGTCAGGAAGGGCAGTTTCACGGCCGGAGGCTCGTTATCCTGCTTGATATACTCCAGCTCCTCTTCACTCAGGTTCGGGTGCTGTTCCGGGTTATGGTAGAACGCCCACCACAGGATCACCCACAGCAGTGCCAGCACGCCGGTAAACATAAATGCGCCCTGCCAGCCGAATGAGGCGTGCGCGAAGTAGATGATTGGCGGCGCCAGCATGGCGCCAATTGAGAAGCCGACGCCTGCCCAGCCCGCCGCGACCGGACGCTCTGATTTCGGGAACCATTCGCCGATGGTTTTGGCGTTGGCTGGCGTAGCGGCCGCTTCAGATGCGCCCATAAAGAAGCGCAAAATCGCCAGATGCAGCCAGCTTCCGGCGCCCGCGTGGAAGATACACATCAGCGCCCAGATCCCGGCGCAGACCATAAAGCCAATCTTCAGGCCAATCACATCGATCAGCCAGCCGCACAGGGGCTGGAAAATGGTGTAGGCAATCTGGAACGCGCCGACAATCCAGGAGTATTGCTCGGTGGTGATCCCCAGACTCTCTTTTAGCTCCGGCGCCAGGATACCCAGCGAGTTACGCGTGATGTAGTTAACGGTCACACCCAGTAAGAACAGCACCAGCACATACCAGCGCAAATTTTTGATGACGCGGCGGGTTTTACTCGCGGCGACAGTGTTATTGATGTCCTGACTCATTTCTTTTCTCCACAAGACGGACGGTAGGGGAAATAAACGTTTTGATGTCACACAAATTTTGTTATCTCATTGAAAGTTATCTTTTTATTTATTCTTAGTTGCTATACAACTAGTATGTAAGTTGTGTGACAAGTTCAGGTTAAGTGAGAAAATGAGCGGGCAATAGTGGATTTTGTGCAAGTTTTCTCATTACTAACGGTATCGCTCTGGCAAGATGGACGTTAAGCCAGTTATTTCCCTGTTTGTGCGTTATGAAAATTTTTTCATTTAGCAAATGGAGCAAGATCACAAAATGGATAAAAGGCTCAAAATCAGCGAAATTGCCGTGCGGACGCAGCTTTCCGTCAGCACCGTCTCCCGCGTGCTGGCGGGGAAGGCAAATACCAGTGAAAAAGCGCGCAACAAAGTGCTGGAGTGCGCGCGGGAGCTGGGCGTCATGGACGGGATGGCGGCAGGCAGGCTGTTGCTGAATAGTCTGGTGGTCTTTGCGCCGCAGCGGGCGTTTGATGAGCGGTCCGACATCTTTTACTACCGCGTGATTCAGAACGTGAGTAAAGGGCTGACGGCGTATGAAGTACGGCTGCGTTATTGCGCGCTTGAGGAGCTGGACAGTGACGCGCAGCTTTTCCTCGCGCGGATGAACGAAGCGGAAACGCAGGCGGCGATTTTGTTAGGGATTGACGATCCGCATATTCACGATTTGGCAGTGGACGTGGGGAAACCCTGCGTACTGATTAATTGCCGCGACCAGCGAATGCGTTTGCCAGCCGTTTCGCCCGATCATCGCGCCATTGGCGAACTTGCCGCTGATTATCTTTTTTCAATGGGGCATCGCGACGTGATGACGGTGCTCTGTCTGCGTCGCTACACGATGGAGCTGCGTCTGGCCGGCATTCGCAACGCCTGGCAAACCCATAATCTGAAATTTAACGATAAGCGGGATTTACTGGTATCGCCGAGTTTCAGTGCGAAAGAGGCGGAGCAGCGGGTCAGCGAATGGCTGGCGAATACGCCGGATAAGGCGTTGCCGACGGCGTTTTTGGTCGGCGGTGATTTTATGGCGGCGGGCGTCATCAGCGCGTTGCAAAAGCGCGGCCTTCGCGTGCCGCAGGATGTGTCGGTGATGAGTATTGACGGCTTTAATCTGGCGGAAATTCAGGATGTGCCGTTAACAGCAGTGCATGTGCCGCGCGATGAGCTGGGGACGGAGGCGGTACATATGCTGCAACAACGTCTGGTTCGTCCGAATGCGCCAATCGGTACGCTGTTGCTGAACGGCACGTTGACGGTGCGGGAGTCGGTGCGGCGGATACGTCCAGGGAAACGACGCACCGCCGTAGAGCGGGAAGGGCTGTATGACGCTTAACTCATGCCCAGCGCGCGTTTTCCGTGAACGTTCAGATCGCTCAGCGTAAAACGGCCTTCCCAGTTTGTTTCGTAATCTTCACGCGGGAAATCGCCTGGCGATGCGCCCGTTTCCAGCGCGGCTTTGACCTTGTGCGCGTAAGCCAGGTTTTTCTCACACATCGGCGCGGCGGGGATGTACATCACGTTCCCCCAGCCTTGCTGATTTTCCACCGGCGCGACGGAGTGGATCACATCGCAATGCCACCAGACGGAGTCCCCGGCCTCCAGTTGCGGAATACTGGTCAATGCCTCAATCAGCAGCGGATGCCATTGTTGCGAAACCGGCAGCACCCGGCCTGGTGCAACGCCGCACAGTTCATCTTCAGGAACGTCATCCAGCAGGGGGCGTAACAGAATATACGCCATCGCTTCTGGAATCGGCACCACATGCAGCAAGCCCTGGCCCGGCAGCATATCTGACAGCGCCGTCCACCCCTGGAAGGTGCGGAAAACCGAGCATTTGGTGGTGTTATCGACCGTATACTCTTCGACTTCGGTACGGTAGGCGGCATGCCAGGGATCGTACTTCTCCAGTTCGCCGTTAAAGATACTGGCGAAAACCCGTTGATAGGCGGGCAGCAGCCAGCGTTCCAGCGCGCCGGAATCGGTATGCGCCCCCAGACCTTTTGAGGTGGTGCCGGGCGGGCGGCGGCGGATGCGATCCGGGTAGATCACGCTGATATCCGGGTTGAACCACTGTCTGCCGTCGCTTTCAAATGTCCACAGCCGATTAAGGAAAGACTGAACGTTCGCCATCTCTTCGCTCTGACGAGCCTGCATCTGCGCCTGCGACCAGTAAATCGGATAAATTTCAGGGCGGGAGGCGGTTAACGTGCCGAAGAAGTTATCGCCGGGACCTTTGTACACCTCATCAAAATGGTTGCGATCCAGATAATCCAGCATGGATTGATCCCATGCCAGCGCCTGTTCCCGCGGGAAATGGCCCTTAATGACCGCGCATCCACGCCGCTTGATCTGTTCACGCTGCGCTGCCGTGATGGCGCCAGACTGGATATCCGCGTAAGACAGCGCAGGCCAGACGGCATCGCCCTGCGCTTTGAGCGTATTGATTTCCGCCACGCGTGTGGCAATCACCTCGCTGAGCCTGTCAAAAACGCCCTGCACATCACCGAGCTGCGCCCGCAACGCCTGCTTCATCTGCCGGATCGCCGCTTTATGATCGGCCGGTAATGTATCGCTTGTGAAGGTTAAAGCCATAACCACCTCGCATTGACTTTCATTCGAAACTTAAATTAATTACAAATGACAATATAAGTTATAAATAAGTTAATGCAAGTTTAAAAACTTGATGCGGTACGCAGAATGGAAAAGCAGGAGGGAACCGGAGCAGCGCTCCGGTATCTGGAATCAGACGTTAAAAGGCGGGGCGTTATCCAGTACGGCCTGAATCACGTTTAACGCTCCCTGATGGTTGTTATCATCGGTATGATAACGGCTGAGGGCTTTGATGTTGTCTGCGGCGTTCGCCATCGCGAAAGCGTACCGCGCCATTTTCAGCATTTCCGCATCGTTGTCGCTGTCGCCAATCGCCACCACATTTTGCGGCGAAAGATCCCAGCGTTTCAACAGACGGCTGATGCCGTTCGCTTTGTGTAATCCCGGTATGATTAAGTCGATGAAGCCGAAGCCGCTGGTCACGGGTTTCATAATGCCGTCCAGCGACGTATGCAGCGCATCAACCACGAAGGGGATCTGCTGGTCTGGCAGGTTCAGTGAAAACTTAAACAGAACATCGTCAATGTCCTGGTAATCCTTCACGGGTTGCAGACGGTGGTAGTGCTTCGACATCAGCGCCACAAAAGATTCCGGCGCATGTTCGCTGACATAAGCGCTTTTCAGGCCGCAGGCGACAAAATTAAGCTGCTTATCTTTTAACAGTTCGCCAATCACAATACGGGATTCATGCCGGGTCAGTTCGCCATGAAACAGCTGCTTGCCATGCTCATAAACCAGCGCGCCATTTTCCGCGACGAAGGAAATTTCGTCTTTCAGCTCGGGGAAAAAGGAAATAAGTTGGTAATACTGATTGCCGCTGGCGACGACAAATTCGATGCCGCGTTTTTTTAGTTCCTGATACTGCGCCATAAATCGTGCGTGATCGTACTTTTTGGCGTCGTCGAGAAAAGTTCCGTCCATATCAATGACGATAACTTTAACAGTCATACATTGCTCCTGGGTCACTGCGTTTTGAAACATTCTAATAACAAGGTGACGGGGAGCACAAATTTAATTTCGAATGAAAGTCAGAAAGCCGGGTGGCGGCTTCGCCTTATCCGGCCTACGGGGGAATATGTAGGCCGGGTAAGCGAAGCGCCACCGGGCATATTTTTACAACATATGTTCAGTACGGGCGATGATATCGTCCTGCGCATCCGGCGATAGCGCGGTAAAGAAGGCGGAATAACCGGCCACCCTGACCACCAGATCGCGATACTGATCCGGGTGCTTCTTCGCGTCCAGCAGCGTTTCGCGCGACACGATGTTGTACTGAATATGCCAGCCTTTATGCGCTTCGAAGAAAGTGCGCAGCAGTATCATCAGCTTCTGCTTGTCGGATTCGTTCTCCAGCGTCGCCGGGTTCAGCTTCTGGTTGAGCAACACGCCGCCGAGAATTGAGCCGGTAGGCAGTTTGCCGACGGAGCCAATAACCGCCGTTGGACCGAGATGGTCAGTACCGGAAGCCGGGCTTGCCCCTTCCGCCAGCGGGGTATGCGCTTTACGGCCATCCGGCGTCGCCATCGTTGCCGCGCCAAACGGTACGTTTGCAGAGATGGACGAGGTTCCGGCGTAATAGTTGCCGCCGGTCGGGCCGCGACCGTAACGCGGGTTGTGATACTGCTTCAGCTCGTCGATATAGGTCTGATAAGCGCGGGCCAGCAGGGTATCGACGGTGTCATCGTCGTTACCGTATTTTGGCGCGCCGTTGATCAGCCGCTGGCGTAACTGTTCATGAGTGAGGCCTTCAAAGTCATCGGCCAGTGCGGCGGCAAGCTGCTGTTGGCCGATAGCCCCCTGTTCAAAGACCAGCTTTTTCACCGCCGCCAGGCTGTTGCCGAGGTTAGCGATACCGACCTGCAACCCGGAAACCCAGTCATATTTCGCGCCGCCTTGCTTGATGCTCTTCGCGCGTTCGATGCAATCATCCACCAGCGCCGAGCAGAGAATGTCATGGACGTTCTCTTCCAGCATGGTGTCAACCACGTACTCGATTTCGATCGATTTGCGCGTGTAGTAGCGAATCTGCGTATCCCAGGCGTCCATCACTTCATCGAAGCTGGTGAAGTTACCGGCGGAGAGCGCCTTTTCCTGCGGCAGGAAGACCTTACCGCTGGTGGCGTCGCGGCCACCTTCCAGCGCTGCCAGCATCACGCGGGCAAAGTTAATGAAGCTCATGCCGGTGCAGCGGTAGCCCCATTTGCCACCCACGGCGGTTTCGATACAGCCGATGGCCGCGTAGTCGTAAGCGTCTTGTGGGTCGATACCGAGTTTAATAAATTCCGGGATAACGATTTCGTCGTTGTTGAACGCGGGCATCCCAAAGCCGCAGCGAATAACCTGCACGCAGGCATCGAGGAAGTCGTTGCTCATTCCGGCGTGATAGCGCACGCTGAGGTTCGGCTGGGTGGAACGCAGGCGGCCGCAGGACTCCAGAATAGCGTAAGAGAGCGGATTGACCGCATCCACCGGCTGACCGTTGACCAGACTCTGACCGCCAATGGTGACGTTCTGATACAGCGGGCTGCCCGCTGAGGCTTTGGAGTGAGAGCCGGAGCGGATCTTGTTCACTTCCAGCAGCTTCAGCCAGCAGCTGTGCAGCAGTTCAATCGCGTGTTCGCGATCCAGCGTCTGGTTTTGCTCCACATCACGACGGTAATACGGCCAGAGATACTGGTCCATACGTCCAAACGAGACGGAGTGACCGTTAGACTCGATTTGCAAAATCAGCTGGATGAAATAGCACAGTTGCAGCGCCTGCCAGAACGTCTGCGGCGGCTGATGGGCGATGAGATCGCAGTTCTCCGCCATCGCCAGCAGTTCGTCACGGCGGCTTTCACGGCTTTCTGTCGCCGCCATCTGACGCGCCAGGTTGGCAAAACGTTTGATGTGCAGGCTGACCGCCCCCAGCACGATATCAATCGCCTTCAGGAACTGCTCGCCGTGCAGGTCTTCCAGTACGGTCAGGTCAATGCGCGAACGGCGTTCCGCCACTTTGTCACGCAGACCATCAAGACCTTTTTCCAGCAGCAGCGGGAAGTTTACCGCCAGATGCGCGTCGCCGGAGGTCATGTTGCCCTCGGCTTTAATGATGCCGGTTTCCAGCAGGCCTTTTTGCTCATCGGTAAACATGCCGTAGCAGCGGTCCTGTACCGTCTGACCACGCCACCACGGGCACACGGCGTGTAAAACGCGTTTGTTCTCTTCGCTGACCGCAAAACCGGCGCCAGGGCGATCGGCCAGATCGTCGATCTCTTTTTCAATCCACGAGACGGTGTATTCCGGGAAGATCGGCGCGGCGCGCACTTCGCTTGCCTGGTTGCCGATAATCAGTTCGTCATGTTTGATCCAGATAGTGCGTTCCGCCAGATGATGCGCCAGCGCCAGCGCGCGACGAACCGGAATCGGCTTATCCAGATGTTGCTGATACATCTCGGTGTAGTGCTGCGCGCGCTCCGTACATACGGGCGGCTTCACAATGTGCACCAGCGCGGTTTTATGCGCTTTGATGCGGTCGCTGAGCGTATCCAGTTTCAGTGTGGTCATGGGATTATCCTCGTAAAGTCGCGGTTAAACCTTTGCTGCTGGCGTACTGCTGCGCAAAATCAAGCAACGCGGGCGCATCAAGTGGTTTGTCCGGGGCATAGTAGGGCTGACTGAGTAAGTGGTATTTATTGATGCCCAGCGTGTGATAGGGCAGAAAATGGATCTCACCGACGTGCAGTTCGTCGGCGGCAAAATCGGTAATGGCTTTGATCGCCTCTTCATCGGCGTTAAAACCCTGAATGAGCGGCACGCGGATGATCATTTTTTTACCGGCGGCAGCGAGCTTTTTCAGGTTTTCCAGTACGCGAGAAGCGCTGCCATCGGTCCACTGCTTAAACGGCGCCTCGGCAACGTGTTTTAAATCGGCGAGGAACAGATCGACATTCGGCAGGGACGGTTCGATATATTTCCACGGTACGTGCAGACAGGTTTCGACCGCGGTATGGATACCCGCATCATGGCTGGCTTTGAACAACGCGGCGGCCAGTTCCGGCTGCATAAAGGGCTCGCCGCCGGAGAGCGTTATACCGCCGCCGCTGCGATCGTAAAACGGCTTGTCGCGCAGTACGGTGTCCATGATCTCTTCCACGCGCTTTGTTTCGCCGCAGACGGTTAACGCCTGAGTAGGGCAGCAGTGGGTGAGGGCATCCATATGCGCATCGGTCAGTTTTTCGCGATGAATAAGCAGGCCGTTCAGCGCGCGTTCGATCACCTCTGGCGCGGCTTGCGCGCACAGCGTGCACCCGTCAAGGCACAGGCGCGCATCGTATAAGAGATCTCTGGCGCGTGCGCGGCTTTCCGGGTTCTGGCACCAGCGGCAGCCCAGCGAGCAGCCTTTCAGGAAGACAACGGTGCGAATGCCGGGGCCATCATGGGTAGAATAGCGCTGAATATTGAAAATCATAAACGGCCTCTCTTTCTTTCGTATAAAGATTAAATAACTTTCGAATGAAAGTTATGTTGACGCAGGTCAACTCTCAGAGAGGTTTTGTCGTGATAGTCTTAAACTATGCAAAATCTCACAGTTTGAGGAATGGTTATGGAACTCTATCTGGATACGTCTGACGTTGAGGCCGTGAAATCGCTGGCGCGTATATTCCCGCTGGCAGGGGTGACGACGAATCCCAGTATCGTGGCGGCAGGTAAAAAACCGTTGGAGGTGTTACTCCCGGAATTGCACGACGCGATGGGCGGGCAGGGGCGTTTATTCGCTCAGGTGATGGCGAGCACGGCGCAAGGAATGGTCAGCGATGCGCGTAAGCTGCGGGCGATTATTCCTGATATCGTGGTAAAAGTGCCGGTTACAGCCGAAGGACTGGCAGCGATTAAATTGTTGAAAGCGGAAGGTATTCCGACGCTGGGGACGGCGGTTTACGGCGCGGCGCAGGGGCTGTTATCCGCGCTGGCGGGTGCCGACTACGTTGCGCCTTACGTTAACCGCGTGGACGCACAGGGCGGGAACGGTATTCAGACGGTTAATGATTTGCAGCAGCTACTGAAAATGCACGCCCCGCACGCCAAAGTGCTGGCGGCCAGTTTTAAAACGCCGCGTCAGGCGCTGGACTGCCTGTTGGCCGGGTGTGAATCCATCACCCTGCCGCTGGATGTCGCGCAGCAGCTTATCAGTTACCCGGCTGTCGATGCCGCAGTAGCGAAGTTTGAGCAAGACTGGCAAGGCGCGTTCGGACGAACGTCGCTTTGAGCGACGCGTAGGCCGGATAAGGCGTTTACGCCGCCATCCGGCAACATGCCCGGGGCGCTGCGCTTGCCGGGCCTACAAACCATCGTAGGCCGGATAAGGCGTCAGCCGCCATCCGGCACCCGTAAATGCCTGATGGCGACGCGTTTGCGTCTTATCAGGCCGGCACCTGTGCTCCGCACACCTCGCAACCCGGATTGCGCATTAATTTCATTTCGCGGAACTGACAGGTCATCGCGTCGTACATCACAATTTTGCCGGATGCGGGTTGACCGTAATGCGCCAGCAATTTGATGGCTTCCATCGCCTGCAATGAACCGATCACCCCTATCAGCGGCGCCATAACGCCCGCTTCCACGCAGGTGAGGGCGTTCTCGCCAAACAGACGGCTCAGACAGCGGTAGCAGGGTTCGCCTTCCTGCCAGGTAAAGACGGTGATCTGTCCTTCCATACGGATGGCGGCGCCGGAAACCAGCGGCACTTTGGCGGCGAAACATCCGGCATTAAGCTGATTACGGATGGCAACATTGTCAGTACAGTCCAGCACCAGATCGTGCCCGGCGATAAGCGTATTCAGCGCCGGTTCGTCCAGCAGGGCGTTGATCGGTGTAAGGGTGATATAAGGGTTAATGCGTGCCAGCGCCTCGCGCGCCGAATCCACCTTCGGCTGCCCGACGGTGGCATCGCTGTGCAGCGTCTGGCGTTGCAGGTTCGACACTGAAACGGTGTCAAAGTCGAGCAGCGTAAGCTGCCCAACGCCCGCGCCCGCGAGGTACTGCGTTGCCGCACACCCGAGTCCACCCAGGCCAACGGCCAGCACCCGCGCATCCTTTAGCGCTTCCTGTCCTTCAAAATCGAACCCTCGCAGAATGATTTGCCGGTTGTAGCGCATCATCTCCTGGTCGCTGAGTTCCGCCATTACAGGCCTCCAAACAGCGCGTTAAACGGCTCTACTTCCACCCATTCGCCCGCGTCAACGTTACCGCGATCGCGTTCCAGCACAATAAAACAGTTACCCATGCTAAAGGAGCTGAAAATATGCGAACCCTGGTGTCCCGTGGTGGTGACTTCCAGTTCGCCGTCAGCCGTGCGTTGCAGAATGCCGCGCTGAAAATCAAGACGGCCCGGCGTTTTCTTCAGCCGTGAAGCGGTACGCACGCGCTGGCGCGCTGGCAGACCGCTGGCGATATTGCCGCTAAGTTTCGCCAGCAACGGCTGCACGAGCTGATAGAACGTCAGCGCCGCAGAGACCGGGTTGCCCGGCAGACCGCAGAACCAGCTGTTGCTCAGTTTACCGAAGGCGAACGGTTTGCCCGGTTTAATCGCCAGTTTCCAGAACGCGATTTCTCCCAGCTCTTCAAGGATCGTTTTGGTGTAATCCGCCTCGCCCACTGAAACGCCGCCAGAGCTGATGACCACATCGGCCTGGCTGTCGGCTTCGATAAAGGCGGCGCGTAGCTGCTGCGGGTTATCGCGAATGATCCCGAGATTGATCACCTCGCAGCCTAACTGCTCAAGCATCAAGTGTACGGTTAAGCGGTTGGTATCATAAATTTGCCCGTCGCCCAGCGGCTGACCCGGCAATTGCAGTTCATCGCCGGTGGAGAACAGCGCCACGCGCACTTTGCGCACGACCTGCGCTTCGGCGATGCCCAGCGAAGCCAGTACCGGCAGTTCTGCGGTGGTCAGGCGAGTCCCCGCCGGGAAAACCACGGCGTCATGGGTGATGTCTTCCCCACGGCGGCGGATGTTTTGTCCGTTACGAACGTCAGCGGTAAAGCGGATGCCCTCGTCGGTTTGCTCCGTCTGTTCCTGCATGACCACCGCCTCACACCCCGCAGGCACCGGCGCGCCGGTCATAATGCGGATACAGGCGCCAGCAGGCCATTCCCCCTGGAACGGTTGCCCGGCAAAGGCTTTCCCCGCCACCGGCAGCGGTTGACCAGCGGTCAGATCCGCCAAACGCACCGCGTAACCGTCCATTGCGGCGTTATCGAATCCCGGAACGTCCAGCGGGGAGACCACATCGTTTGCCAGGATGCGGCCAAAACAGTGAACCAGCGGCAGGGTTTCGAATGCCGTGAGTGGCGTAATGCGCGACAACATCTGGGTGAGCGCCGTTTCAAGCGGCATCAGTCCGGCGGTAAATTCCATGAAAACACTCCTGCGAGGCAAAATCGAATCCGTCTATTATGTCAGAAAATGCGGGCAGGCTGTATGCCACCTCAGACTTAGGGGCTGGCCCTTTACCTTTACATGCCGCCTGCATCTTTCTATATTCAAAAATCGAATCAATAACTCACAACAATTCTGATATTTATAGGGAAAGTTGTGTGCCACCGCTAACGGACGACAAATAATGGGCAAAGCAGTCATTGCTATTCACGGCGGCGCAGGCGCAATTACGCGCGCACAGATGAGCCAGGAGCAGGAACAGCGCTATATTCAGGCGCTGTCGGACATCGTCGAAACAGGACAGAAAATGCTGGAGGCGGGCGAAAGCGCGCTGGATGTGGTGACGGAAGCGGTGCGTTTGCTGGAAGAGTGCCCATTATTTAATGCCGGGATCGGCGCGGTTTACACGCGCGACGCCACCCACGAGCTGGATGCCTGCGTTATGGACGGCAATACGCTTAACGCAGGCGCTGTCGCTGGCGTTCGCCATTTACGCAACCCGGTGCTGGCCGCCAGGCTGGTGATGGAGCAAAGCCCGCATGTGCTGATGGTGGGGGACGGGGCGGAAGCGTTTGCGGCTTCCCGGGGGATGGAGCGCGTTTCTGCCGATCTTTTCTCCACGCCTGAGCGCTATGCGCAACTGCTGGCGGCGCGTGACGCCGGAGAAACGGTGCTCGACCATAGCGGCGCGCCGTTGGATGAAACCACCAAAATGGGCACCGTGGGCGCGGTGGCGCGGGATCGGTTTGGTAATCTGGCGGCGGCCACGTCGACGGGCGGCATGACGAATAAACTGCCTGGTCGCGTAGGCGACAGCCCGCTGGTCGGGGCTGGGTGTTACGCCAACAACGCCAGCGCGGCGGTTTCCTGTACCGGAACGGGCGAGGTGTTTATCCGCGCATTGGCGGCCTACGATATCGCCGCGCTGATGGATTACGGCGGACTCAGCCTGGCGGAAGCCTGCGAGCGTGTGGTCATGGAGAAATTGCCTGCGCTGGGCGGCAGCGGTGGGCTGATTGCCGTCGATCACGAAGGCAACGTCGCCCTACCTTTTAACAGCGAAGGCATGTATCGCGCCTGGGGATATGCCGGAGATACGCCAACGACGGGGATCTACCGGGAGTGAGGAGCAACAGGTGCCACACAGTCACGAATTAGACGCCAGCGACGTACTGGCGGTCAAAAATTTGAACATTGCGTTCGAGCAGGAGCAGCAACGCGTCAGCGCGGTGCGCAATGTGTCGTTTCGGCTTCAGCGAGGCGAAACGCTGGCGATTGTCGGTGAATCGGGATCGGGGAAATCCGTTACGGCGTTATCGTTGATGCGCCTGATCGAGCAGGCGGGCGGCGACGTTCACTGCGATCAGATGCTGCTTCGGCGGCGTAATCGCCAGGTCATTGAACTGGGAGAGCAAAGCGATGCGCAGATGCAGCGCGTGCGCGGCGCGGATATCGCCATGATCTTTCAGGAGCCGATGACCTCGCTTAACCCGGTATTTACCGTGGGCGAGCAGATTGCCGAGTCCATTCGCCTGCATCAGGGGGCGAGCCGCGAAGAGGCAATGGCGGAAGCGAAACGGATGCTTGACCAGGTGCGCATTCCTGAGTCGCAGGCCATCTTATCGCGTTACCCGCATCAGCTTTCCGGCGGGATGCGCCAGCGGGTGATGATCGCGATGGCGTTGTCGTGCCGCCCGGCGGTGCTGATTGCCGATGAACCGACCACCGCGCTGGACGTCACGATTCAGGCGCAGATCCTGCAACTGATCAAAGTGCTGCAACAGGATATGTCGATGGGGGTGATTTTTATCACCCATGACATGGGCGTGGTGGCCGATATTGCCGATCGCGTCCTGGTGATGTATCAGGGCGAAGCGGTGGAAACCGGCAGCGTTGAGCAAATTTTCCACGCGCCGCAGCACCCTTATACCAAAGCGCTGCTGGCCGCCGTGCCGCAATTAGGCGAGATGAGCGGACACGATCTGCCGCGCCGCTTTCCGCTGATTTCACTGAACGATCCCGATCGTGTGGAACCGCAAACTGAGCAGGACACGGTGGTGGCAGGCGATCCGATCCTGCAAGTGCGCAACCTGGTGACGCGTTTCCCGCTGCGCAGCGGCATTCTTAACCGCGTGACCCGTGAAGTGCATGCGGTGGAAAACGTCAGCTTTGATCTCTGGCCTGGCGAAACGCTCTCGCTGGTGGGGGAATCCGGCTGCGGTAAATCGACCACCGGGCGGGCGCTGCTGCGGCTGGTGGAGTCGCAGGCTGGCGAAATTACCTTCAACGGGCGGCGGATCGACACGCTTCCTGCCGGTAAGTTACAGCCGCTACGGCGAGATATTCAGTTTATTTTTCAGGACCCTTACGCTTCGCTCGACCCGCGCCAGACGGTGGGTTACTCCATAATGGAACCATTGCGGGTGCATGGTTTGCTGGAAGGCGAGGCGGCCGCGTCGCGGGTGGCGTGGTTGCTTGAGCGTGTAGGATTGCGCCCGGAACATGCGTGGCGCTATCCGCATGAGTTTTCTGGCGGCCAGCGTCAGCGTATCTGCATCGCCCGCGCGCTGGCGCTGAATCCAAAAGTGATTATCGCCGATGAGTCAGTTTCCGCGCTGGATGTCTCGATTCGCGGGCAGATCATTAATCTGTTGCTCGATTTGCAGCGGGAAATGGGCATCGCGTATCTGTTTATTTCACACGATATGGCGGTAGTGGAGCGCATCAGCCATCGCGTGGCGGTGATGTATCTGGGGCAGATTGTGGAAATCGGCCCCCGCCGGGCGGTGTTTGAAAATCCGCAGCATCCCTATACCCGTAAATTAATGGCGGCAGTACCGGTGGCCGATCCTTCCCGGCACAGGCCGCAGCGTGTGCTGCTGTCGGACGATATCCCCAGCAACATCCGTAAACGTGGGGAGGAGATCGCGCCCGCTCCATTGCAGTTAGTCGGGCCAGGGCATTATGTCGCGCGCCCGCAGGCAGAAAATGCGTTATCGCGTTTATAACATCTCATAAAACAGGCAGGGTTCAGGAGAATAATATGACAACATTTGTAACCCGTAATTGGCTGGTTGCGCTGGGCGTCGCTTCTGCACTGGCGGCATCTCCGGCGTTTGCTGCTAAAGATGTGGTGGTAGCGGTAGGCTCTAATTTCACCACGCTCGATCCGTACGATGCGAACGACACCTTATCGCAGGCGGTGGCGAAGTCGTTTTATCAGGGGCTGTTTGGTCTTGATAAAGACATGAAGCTAAAAAATGTGCTGGCTGAAAGCTACACCGTTTCCGACGATGGCCTGATCTACACCCTGAAGCTGCGCCAGGGGGTAAAATTCCAGGACGGCACCGACTTTAACGCGGTGGCGGTGAAGGCCAACCTCGATCGCGCGAGCGATCCAGAAAACCATCTCAAACGCTACAACCTGTATAAAAACATCGATAAAACCGAAGCGGTCGATCCGACGACGGTAAAAATTACGCTGAAACAACCGTTCTCGGCGTTTATCAATATTCTGGCGCACCCGGCGACGGCGATGATCTCTCCGGCCGCGCTGGAAAAATACGGTAAGGACATTGGCTTCCATCCGGTCGGCACCGGGCCGTATCAGCTGGATACCTGGAACCAGACTGATTTCGTGAAAGTGAAGAAATTTGCGGATTACTGGCAGAAAGGTTTACCTAAACTGGATACGATCACCTGGCGTCCGGTAACGGACAACAACACCCGCGCGGCAATGCTGCAAACCGGGGAAGCGCAATTTGCGTTCCCGATCCCATACGAGCAGGCGACAATTCTGGAGAAAAACAAAAATCTACAGTTGGTTGCCAGCCCGTCGATCATGCAGCGTTACATCAGCATGAACGTGACGCAAAAACCGTTCGATAATCCGAAGGTGCGGGAAGCGCTGAACTACGCCATCAACCGTCAGGCGCTGGTCAAAGTGGCCTTTGCCGGTTATGCGACGCCTGCCACGGGCGTGGTGCCGCCAGCCATTGCGTATGCGCAGAGCTACGCGCCGTGGCCTTACGATCCGGCGAAAGCGCGCGAACTGCTGAAAGAGGCGGGCTATCCGAATGGGTTTAGCACCACGCTGTGGTCGTCTCATAACCACAGCACCGCGCAGAAAGTGCTGCAATTTACGCAACAGCAGCTGGCGCAGGTCGGTATTAAGGCGCAGGTAACGGCGATGGACGCCGGGCAGCGTGCGGCAGAAGTGGAAGGCAAGGGGCAGAAAGAGAGCGGTGTGAGGATGTTCTACACCGGCTGGTCGGCTTCCACGGGGGAGGCGGACTGGGCGTTGTCACCGCTGTTTGCCTCGCAAAACTGGCCGCCAACGCTGTTCAATACTGCGTTCTACAGCAACAAGCAGGTTGATGACGACTTAGCGGCAGCGCTGAAAACCAACGATCCGCAGGAGAAAGCGCGCCTGTATAAAGAGGCGCAGGACACCCTCTGGAAAGAGTCCCCCTGGATTCCGCTGGTGGTGGAAAAACTGGTCTCAGCCCACAGTAAAAATTTGACGGGTTTCTGGATCATGCCGGACACTGGCTTCAGTTTTGATGACGCGGATTTGCAGTAAGCAACGCGCGCCCGATGGTTTTATCCGGCTTGCAGACGCAGTTCGTTGCAGGTCGGATAAGGGATTTACATCGCCATCCGGCAAAAGGTTTGTAAAGGGAGCCTGATGCTTAATTATGTGCTTAAGCGCCTGCTGGGGTTGATTCCGACTCTGTTTATTGTGGCGGTGCTGGTGTTTTTATTTGTTCATCTGTTGCCTGGCGATCCGGCGCGGCTGATTGCCGGGCCGGAGGCTGACGCGCAGGTGATTGAACTGGTGCGACAGCAGCTTGGTCTCGATCGGCCGTTGCATGTCCAGTTCTGGCATTACATGACTAACGTGTTGCAGGGTGATTTCGGCACGTCGATGGTGTCTCGGCGTCCGGTATCGGCAGAGATTGCCAGCCGCTTTATGCCGACGCTGTGGTTGACCATCACCAGTATGGTATGGGCGGTACTGTTCGGGATGACCGCCGGAATTATCGCCGCCGTCTGGCGTAATCGCTGGCCGGACAGACTCAGCATGACGCTGGCGGTAACCGGGATTTCGTTCCCGGCGTTCGCACTGGGGATGCTGCTGATGCAGATATTCTCCGTTGAGCTGGGGTGGTTGCCGACCGTGGGCGCAGATAGCTGGCAGCACTATATTCTTCCCTCCATCACGCTTGGCGCCGCCGTTGCGGCCGTGATGGCGCGCTTTACCCGAGCGTCGTTTGTGGATGTCCTCAGTGAAGACTATATGCGCACCGCGCGCGCGAAAGGGGTCAGCGAAACCTGGGTGGTGCTGAAACACGGTCTGCGTAACGCCATGATCCCGGTTGTGACCATGATGGGGTTGCAGTTTGGCTTTCTGCTCGGCGGTTCGATTGTCGTCGAGAAGGTCTTCAACTGGCCCGGACTGGGGCGGTTGCTGGTTGATTCAGTGGAAATGCGCGACTACCCGGTGATTCAGGCTGAAGTGCTGCTGTTTTCTCTGGAGTTTATTCTTATCAATTTAGTGGTGGATGTGCTTTATGCCGCCATTAACCCGGCTATCAGGTACAAGTAAGGATGCGATTATTTAACTGGCGCCGTCAGGCGGTTTTAGATGCCATGCCGCTGGTCAAACCCGACCGGGTGCGTACGCCGTGGCATGAATTCTGGCGGCGTTTTCGCCGTCAGCATGTGGCGATGATCGCAGGGATATTTGTGCTGTTGCTGATCCTGGTGGCGATATTCGCCCGCTGGCTAACGCCTTTCGATGCGGAAAATTACTTTGATTACGATCGCCTGAATGACGGTCCTTCGGCGGCTCACTGGTTTGGCGTGGACTCGCTGGGGCGGGATATTTTCAGCCGCGTCCTGGTCGGGGCGCAAATTTCGCTGGCGGCAGGTGTTTTCGCCGTCTTTATCGGCGCGGCGCTTGGCACGGTGCTTGGGCTGGTCGCGGGCTATTACGAAGGCTGGTGGGACCGGCTGATTATGCGTATTTGCGATGTGCTGTTCGCGTTTCCGGGCATTCTGTTAGCGATTGCGGTCGTGGCGGTGCTCGGTAGCGGTATTGCGAATGTGATTATCGCCGTCGCCATCTTTTCTATCCCCGCGTTTGCCCGTCTGGTGCGCGGAAACACATTAGTGCTGAAACAGCAGACGTTTATTGAGTCGGCGCGCAGTATTGGCGCCAGCGACGCGACGATTTTGTTCAACCATATTTTGCCTGGCACGGTCTCGTCGATCGTGGTCTTTTTCACTATGCGCATCGGGACGTCGATTATTTCTGCGGCAAGCCTGTCGTTTCTGGGGTTAGGCGCGCAGCCGCCAACGCCGGAGTGGGGGGCGATGCTCAATGAAGCGCGGGCGGATATGGTCATCGCGCCGCATGTGGCGATTTTTCCGGCGGTGGCGATTTTCCTGACGGTGCTGGCGTTTAACCTGCTGGGCGACGGGCTACGCGACGCGCTGGACCCGAAGATTAAGGGGTGAATGTAGAACCGTAGGCCTGATAAGCATGTAGGCCTGATAAGACGCTTCAGCGTCGCCATCAGGCATTGCGCCCGATGGCGGCATAAATGCCTTATCCGGCCTACGGGTTTTACGATAATTTGGGCGAATTAAACGCGGCTGCCCCACAGGTCATATTCGTCGGCGTTATCAACTTTCACGCGGATAACGTCGCCGGGTTTAACGTTGGTTTCACCGTTGAGGTAGACCGCGCCGTCGATTTCCGGTGCGTCGGCCATGCTGCGGCCAATCGCGCCTTCTTTGTCAACCTCGTCGATAATGACCAGGATTTCGCGACCCACTTTCTCTTGCAGACGTTCTGCGGAGATCTGCTGTTGCAGCTGCATAAAGCGGTTCCAGCGCTCTTCTTTCACCTCTTCCGGCACCTGATCCGGCAGCGCGTTCGCACCAGCGCCTTCGACCGGGCTGTACTTGAAGCAGCCGACGCGATCTAGGCGCGCCTCTTTGAGGAAGTCGAGCAGTATCTGGAAATCGTCTTCCGTCTCGCTAGGGAAACCGACGATAAAGGTCGAACGCAGGGTCAGTTCCGGGCAAATCTCACGCCACTGTTTGATGCGCGCCAGTTGGCGATCGACAGCGCCCGGACGCTTCATCAGTTTGAGAATGCGCGGGCTGGCATGTTGCAGGGGGATATCCAGATACGGCAGGATTTTGCCTTCCGCCATCAGCGGGATCACGTCATCAACGTGCGGATAAGGGTAGACGTAGTGCAGGCGCGTCCAGATGCCCAGTTTTGACAACTGCTCGCAAAGGTCGACCATGCTCGTTTTTACCGGCTCGCCGTTGTGGAAACCGGTGCGGTGCTTCACATCCACGCCGTAAGCGGAGGTATCCTGGGAGATGACGAGGATCTCTTTCACGCCCGCATCGACCAGACGTTTGGCCTCGCTTAACACTTCGCCAATCGGACGGCTGACCAGATCGCCGCGCATGGACGGAATAATGCAGAAGGTGCAGCGATGGTTGCAGCCTTCAGAAATCTTCAGGTAGGCGTAGTGACGCGGGGTCAGCTTAACGCCCTGTTCCGGCACCAGGCTCAGGAACGGGTTGTGCTTCGGTTTTGGTACGTAATGGTGAACGTGTTCCAGAACCTGCTCATAGCTATGCGGCCCGGTGATTTCCAGCACTTTAGGGTGTACTTCACGGATCTGATCGACTTTCGCGCCCAGGCAGCCGGTGACGATCACCTTGCCATTTTCAGTCAGCGCTTCACCAATCGCTTCCAGAGACTCCTGTACGGCGCTGTCGATAAAGCCACAGGTATTGACGATCACCATGTCGGCGTCGTCGTAGCTCGGTACGACGTCATAGCCTTCGGTACGCAGTTCAGTCAGGATTCGCTCCGAATCAACCAGGTTTTTCGGGCAGCCCAGGGAAACGAAGCCGATTTTCGGCTGGCGGGTTACATTGCTCATAGCTTAAAAATTGTTCAGTTATTGGAATGGTCAGGGCAGGGATTCTACAGAGATCCGGGCAAAAAATGTATCGCTATCTCATCGCCTGTGCGGGCAAGCGCGCCACGGAGTTTATAGCAAATATGTAAAGTATGTTAATACCGAGTGAATTATTGATCTCAGGCAGCACTTTGTTCAAAAAATGACCATACTATTAAGTTGCAGTATGGTTGGAAAGAGGAGGAACAAGGTATGGTCGTTGACAGACTAAGAACCGAGCTACTTAACAAGCTGATAAACGCCCGAATCGATCTCGCCGCTTATTTGCAGTTAAGAAAGGCGAAAGGCTATATGTCAGTCAGCGAAAGTGATCATCTGCGTGACAACTTTTTTGAACTGAATCGTGGGCTTCACGATAAATCACTGCTGCAAGGTCTGCATCTGGATCAGGAAGAATGGAATGCTTTACATCGTGCTGAAGGCGCACTGGCAGCCGCCGCAGTATGTCTCATGAGCGGACACCATGACTGTCCGACGTTTATCGCCGTCAACGCAGAGAAACTTGAAAACTGTCTGACAACATTGACGCTGAGTATCCAGAGCCTGAAAGCGCAATCACCGCTTGAACAGGTCTAAGTCAGGGGGAGGCGACTCCCCCTTTTCGTTAAGTTTTTGTAAAAATCAATCCGCGCTGTCCCTTGCTGACTACGCTTTAACGCAGGGTCATACAGGAGGCGGTATGCGTCGGACACTTTTCTCTGTTGCCTTATTGGCACTGTTTTCTCCCTTCGTGAATGCAGAAACCCCGGCGGTGAAGGTGGAGGTTTTGCAGACCAAACTTGACCATCCCTGGGCGCTGGCTTTTCTGCCGGATAATCGCGGTATGTTGATAACTCTCAGAGGCGGCCAGCTTCGTCACTGGCAGGCGGATAAAGGGCTTTCCGATCCGATAACGGGCGTGCCGAAGGTCTGGGCGAACGGGCAGGGGGGATTGCTGGACGTGGCGCTCGCGCCTGATTTTGAGCAGTCTCGCCGCGTCTGGCTCAGTTTTTCTGAGGCCGATCGCGAGGGGAAAGCCGGAACGGCGGTAGGCTTCGGGCGACTCAGCGATGACCTGAAGCATCTGGAGGAATTCCAGACCGTTTTTCGTCAGATGCCGAAACTCTCAACCGGTAATCATTTCGGCGGACGACTGGTGTTTGATGGCAAAGGCCATCTGTTTATCGGGCTTGGCGAAAATAATCAGCGCTCTACCGCACAGGATCTGGACAAGTTGCAGGGCAAAGTGGTGCGCCTGACCGACCAGGGGAGCGTGCCGCCGGATAATCCCTTTGTGAATCAGACCGGCGCGCGCCCTGAGATCTGGTCGTACGGCATACGTAACCCGCAGGGTATGGCGATAAACCCGTGGAGCGATGCGCTGTGGTTGAATGAGCATGGCCCGCGCGGCGGCGATGAAATCAATATCCCCGAAAAAGGTAAAAATTATGGCTGGCCGCTGGCAACCTGGGGCATTAACTACAGCGGCTTTAAAATCCCGGAAGCGAAAGGTGAAATTGTCGAGGGAACGGAGCAGCCGATCTTCTACTGGAAAAAATCGCCAGCGGTCAGCGGCATGGCGTTTTATAACAGCGACACGTTCCCTCAATGGAAGCAGAAACTGTTTATCGGCGCGCTGAAAGAGCAGGATGTGATTGTCCTGAGCGTTAACGGCGATAAGGTGACGGAGGACGGACGGATTCTGGGCGACAGAGGGAAACGTATTCGCGATGTGCGCGCAGGACCCGACGGTTATTTATATGTCTTAACCGACGAGTCCGACGGAGAACTGCTGAAAGTCAGCCCACGCGCTTAGCTGACCGGGATCATCACCGTTTTACGAAACGCCGGGCGTTCGGTAAGTTGCTGATACCAGCGCTCAAGGTGAGGGCGCGGCGTCCAGCTCAGGCCAACGTTAAACAGGTTGTAGACGAAGGGGGCGATCGCGATATCCGCCGTGCCGAACTCCGCGCCGGAGAACCAGGTCTGGCTGGCCAGCGCCTCATCAAGAATGCCAAACAGGCCGTCGCAGACGTTGGCGCCGGCGTCGATCGCCGCCTGGTCGCGCTGCTCCGGCGGGGTGCGGACTAAACCCATCAGGATCACGCGATGCGCCGGGCTTAACGTCTGGTTTGCCCAGTCCATCCACTTTTCCCCTTCTGCCCGTCGCGCCGGAGAGTCTACCCACAGACGCTTTTGCCCATACTGCGCCGCCAGATAGCGGACGATGGTATTGGACTCCCAGAGCAAAACGTCCGTTTCATCATCGCGCAGCAGCGGCACCAGGCCATTCGGGTTCATCGCCAGATAGTCAGCGTCATGATTCAGCCCGAACTGCCCGCCTGCCAGAATTTGCGTATAAGGCAGCTCCAGTTCGTCGAGCGTCCATCGCACTTTTTTGACGTTGGTTGAGTTATTCCGTCCCCACAGCGTAATCATAGTTACCCCTCAAATTGTTCTGCAATCGGTATCCGACTCGTCCCATGGTGGGATAAAGCTAACATTTACGCAACAGCTTGCAAAAAAATCCTCACGGAGGCAGCGCAGCGTGGCGTTATTGCATAAACTTTAAAAACTTTACCAACTTACGGTTTCTTTAAGTTCGTTAGTGCGTTATTACTCACCGCACTTATAACACGGTGGTATGGCGTGTTTTTTTGGAATGGATACTCGGGTGGCATTTATGACGCAATACTCTTCTTCCCTTCGTAGTCTTGCTGCGGGTTCAGCACTCTTATTCCTTTTTGCGCCGACGTTACAGGCGGCTGAGCAGACAACGGCGCCGCCGAGCGTTGATGCGCGCGCGTGGATTTTAATGGACTATTCCAGCGGCAAGGTGCTGGCGGAAGGCAACGCCGACGAGAAACTGGACCCCGCCAGCCTGACCAAAATTATGACCAGTTACGTCGTCGGGCAGGCGCTGAAGGCTGGAAAAATTCAGCTCACGGATATGGTGACGGTAGGAAAAGACGCCTGGGCCACGGGCAACCCGGCTCTGCGCGGTTCGTCGGTCATGTTCCTTAAGCCCGGAGATCAGGTCTCGGTATCCGATCTCAACAAGGGCGTGATCATCCAGTCGGGTAACGACGCCTGTATTGCGCTTGCGGATTATGTTGCCGGAAGCCAGGAGTCGTTCATTGGTTTGATGAATGGTTACGCGAAAAAACTGGGGCTGACCAACACAACGTTCCAGACGGTTCACGGCCTGGATGCGCCGGGGCAGTTTAGTACCGCGCGTGATATGGCGCTGCTGGGCAAAGCGCTGATCCATGATGTGCCGGAAGAGTACGCCATTCACAAAGAAAAAGAGTTCACTTTCAACAAGATTCGCCAGCCGAACCGTAACCGCCTGCTGTGGAGTTCTAATCTGAACGTTGACGGCATGAAAACCGGGACAACGGCAGGCGCCGGATACAATCTGGTGGCCTCTGCGACTCAGGGAGATATGCGTTTGATCTCCGTCGTGCTGGGGACGAAAACCGATCGCATCCGTTTTAATGAGTCAGAGAAATTGTTGACCTGGGGCTTCCGCTTCTTTGAAACGGTGACACCCATTAAACCTGACGCGACGTTCGTGACTCAGCGCGTCTGGTTTGGGGATAAGAGCGAGGTGAATCTGGGCGCGGGAGAGGCGGGTTCCGTGACGATTCCGCGCGGACAGCTGAAAAACCTGAAGGCCAGCTTTACGCTGACGGAACCGCAGCTGACCGCGCCGTTGAAGAAAGGCCAGGTTGTCGGCACCATCGACTTCCAACTCAACGGAAAGTCCATTGAACAGCGTCCGCTGATGGTGATGGAAAACGTGGAAGAGGGCGGCTTCTTTGGGCGGATATGGGACTTCGTCCTGATGAAATTCCACCAGTGGTTTGGCGGCTGGTTCTCTTAATCGCGGTGACGGTGCCGGATGGCGTTAACGCTTATCCGGCCTACGATACGTGCATATTTGTAGGCCGGATAAGGTGCGGCAGCGCCGCCATTCGGCAAACCTGACATCAATACATCAACGTAATGCGCTGCGCTTTGGCATAATCGACAAACTCATCGTCGGGGCGGCAGTCGCTCACTACCGCATCAAAACGCGTTAATTCGCCCATCCGCGCGGGTCGCACCTTGCCGAATTTACTGTGATCCACCACCAGGACATGGTATTGCGCCATCGACATAGCCCAGTGTTTCACCGGCAGTTCTTCGAGGTTAAAACAGGTTGCCCCTTTGCTGATATGAACGCCTGCGGCGGAATAAAAGGCGATATCAGGGCAGATATTATTCAGGGTTTCCTGAAAATCGAGCGGTTTGAAAATGGCGTTGCTGGCGTGAAATTCCCCGCCGCACAGAATCGCCCGGCACAGCGGTTTTTCCTGGAGCGCCAGAAACGTATTCAGGGAATAACAGACGGCGGTGAAAGGCAATTCGTTATCAATGGCTTCAATGATCCACGGCGTGGTGGTGCCGCAGTCAAAAAAAATCGTCTGATGCGCCTGTACCAGACCGGCGGCCAGCTGCGCGGCGCGGCGCTTCTCTTCAACCAGGCGGGATTTTTGATCGCTCAATAAATAATGGCTGGCGCTGCGGGGTTCCAGAACAATATACCCGCCCAGTAACACGACGGGCGCGCTTTTATTATTCAGGTCGCGACGAATGGTCATCTCCGATACGCCCAGCAGAGTCGCGGCTTCTTTCAGGTGTAATTTATCACTGCGTTTTAGCGCTTGCAGCAATTGACCAATACGCTCGTCGCGTCGTGTTTCCATAATTCCCCTGGACAGTTGAATAAGCACTCTGCACAGTACAGAGCGCTTAATACTACTCTTTTTTCACCAGGTTAGTCACGTACCCAGCCTTTACGAATGGGCAGCGCGAAGCAGACGCGGTAGCACGTTTGTAGGCCGTGGTAGAGAGCAACCCCATATTTTTGCCACAGCATTTGCGTGCTCAGGCAGCCGATCATCCCGACCAGCAAACCGCCGAGCATATCCAGCGGCCAGTGAACGCCGAGGTAAACGCGTGACCAGGCGACCGTCACGGCTAGCGCCATGAGCAGTACGCCAGACCAGACGCGGTGCCAGAATAAAAACGCCAGCGCAAAGGTAAAGACAACGGTGCCGTGGTCGCTCGGGAAGGAGTCATCGGGCGCGTGATGCAGGAAGTTATAGCCGATACGATCGACAAAAGGACGATCGTGCGGGAAAAGATGCCCCATTATCCAGGAGATCGTCAGGCTGATGAGCAGCGCGATACCCATTTTAATCACCAGCTGGCGTTGAGCGCAGACCCGATCGCGCGGCCCCCATAACCAAAGCACAACGGCCAGCAGCGGCACGATGTTAATCAAATCTCTGGCAATGAAAATGGCCAGAGCGATCATCCACTGTGCGGAGTCGGGGGTGGCATTGATTAAGTAAAACAGCGAGTTGTTAAGGTTTTCCAGCATAACATCCAGACTCAGTGCAGTGATTAAACGAAACGACCCTACGTGCTCCGGGTAAGGGCGAGAATACAAAGTGCCGCAACGGGGGGAAAGCGGTATTGTCTTATTTACCTGTAAAATGAGGAAATTTAAGACAATGGCGCGAGCTTATTCGCCATGATAGCGCCAGCAACTTAAATTAACCTTAAAGCAAAAGGTCACGAAGGATGATTATGTAAAAATGTGCGCATTTTGTTTTTAAATCACATAATTCGCTATCTCAGGTAACGTACTTTCATTACACTTTGCGCGATTTTTTATTTGCGAAGAGATTGCATGCAAAACCTTTCACAAACAGGCGTCCGGCTCGGACGTCAGGCACTGCTTTTCCCTCTCTGTCTGGTGCTTTACGAATTTTCTACGTATATCGGCAACGATATGATCCAGCCGGGGATGCTGGCGGTGGTGGAACAGTATCAGGCCGGGATCGACTGGGTTCCGACCTCGATGACTGCCTACCTGGCGGGCGGGATGTTTTTGCAGTGGCTGTTAGGGCCGCTGTCGGATCGTATTGGACGCCGCCCGGTGATGTTAGCGGGCGTGATCTGGTTTATCGTCACCTGCCTTGCCACACTGCTGGCGCAAAACATTGAGCAGTTCACCCTGCTGCGTTTTTTGCAGGGGGTAAGCCTGTGCTTTATTGGCGCCGTGGGGTACGCCGCCATTCAGGAATCCTTTGAAGAAGCGGTGTGTATCAAAATTACGGCGCTAATGGCTAACGTTGCCCTGATTGCGCCGTTGCTGGGGCCGCTGGTGGGCGCCGCCTGGGTGCATGTTCTGCCGTGGGAAGGGATGTTTGTTCTGTTTGCCGTACTGGCGGCGATTGCTTTTGTCGGCTTACAGCGCGCGATGCCGGAGACTGCGACCCGCCTTGGCGAGAAGCTGTCGCTTAAAGAACTGGGGCGGGATTACACGCTGGTGCTGAAAAACGTGCGGTTTGTTGCCGGCGCGCTGGCGCTGGGGTTCGTCAGCCTGCCGCTGCTGGCGTGGATTGCCCAGTCGCCGATCATAATCATCAGCGGTGAGCAGCTCAGCAGCTATGAATATGGCTTGTTGCAGGTTCCTGTCTTTGGCGCGCTGATTGCCGGGAATCTGGTGCTGGCGCGGTTGACCTCCCGGCGAACGGTGCGCGCATTGATTATCATGGGCGGCTGGCCGATTGTGGCGGGATTGCTGATCGCCGCAGCCGCGACGGTGGTCTCTTCCCATGCATATTTATGGATGACGGCGGGTCTGAGCGTCTACGCTTTTGGCATCGGCGTGGCGAACGCGGGGCTGGTGCGTCTGACCCTGTTCGCCAGCGATATGAGCAAAGGCACAGTTTCTGCGGCGATGGGGATGTTGCAGATGCTGATCTTTACCGTGGGTATTGAAGTGAGCAAGCATGCTTATCTGAGCGGCGGCAACGGCTTATTCAGCCTCTTCAACCTGGCGAACGGCATTCTCTGGCTGCTGCTGATGGTTATCTTCCTGAAAGACAAACGGGTAGGGGATTCACGGGAAGGGTGAGGCCCTCCGGCGCAGCGCCATCAGGCCTCAAGGGGCATTACCCACTGAACGGGGCTTCGTTTTTCAGCACGCGGTCGATAACGTCCAGCACGCCTTCCGCGTTATTCGAGCCCGCCCTATATTTCGCCGCAGAGGCCACCGCCGCTCCGGCGTTTTCCATCGCAAAACTGAAGCCGGCCTGACGCAACATCTCAATATCATTGCCGCCGTCGCCAAACGTCACGACCTCATCATTGTTAATCCCCCAGCGTTGTTGCAGCAGACGCAAGCCGTTCGCTTTGTGTACGCCGGGAATGATCAAATCAATGCTGCCGTAACCGGTGTGAACCGGCACCATGATATCGCCAATCGCATCATGCAGCGCCGTCTGAACCTGGGGAATACGGTCATCAGTAATGTTGAGGCCGAATTTAAAGAACACGTCATTGATGTTGTCGAAGCTGTCCACGAACTCAAGGCGATGGTAGTACATCGCCGCAACCTGTTTCAGTTCATCGTTGTACTGTTTCAGGGTATAGGCGCTGTTTTTACCGCAGGCGATGATTTCAATATCCGCGCGGGTCAGCAGATGATCGACAACGGCAGCAAAATCCTCTTTCGCCAGTTCGCCGTTGAACACGTCTTCGCCCTCGCTGACCACCCAGCCGCCGTTTTCAGCGACAAAGGCGATTTCGTGGGCGATCTCTGGAAAGAAAGAGATTAACTGGTAATACTGATTACCGCTGGCGACCACAAAACGGATGCCTTTCTGCTTCATTAGCCGGTACTGTGCCATAAACCGGTCGCGATTATAGGTTTTTTGATCGCTCAAAAAGGTGCCGTCCATGTCTACCGCAATTAGCTTGATACCCATTAACTATTCTCCATAACAGATTGAGTGTTTGATGTCGGTTTGGCGACAGCCTTCGCGACAAGAGCGGCCAGGATGACCAGCGCCAGCACAACCAGCATTGCGCTGCGCAAACCATAATGTTCGCCAAGATAGCCCAGCAGCGGCGGCCCCACCAGGAAGGCCAGATAACCGGTTGTCGCCACCACGCTGACGCGGGTTGGCGCGTCCGGGCCGGTATCGCTGGCCGCTGAAATCGTTAGCGGGAAGCCAAGCGACGCCCCAAGCCCCCAGAGAATAACGGAAACGCCCGCGACCCAGGCGCTGTCGACGAAGATAATCAGACCAATACCGAGCGCTCCCATTAGCGCGCTGGCGCGGACTACCGCCACGCGGCTATAACGGTCGATAAACCAGCCGCCGGTAAAGCGCCCGACGGTCATACCGAGCGTAAAGCCCGCATAAATCAGCGAGCCGGACGTTGGGCTGAAGCCGTGACCATCCACCATCAGAAGCGGCAGCCAGTCGTTGGCGGACCCTTCAGCGAAGGCCATTGCCAGTACCACCACGCCGATCAACAGTAGCTGGGCATCGCGATAAAAAGGTACGCCTTTTTCCGTTGTGTGGGCGCCGTCGGCGGCGTTTTTCCCCGTGCCGTCGGGAATAGCGCGAATAGCAATAAAAATGGGGACGATCGCGATGAGAGCCGCCAGCAGGATATGAGCGTTGGCAGGGACGTTAAAGGCGGTTAGCGCCATGCCGACGCCAGCGCCAGCCAGCGTACCGAAGCTGTAAAAACCGTGCATCATCGGCAGGACGGTTTTATTCATTTCACGTTCAACCGCCGCCCCTTCGACGTTGATAGCGACTTCGGCGGCGCCAAAGCTGGCGCCGAATACGCCTAAGCCAAGCGCAAAAACCAGCGGAGAAGCGAACCACAGCGCAATGCTGAGGATAACCATCCCCGCAACGGCGCAGGACATGGTAGTCTGAATGACGTTACGCGTGCCAAATCGTTTTACCAGCCAGGCGGAACACAGAATACCGCTCATCGAACCGATGGAAAGCCCAAACAGCACCGCCCCCATTTCTGCCGTTGATACCGAAAGGATATCGCGAATGGCGGGGGTGCGGGTTGCCCATGAGGCCATCAACAGCCCTGGCAAGAAGAAGAACATAAAAAGCGCCCAGGTCCGGCGTCTTAAGGCTTTACGTGATGAGATGGCGGTCATTGATTCAAACTGAAAAAAGAGAATACAGGGGACAACACTAGCAAGTTTGTGTACATTTGTACACAAACGTGATGAGAGGAAAAGCAGTGCGACGAGCTAACGATCCCCTGCGGCGAGACAAAATCGTTCAGGCCACGCAGGAAGCGATAATAACGCATGGCATTCACGGCGTTACGCACCGCAAAATCGCGGCGATAGCGCAGGTGCCGCTCGGGTCGATGACCTATTATTTTTCGGGAATCGATGAGTTGCTGATCGAGGCGTTAAGCCGATTTACAGCAACAATGTCGCACCAGTTTCAGTCATTCTTTGCCGATGTCACGAACGTTCAGGACGCCTGTCACGCCATTACCGACATGATCTACAGCTCGCTGGTGACCACGCCAGATAATATGGAGCTGATGTACCAGCTGTATGCCTTCGCCAGCCGAAAACCGGCGCTGAAAACGGTGATGCAGAACTGGATGCAGCGCAGTCAGCAAACGCTGGAGCAGTGGTTTGAACCGGTGACCGCCCGCGCGCTGGACGCGTTTATCGAAGGCATGACCCTCCATTTCGTCACCGACAGAGCGCCTTTAACGCGGGACGATATTCTGGTCATGGTGAAGCGTATTGCCGGGCAGGCGTGATTTTCAGGCAACAAAAAACCCATCAACCTTGAACCAAAATGGCGGGGTTGATGGGCTCCACAAATTGGGGACATCAAAGAAAAGCAGTGGCACTAGTTATGACTGACGCCTTGAAGAAAAGTTCTGCTTACCTGCAAAAATTTTTCACTTAAAGGCAAACTTCAGTTTTATCCTAAGCCCGGCCAGATGATGACAATAAGTGTCCCCGCCAGCGTTAACAGAACGTTGGCTATCGCATAGGTTCCCGCATAGCCTAATGCCGGAATGTTGCTGCGCGCCGTGTCGCTGATGATCTCCATCGCCGGAGCACAGGTACGCGCGCCCATCATGGCGCCGAAGAGCAGGGCGCGGTTCATACGTAATACATAAGCGCCGAACAGGAAGCAGATAATGACCGGCACCAGGCTCACCACAAGACCGGCAATCAACATTTGCCCACCGACCGCGCCAAGCCCGTTCCCGATGCCGCTGCCCGCGCTCAGGCCGACGCCGGCCATAAAGACCATCAGACCAAACTCTTTCACCATGTTCAACGCGCCCTGCGGGATGTACCCGAAGGTGGGGTGGTTAGCTCGCAGGAAACCGAGCATGATCCCGGCGAACAGCAGCCCGGCGGCGTTGCCGATGCCGAAGCTGAAATTACTGAACTGGAAGGTGATCATCCCGATCATCAGGCCGATGATAAAGAAGGCGCAGAAGGCCAGCAGATCGGTTACCTGACTGTGAATCGAGATAAAGCCGATACGGTCCGCGACGGTTTTCACGCGACGCGCATCGCCGCTCACCTGCAAGACGTCGCCTTTATTCAGCACCACGTTGTCGTCGATCGGCATTTCAATCTGGCTGCGGATCACGCGGTTAAGGAAGCAGCCGTGGTCGGTCAGCTTCAACTGGGCGAGACGGCGGCCTACGGCATTGTGGTTTTTCACGACGATCTCTTCGGTCACGATGCGCATGTCGAGCAGGTCGCGGTCGAAGACTTCTTTGCCGTTACGGAAGCTGGGGTCCAGCCGGGCGTGTGCATCCGGGTAACCAACCAGGGCAATCTCATCGCCCATCTGCAATACCGCGTCGCCATCCGGGTTCGCCAGAATACCGTTACGGCGGATGCGCTCAATGTAGCAACCGGTCTGACGGTAGATGCCCAGCTCGCGCAGATTTTTCCCGTCGGCCCAGGCCACCAGTTCCGGGCCGACGCGATAAGCGCGGATGACCGGCAGATAGACCTTGCGGTTGGCGTCGGTATCCAGGCCGCGCTCGCGGGCAATCTGCTGGGCGCTGGTTTGCAGATCCTGATGTTGCAGTTTCGGCAGGTAACGTGCGCCGACAATCAGGCTGACCAGGCCGATGAGGTAGGTCAGCGCGTAGCCCAGGCTCAGGTTGTCCAGCGCGACCGAGAGCTGCGAACTCTCCATACCGGAATGGCGTAACGTGTCGCCTGCGCCGACCAGCACAGGGGTCGAGGTCATGGAGCCCGCCAGCATACCGGCGGTCAGGCCGATATCCCAGCCAAAGAGCTTACCCAGCCCTAATGCGATCAGCAGCGCGCTACCGACCATGACCAGAGCAAGCATCAGGTAATTTTTGCCGTCGCGAAAAAAAATAGAAAAAAAGTTGGGGCCAGCTTCGACGCCGACACAAAAAATAAACAGCATAAAGCCCAGATTTAGTGCATCGGTGTTAATACTAAAGTGCTGCTGCCCTAATAATAGGGAGACCACTAAAACGCCAATGGAATTACCGAGTTGGACTGAACCCAGGCGTAACTTACCCAGACATAGCCCGAGAGCCAGGACCACAAATAATAACAGGATGTAATTCCCATTTAACAAATCTGCGACGTTTATATTCACGGAGACTAACTTCTTGTTTACCAGTAAGCTGTTGAAAGAAATGACAATTTACGCTAATGTTTTTGCCAGAAATTATGAGGCGTCGGCATCGTATCGGCGCTCAAATAAAAGCAGCACAACAATTTAATTCGCTAGTTTAATCTCATTACGTATCAACGGCTATAAGAATCGTGTGGGTGTGTTTTTGGCATGGAATGCCGAACGACTTTATCTGACTGGACGCCTTCGGGCGAAAAAAGTGTTCGATAGAGATAGTGTCAGGAGGAACGATTGAAACATAAACAAGGTTGGGCGGGTGCAATCTGCTGCTTTGTACTCTTTATTGTGGTGTGCCTTTCATTAACGATGCATATGAAAGGGGCATTTCGGGTTGCCGGGCATCCTGAGATTGGGCTGTTGTTTTTTACGTTACCTGGCGCGGTGGCCAGTTTTTTTTCCCATCGCAGAGAAGTCATTAAACCTCTTATCGGCGCCATGCTGGCCGCACCATGTTGTCTGGTCCTGATGCGATTTGTTTTTATGCCTACGCGCTCCGTATGGCAAGAACTGGCGTGGTTGTTCAGTGCGGTGTTCTGGTGTGCGCTCGGCGCGCTTTGCTTTTTATTTATCAGCAGCCTGTTTAGTCAGCGACGTAAAAAGAACCGATAACGCCCTCCGGGAGAGGGCGTAAAGCAGCGATCAGGCGAACAGGTTCAGATTCTCTTTTGCCCATGCCTCAAAATCGGTGTAACCGCCGATGTGTTTCTGATCGACAAAAATCTGCGGTACGGTCTCTACCGGTTTACCCACGGTTTTTTCCAGATCCGCTTTGGTAATGCCTTCAGCATGAATATCAATATAGCGATAGTTAAAATCATCGCGCTCAGTGCTCAGTTTTTCTGCTAACTCTTTCGCACGCACGCAATACGGGCACCCTGGGCGACCAAAAATAACGGTAAACATTGTTTTTTTCCTCGAACTCATAGCCTTGTGACGAATGGCGGCTATGATGCCGTTAAACGACGCATCTGAAAAGCAGGTTGCGCCTGTTGCTTTGATACCTATAGGCTATATCTGTTAAACACGATAAACCTGAACGCGTTACACTGAGCATCCGTTATCCGGGAGGCCCTTATGCGCTCGATTGGCGCTTTACCCAAAAGCGTGTTGATTCTGGAAGTTCTCGGTATGATTTTGCTGGCAGCGGCGTTGCTGTCGCTCAATCAGTACCTCACATTACCCGCGCCGATGAACAGGCCGCTGGCGGTAACGGTGATGATATTTCTCGGTATCCTGCTTATGCTTCCCGCTGCGGTGGCGCTGATGTGGCGGATCGCGCAGCTTATTGCGCCGCAACTGATGACGCGCTCACCCGATTCTTCTTCCCGTTCAGCAAGAGAAAAACCGCATGACTCCAACCATTGATTTAATCCGTGGTCACCGTTCTATTCGTCATTTCACCGATGAGCCGATTTCCGATGCGCAGCGTGAGTCGATTATTGCCGCCGCGCGGGGAACCTCAAGCTCCAGTTTTTTACAGTGCAGTTCCATTATCCGCATTACCGATAAAGCCATGCGCGAAGCGCTGGTGCCCCTGACGGGCGGGCAAAAGCACGTTGCGCAGGCCGCGGAATTCTGGGTTTTCTGCGCTGATTTTAATCGTCACTTACAGATTTGCCCGGACGCGCAGCTCGGGCTGGCGGAACAGCTGCTGCTGGGCACGGTCGATACGGCGATGATGGGGCAAAATGCGCTGACCGCTGCCGAATCCCTGGGGCTGGGCGGCGTCTACATCGGCGGTATCCGCAATCATATTGAAGCGGTTACGGAACAGCTGAAATTACCGAAATATGTCCTGCCGCTGTTTGGGCTGTGCCTCGGCTGGCCTGCGGATAACCCTGGCGTTAAGCCGCGCCTGCCCGCAGAACTGGTGGTGCATGAAAATCACTATCAGCCTGTGGATGCCGCGCTGCTGGCGCAATATGATGAGCAGATCGCGGAGTATTACCTGACCCGCGACAGCAATACGCGCCGCGATACCTGGAGCGATCATATCCGTCGTACCATCATCAAAGAGAATCGCCCGTTTATTCTGGACTATTTGCATAAACAGGGTTGGGCGACGCGCTAACACCCGGTGTATGATACGCAGGCTTTTACCAGGTCTTTTAGAGAGGTGCAGGGTGAAAATTGCCATATTGTCCCGGGACGGAACGCTCTATTCTTGTAAACGCCTGCGCGAAGCGGCGATGAAGCGCGGCCATCTGGTCGAAATACTCGATCCGCTTTCCTGCTATATGAACATCAGCCCGGCGGCCTCTTCTATTCACTATAAAGGCCGCCAGTTGCCGCATTTTGATGCCGTCATCCCCCGTATTGGCTCCGCCATCACGTTTTACGGTACAGCGGCGCTGCGTCAGTTCGAAATGCTGGGTAGCTATCCGCTGAACGAATCCGTGGCGATTACCCGCGCGCGCGATAAACTGCGTTCGCTACAGTTACTGGCCCGGCAGGGGATTGACTTGCCCGTTACTGGCATTGCGCATTCGCCGGATGACACCAGCGATCTGATCGACATGGTCGGCGGCGCGCCGCTGGTGGTAAAACTGGTGGAAGGTACGCAGGGCATTGGCGTGGTGCTGGCGGAAACCCGGCAAGCCGCAGAGAGCGTGATTGATGCGTTTCGTGGCCTCAATGCGCACATTCTGGTGCAGGAGTACATCAAAGAGGCCAGAGGGCGTGACATCCGTTGTCTGGTCGTGGGCGACGAAGTGGTGGCGGCCATTGAGCGGCGGGCAAAAGAGGGCGATTTTCGCTCCAACCTTCATCGCGGCGGTATGGCGAGTATCGCCAGTATCACGCCGCGTGAACGAGAGATCGCGATAAAAGCGGCGCAGACGATGGGGCTGGATGTCGCTGGCGTCGATATTCTGCGCGCGGAGCGTGGGCCGCTGGTCATGGAAGTGAACGCCTCTCCGGGTCTGGAAGGGGTAGAAAAAACGACGGGTGTGGATATCGCCGGGCGAATGATCCAGTGGATCGAGCGTCACGCCACCCCCGAATTTTGCCTTAAAACGGGCGGTTAATCGCAATATCGTTCCCGATCGTGGTATGACGCGGTCTTTTTGCGTAAGCTGTGCCGGTAATTTTTTATCGTAAGAGGTAGCACATTATTATGACATCACTGGTCGTTCCTACTCTGGATACGTTGCGTCAATGGCTCGACGACCTGGGCATGAGTTTTTTTGAATGTGATACCTGTCAGGCGCTGCATTTGCCCCATATGCAAAATTTTGACGGCATTTACGATGCGAAAATCGACCTGGTGGATAACACGGTGCTGTTTTCCGCAATGGCGGAAGTGAGGCCCT
This sequence comes from Citrobacter sp. CK202, assembly GCF_030333225.1. Lineage (NCBI taxonomy): Bacteria > Pseudomonadati > Pseudomonadota > Gammaproteobacteria > Enterobacterales > Enterobacteriaceae > Citrobacter > Citrobacter sp. CK202. The sequence continues at coordinate 707,403 of NZ_JAOWGI010000028.1, forward strand.
CTGCGCTGCTGCCGCTGGCTGCCGATCTGTCGGCAATTAACGCCAGCTCGTTAACGGTGAAAGCGTTCCTGGATATGCAGGATGATAATCTGCCAAAACTGGTGGTTTGCCAGTCTTTATCCGTTATGCGGGGCGTGACGTATGAACAGTTCGAGTGGTTTGTTCGTCAGAGCGAAGAGCAGATTTCTATGGTGATCCTGGAAGCCGGAGCGCATCAGCTGCTGTTCAGCGCAGAAGAAGACGCGCAAAAAAGTAGCGCTGAAAATCATTTTCTTCACTGAAATCTGCGCACATGCAACCTGAAGAATGACGCGTCTAACGCAGTCGCTGCCAGAGCGGCTGCTGTTTGCATTTTTTTATTCTGCCTTTAACCTTTCTTTAAAGAATAATTCACCTCCTTTCCGCCTGTTTCGCTTTATCACATAGACAAAACCTGCATAAAAAATTGATAAAAGGCGTTTTTTAATCTGAGCTATAGCCTCGAACCCTGGCTAAAGTTATTCTTGCGAAGCTTTTACACGTCATCCTTCAGACAACCTCCTGAATGATTTTGTGTATTTATGGCGAGCAATGACGGCAGGGAGAGAGCCCTCTCTTCTGTAACTGTGTCGAGTGACAAAATATGCACGTTTCTTGCATATCTTAGAATGCAACTTTTTTGGTTCGTTTGTTAACGAACTTTCAGAAGGAAAGAGATTATGACCGCCTTAAATAAAAAATGGCTATCGGGTCTGGTTGCGGGTGCTCTGATGGCCGTCTCTGCCAGCACGCTCGCCGCTGAACAAAAAACACTGCATATCTATAACTGGTCTGATTATATCGCCCCGGATACGGTCGCGAACTTTGAAAAAGAGACCGGTATCAAAGTGGTCTATGACGTCTTCGACTCCAACGAGGTACTGGAAGGGAAACTCATGGCCGGGAGCACCGGTTTTGATCTGGTTGTCCCGTCGGCCAGTTTTCTGGAACGCCAGCTCACTGCGGGCGTATTCCAGCCGCTGGATAAAAGCAAACTACCTGGCTGGAAAAACCTCGATCCAGAGCTGTTGAAGCTGGTAGCGAAGCACGATCCTGACAACAAATACGCGATGCCGTATATGTGGGCGACTACCGGTATCGGTTATAACATCGATAAAGTCAAAGCGGTGCTGGGGGCTGACGCACCGGTCGATAGCTGGGATCTGGTGCTGAAACCTGAAAATCTGGAAAAACTTAAAAGCTGCGGCGTCTCCTTCCTTGATGCGCCTGAAGAGGTGTTCGCGACCGTGCTGAACTACCTGGGGAAAGATCCCAACAGTACCAAAGCGGATGACTACACGGGGCCTGCGACCGATCTGCTGCTGAAGCTGCGCCCGAACATTCGTTATTTCCACTCGTCTCAATACATAAACGATCTGGCGAACGGCGATACCTGCGTGGCGATTGGCTGGGCAGGGGACGTATGGCAGGCGGCTAACCGCGCGAAAGAAGCGAAAAACGGCGTGAATATCTCCTTCTCCATTCCGAAAGAGGGGGCGATGGCGTTCTTTGATGTGTTCGCGATGCCTGCTGATGCGAAAAACAAAGAAGAGGCTTATCAGTTCCTCAACTACCTGCTGCGCCCGGACGTGATCGCCCACATTTCCGACCATGTGTTCTACGCCAACGCCAACAAAGAAGCGACGGCGCTGGTCAGCGCTGAAGTGCGTGACAACCCGGGCATTTATCCGCCTGCGGATGTGCGAGCGAAAATGTTCACGCTGAAAGTGCAGGAACCGAAGATCGACCGTGTGCGTACGCGTGCCTGGACGAAGGTGAAAAGCGGTAAATAAGCCGCTGTATCAGAACGTTGCCCGGTGAGGTTTACCGGGCAATGCGCACTTTTATGGTGCGTTTGCACTGATTTTTGTTTATGCCGGAGAGCACCCCGTGAACGACGCGACCCCCCGCCCACAGGCGAAAACCCGTAAAGCGCTGACGCCGCTTCTTGAAATCCGCAACCTGACAAAATCATTTGATGGTCAACACGCCGTGGATGATGTCAGCCTCACCATCTATAAAGGCGAAATATTTGCGCTGCTTGGCGCATCGGGCTGCGGGAAATCCACGCTGCTGCGTATGCTGGCCGGATTTGAACAACCCTCCGCCGGGCAAATCATGCTCGATGGCGTCGATCTGGCGCATGTCCCGCCTTATCTGCGCCCTATCAATATGATGTTTCAGTCTTATGCGCTGTTCCCCCATATGACGGTGGAGCAGAACATTGCGTTTGGGCTGAAGCAGGACAAGCTGTCGAAGGCGGAAATCACCGCGCGCGTGAACGAAATGCTGGGGCTGGTGCATATGCAGGAGTTCGCTAAACGTAAGCCTCATCAGCTTTCCGGCGGCCAGCGTCAGCGTGTGGCGCTGGCGCGTAGCCTGGCGAAACGCCCGAAGCTGTTGCTGCTCGACGAACCGATGGGCGCGCTGGATAAAAAGCTGCGCGACCGGATGCAGCTGGAAGTCGTCGATATTCTTGAGCGCGTTGGCGCGACCTGCGTGATGGTGACGCACGATCAGGAAGAGGCGATGACGATGGCCGGGCGAATTGCGATCATGAACCGTGGGAAATTCGTGCAGATTGGCGAACCGGAAGAGATTTATGAACATCCGACCACCCGCTACAGCGCGGAATTTATCGGTTCTGTGAATGTCTTTGAAGGCTTGCTGAAGGAACGTCAGGATGATGGGCTGGTCATTGATTCGCCGGGGCTGGTGCATCCTCTGAAGGTGGATGCGGATGCGTCCGTTGTCGATAACGTTCCGGTGTATGTCGCGCTGCGCCCGGAAAAAATCATGCTGTGCGACGCGCCGCCAGAAGACGGCTACAACTTTGCCGTGGGTGAAGTGGTGCATATTGCCTACCTCGGCGATTTGTCGATTTATCATGTGCGGTTGAAAAGCGGCCAGATGTTGAGCGCTCAGCTACAGAACGCGCATCGCTATCGCAAAGGGTTGCCGACCTGGGGCGATGAAGTGCGTTTATGCTGGGATGCGGACAGCTGTGTGGTGTTGACGGTTTAAGGAGCGAAAATGAGTACACTTGAACCTCCGGCTCGCGATAAAAAGCCCGGCGGCCTGACGCTGTGGCTGGCGCGGATGCAAATGAAGCATGGGCGTAAGCTGGTCATCGCGGTGCCGTACCTTTGGCTGATCCTGCTTTTCCTGCTGCCGTTTCTGATCGTGTTTAAAATCAGCCTGGCGGAGATGGCGCGGGCGATCCCGCCCTATACCGATCTGGTGGCGTGGGCCGACGGGCAGCTATCCCTGACCCTCAATCTGGGAAACTTCCTGCAACTGACGGACGATCCGCTCTATTTTGACGCCTATTTGCAGTCTTTGCAGGTGGCGGGCGTTTCGACTCTCTGCTGTTTGCTGCTGGGGTATCCGCTGGCCTGGGCGGTGGCGCACAGCAGGCCGTCAACGCGTAATATTCTGCTGTTGCTGGTGATCCTGCCGTCCTGGACCTCGTTTCTGATCCGCGTTTACGCCTGGATGGGGATTCTGAAAAATAACGGCGTGCTGAACAACTTCCTGATGTGGCTGGGGGTTATCGATCATCCCCTGACGATTTTGCATACCAATCTGGCGGTGTATATCGGTATTGTCTACGCCTATCTGCCGTTTATGGTACTGCCGATTTATATCGCGCTGACGCGCATTGACTATTCGCTGGTGGAGGCCTCGCTGGATCTGGGCGCGCGTCCGCTGAAAACCTTCTTTAGCGTCATTGTGCCGTTAACGAAAGGGGGAATAATTGCCGGATCGATGCTGGTGTTTATTCCGGCGGTGGGGGAATTTGTGATCCCGGAACTGCTCGGCGGGCCAGACAGCATTATGATCGGCCGCGTACTGTGGCAGGAGTTCTTCAACAACCGCGACTGGCCGGTGGCCTCTGCGGTGGCTATCATCATGTTATTACTGCTGATTGTACCGATTATCTGGTTCCATAAGCATCAGCAAAAAAGCGAGGGGGAACTCGGATGAATACTTTACCGGTGGTTCGTTCGCCCTGGCGAATTGTTATTCTGGTGCTCGGGTTTACCTTCCTGTATGCGCCGATGCTGATGCTGGTCATCTATTCGTTTAACAGCTCGAAGCTGGTGACTGTCTGGGCGGGGTGGTCTACGCGCTGGTATGGCGAGCTGTTCCGGGATAGCGCGATGATAAGCGCCGTCGGCCTGAGCCTCACGATTGCCGCTTGCGCCGCGACAATGGCGGCTATTCTGGGGACGATTGCCGCCGTGGTAATGGTGCGTTTTGGCCGTTTTCGTGGAGCGAATGGCTTTGCGTTTATGATCACCGCGCCGCTGGTTATGCCGGATGTGATTACCGGACTGTCGTTGTTGCTGCTGTTTGTGGCCCTGGCTCATGCTATCGGCTGGCCCGCAGATCGCGGAATGCTGACAATCTGGCTGGCGCACGTTACCTTCTGTACGGCCTATGTGGCGGTGGTTATTTCATCGCGTCTGCGCGAACTGGATCGCTCGATTGAAGAGGCGGCGATGGATCTTGGCGCGACGCCGTTAAAAGTGTTCTTTGTGATTACGCTGCCGATGATCATGCCTGCGGTGATCTCTGGATGGCTGCTGGCTTTCACGCTGTCGCTGGACGATCTGGTGATCGCCAGTTTTGTCTCTGGCCCGGGGGCGACGACATTGCCGATGCTGGTCTTCTCCAGCGTGCGTATGGGGGTTAACCCGGAGATTAACGCGCTGGCGACCCTTATCCTCGGCGTGGTAGGCATTGTCGGTTTTATCGCCTGGTATCTGATGGCGCGCGCAGAAAAGCAGCGAATGCGTGATATCCAACGTGCAAGACGCGGCTGAAGAAACTAAAATCTGCCAACCTGGCAACACGTTACCGTGGGCAAACGCGGTAACGTTTTCATGGAAGACGATTCGTTGGGATTTTTTAAGAAATCATCCTCATCACATGCCCGTTTAAATGTACCCACGCTGGTGCAGGTGGCGGCGCTCGCGATTATTTTGATCCGCTGCCTCGATTTGCTGATGATTTTTAACACGCTCGGCATGCGGGGAATGGGGGAGTTTATTCATCGCAGCGTGCAAACCTGGAATCTGACGCTGGTGTTTTTAGGCAGCCTGGCGCTGGTCTTTACTGAAATATATTGCGCGTTTTCGCTGGTGAAAGGGCGCAACTGGGCGCGCTGGGTGTACCTGCTCACGCAGGTTATTGCCGCAGGTTATCTGTGGGCGGCGTCGTTGGGCTATGGCTACCCGGAACTGTTCAGTATTGCCGGGGAGTCGAAACGCGAAATTTTGCACACGCTGGTGATGCAGAAATTGCCAGACATGCTGGTTCTGATGCTGCTCTTTATCCCTGCGGGCAGCAGGCGGTTCTTCCGTTTGCAATAACGTGTATAATCCTCGCCCCTGGTAATATGAAGGTCTTTGTATGCAGTGCGCACTCTACGACGCCGGTCGCTGTCGATCCTGTCAGTGGATAGTCCAGCCGATCCGCGATCAACTCTCCGCCAAAACCGCCGATCTGAAGGGGCTGCTTGCCGATTTTTCAGTTGAACAGTGGTGTGCGCCGGTCAGCGGCCCGGAACAGGCCTTTCGTAATAAAGCCAAAATGGTGGTCAGCGGCAGCGTGGAAAAGCCGCTGTTAGGCATGTTGCATCGCGATGGCACCCCGGAGGATTTGAGCGACTGTCCGCTCTATCCCGACACGTTTGCTCCCGTTTTCGCCACGCTGAAGCCGTTCATCGCCCGTGCCGGGTTAACGCCTTACAATGTGGCGCGCAAACGCGGCGAGCTGAAATACATCCTGCTGACGGAAAGTCAGTTCGATGGCGGCATGATGCTGCGGTTCGTGCTGCGCTCAGAAACCAAACTGGCGCAGCTGCGCGCGGCGCTGCCGTGGCTACAGGCGCAGTTACCGCAGCTGAAGGTTATTACCGCGAATATTCAACCGGTACACATGGCGATTATGGAAGGGGAAACGGAGATCTTCCTGACGGAGCAGCAGGCGCTGGCAGAACGTTTTAACGATGTGCCGCTGTGGATCCGTCCGCAGAGCTTTTTCCAGACCAACCCGGTCGTTGCGAGCCATCTGTATGCGACAGCGCGTGACTGGGTGCGTCAGCTGCCTGTTCATCATATGTGGGATCTGTTTTGCGGCGTCGGGGGATTTGGTTTGCACTGCGCCACCCCGGAAATGACGTTGACGGGCATTGAGATCGCACCAGAGGCAATCGCCTGCGCGAAGCAATCCGCCGTGGAACTGGGGCTGACGAATCTTCATTTTCAGGCGCTGGACTCCACCCGATTCGCCACCGCGCAAGGAGAGGTGCCGGAACTGGTGCTGGTGAACCCGCCGCGTCGCGGCATTGGAAAAGCCCTGTGCGACTATCTTAGCCAGATGGCGCCGGAATACATCATCTACTCCAGCTGCAACGCGCAGACGATGGCAAAGGACATTGCCAACTTGCCGGGCTACCGTATTGAGCGTGTTCAGCTTTTCGATATGTTCCCGCATACCGCGCATTATGAAGTGTTAACGCTGTTGACCAAAGCACGCTGACCGGTAGGCCGGGTAAAGCGAAGCCGCCGCCTGGCGCAACGTCCGCACAAAGTTCAACAAAATGTGAACTCTTCCCCCCTGTGAAATCGGGTAAGCTTAAGTCATTGGCATTGAGAGAATGAAGGCTTACCCATGAAGCAGATCCTGCTGGTGGAAGATGACCACGACATCGCGGCGCTCCTGCGCCTCAATCTAGAAGACGAAGGCTGCGCCATTACTCACCAACCGGATGGGGGTAAGGCGTTACAGTGCCTTGAAACCCAACCCTGGGATGCCGTGATCCTCGACCTGATGCTCCCCAACGTTGACGGTCTGGAGATTTGTCGTCGCATCCGTCAGATGACCCGCTACCTGCCGGTGATTATCATCAGCGCCCGCAGCAGCGAAACGGACCGCATTACCGGGCTGGAAACCGGGGCAGATGATTACCTGGCAAAACCCTTCTCGGTGCAGGAGCTGATCGCGCGCATCAAAGCGCTGTTTCGCCGTCAGCAGGCTATGGGGCAGGCACAGACTGCCGGGCATATTCAGGCTCATGGCCTGACGCTTGATCCGCTGGCGCGTACGGTGCGCCTGCACGGTCAGGACGTGGACCTCACGCCGCGTGAATTTGAGCTGCTGTACTTCTTTGCCCGTCATCCTGGAGAAGTCTTTTCGCGTCTGGCGCTGCTGGAACAGGTCTGGGGCTATCAGCACGAAGGGTATGAGCACACCGTCAACACCCACATTAATCGCCTGCGTATCAAGATTGAAAAAGATGCCGCTGAACCGGAGATTATTCGTACCGTCTGGGGCAAAGGTTACAAATTTGCGGAGCTGAACCATGATGCGGCGCTTTAGCCTGAGCCAGCGGCTGACGCTGCTGTTCATTCTGCTGCTGATGCTCTGCGCTACCGTTGCCTGCGCGGTGCAACTCTACAGCAGCATGCAGTACGGCAACGCGATGGTGCAGCGGCTGTCCGGCGGGCTGGCGCAACAGATTGTGCAGCGTGAACCCATTCTGGATGCGCAGGGCAGGGTTGACCGCAGCGTGCTGAAGCCGCTGTTTGACCGCCTGATGACCTTTAACCCGAGCGTTGAGCTGTATGTCGTCTCCTCTGATGGCGAACTGCTGGCCGATGCCGCGCCGCCGGGCCATATCCAGCGGCAAAAGATCGATATTAGTCCATTGCAAACGTTTCTCAGCGGCGCAGCGATGCCCGTCTATGGCGACGATCCGCGTAGTCAGAGTCAGAAGGTTTTCAGCGTTACCCCTTTACGTCAGGATGGTGAGCTTAAAGGCTATTTGTACATCATCCTGCAAGGTGAAGAGTCAAATGCGCTGGCAGAAATGGCCTGGCATAAAGCACTCTGGAGTACGGTGTTGTGGTCCCTGCTATGGGTGGCGCTGTTCGGCCTGCTGGCGGGGTTACTGATCTGGTACTGGGTGACGCGCCCGGTAAAACGCCTGACGATGGACGTTGCCGGGCTGGAGCAGGACAGCATTACCGCCATCAAACAGCTGGCGGCACAGCAGCCGGAAACCACGGTGAATGATGAAGTTGCGGTGCTGCGCAATACTTTTATCGAGCTGGCGCGCAAAATCGCCGGTCAGTGGGATCAACTGGCCGACAGCGACCGGCAGCGCCGGGAGTTTATCGCCAATATCTCGCATGACTTACGCACGCCGCTGACGTCATTGCTGGGCTACCTGGAAACGTTATCGCTTAAATCCGCTACGCTGACGCCGCAGGAAACGCAGCAATATCTCGCCACTGCGCTGCGTCAGGGGCACAAGGTGCGGCACCTGTCGCAGCAGCTTTTCGAGCTGGCGCGGCTTGAGCATGGCAGCATTAAACCGCAACTGGAGCGCTTTGCTATTGGTGAGCTGATTCAGGATGTGGCGCAAAAATTCGATCTGACAATAGAGACCCGGCAGTTGCATTTGCAGGTCGATATGCCGCATTCCCTGCCGCTTATCAATGCTGACGTCTCAATGATAGAGCGGGTAGTGACGAATCTGCTGGATAACGCCGTGCGCCATTCGCCGCAGGGGAGCACTATCCGGCTGAAGGTGTGGCAGGAGGAGGCGCAGCTACAGGTAGAGGTCAGCGACAGCGGGCCAGGTATTGACGAAGCGTTGCGTGAACAACTGTTCCAGCGACCATCGGTGCTGGGGCATCAGGCGTCGCGGGAAGATCGCGGAGGGTTAGGGCTGCTGATTGTAAGACGGATGCTGGAACTGCACGGCGGTGGGATCAGGCTGATGGATTCAGTGAGTGGCGCGCGGTTTAGGTTCTTTGTGCCCTTATAGAATTGCCGGATGGCGCAGCGCCATCCGGCAAGGAAGATTACTGCGGGAACCACTGATCGCTGATTTTCTGATAAGTGCCATCAGCTTTGATTGCCGCCAGCGCGGCGTTCAGTTTTTCCAGCAGCGCTTTATTATCCGGGCGCACAGCGATGCCAAGGCCGGTGCCGAAGTATTGCGGATCGGTCACTTTTTCTGTTGCCGCGCCCAGTTGCGGATTGGTTTTCAGCCACTCATTCACCACGGCGGTATCGCCGAATACGCCATCAATACGGCCATTTTTCAGGTCGATAATCGCATTCTGGTAGCTGTCATAAGCCACGGTTTTCACTTCAGGATGCTTATCTTGCAGGTATTTCTGGTGCGTGGTGCCGTTTTCCATGCCGATACGTTTCCCTTTCAGGTCGGCAAAGGTTTTATAGCTGTCTTTTTTCGCAATCACCAGCGCAGAGTTGGCATAGTAAGGGCTGGTGAACGTCACCTGTTTGCTACGCTCAGGGGTAATATCCATACCAGAGATAACCGCGTCATATTTTTTGAATTTCAGCGCCGGGATCAGGCTGTCAAACGCGTGGTTGGTAAAAGTACAGTCGGCCTGCATTTGTTTGCATAACGCAGTCGCCAGATCGATATCGAAACCGACGATTTTATTGCTCGCATCCAGTGATTCGAACGGCGGGTAAGTGGCGGAAACGCCGAAATTGATTTTATCGGCAGCTGAGGCGCCAGCGGCGAAAGTAGCGAGTAATGCGGCCAGAACTAACTTTTTCATGGTGGAACTCCCGTCTGTCAATCTTATGATTATTCACCGTGTCTGCGGCATGGGTTTACAATGCCATTTAATGAATTTATATGCAATAAAAATGATTAAGTATTTTTATTGTTATAAAAAAGACGGACAGTTTAGTGGTTTGTCCGTCTTTATGATTTCGTTTTATGCATTTATGTCGATGATTTTGTAGGCTGGATAAGGCGCTTGCGCCATTGCCTGATGGCGACGCTGACGCATCTTATCAGGCCTACATATGATGTTCTTAATTCCTGCGCTCAAACGCCAGCGCTTTACGCTCGATGAGGCGCATCAGCAAGGTTAGCAAACCGTTGACGATCAGATAAATCACGCCAGCCGCGCCAAACACCATCACATCGTAGGTACGACCGTACAGCAGCTGGCCGTGGCCCATCACTTCCATCAGCGTAATGGTATACGCCAGAGACGTACTCTTGAAGACCAGCACCACCTCATTGGAGTAAGAGGAGAGGGCGCGTTTAAACGCGTACGGCAGCAGGATCGCCAGGGTATCTTTTTTGCTCATCCCCAGCGCGCCGCAGGACTGCCACTGGCCTTCCGGGATCGCACGGATCGCGCCATAGAACAGCTGCGTGGTATAGGCCGCGCTGTTGAGCGACAGGGCAAGTAAGGCGCATAGCCACGGCTCGGACAGCAGATGCCAGAGTACCGGGTAATCCTGTAACGACGGGAATTGCCCCGGGCCGTAGTAGATCAGGAAGATTTGCACCAGCAGCGGCGTACCGGTAAACAGCGTAATGTAGCCGCGAACCAGCCATACCAGCACCGGCGTTTTCAGCGTCAGAATGATGGTGAAAATCAGCGCCAGGATCAGCGCGACGATGATAGACGCAACCGTCAGCGTCAGGCTGGTGTGCAGCCCTTTCATCAGTTCAGGTAAATACTCAAACATCAGCCTGGTCTCCGCTCAAAACGTGTCGCGCGCAGGTCAATGCGTTTGAGAATGTACTGACTCACCAGCGTAATCACCAGATAGATAGCCGCAGCCACAATGTACCAGGTGAACGGTTCCTGAGTGCGCGTGGCGATGCTTTTTGTTTGCAGCATCAGATCGTTCACGCTGATAAGGCTGACCAGCGCGGTATCTTTCAGCAATACCAGCCACTGGTTGCCCAGCCCTGGCAGCGCATGACGCCACATTTGCGGCATCACCAGGCGGAAAAAAATCGCGGTTTTTGATAAGCCCAACGCCTGACCGGATTCCCACTGTCCAGACGGAACCGCTTTCAGCGCGCCGCGCAGCGTTTGCGACGCGTATGCCGCATACAGCAACGACAGCGCGATGACGCCGCACAGGAACGGACTGACGTCGAAGTCTTCAATCTGCATCTGCAACGGGATTTGCACAAACCCCAGGTTGATGGTGAAGCCATCAGACAGCATCAGCAGAAGCTGAGAGGAACCGAAATAGATAAACAGCACCACCAGAATTTCCGGCAGGCCGCGCAGAATCGTGACCACTGCGGAACCTGTCCAGGCTATCGGGCGCCATTTTACGGACTCCCAGACGGCAAAAATCATAGCGAGGACGAGGCCGATGATCAGCGCACAAACGGCAAGGCCGACGGTCATCCCGGCGGCGCTTGCTAAAGGAAAAAATTCGTTCATCAAGTCTTACTTCTGGAACCATTTGTTGTAGATGGTTTCGTACGTGCCATCTTGCTTCACTTTTTCCAGCGCAGTGTTGAATTTCTGCTGTAGTTCCGTGTTGCCCTGGCGTACCGCGATGCCGAGGCCGGTGCCGAAGTAATCTTTGTCGGTCACTTTATCGCCAACCGGCGCCAGCTTCGGATTATCTTTCAGCCATTCAGTGACCACGGCGGTGTCGCCGAACACACCGTCAATACGACCATTTTGCAGATCCAGCTTCGCGTTCTGGTAGCTGTCATAAGGCACGGTGGTGATTTCCGGGTGCTTATCCATGATGAACTTCTGGTGGGTAGTGCCATTCTGTACGCCCACTTTTTTGCCTTTCAACTGGTCGATGCTGGTGTATTTACCCTGCTGACCGATGAACAGCGCGGAGTTGTCATAGTAAGGCGTGGTGAACAGAACCTGCTTTTCACGCTCAGGCGTGATGTCCATACCGGCCATCACCGCGTCGAAACGACGGAACTTCAGGCTTGGGATCAGGCTGTCAAACGCCTGGTTGGTAAAGGTGCAGGTCGCGTCAATCTCTTTACACAGCGCATTGGCCAGATCGACGTCAAAGCCAACGATTTTGTTACTGGCATCCATAGATTCGAACGGAGGGTAGGATGCTTCCGTGGCGAAACGGATGGTTTGAGCTGCTGTAGCGGAAAGGCTAAAGCCTGCAATTAGCGCGGCAATCAGAACTTTTTTCATTGTCATTGTCCCGAATCTTAGTGAGATAAATAGTTTTTGAATGCATCGGTCTGCGGGTTTGCAAAGCAGCTCGCATCCCCTTGCTCGACGATGTGACCGTTTTCCATATAGATCACCCGGCTGGCGGTTTTACGCGCCACTTCTACTTCGTGAGTGACGATCACCTGGGTAATTTTGGTTTCCGCCAGTTCACGAATAATACTGACGATTTGCGCGGTGATTTCCGGGTCCAGCGCGGCGGTTGGCTCGTCAAACAGTAGCACCTGCGGCTCCATCATTAACGCACGAGCGATAGCCACACGCTGTTGCTGACCGCCGGAAAGATGCAGAGGATAGCGATCGCTGTAAGGTTTCAGACGCAGACGTTCCAGCAGCTTCTCGGCACGCGCCAGCGCCTGGTCTTTTGACAGACCCAGCACGCGGCAGGGCGCTTCAATCAGGTTTTGTTGTACCGTGAGATGCGGCCAGAGATTGTATTGCTGAAAAACCATGCCTACGTTCTGGCGTAATTCACGAATCGCCTTATCGGAAGGCGTTTTCGTGAAGTCGAAATGATTTCCTGCGATAGTGAGCGTGCCGGAGCGCGGCATCTCAAGCAGATTGAGTACACGCAGCAGCGAGCTTTTACCCGCTCCGCTTGGGCCAAGTAACACCAGCGTTTCGCCCTGAGGGCAATCCAGCGTGATATCGAACAGCGCCTGATGCGCGCCGTAGAAGCAATTAATGCCGTTTAATTGAATACTCATTGATTCTCGTATGCTGGCAGTCTGATAACTGTACACGTCATCCTTCATGCTGCCTCTTTGTTGGCTGCTGAGTGACTCGTCTCACCCTGAGACTCGCCCTTACGGACCGTTGCTCGCGACGTTCAAATCTGTTCCTGACAGATTTGTCACTCCAGTCACTTGCCGCCTCGACGCATCATGAATGATTTTGTGTATGTTGAGGCCGCAGATAGTACCTTTGACAGAATAGTTATGCAATATTTATGCGTTAAAAGTTAAATGCAAACCGCATTCTTCACTAAACATAGCACAAAATAGCGGGGGCGGTAGGCGGCAAGAATAATTGTCGGCATTCTATGCAGAATGCCAGACAATTTGTGGGGCTTATGATTTATCGACGTTTTGTCGGGTGATCAGCGGTTTTCGACGGACTGGCGCAGCGTACCGGCTGGCGCGTGGACGCTGCCGCCAAGATAACGCACATCATCAATAACCCAGCACTGACCCTCATGGATCATCAGCACTTCGTCGCGCCAGGTCTGGTCGCCTTGCTTCAGCTCCACGCGCAGCGGGATGTTGCGGGCGTCGCGATTAGGAATGGTGGACGCGCTGGCTACGCTGGCGCTATCCGGGAAGGTGGTGCGGCTGGAGAACGGGTCGCTGCTCACCAACTGGCGGTGTTCGCCATCACGGCTGGCGTCAGAGAGCAGTTTTGCCAGGTTGTCGCTTAAGTAAGGGCGAAGGGCGGTAATGTCGTTAGTACGGTTTTGAATGCGGTAGTCATAAAATTGTTGAGCCACGCTGTCCGGCCCGCCTTCTATGCACGACCCGCTGCGCGGGCCATTGTCTTTATAAGCAGGAGTGACGGTTGTGCAGGCACTGAGCAGCAGTGCGCAAGGGACGAGCAGAGAAAGTTTGCTGTAGCGCATAGTGATTTCCTTATAAGCGATCTGCCAAAAAGCGATCTACGATAATCAATTATATCTTTTCAATGATAGCGTATCGGTCTGATAATGCGTTTGAGATCGAGTGCTTAGGTAAACAAGGAGATCGGCTATGCAGTTTTCGACAACCCCGACGCTGGAAGGGCAGAACATCGTGGAATATTGCGGTGTGGTAACGGGTGAAGCCATTTTGGGCGCCAACATTTTCCGTGACTTCTTCGCGGGTATTCGCGATATCGTCGGCGGACGTTCGGGTTCCTATGAAAAAGAGTTGCGTAAAGCGCGTGAAATCGCTTTTCAGGAACTGGGCGAACAGGCGAAAGCGCTGGGTGCGGATGCGGTTGTGGGCATCGATATTGACTATGAGACCGTAGGCAAAGACAGCAGTATGCTGATGGTGAGCGTCAGCGGGACGGCGGTAAAAACGCGCCGATGAGACGCCTGCTCTGGCTGGTCGCGTTCGCGCTTCTGTTAACCGGGTGCGCGGGCGAGAAAGGGATTATTGATAAAGACGGGTATCAGCTGGATACCCGTCATCAGGCACAGGCGGCGTACCCGCGCATCAAAATCCTGGTCATCCACTACACGGCGGATGACTTTGATACCTCTCTGGCGACGTTAACGGATAAAAACGTCAGCTCGCACTATTTAATTCCTGCTGTACCGCCGCTTCACCGTGGCAAGCCGCGTATCTGGCAACTGGTGCCAGAGCACGATCTGGCGTGGCACGCGGGCATCAGCTTCTGGCGCGGCGCAACGCGCATCAACGACACGTCTGTTGGTATCGAACTGGAAAATCGCGGCTGGCAAAAGTCGGCGGGAATGAAATACTTCGCTCCGTTTGAACCTGCGCAAATTCAGGCCCTGATCCCACTGGCGAAAGAGATCATTGCCCGCTACGACATTAAGCCGCAAAACGTGGTGGCGCATGCGGATATTGCCCCGCAGCGTAAAGACGATCCCGGCCCTCTGTTCCCCTGGCGCGATCTGGCGGCGCAGGGTATTGGCGCCTGGCCTGATGAACAGCGCGTGGCGTTTTATCTGGCGGGACGCGCGCCCAATACGCCAGTCGATCCCGCATCATTGCTCGACTTGCTTTCGCGTTATGGTTACGAGGTCAAACCGGAGATGACCGCGCGTGAACAGCAGCGGGTGATCATGGCGTTCCAGATGCATTTCCGCCCGGCGTTATGGAACGGGGTGGCGGATGCGCAAACGCAAGCGATTGCTAATGCGTTACTGGAAAAATATGGCCAGAATTAATGGCGCTGACGTCGTGATAAAAGTCAGTTAACTTGTTTATTTTCATCGAAATTCATTTTGGATAAAAATCAAATTAATCTATGGTTAATTGACTTTAAATTCCCCTCATCTATGATTGATTTTATCAGGAAGATATTTCTTATACGCTAAAAGTCGTGAAACTTAGCGCGCACAATCTTTTTTTTGCTTAATTTTATTTTTAACCAGGTTGAATCAGTGAGTGACATTAAGCTGAGGTTATCACTCGTCGCTTGTCATTAAATTCAAATCAATATTCTTTGAAAGGCATAATATGTTAAGCATTTACGGTAAGAAAATTCGTCCGCATCATGAAATGGAACGTATTATTTCTTTAACGTCAGGTTATAAAGAAAAAACCTTAAAAAAATGGCAGAAAATCACCACCAGTGACTCGGAATATATTCATATTATCGTGAGCGGAGACGTTGAATTTCGCCGTACCTCCGATGAGTTATGTATGTTTACCCTGCAAGGGCAGTGTATCTTTGGGTTATCTGCCATATTTTATGGTTCTCTGCATATGTATGGGCTTGCTCGTACCAATACCGTCGTGCGCTCAATCAAAAAAGATGAGTTTATGCGCCTGTTGACTGAACACAGTTTATGGCCAGATCTCACCAGGGTGCTGTCATGGTATATTTGTCTGCTTAGCAAACGTGATGATGTTTTGGTTGCCCGTAGCGCTTACTCTGTTATTCGTGAATTTTTAATCGAAATTAATGAGCTGATTATTCACCATAACCGTGACATCAATGTATACGACTATATTCAGGAGTATACGAATTTTGCCCGTAGTACGATCATCAAAATTCTCTCTGACCTTAAAAAAGGAAACTATATCGTCATTGAGAAAAGCCGATTAATGTCGATGACGACCTTGCCAGAAAAATATTAATCACATTTCCCATTGTCTCCTCTTCAGCTAATGAAGCGGAGGCCTTTGGGGAGCGCATTAAGGCGTAATGATGTTTTCTTGCGTCATCAATCATCGGGCGGTTCCGGTATTTTTCCCTGCTGATAGTCCTCTTTTTGCTCCTGTAACGCTTGCAGGAAACGCGCTTTCAACGATGGCGTCTGTTCTTCCGCGCCGGGCAATGCCCGATCCGAGAGATCGCCTTCCGGCGCTTGCCGCCAGTCGCTGTCTTGACTTACCGGCGCTTCATCCTGCAATGGGGGTAACGCCTGGGGAGCAGGGGCCGGTTTGGGGGCTGGCTGCGGGAATGGCTTCGAAATATAAACATAGTGCATCTCAGAAAGCCGGGTATCCGGGTTTTCCACTTTTGTCTGTTTCGGCTCAGGCGTCGGATGCTGACAGTTCCAGTAAATATGGGCATACAGTCCGGCAATAATAAACGTGCAGAGGGTCAGCAGCCACATCATGGCGCGGAACAGCACTTTTTGGGGCGCCGGAAGGCGCCAGGCAAAATAGACCGCTTCTCCCGTCGTGAAACTGCGCTGTGCAGCAAGGCAAATGGTGGACATTATTTCGTGTTCCCTTGCGTTTCATGTTCCTGCTTCTGGCTTAGTGTTTGCGCCAGTACGCCCGGAACGCTGTTGGTTGCGCGCATTAACTGCATCAGCGTCTCTTCGCCGGCGATGCCGTCGACATGCAGTCCTGTCTTACCCTGAAATTCACGGGTGCGTTTTGCCAGTTCAGCCGTCCAGCTTCGCGAGTGGGTCAGCGGTTCATTCAACGTCTGGCTTAGCGTTTGATCCAGCCACGCCAGGTCTTTATCGTCGCTGGTCGCGCTAATCTCATCTTTCCCTTGCGGCGTTAAACGATGCAAAAGCGTGTAATTTCCGGTGGCGTGTTGATTAAACCAGTGTCTGCTTACCTGCCAGGTTCGGTTATTGATCAGAAGATCGAGCGACTGTTTATCAACGTGGGCCACGACGGCGTAATTCAGGTGATTACCCGTTTTGATCTCTCCTGCCCACGGATAACCTTCCTGTTCCAGCGCCTGTAAAGACGTATTCCCCTGACGACACATCAGGTTCACTCGCGCTGCGTTCTGGCATAGCGCATCGTTCGCGGAAGCATCATAACCCCACATAAGATAGAGCTGATGCATGGCGTCCGACTGATTAACCACCTCATTTTCAATGGTGGGCATAACAGGCGCAGTCGTCTCAGGCAGCGTCTTTTTCCAGCTGGCCGGAACCGGCACTTGTTGCGGCAGGCGAGACGCGATCGCGCCGGAAAAGTACCAGCCGCAGCAGGCGAACAGGACGGAGGCAAACAGCCCTGCGGTTGCCAGGCGTTTACCGCGCGGCGTGGGCGGCAGGAGTTCACCGGCAGCCAGGCGTAAATGGCGTGGGGAAACCTGTATCGCCCGCTCGGTCCATGCGGCAAGCAGCGCCAGATGCGCCAGTTTATTGAGTCCGGTCACGTGGCCTTTGGTCAGCGCATGCATTCTGCGCACCCGCGCGGGCGTCAGTGGCGAGGTATCGACGTTTTGTTCGTCCATCTGTGCCCCGACGTAGTCGAGATATTCACGGCAGGTCAGCGAACGTAGCGCAAGGCAGGTATGAACGCGGGGCTGTAAACCAGAATGATCCAGAAGACGGGATTTCTGATCGGGAGAGCCGGTCAGAAGAATCGTGAGCGGGAAGTTCAGCTCTTGCGCCCGCGTCAGCAACATACCCAGAACATCCCAACAATTATCTTTCATGGCTTGTGCCGTGGAGAGGATCAGCAGTTTGCCTTTTTTATTACGCGAAGGCGTTTCCTCATGCCATTGGCGCAAAATGGCATCAATGGCATAAATTTTGTTTTTACCCTCTTTAACGGCAGGGTTCAGTTTATAGAGCAGCGTACTGGCGCTCAGTTTGGGGAAGGCGTTAATGGCCAGCGCAGGTGTGCCGCCGTTACGCAGTTTTTCCACAAAGGCATTGTCTAATTCAGGTTCGTCAGAAAACAGACCGATGATGCCGGGCACGTTGGTTTTTTCCTGCAACAGGGAAAAGATGTCCTGATGATAATGAACGAAAAACTCTCCCGTTCGCCGGGTGAGTTTGCCAAACGGCTGAGCGGAAAATTTAAAATGATGCTGATACATGGTGTCTCGCTGTACTTTCTGGCTTCTGGAAACGTTGCGCTAAAAATAATTGAGCGGGTTTATTCGGGCAAATGCCGGACAGGAGAAAATTACTCTGATTATTTTCGCTAACACCAGTAAGTGAAATCGTCAATGTTTTTCTGCAATAAAGTTGCCGGGAAAGCGAGTGGTCGACTTTCTTGCCGCTCATTACTATTTGCCGCACCGATTGGCGCAGCCGGTGCTGCGAAATTTAGCTTTATTAAAGGCATTTAAATAATGAGGATGCAGCTTTTCTCCCGATTGATTGCACCCTGCGTGATGTTTGTTTTACTGATATTCAGCGGGCATCAAGGGTATGTTGTTTTTAAAAACTATAATAAGGTTACAAACAAGTTAAATAACAGAAAAATTAACGTGCGTAAAAATGACGAAAAAGAAAAGTCATTTGCGCTTTTTCAACCTGCCGTCTGGCAGCGAAATACGCCAGCAGCGGTTAAATCACCGCTCTCTGCCGAGATTGAAGGCATCGTCAGCAGCGATGAAAGATGGCTATCGTTTGCCGTTATTAAAACGCCTGCGGGACAGCAAAGTTATCGCGAAGGCGAAAGCCTCGTGGGAGTGAGTGACGCCTGTATTGAGGAGATCAATAACGACAATGTGGTGGTTAATTATGAAGGTACTACGCAGGTACTGGCATTAAAGAAACCTGATTATTTCAGAGGCGGTGTTGAAAGCGGCCCGCTACAAAAACCGACAAACGATGCCGGTGCAGAGAGCCTGCATCTTAATGATGTCCTGGTGCTAAAACCGTTTATTGAAAAAGGTCGTCTGGAAGGGTACGAAATCAACCCGCGCAATGCTTCGTCTTTCTTTCAGAACAGTGGGCTGGAGAAGGGTGATGTGGTTGTGAAGGTGAACAGTACCGATATGACGAAAGAAGAACAGGCGAAAAGCATCATTGCTGGCTGGTCAAAAATGAAAGAAGCGGCGGTAGTCGTAAGACGTCACGCTCACCTGGAAAATATTCAGGTCAATGTTTTAAACAACTAACAAGTGAATTGCCATGAAGAAATTTCCGTGGGCGTGCGTGGCGCTGACAACTCTGGCGTTATATTCCAGTTCGCTCTTTGCGGCGAATTTTAGCGCCAGCTTTAAAAATACTGATATTCGTGAATTTATTGATACGGTTGGCCGTAATCTTAATAAAACGATTCTGGTCGATCCGTCGGTACAGGGAACCGTATCGGTTCGGACGTATAACGTCCTGACCGAAGATGAATACTATCAGTTTTTCCTCAGCGTGCTGGATTTGTACGGACTTTCCGTGATTCCGATGGATAACGGCATGGTGAAAGTGGTTCGTTCATCCGTTGCGAGAACCGCGGGAACGCCGATTGCCGACAGCAAAAATCCCGGTAAAGGGGATGAAATTATTACCCGCGTCGTGCGGATGGAAAATGTACCGGTACGCGAACTGGCGCCGCTGTTGCGCCAGCTGAATGATGCGACCGGTATCGGCAACGTGGTGCACTTTGAGCCGTCGAACGTCCTGCTGCTCACCGGTAAAGCCTCGGTGGTGAACCGCCTGGTCGATTTGGTTCAGCGCGTCGATCGTTCCGGCGTACAGCGGCGCGAAATCGTTCCGCTGCATTACGCCTCTGCGAAAGAACTTTCGGATATGTTGAATAACCTCAACAACGAAGAGCAAAAAGGGCAGAACGCACCGCAACTGGCGACCAAAGTGGTGGCGGATGAGGAGACGAATAGCCTGGTCATTAGCGGCAGCGAAGAAGCGCGGGCGCGTACCCGCACGCTGATAGCGCAGCTTGATCGCGAGCAGAATAACGAGGGGAATACCCGCGTCTTCTACCTGAAATATGCCAATGCCGCCAAAGTGGTGTCGGTGTTAACGGGCATTGGAGAGCAGATGAAGGACAAGCCGGGCGCGGCGAAAAGTAAATCGCCGGTTGCCGCGACCGATCTGAATATTACTGCCGACGAGTCGACAAACTCACTGGTGATCACCGCGCAGCCGAACGTGATGAACTCGCTTGAGAAGGTGATCGACAAGCTGGATATTCGCCGTCCCCAGGTACTGGTGGAAGCCATTATCGCTGAAGTGCAGGATGGCGCCGGAACCGATCTCGGCGTGCAGTGGACGAGTAAACACGGCGGCGTACAGTTTGGCGCAACCGGTCTGCCGATCGGCCAGGTTAAGAACGGGACGATAAAAGGCGTGAATTTTACCGGTATGGCGACAGGTTTCTTTAACGGCGATTTCGGCGCGCTGATGACGGCGCTGTCGACCAACGGCAAAAATGACATTCTCTCCACGCCGAGCGTGGTGACGCTGGATAACAAAGAAGCGTCGTTTAACGTTGGTCAGGATGTGCCGGTGCTTTCTGGTTCGCAAACGACGACGGGCGACAACGTCTTTAACACCGTTGAGCGTAAGACGGTGGGGACGAAGTTGAAGATCCTGCCGCAGATTAATGACGGCGACATGATCCACATGAAGATCGAGCAGGAAGTTTCCAGCGTGGACGCCAGTTCGACGGAGGATTCGTCTTTAGGCCCCACCTTTAACACCCGCACGATCAATAACGAAGTGATGGTTCACAGCGGGCAGACGGTAGTGCTGGGAGGGCTTATCGAAAATGTCACCAAACAGAATGTGTCGAAAGTGCCGCTGCTTGGCGATATTCCTCTGGTGGGGCAACTGTTCCGCTACACCTCGCAGGATACCACCAAGCGAAACCTGATGGTCTTTATCCATACCACCGTTCTGCGCGATGACGATAACTACAGCGCCGCGTCGAAAGAGAAATACGACCAGGTGCGCGCGCGCCAGCAGCAGCGTATGGAGGAGAAGAAAATGGGCATCCTGGAGCCGGGCGATAACGCCATTCTGCCCGCGTTCCCGTCGCCCGTAAAAACCAGCACTGCTGCGCCAGCCACGGCGTCGCGCAATCCGTTTAAAGAGTAAGCCGGGGTGTCGCGTGGATGAATTAAGCAAAAATTTGTGCAGCAGCAGCTTCGCAAAAGACAACGGTGTGCTGCTTTATCACAACGACGTATATATCCGTGAGGATGCGCCCGCGTTTGCCCTGCTGGAGATGCGTCGCGTGCTGGGGCGTGCCTTTACGCCGGTAACATTAACGCCAGAAGCGTTTGAAGAGATGCTGGCTAAAATCTGGCAGCAAAATAGCGGTGTTTCGCAGCAGCTGGTTGATGATATGGATGCCAATATCGATCTGATGGCGTTAACCGAGGAGATCCCCGATAACGAGGATTTGCTGGATAACGATGAAAACTCGCCGGTTATCCGTCTGATTAACGCCATTCTTGGCGAGGCGGTGAAGGATGGCGCGTCGGATATCCATATCGAAACCTTTGAGCGCACGCTGAGTATCCGTTTTCGCGTTGACGGCGTGCTGCGTCCTGTATTGCAGCCCGCGCGTAAGCTGGCGCCTCTGCTGGTATCGAGGATTAAGGTGATGTCTAAACTGGATATCGCCGAAAAACGCCTGCCACAGGACGGTCGCATCTCCCTGCGCATTGGGCGTAAAGCAGTGGATGTGCGTGTCTCAACCATCCCGTCGCAGTATGGCGAGCGGGTGGTCATGCGTCTGCTGGATAAAAGCAACCTGAAGCCGGATATCAATAAACTGGGGCTGATCGACGAAGAACTGGAACAGCTCAAGGGACTGATTGGCCGCCCGCACGGGATTATCCTGGTGACCGGGCCGACCGGGTCCGGTAAGAGCACGACGCTTTACGCCATCCTCTCGGCGCTAAACGGCCATGAACGCAATATTCTTACCGTTGAAGATCCGATCGAATATGAACTGGAAGGCGTGGGGCAGACGCAGGTTAACCCGCGAGTGGATATGACGTTCGCCCGAGGCCTGCGCGCGATCCTCCGTCAGGACCCGGATGTGGTGATGATCGGTGAAATTCGTGACGGCGAAACCGCGCAGATTGCGGTTCAGGCGTCGCTTACCGGCCATCTGGTCATGTCTACGCTGCATACCAACAGCGCGGCGGGAGCGATTACCCGGTTGCGCGATATGGGGCTGGAGTCGTTTTTAATTGGTTCATCGCTGCTTGGCGTCATTGCCCAGCGTCTGGTTCGTCGGCTGTGTCCTCACTGCCGCGCCGTCAGTCCGCTGGATGATAATGAAAAACCGCTGTTCAGCTTTATGGAGAGCCCCCCCGACGTGATTTATCGCGCCGTGGGGTGTGAACAGTGCCGCCAGAGCGGTTACCAGGGACGCGCCGGTATTCATGAGTTTCTGCTGGTGGACAGCGCGATGCGCCGCGCTATTCATGAAGATAAAGACGAAATGTCGATTGAAACTCAGCTGTTTAAGCAGGCCTACAGCCTGCGGGAAAATGGTTTGTTGAAGGTGATCTCCGGCGTCACTTCGCTGGAGGAAGTGATGCGTGTTACCGCCGAGCGCGGAGGTGACGAATAATGGCCTGGTTCGCATGGACGGCTACGGATGCCGCCGGGAAAACCCGGCGCGGCGCCTTGCAGGCTGAAGGCCCAAAGCAGGTACGCCAGACGCTGCGCGAACAGAAGCTGATGCCGATCAGCATTACGCTCACCCGCGAGCGCGCCGCCGGAAAGGGGGCTCAGAAAGGCGCAAAACTTTCGACACCGGTGCTCTCAATGTTTACCCGCCAGCTGTCGACGTTGGTTAATGCCGCACTGCCGCTGGAGAGTGCGCTGAAGGCGATTTCTAAGCAGACGGAAGACAAAAAGCTGGCGGTG
Organism: Citrobacter sp. CK202; assembly: GCF_030333225.1. Lineage (NCBI taxonomy): Bacteria > Pseudomonadati > Pseudomonadota > Gammaproteobacteria > Enterobacterales > Enterobacteriaceae > Citrobacter > Citrobacter sp. CK202. The sequence continues at coordinate 730,188 of NZ_JAOWGI010000028.1, forward strand.
ATGGTCGGTGAGATCCGCGATAAAGTGGTGGAAGGGCACACGCTTTTCGACGCTTTCAGCCAGTTTCCGCGTACTTTCGACAAGCTCTATTGCACGCTGGTGATGGCAGGGGAAAAGACCGGGCATCTCGGCGGCGTGCTGGAAAAGCTGGCTGAATACAACGAACAGCGACAGAAAATGAAAAGCAAGCTGTCGCAGGCGATGGTCTATCCCATCACCCTGACGGTGGTGGCGATTGCGGTTATCTCCATTCTGCTGGTGGCGGTGGTGCCGCAGGTCATCGAACAGTTTGTGCATATGAAGCAGCAGTTGCCCGTCACCACCCGTACCCTGATTGCGGTCAGCGATTTTTTGCAGGCTTACGGAATGGTTATCGGCGGCGGCCTTGTCGGATCGTTTATCGCTTTCAACGCCTGGCTTAAAAAAGAGCGTCATCGTTTTGCATATCACCGCTGGCTGGTGAACCGTTCGCCGCTGAAAAAACTGGTCTGTGCAATAAACAGCGCCCGTTACATCCGCACCCTGAGCATTTTACAGGCCAGTAGCGTGCCGTTGCTGGAAGGTATGTATATCGCGATGGACGGTATTGAGAATCTGTATGCGCGTCAGGTGCTGGAACAGGCGGCGGATACCGTGCGTCAGGGCGCGTCATTATATAACGCACTGGAGCAGGCCAGATTATTTCCGCCAACCATGCTTTATATGATTGCTTCTGGCGAAGAGAGCGGCGAACTCGGTTCATTAATGGATCGCGCCGCCGAAAACCAGGAGTCGGCATTACAACATCGCATTACATTAACGCTGTCGGTATTTGAACCGGCGCTGGTAGTGACGATGGCGACGGTGGTTTTATTTATCGTACTGTCAATATTACAACCGCTTCTTCAGCTCAATAATATGGTGGGTTAATTATGTCTGTGAAAAAAAATAGCCTGAAAGGTCAGGCCGGGTTTACTTTGCTCGAATTAATGGTGGTCATCGTTATTCTTGGCGTTCTGGCCAGTATGGTGGTGCCGAATCTGATGGGGAATAAAGAGAAAGCGGATGCGCAAAAAGCGACCAGCGATATTGTCGCACTGGAAGGCTCACTGGATATGTATAAGCTCGATAACCATCGCTACCCAACCACCGAACAGGGGTTGCAGGCGTTGGTGACGAAGCCGGAGATCGCGCCGATTCCCAACGGCTATCGTGCTGACGGTTATATTCGCCGTCTGCCGCAGGACCCGTGGGGAAATGATTACATTCTGGTTAGCCCTGGCGAACATGGCGCGGTAGATGTTTTCTCCTCCGGCCCGGATGGTGAAGCGAATACCGCCGATGATATAACGAACTGGTCTTTAGATAAAAAAGATAAGTAATGAATAAGCAACGTGGATTTACATTGCTGGAAATTATTCTGGCGCTGGTTATTTTTGCCAGCTGCGCCATGATGGTGGTTTCGACAATACCCTCACGCAGCGGCGCAGATATATTAGGCCAGCAATTACAATCCCTCGTTGAATATGGTTCTGATCGGGCAGTGATGGACGGAAATATAGTCGGGCTGGTGATGACGCCAACGGAATATCAGCTGGTGAAGTGGGCCGGGGAAAACGGCGGGCGTCATTGGGCGCCGCTGACAGCCGGGCGTATTTTCACCCACGGACAGTTTCCTGAAGAGATGCACGTTTCGCTCGCTCCCCAGCGTCTGGCGGCCACGCCTGATGCCGATCCGCAGGTGCTCTTTTTACCGGATGGGGAAATTAGCCGATTCACGCTGACGTTGCAGAGCTATGACAAACAGCACCATTTCCGCGTGGTGTCGCAGGGCGCTTCGCCCGTTTTGGTAGAGAACAATGACTAAACCGGAAGCGAAAGAACAGGGCATGACGCTGTTGGAAGTCATGGTGGCGCTGGTGATCTTTTCTACCGCCGCGCTGGCGTTGATGAATTCCGTCTCGCTGAATGTGCGTTTTACGCACGGTCTTGCCGATACGCTACAGGCCAGTTGGGTTGCGGAAAACCAGCTCGCGCAAGCGCAGCTTGCAAAAAGCGTTTTTCCCGACGTCGCTGAAGAAGGCAGTGAAACGATGGGTGGACGCAGCTGGAACTGGCGCAAACAGCGGGTGAAAACCGATGACAAGGCGTTTGCCGATGAAGTCCAGGTGTATGCCGAAGGCGAAGAGGGCCAGCCGATCATCACGCTGCGGGTTGTCCCGCCGAAGGAGCGCAAATGAATACGCCACTCCGTCGCCAGCAAGGTTTTACGCTGCTGGAGATCATGATTGCGCTGACGATTTTTGCCGTGATCAGCACCCTTGCCTGGCAAATCCTTGACGGCGCGATGCGCACCACCACGGCAACGGATGCTGCTGCGACGACGCTTAATCAGCTTCAGCGAGCCTGTAACCTGCTGGAGCGCGATTTCTCTCAGCTCCAGCCGCGCGCGCCGCGCAATGAAACGGATGTGTTCCGTCTGGATCAACATGCCGTCGAGCTGACGACGGTAAGCGGCGTCAGTGGGCAAATTCAACTGGAACGCGTGCGCTGGCGGCTGGAGGCGCATCGCCTGTGGCGTGATGTCTGGCCTGACATTGATAGTCCCGCTGACGTGAGTCCAGAAGAAGTACCTATTTTAAGCAACGTTAAAGCGATGAAGTGGCGATTCTGGCGACAGGGCTGGCAGACGACATGGGTTGAAACCGCCCATCAGCCGGAAGGCGCCGAACTGACGCTGACGATGGAAAACGGGGATACCTGGCGCTGGGTGTTTATGACGCCGGGAGACATGCCGGAAATCCAGGGAGCAAAGAAAGACGAAAGCGCTGAGGCTGCACAACCCACGCCTGCTGACGTTACGGCATCGATTCCGCCAGCACGCGGTGGAGAACGGCAATGAACACGCAATCGGCGCAAAAACAGCGCGGCGTCGCGCTGCTGGTGGTGTTGATTTTGCTGGTGATGATGTCAGCGCTGGCGGCAAAGATCGGTCAGCAGTTTTGCCGAAATTTGCAGAAAACCCGCTATCAGGTCAGTCAGCAGCAGCTGCGTTGGGCGATGCAAGGCCAGGCTGCGGCGATAAAAGATCGTCTGCAAACCGACGCCAGCGGTGAGAGCAATGGATTATCGCCAGAAGGCGCGTGGCACGAACCGCTGGAAACTCAGGGTGAGAACTATACCGTCGTGAGCCAGATTGAGGACGCCCAGACCTGCTTTAACGTGAACAGTCTGCTGGTCATTGACCCTGCTCTTCCTGCGGATAGCGCCGCCGCGCAGCCGACAAAGCCGGTGAAAGAGCAGATCGTTGAACAGTTGCTGATCGACAGCGGCATCAGTACGGCAGCGGCGGAAGAGGTTTATCAACAACTGGTGGATTATCTGGACGCTGACAGCACAACCGCAAAAGAGGCTCTGGAAAGCGATGCCTGGGCGGGCGTGATGCCGCAGCGGCTTCCTGCGAATCAGATGATGCGCACCATCAGCGAGATAAAACGGTTGCCGGGTTTTCCGGTGGCGGCATATTCCCGCGCCAGCAAGGTGCTGTGCGCGCTGCCTGATACGGAGAGCAAAGTGGATGTGAATACCCTGAAGCCCGGGCAGGCACCGCTGTTGTCTGCGCTGTCTGCGGGGACGTTAAGTGAGGATGACGCAGCACGGCTGATTGCCTCGCGCCCGGAAGAAGGGTGGGCGTCGGTTGACGCGTTCAGTAAAACGCTCGAAACAAACTATCCGCAGAGCAAAGCGATCCTCGCGCAGATGCAGGCGTTTGTTGCGGTGAACAGTCACTATTTCCGGGTCGAGAGTACCGGTAATACTGATGATTTAACGCTGCGCGTTGTCAGCCAGATTCATGTCGATCGTGACTCTGGCGAGGTGAGAACCTGGCAACGCCGTTACCGAATGATTGAATAAGAAAAGTCATAGTCTATGAAACAGGTACTTTTTATTCGTCCCGATGCAAACGTGGACGGGAAAATCGAGTGGTGCGTCTCCGGTAGCCAGCAGGTGGCAACGCTGGAAAGTCGGGATGCGCTGAAAACGCTTGCCGTAAATCCCCTGGCGACACGCGTTTGTTTGCTGTTGCCCGCCAGTGAGATGGTGTTCCGTCATTTTACCCTGCCCAAAAAAGGGTTATCGACGGCCTCCACACCGTTTTCATGGCTGGCGGAAGAGACGCTGATCGGCGATGTGGACTCGCTGCACTGGACGGTATTGCGGAAAAAAGGGCGGGAAGTGGATGCCGTGGCTATTGACGCCACCTGCTTTGAGCGCTGGCTTGCGCTGTGCGAAGAGGCCGGACTGAAGGTAATTCAGGTATTGCCGGACGCCATTCTGCTGCCGGTAAACGAAGGCGGCAGTACGCTGGTTTCCTGTGACGAAAGCTGGTGGCTGCGCTTTCCGCCGTTCGGCGCCTGCGAAGCGGATGCTACGCTGCTGCCGCTGTTGCTGGCGCAAGGCGGCGATGGCGAAGTGCGCTGCTATGGCGAAGCGCCTGCGGGTATCAATGTCGCTGAACAACTGCCGTGGCAGCATCCGCTGGTATTGATTCAGCCGCAATGGAAAGCGTGTCGCGCCAATATGCTGCATGGCGCATTTGCCGCCTGCGGCAAAGAGGTGGGGCGATTTCGACATCTGAGGACAGCAATGGCGGTGTCTGCGCTGCTGTCGATGGGTTTGCTGATTGGCCCGCGCGTGGCAATGGCATGGATGTTGGTTCAGCAGGAAAATCAGGTACAGGCCGAGATTGCCCAGGTCGCTCAACACTATTTCCCGAGTCTGCGGCAGAAAACCAATATCAAATACCATTTTGGTCAGAATATTAAAAAACAGAGCAAAGGTATTTTTCTGCAACTTGAGGCGCTGGAGCAGGTTAAACAGTCTGTGCCTGCTATTGAGATAAATGAAGTGGAATATGACAACGCGCAGAATGTGTTGACGCTGAACGCGGCTTCACCGAACGCGCAGGCGCTACAGGATTTCGTTACGCAGGCCAGCCCCCATTTTGACTTTGCGTTACAACCGGTTTCGAACCAGTCACCCTATACGGCGATCGTGACGGGGAAATATAAATGAAAGAGCGAATTGCACAATTAAAAGCGCGCTATCAAAACTACAGCGATCGCGAGCGTGGTCTTATTACGCGATGTGCGGCGGCGATGTGCTGCGCGGTAATTTATTACGGCGGTATTATTCCGCTGGATCATATGATTCAAAACAGTCAGTCCACGTTAATGCGGCAAAAAGAGACGCTGCGCTGGATGCGGGACGAAATCGATAAAAATCATTTACAGGCGAAAGTCTTAAAAACGAACAACCCGCGAACGGTTATTGAAGAGAGCGCGAAAGAGATCCATCTCGCGTTGTCTGATATTCGTCAGGATGAACGCTCACTCTCTTTTGTTGTTGAACAGGTCAATATTTATGAACTGAAAAACTGGCTACGTGAAGTGAATGTTACGTCCGGCGTTCAGTTGCAAAAAATGGATTTGCAGCCGGTCGATCGTCAAAGCGACGTGAAAGCCAATATTACGCTGAGCTGGAATAAAAACGCATGAATACGATCATGTTGTTTCGGGAAAGCTGGCCGATTGGGTTTTGCATAATGAGCGCCTGTCTGGGCGGAATCCTCGGCAGTTTTCTTGGCGTAGTCAGCGAGCGCGTTCCCGCAATGGTGATGGAAAAGGAAGGGGCGGGGAATTTACTTTTTCCAGCCTCACACTGCGCGGACTGCGGGTATCAACTGGCCTGGTGGGAAAATATTCCGTTACTGAGCTGGTGCGGCCTGCGCGGTCGTTGCCGCCATTGCCAGTCTGTGATTCCCCTGCGCTTGCTGTTGGTGGAGTTAGCCAGCGCGCTTTTTTTTGCGGCAACGGCGGCGGTGCTCCCTTCCTCTGTCACGCTGATCGCGCTGTGGGTTTTATGGTGCGGTTTGCTGCCGCTCACGATGATTGATGCGAAATATATGCTGTTGCCGGATTGTCTCACGCAGCCGCTGCTGTGGGCTGGGCTGCTGCTGCATTGCGTTTTCCACACGATGCCGTTGGCGAGCGCGTTATATGGCGCCGTTGCGGGGTATCTCATTTTGTGGCTGGTGTACTGGAGTTTTCGCCTGCTGACGGGGCGGGAAGGGCTTGGACAGGGCGATTTTAAGCTACTGGCGGCGCTGGGGGCGTGGTGCGGCTGGCAGGCGTTACCGTTATTAATTCTGGTTGCGGCATTAAGCGGTATTGTGCTGTATGGCCTTTTTTACTCTGGCGTAAATAAAGCGGGGCAAATTCCTTTTGGTCCCTGTCTGGCCTTTTCGGGAATGGTGATGTTTATCTTCCAGACATTGCAATTCACATTCTGACGCGGTTGGTCAAGTGTTTTTTTAAATTCTTTCGCCGAGGGAATAAAGGGAACTTATTTATTTTCCAGATTATCATTGTCGCATAAGTCAATAGAATTAATGCTTATGCCATTTTAGGGAGGAGCGCAAAGCGAAATAGATTATTTCATTTTTATAATGGGTTGGTTTCCGTTGTCTTAAATAAATTACTGTTTGCAATTCGTCCATGCTCTAAGGAATGCATGGCTGTTAAATATTCACGAATAAAATTATCAGGAATTAATAATGAAATTTATGAAGCCTAAATATCTGGCACTTTTTGTGGCAGCAGCGACAAGTCCGGTTTTTGCCGCTGCGCCGGGTACGCCGTCTATTACCAGCGGCAATGATAAATTCGCTATTGTGGAAGTGGATCAGGCTGCGCAGGATTATAACAACCTGGTGAAAGTTCATAACGATGGCGTGGACGTCAAGGTGGAATGGAACGTCTGGAGCGGCGATGCGCCGACCTCCGCGAAAGTGCTGTTGGATGGTAAGACCGTATGGTCTGGCGCAGGTAGCGCTGCCGGTTCTGCGACCTTCAAAGTCAAAAAAGGCGGTCGTTATCAGGAGCAGGTTGAGTTATGTAATACCAGCGGGTGTACGAAAAGCGCCAGCAAGCTGATTATTGTGGCGGATACCGACGGTAGCCATCTGCTGCCGCTGAATACCACCATGAAGGAAAACAATAAAACGTTTGCTCAGCATACCGATAAAGTGGTGGGCGCGTACTTCCCGGAATGGGGCGTGTATGGACGTAATTTCCCGGTAGATAAAATCCCGGCGGCTAATCTGAACCATATCCTGTACGGCTTTATTCCCATTTGCGGCGGCGACGGCATCAATGACAGCCTGAAATCCATCGAAGGCGGCAACAGTTTTGAAGCGCTGAAACGCGCCTGCAATGGCCGACAGGACTATACCGTGGCGATCCACGATCCGTGGGCGGCGCTGCAAAAACCGCAGGCTGGCGTCTCTAACTGGGATGACCCGTATAAAGGCAACTTCGGTCAATTGATGGCGCTGAAAAAAGCGCACCCGGATCTGAAAATCCTGCCATCGGTTGGGGGATGGACGCTTTCCGATCCGTTCTTCCAGATGCATGACAGCGCGATTCGCGCGCGGTTTGTTGCTTCCGTTAAGGATTTCCTGAAGACCTGGAAATTCTTCGACGGCGTAGATATTGACTGGGAATTCCCGGGCGGCGGCGGTCAGAATGAAACGCTGGGCAACCCGCAGCAGGATAAAGCGACCTACACGGCACTGATGCACGATCTGCGCACCATGCTCAACGAACTGTCTGCCGAAACCGGTCGGACTTACGAGTTGACCTCCGCTATCGGTTCCGGTCAGGACAAAATTGAAGACGTGGACTACGCCCAGGCGCAGCAGTATATGGATCACATCTTCCTGATGAGCTACGACTTCTACGGCGGCTGGAGCAACACCGATCTGGGGCACCAGGCGGCGCTGCACGGCGCAGAGTGGAAACCGGACACCAAATACACCACGGAAAATGGCGTCAATGCGTTGCTGGCGCAGGGCGTGCAGCCAGGCAAGATCGTGGTGGGCGCGGGGATGTATGGCCGCGGCTGGACTGGCGTGCATGGCTATACCGGCGACAATCCGTTTACCGGTACGGCTACCGGCCCGGTGAAAGGCACCTGGGAGCCGGGCGTGGTTGATTATCGTCAGATTGTTAACGAATACAAAGGCAAACCAGGCTGGGAATACCGTTACGACGCTGCGGCGGAAGCGCCGTATATTTTCAATAAATCTACCGGCGACCTGATTACCTATGAAGACGCCCGCTCTGCGGCGGCGAAAGGTAAATACGTCCTGGCTAACAACCTCGGCGGCCTGTTCTCCTGGTCTATCGACTCTGATAACGGCGACATTCTGAACGCGATGAACGAAAGTTTGCTGGGTGGGGGGGCTACGCCGGTTGAGCCGGTTGTGACCAACCATGCGCCAGTCGCGACCGCAGTTGACCAGGTCGTAACCGGCCCGGCGACGGTCACGCTGGACGGTTCTGCCTCTACCGACCCGGATGGCGATGCGATCACCTATAAGTGGACGCAGATCTCCGGTCCGTCCGTAACGCTGAACAAGAGCACCAGCGCGAAAGCGAGCTTTAACGTCGCCGCCGTCTCCAGCAATCAGAATCTGGCGTTCCGTCTGACCGTTACCGATGCGAAAGGTCTGAGTAACGCCATTGACGTTCAGGTTGTGAACAAAGCGCCAAAAGCGAACCAGGCCCCGGTTGTGAATCCGCTGGAAACGGTGTCGCTTGAAGCAGGCGCAACCTACACGCTGAATGCGCAGGCTGCCGATCCTGATGGCGACGCGTTGACCTACGCCTGGAGCGTGCCGGGCGACATGAACGCGACGGGGACGGACACCTCCAGCGTGACCATCACCGCGCCGGAAGTAAGCTCCGCCTCGACTTACACCGTCAGCGTCGTGGTCAGCGATGGTAAAACCAGCGTGCAGTCCAACGTGCAGATTAACGTTACGCCAAAAGCGGCGCCGGTGCCGTCCGACGAAGGGACGACGCCGTCTGATGAAGGCGCGGCAACCGGCGGTTGCGACAGCCCGGTTGATGCCAATGCCAGCCACTACGCGGCATGGGACGCCAGCAAAATCTACAACAATGGCGATACCGTCAGTTTTGATCACCTGGTGTGGAAAGCGAAGTACTGGACGCAGGGCAATCAGCCAGGCTTCGGCGTGGACGCGTGGGAACTGGTCAGCCAGGTGAAATTCAACTGGCGTTCCGATGTGGTTTACAACGGCGGTGAGACTACCACCTATCAGGGGTCTGTATACCGCGCCAAATGGTGGACGCAGGGTGATAAACCCGGCAACAGCGACGTGTGGGTGAAAGAAAGCGCCGCCGCAGACTGTCAATAATCCTCTTACCTTAATAATGCGGATACGTTATCTATCCGCGAAGGGTAGCCGCCCCTGTCTGGGGGCGGCCATCTCTAAAAAATAATGTGCATAACGAACAAGGAGCAGATCACCCCGACAACCGGATAAAAATATGAAACGTTTAATTTTGTTGTTATTGATGTTAAGCCAAAGCGCGTTTGCCAACTGCTGGGACAGAGCCGCAAATTATTATCATGTTGACCCTTATTTATTATTTGCCATTGCGCAAGTCGAGTCTGGCATGAATCCCTATGCGGTAGGACGAAATCACGACGGAACGAGGGATGTCGGGTTGATGCAAATAAATAGCTCGCATTTTTCAGCGCTGAAACGCCGTGGCATTGATGAGTATCGACTGATGCTGGAACCCTGTACATCTATTATGGTCGGCGCGTCGATCTTATCCGATATGATCAAAGTATATGGTTATAACTGGGAGGCGGTAGGCGCATATAACGCCGGAGTTAAAAAAGAGAATTACCCGCAGCGCATGATTTACGCGCATAAAGTCTGGGAAACATACCAGCGTATAAAAATGACCACGCAATATAAATAAATCCAGCCGCTTTTATTTTTTGAAGAATTCCTGCTGGTGTTCTTCGAAAAGTAAAACCCCAGGTTCTGACGTTTGTTTATTCGTGTTGTTAATGGACAACGCAGAATTTGAATTAATCACTATTGTACATAAAGGAAAAATTGAAATGAGCAAAAGGACATTATTGAGTGTACTCATTGCGGGTGCCTGTGCGGTGCCGTTTATGGCGCAAGCAAATACATTGCAGGCCAGCAGCAGTGAGCCTTACACCATAAAAGCCAGCGATCTGGCGAAAAAGGAGCAGGAGCTGACAAATTTCCCGTTGATGGCTTCGGTGAAAGAGACGATCCAGACGCTGGATAATGCCCAGGTAGAACTCATTGAACCCGGTCGCGCCGCCAACCCGGAAAACGTCAAACGCGTTGAGGGAATCATCAAAGCCAGCGACTGGGAATATCTTTTCCCGCTGCGTGCTAAAGAATATACCTACAGCAATTTCCTGAAAGCAGTCGGTAAATTCCCGGCGCTGTGTAAGACCTATAACGATGGTCGCGACAGTGATGCGATTTGCCGCAAAGAGCTGGCTACGATGTTCGCCCACTTTGCGCAGGAAACCGGCGGCCATGAGAGCTGGCGTCCAGAGGCCGAATGGCGTCAGGCGCTGGTGTATGTGCGTGAAATGGGCTGGAGCGAAGGGCAGAAAGGCGGCTATAACGGCGAATGTAATCCGAGCGTCTGGCAGGGGCAAACCTGGCCGTGCGGCAAAGACAAAGATGGTGAATTCCTGAGTTACTTTGGCCGCGGTGCGAAACAGTTGTCCTATAACTACAACTACGGGCCGTTCTCCGAAGCGATGTATGGCGACGTTCGCACGCTGCTGGATAAACCGGAACTGGTTGCCGATACCTGGCTGAACCTGGCGAGCGCTATTTTCTTCTTCGCCTACCCGCAGCCGCCGAAACCTAGCATGTTGCAGGTCATCGATGGCACCTGGCGGCCGAACGCGCACGATAAGGCTAACGGTCTGGTGCCCGGCTTTGGCGTCACCACCCAGATTATCAACGGCGGCGTTGAATGCGGCGGCCCGACGGAAATCGCGCAGTCGCAGAATCGTATCAAATACTACAAAGAGTTCGCTAACTACCTGAAAGTACCGGTTCCGGCAGATGAAGTGCTGGGCTGCGCCAACATGAAGCAGTTCGATGAAGGCGGCGCGGGCGCATTGAAGATCTACTGGGAACAAGATTGGGGATGGAGCTCGGATACGCCGGACGGCAAAACCTATGCCTGCCAACTGGTGGGTTATCAGACGCCATTCAGCGCGTTTAAAGAGGGGGATTACACGAAATGTGTACAGCATTTCTACAATGTGAACATCATTAATGATGACGGTTCTTCGACTAAACCGGATGAAGAGCCCGTAACGCCAATACCGGCTGATGATACGCCTGCACCTGCGCCAGTGCCGGATGAAACGCCAGCAGAGCCGACCACCGTTAACCATGCGCCGGTAGCCCATATTGCAGGGCCGATTGGCGCGGTAGATGCGGGGGCGCAGGTCTCTTTGAGTGCGGAGGGGTCGACTGACGAAGACGGCAACAAACTGACCTACACCTGGCGTGCTCAGGATGGTCAGACCGTGTCTGGCGAAGACAAAGCGGTCGTAACCTTCGCCGCGCCGGAAGCGGCGACCGCTCAGCAGTACGAGGTGAGCCTGACCGTCAGTGATGGTGAGTTGAGCAGCACCACCTCTTATCTGCTCAACGTGAAAGCGAAAGCGGTAACGCCATCTCAGGACGACGGCGCTTCGGGTTCGTATCCGGCATGGAGCGCGAACAGCAAGTACAATGCGGGCGATATCGTGAATAACCACGGTACGCTGTTCCAGTGCAAACCATTCCCGTATAGCGGCTGGTGTAATACGGCGCCGGCCTATTATGAACCCGGCGCGGGTCTGGCATGGTCTGACGCGTGGAGCGCGCTGTAATGACAATATAAAACGACAACGCCTGAAATGCCCGATGGCGAAGGCTTATCGGGCCTGCGGCGGGTGAGTCGTATCTATTGTGCCATCCGGTACAACAACGATCTGACGGCAACCTGATGGTTGCCGTTTTTTGTGTTCACTGTGCGCCGGTCAGCGCGGTAGCTTGCCGTGATCGCGCAGCCAGGCGGCGGTACGCTCAATGCCTTCATCCAGCGTGACGATGGGCTGATAGCCCAGTTCCTCCTGGGCGCGCGTGGTGTCCAGCGTAAAATCGAAATTCAGCTTGGAAACGCCGTAGTGCGTCAGCGTCGGCTCTTTCGCCGATTTATTGCCGAAACGCTCCATGCTGCGGGCGATCATATCCAGCATCGGATACGGAACCGAACGGATTCGGCAATCAATGTTTAATTCATCAATCAGCTTCTGCACAATGCTGCGCAGCGTTCGGTGTTCGCCATTTGTGATGTTATAGACCCGACCAGAAGGCAGCTTGTCACTGCTTTCCTGGCTTGCCAGCCACATCGCGTGGACGGCATTTTCATAATAAGTCATATCCACCAGCGCGCTGCCGCCGTGCGGCAACAGAACGCTGCCGTAGTGGTGCATCATATGCGCCAGACGCGGAATAAAGACTTTATCGTGTGGGCCAAACAGGCTTTGCGGACGCAGGACGGTAAAACGCGTTTGCGGGTTGGCCTGCGCCAGCAGGTTAATCACCTCTTCACCGGCCGCTTTGCTGCGTGCAAATTCGTTGGCGAAGCGGTGCGGACGAAAATCCTCTTTGATATCGCGATGGTGGTGATAATCAAAATAGAGTGACGGAGAGGAAATATGAATAAAGTTACGTACGCCCCAGGCGACGGCCCATTCGCCGAGGCGTCGGGTGGCGCGGACGTTCGCCAGATCGAAGGCTTCCTGGGTTCCCCACGGCGAGGTGAAACTGGAGCAGTGCCACAGCGTATCAATGCCTACGAGCATCACTTTTGCCTGCGAAGAGACCAGCTCGGTCAAATCCGCATGGACAAATTCCGCTCCCATTTTTTGCAGCAGCTTGCCCATCGCTTCATTGCGACCGGTAGCTCTGACGCTGATGCCTTTATTGCGCAAAAACTCAACCGCGTTTCGACCTAAGCCGCTGGTGGCGCCGGTAACCAGTACCTTCATATCAATCCACTGTGGTTAATAGAACTTCGTGCGCATTCTTCCGTGAATTACGTCGGTATGCAATGGGAAACATGAAAGAATACAGTATGTTTTTATGATTAATCTGTGATTTGTTCTGCAAGCCGGGCGATTCGCTTTGCCATGCCCCGGAAAATAAAGAGATGCGCCGGGATCATCAGCAGCCAGTAGAAAAGGCCGGGCATCCCGTGCGGGTGCCACCAGGCGCGCACGTCAATTTGCCGGTGATCGCCTTTATCTTCAAGGGTAAAGCTCAGACGGCCAAGGCCCGGCGCTTTCATGCCAAACAGTAAGGTCAGCTGCTTTTCCGGCTCGACAATGATGACTTTCCAGCTGTCCACCGTGTCGCCGGTCTGAAGAAGCGCGTGTTCAGGTCGGCCTTTTGCCAGTCGATGCCCCACCAGCAGATCCATTGTCGCACGCGTTTTCCAGAGAATATTGCCAAAGAAATAGCCTTCTTTGCCGCCGAGACGATTGATCACCTGCCACAGGGCTTTCCGGCTGGCGGAGGTTTTAACCGTGAATCCGGCCTGTTTGGCAAAATAGCCATACTCTGGTCGCCAGCGGGCAAACGCCTGGGCGTCGTATCCCCAGTCGCTGGAGTTGACCAGTTTTTCTTCCTCCTTCAGCGTGCGACGCACGGCATCGTCAAAGGTGATAAGCGTCTGGGGGACCAACGCCCGCAGTTCGGTATCATCGGCCAGCAGGTCATGTTTCAGCCCCTGGATCAGCGCTTTTGCCGTGGTCGGCGGAACGGACGTAATGACATTTAAAAACCAGACTGAAATCCAGCGGGTCGGAAAAGGGATGGGGATCAGCAGGCGATGTTTGCCGCTGACGGCCATAAAGTGCTTGAACTGCTCCTGATAGCTTAAGACCTGCGGCCCGGCGGCTTCGAGAACCCGGTGCTCGCAGGCAGGGTGATCCAGCAACGCCACCAGATAGTGCAGCAAATTTTCCAGCGCGATGGGCGTGGTTCGGGAGCGCACCCAGCGAGGCGGCGTCAGCACCGGCAGGTTGTAGACCATATCGCGCATCACTTCGAAGGCGGCTGAACCTGCGCCGACGATAATGCCGGCGCGCAGTTCAGTCACCGGCACGCCGGATTCGCGCAGCGTCTCCGCAGTTAACTGCCGGGCGCGCAAATGGTCAGACTGCTCATGTTTCGGCGCCTGCAACGAACTGAGGAATATGAGCTGTTTGACCGGTACTTCACGCAGCGCATCGCGCACGTTCATCGCAACCTGGCGCTCATGGGCAATAAAATCACCGCCTTCGCCCATGCCATGCACCAGATAATAGACGGTGTCGACCTCGCGGAGCAGCGCGGGCAGATTATCCGGCCAGTTGAGATCGACTTTATGACAACTGACGTTAGCCAGTTGCTGTTTTTCCAGCCGTTCGATGCGACGTGCCGCCGCCAGAATCTGATGCCCTTGCGCGCTGAGCGCCCGCACCAGATGTTGACCAATGTAACCACTGGCGCCAAGAACCAAAATACGTTGCGGCACGTCCGTCTCCTTAGCGGGTTAAAAAGGCGCGCCAGTGGGCGGCGACTTCAGCAAGCTGTTCACGCGATACGTCCAGATGCGTCACCAGACGCACGATTGGCGACGCGTTGATCAGCACGTCACGCGCCTTCATGTATTCGCCCAGCGCCGCCGCGTTCTCTTCACCAACGCGGACAAACAGCATATTGGTGTCGTGACGCATAACATCCGCACCAGCTTCACGCAGTTGCTCCGCCATCCAGGCCGCGTTGTCGTGATCGTCCTGTAAACGTGCGACGTTATTCTTCAACGCGTACAGCCCGGCAGCAGCCAGAATACCCGCCTGACGCATACCGCCGCCGGTCATTTTGCGCCAGCGGATGGCGCGCTTAATGTAGTCCTGGTTGCCGACTAACAGTGAGCCTACCGGCGTCCCCAGACCTTTTGACAGGCAAATGGTGAATGAATCGCAGTATTGAGTAATGTCTTTCAGTTCGCAGCCGTAGGCGACGACCGCGTTAAAAATACGCGCGCCGTCAACGTGTAACGCCAGACCGCGCTCGCGGGTAAATTCCCACGCCTGTTTTAAATATTCGCGCGGCAGCACTTTACCGTTGTGGGTGTTTTCCAGACTGAGTAAGCGAGTGCGGGCAAAATGGATATCATCCGCCTTGATCTTCGCGGCGACCTTATCCAGCGGCAACGTACCGTCTGCGGCGGCATCAATGGGCTGCGGTTGAATGCTGCCCAGCACCGCCGCGCCGCCTGCCTCGTACAGATAGTTATGCGCGCCCTGACCGGCGATATACTCTTCGCCGCGTTCACAGTGGCTGAGCAGAGCGACCAGGTTAGCCTGAGTGCCGGTGGGTAAAAAAATCGCCGCGTCTTTGCCGGAAAGCTCAGCGGCGTATTGCTGGAGGGCGTTGACGGTTGGGTCATCTCCGTACACGTCGTCCCCGACCGGGGCGGCCATCATTTCTTCGAGCATGGCACGACTTGGCCGGGTGACGGTATCACTACGTAAATCGATCATTGCACATCCCTATAGTTTAAAAGGCGATGTGCATTGTTTTACCTTAGCCAGTTGGTTTTCGCCAGTTCGATCACTTCATCACCGCGCCCGCTGATGATCGCGCGCAGCATATACAGGCTAAACCCTTTGGCCTGCTCCAGTTTGATTTGCGGCGGAATGGCCAGTTCTTCTTTCGCCACGACCACATCGACCAGTACCGGACCGTCGATAGACAGTGCACGTTGCAGCGCCTCGTCGACGTCGGCGGCTTTTTCAACGCGGAGCCCTGTAATGCCGCAGGCTTCAGCAATGCGGGCGAAGTTCGTGTCGTGCAGCTCGGTGCCGTCGGTGAGGTAGCCGCCCGCTTTCATCTCCATTGCCACAAAGCCCAGCACGCTGTTGTTGAAAACAACAATTTTTACCGGCAGCTTCATCTGTACGACAGAGAGGAAATCGCCCATTAGCATACTGAATCCCCCGTCGCCGCACATGGCGATCACCTGACGGCTCGGTTCGGTGGCCTGGGCGCCTAACGCCTGCGGCATGGCATTGGCCATTGAACCGTGGTTAAACGATCCCAGCAGACGGCGCTTACCGTTCATTTTCAGATAACGCGCCGCCCATACGGTCGGTGTGCCGACGTCGCAGGTAAAGATGGCGTCATCTGCGGCGAAATGGCTGATCTGCTGCGCCAGATATTGCGGGTGAATCGCTTTCTCGCTCGGTTTGGCTAAATCGTCCAGCCCTTTGCGCGCGTCGCGATAGTGCTCCAGCGCTTTATCAAGGAATTTACGATCGGTTTTTTCTTCCAGCATCGGCAATAACGCGGCGAGCGTGGAGCGAATATCGCCGACCAGCGCCATATCGACTTTACTGTGCGCGCCAATGCTTGCCGGGTTGATATCGATTTGAATGATTTTGGCGTCGGTCGGGTAAAAGGCGCGATAGGGAAACTGGGTGCCGAGCAGGATCAGGGTGTCAGCATTCATCATCGTATGGAAACCGGATGAGAAGCCGATCAATCCCGTCATGCCCACATCGTAAGGGTTGTCGTACTCTACATGCTCTTTGCCGCGCAGCGCATGAACAATTGGCGCTTTAATTTTGGCGGCGAATTCCACCAGCTCTTTATGCGCGTCCGCGCAGCCGCTGCCACACATCAGGGCGATATTGCTGGAGTAACGTAATAGCTGTGCCAGTTTTTTCAGCTCTTCTTCGGCCGGGGTCACGATCGGCAGCGGGGCATGATACCAGTGGGTGCTGGCGCTTTCCGGCGCCGGTTTCAGCGCAACGTCGCCCGGCAGCACCACGACGGAGACGCCACGGTTAAGCACCGCTTTACGCATGGCGATCGCCAGTACCTGCGGAATCTGCTCCGGGGTGGAAACCAGCTCGCAATAGTGGCTGCATTCGCGAAACAGCTCTTGTGGGTGGGTCTCCTGAAAGTAGCCGCTGCCGATTTCGCTGGAAGGAATGTGGGCGGCGATAGCCAGAACCGGAACGTGATTACGGTGGCAATCGAACAGACCGTTAATCAAATGCAGGTTGCCAGGCCCGCATGAACCCGCGCACACCGCCAGTTCACCGGTGAGTTGTGCTTCCGCGCCAGCGGCAAAGGCGGCGACCTCTTCATGGCGCGTCGACATCCAGTCAATCGTCCCCATCCGGTTCAGGCTGTCGCTCAGGCCGTTCAGGGAGTCGCCTGTCACGCCCCAGATACGTTTCACGCCAGCCTGTTCAAGTGTTTTTGCAATGTAAGCGGCAACGGTTTGTTTCATGGTTTTCCATCTCCTGTAATGTGATACCGGTTACAAGTTTAGATGAAGATAATCGTTACGCTTTGTCATCACCCCTTATTTTCAGCAGCTATATTTCAACCGACAGAACGCGTAATTTAATGGCAAACCAGCCGGAACCAGGAGTCAATTCAGATGGTTACAACGTTATTAAATGCAGTGAACCGTATGCTGACGCATGAAGATTTTGGCAAGTTTCTGTTACGCCTCGCGGTAGGGGGGCTGATGCTGTTTCACGGCCTGCATAAACTGTTCGACGGTATTGATGGCATTAGCAATATGCTGATTGCAAAAGGATTGCCCGGGTTTATCGCCTATGGCGTGCTGGTGGGCGAGGTGATTGCGCCTTGCCTGATTGTGCTGGGTATTCTTACGCGTCCTGCCGCGCTGGTGCTGGCATTGACGATGGTGGTGGCGTGGTTAATGGTCGGCACCGGGAAAACCTGGCAACTGGATGCCGTCGGCGCATGGGCGATAGAAAGTTTAGTTTATTTCTTTATTGGCGCGCTGGCGGTGGCGTTTCTGGGGGCGGGGCGGTTCTCTGTTGCGGGAAATTCGGCCTGGCGGTGAAGAATTGCCGGATGGCGGCGTAACTGCCTTACCCGGCCTGCCGAAAAATGGCAGGCCGGATAAGCGAAGCGTCATCCGGCAATGAGAGCTTATGCCAGAACTAAATCGCCCTGCGGATGGCAGGAGCAGGCCAGCACATAACCGTCGGCGATTTCCGCATCGGTCAGCGTCATGGTGCTGCTGACCGTATATTCACCGGAAACCACTTTGGTTTTGCAGCAGCCGCACACGCCAGCACGACATGCCACAGTCACCGGAACTTTATTGCTTTCCAGCGCCTCCAGCAGCGTGGTGCCGACAGGCGCGTAAAACTCCTGCGCCGGTTGCAGTTTGGTGAACTTCAGACCCTCCGTTGCCGCTTCGGCAACTGGTGTAAAGAACTTCTCTTTAAAGAAGCGCGTTACGCCGAGCGCTTTCACTTCCTGCTCAACCATGTCCATATACGGCGCCGGGCCGCAGGTCATGACGGTGCGCGATGCCAGGTCCGGCACGTTTTTCAGTAATTCAGTGGTCAGGCGACCCGCCACGAAACCGTGGGTCGCATTGTTCTCCGCCACCAGCGTGACCGGGTACTGACGCCATTCCTCAGCGAAAATCACATCCTGCGGCGAACGCACGTTGAAGATCACCTGCACATCTGCCTGCGGGCGGTATTTTGCCAGCCAGCGACGCATCGACATAATTGGCGTGACGCCGCAACCGGCCGCCAGCATCAGGAACTTGTCTTCGGCTTTGTCTTCACAGATAAAGTCGCCCATCGCATCGGACAGCCAGATATAGTCGCCGCGTTTCACCTCGCGGGTTAACCACTGTGAACCTGCGCCTTCATCAATGCGACGGATCGTCAGCGTAATGTACTCGCTCACGCCCGGCGTGGACGAAATGGTGTAGGCCCGCAGCGTATCCGCAGAGTTGCGAACGCTGACCAGCGCATACTGACCGGCACGGTACGGATAGTGATCGTGACACAGTAATGAGAGAGTCCACACATCCGGGGTTTCCTGATGGATGTGATGTACCTGCATCCGCCACGGACACTGAGTGGTTGGCATCGTCATTCTAAAACTCCTTACGCGCTCAACAGTTGCTGCATATCTTCTTCAACGGTGGTGACCTGACGCAGGCCAAATTTCTCGTTGAGGACAGCCAGCAGATCCGGGGTGAAGAAACCTGGCGCAGTCGGCCCGGTCACGATGTTTTTCACGCCCAGAGACAACAGCGTCAGCAGGATGACGATCGCTTTCTGTTCGAACCAGGAGAGCACCAGAGACAGCGGCAGGTCGTTCACGCCACAGCCCAGTTTTTCTGCCAGCGTGACGGCCAGAATGATGGCGGAGTAAGCGTCGTTACACTGACCGGCGTCAACCAGACGCGGCAGACCTTCGATGTCGCCGAATTCCAGTTTGTTGAAGCGGTATTTACCACAGGCCAGCGTCAGAATCAGGCAGTCATCCGGTACGCTGGTCGCGAAATCGGTGAAGTAGTTACGTTCGCCACGCGCGCCGTCACAGCCGCCCACCAGGAAGATGTGACGCAGTTTTTCGCGGCTGACCAGGTCGATCAGGCTGTCTGCTGCGCCCAGCAGCGTCTGGCGACCGAAACCAACGGTGATCAGATGCGGGATTTCGCTGTACGGGAAGCCTGCCATCTGCTGCGCCTGGGCGATAACCGCAGAGAAATCTTCGCCTTCCAGGTGGTTTACGCCCGGCCAACCGACGATGCTGCGCGTCCAGATACGGTCGTCATACGCGCCAACGGTCGGGTCGATGATGCAGTTAGAGGTCATCACGATAGGGCCAGGGAAGCGGGCGAATTCAACCTGCTGGTTCTGCCAGCCGCTGCCGTAGTTACCGACCAGGTGTTTGAATTTACGCAGTTCCGGGTAACCGTGCGCGGGCAGCATTTCACCGTGGGTATAGACGTTCACGCCAGTCCCTTCGGTCTGCTCCAGCAGGTTGTACAGATCTTTCAGGTCGTGACCGGAGATCAGGATGCACTTACCTTCAACCGCTTTCACGTTAACCTGAGTTGGGGTCGGGTGGCCGTATTTGGTGGTTTCACCGGCATCCAGGATGCTCATCACTTTGAAGTTCATCTGGCCGATTTCCATAGAACATTCCAGCAGAGCGTTCATATCGGAAGGCCAGGTGCCCAGCCACGCCATGATTTTGTGGTACTGTGCGTAGATGTCGTTGTCATACTGACCCAGAACGTGGGCGTGCTCCATGTACGCTGCCGCACCTTTCAGGCCATACAGGCAAAGCAGACGCAGGCCGAGAATATTCTCGCCAATAGCGGCTTTGTCTTTGTTCGGGGTGAACTCGGCGGCCTGACGTTGCAAATCGCCCAGATCGTCGCTGACCAGTTGCAGGTCGGCCATCGGGTTGTTTACCGTGGCGCTTGCATCGATGTTCTGGCACTGCGCTTTCAGCGATTCGCGCAGGGCGATCGCTTCACGGGCATAGCCGACGATACGCGGAGAATCGAAGTTAACGTTGGTCAGAGTGGAGAAAAATGCACGCGGGGCAAAGTTGTCAACGTCATGATCGATGATGCCATATTCACGGGCTTTAGCAGCCCATGCAGACAGACCTTGCAGGGACGCAATCAGCAGATCCTGGAGATCGGACGTTTCCGCTGTTTTACCGCACATACCCTGCGCGTAGGAGCAGCCGTTCCCCGCCGGAGTACGGATGGTTTGTTCACATTGCACACAAAACATGGTCACACCTTTTTTAAAGTTATATTTAATATACATGTTTAAGGTTATGCCTGCGCGCAAAGGGATAAAAGTGATTTCTTACATAATTTACAGGGAGATTGATTTAGCGCAATTTTGGCGGCAGGGTTCTACCGCCAGGGAGGTATCAGGCTGAGAAAAAGGCCATCAGGATCGGCACCAGCAGGCTGAGGATAAAACCGTGAACGATGGCGGCAGGCACCATCTCCAGACCGCCTGTACGCTGAAGT
The DNA here is from genome assembly GCF_030333225.1 of Citrobacter sp. CK202. Classification (NCBI taxonomy): domain Bacteria; kingdom Pseudomonadati; phylum Pseudomonadota; class Gammaproteobacteria; order Enterobacterales; family Enterobacteriaceae; genus Citrobacter; species Citrobacter sp. CK202. The sequence continues at coordinate 751,013 of NZ_JAOWGI010000028.1, forward strand.
ACCGGCAACGTGAAGTCCATCGACGTAGCGCCGCATAACCCTAACGCGGTGGAGCGACTGCGACGAACCAGACCGGGGATCAGCATAATCGCTATCAGCTCGCGCGCCAGATCGTTAAAGAAAGCGGCGCTGCCAATTACCGGGCCGAACGATTCGGTCAATAAAATGCCGGACAGGGAATACCAGCCGAAACCCGATGCCATTGCCAGCGCGGTTTTGATCGGCAGGCCGAGAATGAGCGCATTGATGACTCCGCCGAGCATAGAGCTGGCGACCACCACCACGGCGACAATCATCCCCCGGCGATTCAGCACAATCTGTTTTAAGGTCATGCCATTGTTTCGCAACTGAATGCCGATCAGGAATAATAAGAAGATCAGCGTATATTCGCTGGCTTCCGTAGCGTGTTTGAGAAATGCCAGCCCGCTGAGGCCAAGCAGAAAACCCAGCACCACGACGCCGCATAATTTAAGTGACTCAAGCGCCATCGCGATACGTGAAGGTAATTTCTCCTGCTGGTGGTTGTGTCGCCACGGTAGCGAACGTTCCAGCCAGAATAATGCCGCGATGTTGCACAGCAAAATAACGGTAATACTGACAGCGGAATAATGAAAAATAGCGAGCAAATTACTGGCGAGATTATCCAGGAACGCCAGGCTGATCCCCATAAAAAAGAGAATGACGTAGACAATCCAGCTTAACAGCCGGTTGATCAGTTTTAATGCGGCCTGATGCTGAAGCGGAATGAGGTAGCCCACAATCAGTGGAACCAAAATGATTAAAAGTCCTGAAAACATGAACAACCGGGTCCTTTATATGCGAGACAGCGCAATGACACTACCCAATAAAGGCGGTCAGGTAAAGGAGCAAAAAAAAGCCGGGTGGCGCTAACGCTTACCCGGCCTGCTTATTGTACTGTACCGCAGGTCGGGTAAGGCGTAGTCGCCACCCGACACCACGGACTTCACTCAATTAATCGCGTTTTTCAAGCAGCGTGCGGTACAGCACGCCACCCAGAATACCGCCGATAATCGGCATCACCCAGAACAGCCACAGTTGTTGTAATGCCCAACCGCCCTGGAAGATCGCAACCGCGGTGCTGCGCGCCGGGTTCACAGAAGTGTTGGTGACCGGAATACTGATCAGGTGAATCAGAGTTAACGCCAGACCAATAGCGATCGGGGCAAAACCCGCCGGGGCGTGTTTGTCCGTCGCGCCATGAATGACCAGCAGGAAACCGGCGGTCAGCACGATTTCAATGACGATGGCGGAAAGCATGGAATAACCGCCAGGGGAATGTTCGCCGTAACCGTTAGAGGCAAAACCGCTGGCAGCGGCATCAAAGCCTGCTTTACCGCTGGCAATCAGATACAGCACCGCCGCAGCAATAATACCGCCGACAACCTGAGCGATAATATAGCCAATGACCTCTTTTGCCGGAAAACGACCGCCAGCCCATAAACCTAATGTCACTGCCGGGTTAAAATGTCCGCCGGAAATATGACCTACGGCGAATGCCATTGTCAGTACGGTCAGACCAAAAGCCAGCGCGACACCCGCAAAACCAATTCCCAGTTCAGGGAATGCCGCAGCCAGAACGGCGCTTCCGCAGCCACCGAAAACGAGCCAGAATGTACCGAAACATTCGGCTGCTAATTTTCTAAACATAACCACCTCAAATAATAAAATTAACCACATTGAATATGCGGCTGTTTTTTTATCGTCATAAAAGGGTGACGACATAATGCAGGAAACTGTATTTTAAGAACGAACGTCACCCAATCACCAGTTAAAAAAATTCAGTTAGTTTGATTTAGGGCAATGTGGTGTGAGTCCTTGTTCTGATTTGTCTTAATAAAGAGTGTAGTGCACGGACTTAATGCTGCAATTATCACGCCATGCAACGGATTTTGTCGTTATACTGCGGAAAGGATAAGTTGTTCATTTCTGGAGGATACATGATTCTCGAACGCGTTGAGATTGTGGGTTTTCGCGGGATCAATCGATTATCGTTGATGCTGGAGCAAAACAACGTGCTGATTGGGGAGAACGCGTGGGGAAAATCCAGCCTGCTGGATGCCTTAACTCTGCTGCTGTCGCCAGAATCGGAACTGTATCATTTCATCCGCGAGGATTTCTGGTTTCCCCCCGGAGATATTCAGGGACGTGAACATCATCTGCATATTATCCTCACTTTCCGTGAATCTCAGCCTGGCCGCCATCGGGTGCGTCGATACCGCCCGCTGGAGGCATGCTGGTCTCCCTGTCAGGATGGTTTTCACCGTATTTTCTACCGCCTGGAGGGGGAGAGCGCGGCAGATGGCAGCGTGATGACGCTGCGCAGCTTCCTTGATGGCGACGGCCACCCGCTACCGATCGATGATATTAATCGCCAGGCACACCATCTCATTCGCTTGATGCCGGTACTGCGCCTGCGCGATGCGCGCTTTATGCGACGCATCCGTAACGGTACGGTGCCCGATGTTCCCGATGTTGAAGTTACCGCCTGCCAGCTGGACTTTCTGGCGCGAGAGCTGGCGACCCGTCCGCAGAATTTAACGGACGGGCAGATTCGCCAGGGGCTTTCGGCGATGGTACAGCTGCTGGAGCATTACTTTTCCGAGCAAGGCGCGGGGCAATCCCGTCATCGGTTGATGCGTCGCCGTTCGAACAACGAACAGCGTAGCTGGCGCTATCTGGACATTATTAACCGGATGATCGACAAACCCGGCGGCCGCACGCATCGCGTGATCCTGCTGGGGCTGTTTTCCACGCTGTTACAGGCGAAAGGGACGCTGCGGCTGGATAAAGATGCCCGACCATTATTATTGGTTGAAGACCCGGAAACGCGTCTGCATCCGATTATGCTGTCGGTGGCATGGCAGTTGTTGAATCTTTTACCGCTGCAACGTGTGGCAACGACCAATTCCGGCGAGCTGCTGTCGCTGACGCCTGTGGAGCACGTTGTCCGTCTGGTGCGTGAATCTTCACGGGTCGCGGCCTGGCGACTGGGGCCTGGCGGGCTGAGCGCGGAAGATGGTCGCCGCATCGCCTTTCATATTCGTTTTAACCGGGCCTCGTCGCTGTTTTCCCGCTGCTGGCTGCTGGTGGAGGGCGAAACGGAAACCTGGGTTATCAACGAACTGGCGCGCCAGTGTGGGCACCACTTCGATGCCGAAGGGATTAAAGTGATCGAATTCGCCCAGTCTGGCCTGAGACCGCTGGTAAAATTCGCCCGCCGGATGGGGATTGAGTGGCATGTGCTGGTGGATGGCGACGAAGCCGGGAAAAAATATGCCGCAACGGTGCGCGGTTTGCTGAATAACGACCGGGAAGAAGAGCGTGAGCACCTGACGGCATTGCCTGCTCTGGATATGGAACATTTTATGTATCGGTCAGGATTTGCTGATGTCTTTCATCGGGTGGCGCAAATACCGGAAAACGTCCCGATGAATATGCGGAAAATTATTTCGAAGGCGATCCACCGTTCGTCAAAGCCTGATTTAGCCATTGAAGTGGCGATGGAGGCAGGGCGACGCGGCGTTGACGCGGTGCCGACGCTGTTCAAAAAAATGTTCTCCCGCGTACTCTGGCTGGCGCGCGGGAGAGCGGATTAACGGCGAAACAGCCGCGACATCTGTGGCGGAATGCAGTCCAGCAATGGATAGCGACGGCGATATTCGGCGCGTTTTTCAGTGTTTGTTTATTTACCGTTAAGGTTTATCTTCCCACTCTGGTGGATATCTCGGGGAATGTTGGATCGTTATGAAGCTCAAGGGAAAAATGAAAAAGCGCTATATTCTCATCGCCCTCATTATCATCGTGGCGATGTTTACGCTCTGGCGAACGTTAAATGCGCCGCTACCCCACTATCAAACGCTGATTGTCCGTCCGGGCGACCTCCAGCAGAGCGTGCTGGCGACGGGGAAACTGGATGCGCTGCGCAAAGTGGATGTCGGGGCGCAGGTCAGTGGCCAGCTTAAAACGCTGTCGGTCGCAATTGGCGACAAGGTGAAAAAAGATCAGCTGCTTGGCGTTATCGATCCTGAACAGGCGGAAAACCAGATCAAAGAGGTGGAAGCCACGCTGATGGAATTACGCGCTCAGCGCCGACAGGCTGAAGCCGAGTGGAAACTGGCGCGCGTCACCCTGTCACGCCAGCAACAGCTGGCGAAAACCCAGGCGATTTCGCGACAGGAACTGGATACGGCCGCGACGGAAATGGCCGTCAAACAGGCGCAGATCGGCACGATTGACGCGCAGATTAAACGTAATCAGGCTTCTCTTGATACGGCAAAAACCAACCTGGATTACACCCGCATTGTCGCCCCGATGGCAGGCGAGGTGACGCAAATCACCACCTTGCAGGGACAGACGGTGATTGCCGCTCAACAGGCGCCAAATATCCTGACGCTGGCGGATATGAGCACCATGCTGGTGAAGGCGCAGGTTTCCGAAGCGGACGTTATTCACCTGCGTCCCGGACAAAAAGCCTGGTTTACCGTGCTGGGCGACCCTCAGACCCGCTATGAAGGCGCGCTGAAAGATGTCCTGCCCACGCCTGAAAAAGTGAACGACGCTATTTTCTATTACGCGCGTTTTGAAGTTCCTAACCCGAAAGGGATTTTGCGCCTGGACATGACCGCACAGGTGCATATTCAGCTCACAGACATTAAAAACGTGTTGACGATTCCGCTGGCGGCGCTTGGCGACCCGGTCGGCAACAACCGCTACAAAGTCACGCTGTTGCGTAACGGCGAAACCCGTGAACGCGAGGTGTCGATTGGCGCGCGTAACGATACCGACGTGGAGATCGTCAAGGGACTGGAAGAGGGTGATGAGGTGGTGATCAGCGAGAGCAAACCTGGAGCCGCGCAATGACGGTATTGCTTGAGCTGAGCAATATTCGCCGTAGTTATCCGTCAGGTGAAGAACAGGTCGAGGTGCTGAAGGGCATCTCCCTGCAAATTCATGCCGGAGAGATGGTGGCGATTGTCGGCGCGTCCGGCTCCGGTAAATCGACCCTGATGAATATCCTCGGCTGTCTGGATAAACCCACCAGCGGCACCTATCGGATTGCGGGGCGGGATGTCTCCACGCTCGACAGCGACGCGCTGGCGCAACTCCGCCGCGAACATTTTGGTTTTATCTTCCAGCGTTATCATTTGCTCTCACATCTGACGGCGGCGCAAAACGTTGAGGTACCCGCCGTTTATGCCGGTACGGAGCGCAAACGGCGGCTGGAGCGGGCCGAAGAGTTGCTGCAACGGCTGGGGCTGGGCGATCGGGTGGATTATCAGCCTTCGCAGCTCTCCGGCGGGCAACAGCAGCGGGTGAGTATTGCGCGCGCGCTGATGAACGGCGGGCAGGTGATCCTCGCCGATGAACCGACGGGGGCGCTCGACAGCCATTCCGGCGATGAAGTGATGGCGATTCTGCATCAACTGCGCGATCGGGGGCATACGGTCATTATCGTGACCCACGACCCGCAGGTTGCCGCTCAGGCCGAACGGGTGATTGAAATCCACGATGGCGAGATCGTGCGTAATCCGCCGTCGCAGAAAACGCAAGCGGGGCAAGGCATCGCGGAGCCCGTCGTCAAAACGGCCTCCGGCTGGAGCCAGTTTGTCAGCGGATTTCGTGAGGCGCTCACGATGGCGTGGCTGGCGATGGCCGCCAATAAAATGCGCACCTTGCTCACCATGCTGGGGATTATTATCGGGATTGCGTCGGTGGTGTCGATCGTGGTGGTCGGCGATGCGGCAAAACAGATGGTGCTGGCGGATATTCGCGCCATTGGCACCAATACTATCGATATTTACCCCGGTAAAGACTTCGGCGACGACGATCCGCAATATCAGCAGGCGCTGAAATATGACGATCTGAACGCGATTCAGAAGCAGGCGTGGGTAACGTCCGCGACGCCTGCCGTATCGCAAAATCTGCGGCTTCGCTACGGCAACATCGACGTGGCCGCCAGCGCCAATGGCGTCAGCGGCGACTATTTTAACGTCTACGGCATGACCTTTAGCGAGGGGAACACGTTCAACAGAGAGCAGTTGAATGGCCGGGCACAGGTGGTGGTGCTCGACAGCAACACGCGGCGTCAACTTTTCCCCAATAAAGCGAAAGTGGTGGGCGAAGTGATCCTGGTCGGCAATATGCCTGCAACGGTGATCGGCGTGGCCGAAGAGAAACAGTCTATGTTCGGCAGCAGTAAGATCCTCCGCGTCTGGCTGCCGTACAGCACGATGTCCGGGCGGGTGATGGGGCAGTCATGGCTGAACTCCATCACCGTTCGGGTGAAAGAGGGATTTGACAGCGCGCAGGCTGAGCGGCAGCTTACCCGCCTGCTGACGCTGCGCCACGGGAAGAAGGATTTCTTTACCTGGAATATGGACGGCGTCTTGAAAACCGCCGAAAAGACCACACGTACTCTTCAACTGTTCCTGACGCTGGTTGCGGTTATCTCACTGGTGGTAGGGGGGATTGGCGTAATGAACATTATGCTGGTTTCCGTCACTGAACGAACCCGGGAGATTGGCATCCGTATGGCGGTAGGCGCGCGCGCCAGCGATGTGCTGCAACAGTTCTTAATTGAAGCGGTGCTGGTGTGTCTGGTCGGCGGCGCGTTGGGGATCGGGCTGTCGATGCTGATCGCCTTTACGCTACAGATGTTTTTACCCGGCTGGGAAATCGGCTTCTCGCCCGTCGCGCTCCTGACGGCGTTCTTGTGCTCGACGTTTACCGGGATACTGTTTGGCTGGTTGCCCGCACGTAATGCGGCACGACTCGATCCGGTAGATGCGCTGGCGCGGGAGTGAATCTTGCCGGATGTTTGTCCGCCGGGTAAGGCGCGTCAGCGTCGCCATCCGGCAAAAAGCAATGGCGCAGAAATAAAAATGCCAGCCGATCGGACTGGCATTTTGACTGCGGGATGTACACAATGAGACAGAAGAGCTATGCAACGGCTTCTGCTTCGATGGGCACGATGACACTGGCGTGATTGCCTTTTGGCCCCTGGTGGACATCAAACCGGACAGACTGCCCGGCTTTAAGCGTTCTGTAACCATCCATTTGAATGGTGGAGTAATGGGCGAAAATATCTTCGCCGCCGCCTTCAGGGCAGATGAAACCAAACCCTTTGGCATTGTTGAACCACTTTACAGTACCCGTTTCCATGCTTCGACATCCTTCGTAAATCTTATATAAGTAAGATGGAATGAACCGGTGGCGGAGTGGGGGCTGTTCAAAACCTCGCCAACTCTCGAAACTACAATTTAGAGAAATCAGGCGGGGCGTCAAGCGCCAGGCGGGGTGGATGGGGTAAAAATGAATCAAAAATTTGAAGCAGTTAACGCTATTGCCGGTAATGTGACAGATGTCGCGGATGACAGAGATAGATGATAGTTATCTATTAATTGGGGTAGATTGATTGCGTGCATAGGCTCTTGTCAGCGGCAGTACGTTCTGCCGGTAACCGTAACCGAAGATGACGACTGACAATGGGTAAGACGAACGATTGGCTGGATTTTGACCAGCTGGCGGAAGATAAGGTGCGCGACGCGCTAAAACCGCCATCTATGTATAAAGTGATATTAGTCAATGATGATTACACTCCAATGGAGTTTGTTATTGACGTGTTACAAAAATTCTTTTCTTATGATGTAGAACGTGCAACGCAACTGATGCTTGCGGTTCACTATCAAGGTAAAGCTATCTGCGGCGTATTTACCGCCGAGGTCGCGGAGACCAAAGTGGCGATGGTGAACAAGTATGCGAGGGAGAACGAGCATCCGTTGCTGTGTACGCTGGAAAAAGCCTGAATGCAGGCGTAAAAATTGGGGGAGGTGCCTATGCTCAATCAAGAACTGGAACTCAGTTTAAACATGGCTTTCGCCAGAGCGCGCGAGCACCGACATGAGTTTATGACCGTCGAGCACTTGTTACTGGCGTTGCTCAGTAACCCATCGGCCCGCGAAGCGCTGGAAGCGTGCTCCGTGGATTTGGTGGCGCTCCGTCAGGAACTTGAAGCCTTCATTGAACAAACCACACCCGTACTGCCTGCCAGCGAAGAAGAGCGCGACACACAGCCGACGTTGAGTTTTCAGCGCGTGCTGCAACGTGCGGTCTTTCACGTTCAGTCCTCCGGGCGCAGTGAGGTAACTGGCGCGAATGTGCTGGTGGCTATCTTCAGCGAACAGGAATCCCAGGCGGCTTATCTGCTGCGTAAGCATGAAGTCAGCCGCCTCGACGTGGTGAACTTTATTTCTCATGGGACGCGAAAGGACGAGCCGAGTCAGTCTTCTGACCCCGGCAATCAGCCAAATAGCGAAGAACAAGTTGGCGGGGAGGAACGTATGGAGAACTTCACGACTAACCTTAACCAGCTTGCTCGCGTGGGCGGAATCGATCCGCTGATTGGTCGTGAAAAAGAGCTGGAGCGTGCCATTCAGGTGCTGTGTCGCCGCCGGAAAAATAACCCGCTGCTGGTGGGTGAGTCCGGCGTCGGTAAGACGGCGATTGCCGAAGGTCTGGCCTGGCGTATTGTCCAGGGCGATGTGCCGGAAGTGATGGCGGATTGCACCCTCTACTCGCTGGATATCGGCTCGCTGCTGGCGGGCACCAAGTATCGCGGCGATTTCGAAAAACGTTTTAAAGCGCTGCTCAAACAGCTGGAACAGGACACCAACAGCATCCTGTTTATTGATGAGATCCACACCATTATCGGTGCGGGTGCGGCGTCGGGCGGTCAGGTGGATGCCGCAAACCTGATTAAACCGCTGCTCTCCAGCGGTAAGATCCGCGTGATTGGTTCCACGACGTATCAGGAATTCAGCAATATTTTCGAGAAAGACCGCGCGTTAGCGCGTCGCTTCCAGAAAATTGATATCACTGAGCCGTCCGTGGATGAGACTGTGCAGATCATCAACGGCCTGAAACCGAAGTACGAAGCGCACCACGATGTTCGCTACACGGCGAAAGCGGTGCGTGCGGCGGTAGAGCTGGCGGTGAAATACATCAACGACCGTCATCTGCCGGATAAGGCGATTGACGTCATCGACGAAGCCGGTGCGCGTGCTCGTCTGATGCCGGTCAGCAAGCGCAAGAAAACCGTCAACGTGGCGGATATTGAGTCCGTTGTGGCGCGCATCGCGCGTATTCCTGAGAAGAGCGTCTCGCAGAGCGATCGCGATACGCTGAAAAACCTCGGCGACCGCCTGAAAATGCTGGTCTTCGGGCAGGATAAGGCAATTGAAGCGCTGACCGAAGCGATCAAAATGAGCCGTGCGGGTCTCGGTCATGAACATAAACCTGTCGGTTCGTTCCTGTTCGCGGGGCCTACCGGGGTAGGGAAAACCGAGGTAACGGTACAGCTTTCCAAAGCGCTGGGTATTGAACTGCTGCGGTTTGATATGTCCGAGTATATGGAACGCCACACCGTAAGCCGCCTGATCGGCGCGCCTCCGGGATATGTCGGTTTCGACCAGGGCGGTCTGCTGACCGATGCGGTTATCAAACATCCGCATGCGGTTCTGCTGCTGGATGAAATTGAGAAGGCGCATCCAGATGTCTTTAACCTGCTGTTGCAGGTGATGGACAACGGCACGCTGACGGACAACAACGGGCGTAAAGCGGATTTCCGCAACGTGGTGCTGGTGATGACCACCAACGCCGGTGTGCGTGAAACTGAGCGTAAATCGATTGGACTCATCCATCAGGACAACAGTACGGACGCGATGGGTGAAATCAAGAAAGTGTTTACGCCGGAGTTCCGTAACCGTCTCGACAACATTATCTGGTTCGATCACCTGTCTACTGAAGTGATCCATCAGGTTGTCGATAAGTTTATCGTCGAGTTGCAGGTTCAACTGGATCAGAAAGGCGTCTCCCTGGAAGTGAGTCAGGAAGCGCGTGACTGGCTGGCAGAGAAAGGCTATGACCGCGCGATGGGCGCACGTCCAATGACACGCGTCGTCCAGGACAACCTGAAAAAACCGCTGGCAAACGAGCTGCTGTTCGGTTCGCTGGTTGGCGGCGGCCAGGTGACCGTTGCGCTGGATAAAGAGAAAAATGAGCTGACGTATGGCTTCCAGAGTGCGCAAAAGCACAAACCGGAAGCCGCGCATTAATCTCGTAACCGGTAAAATCTGAACGCCAGTCGCGTTCAGATAAACTCGCTAAAATCCGTAATCTCTTTTGAGGTTACGGATTTTTTTGCCGCCATACCCCGGATACCTGAAAACCCTTTTTTTGAGTGTTTTTTTAACGCTATGATTTTTATGTGTTTATATTTTTCTTTATTAACACCATGATAGCGACGAACAGCTTCAGTTCACTGCCGTACAGATAGCTTAGAAAAGCGTTACAGGAACTTGAGGCTGGTTCATGGCGTAAGGGGCTGAATGATTATTGCCAGTGTATGGCGATAACCCCTGTTCCGGCTGTAAAAGGCTGGCGCACGGTGAGTCGGGTGCAGGTGAAAAGCAGTCCACAACGGTTATTGCGGCGTTCCGTCAGGAAGGGATGGTTGACGGAAGAGCAGGCGCAACTGCGCCTGGTGGAGTCAACCGAACAGCATAGCGATTTGCCTTACCTGAACGTTAAGAGCTTGTCGAATCAGCAACAATTTCGGGTGTTTATTCGTCACGGCGAACTGCGTTCTGAACCTGTTAGCGGGACATTCACAAGCTATGGATTAAGTTCTACGGCGACTATTCCCTGGTTCTGAGAGGCCTGATGGCGCTTCGCTTATCAGGCCTACAGAGCGCCACTCGTAGGCCGGATAAGGCGCGAGCGCCGCCATCCGGCGATGTGCAACAGGTGAAAAAAAAGCCCGTACTTTTGTACGAGCTCTTTTTCCGAATATGGCGGTGAGGGGGGGATTGACTCGCTTCGCTCGCCCTGCGGGCAGCCCGCTCTCTGCGTTCGCGGTCTGTCCAACTGGCTGCCGCCAGTTGTCGAACCCCGGTCGTGGGTTCTCATCCCCCCACAGTACGTGCAAYAKGYGAAAAAAAAGCCCRTACTTTCGTACGAGCTCTTTYYTGAATATGGCGGTGAGGGGGGGATTCGAACCCCCGATACGTTGCCGTATACACACTTTCCAGGCGTGCTCCTTCAGCCACTCGGACACCTCACCATATTGTATTGCTGCCTGACCGCTTGGGGGCAACGGGGCGCTACTATAGGGAGTTGCGCCAAAACGGTCAAGCAGAATTTACGCTTTAATTATCGTTTGGTTATGCAATGAACATATTCCCTGCTCTGGGGGAGCAGGGAATACGATTAGCGCTGTGAATCCAGTATCTCACCGTTTTTCACCACTTCCTGCGCTTTGCTGTAACTCTCGATCAACAACTGATACGCCGGGAACACTTTGGTGTAGACCTCAGCCCACTCTGCTGCGTCTTCACGGTTCCAGGTGCTCTGCAACTCGGAAGCCACTGCGGCGGTATCCATCGGTACGACGCCAGCCTGAACAACGCGTGCCAGCGTGATCTCCTGAGCCATTTTGCTGTAGGTGCCGGAAGCATCAATAACAGCAAACACTTTATAACCTTCCGCGACCGCGCTAATCGCCGGGAATGCCATGCAAACGCTGGTAATCGTACCGGCGATGATCAGCGTTTTACGGCCGGTCGCTTTTACCGCCTGGACGAAATCAGCGTTATCCCAGGCGTTGATCTCGCCTTTACGGGCAATATACTGCGCGTGCGGTGCATTGGCGTGGATCTCCGGGATCAGCGGGCCGTTCGGTCCCTGCGGTACAGATGCCGTCGTAATGACCGGCATCTTCGACAAGGTCGCCATTTTGGCCAGCGCGGCCGCACGGGCGCGCAATTCAGGCATCGGCATATCGCCAACGGTCTGGAAAAGCCCGCTCTGGTGGTCGATTAACAGCATAACGGAATCGTTAACGTCAATTACCGGGCGCAAACCATTAAAATTAGCAGGACTGGACATATTGTGTACTCCTCAATGTTTTCAGATTTGGCCAAAACGGCCGGAGTTGAAATCGCGTACGGCTTCTGCGATTTCTTGTTTTGTGTTCATGACAAATGGGCCGTAACCGACAATGGGGTCATTCAGCGGCTCGCCCGACAACAGCAGAACGCTGGCATCGCTACTGGCTTCGAGATACAGGTTTTCACCTTCCTGGCTTAACACCACCAGTTGCGCTTCATTTACCGGTGTTGTGCCATTCACCGTAATACTTCCTTTCAGGACGACCAGCGCGGTGCTCCACCCTTCAGCGACGGGCAGCGTAAGATGACGATCGCGTTGTAGGCGCATATCCCAGACATTCAACGGCGAGAAGGTATGCGCCGGGCCTTTCACATCCTGATAGCGGCCTGCAATAATGCGCGCGGTTCCGGCTTCGTCAGGCAGCGTTACGGCAGGGATGAGATCGCTGCTGATGCTTTGATAACCCGGCACCGCCATTTTGTCTTTCGCGGGCAGGTTCACCCACAGTTGCACCATTTCCAGCTCGCCTCCCTGTTGGGTAAAGGCTGAAGAATGAAACTCTTCATGCAAAATGCCTGCGCCTGCGGTCATCCACTGCACATCGCCAGGGCCGATGACGCCGCCTCGGCCTGTTGAATCGCGGTGCTCAACTTCGCCGCTGTAAACAATCGTGACGGTTTCAAAGCCGCGATGCGGGTGTTCTCCCACTCCACGTTTTTCGTTTTCGGCGCCAGAGGCAAAGGTATGCGGCCCGGCATAGTCCAGCAGCAGGAACGGGCTTAACTGCTCTGCATGGGACTGATAAGAGAAGAGCGAACGAACCGGAAATCCATCGCCAACCCAATGCGGGCGAGGTGCGGTATAGACGCCTGTAATCTGTTTCATGGTGGTCTCCTCGGTGGCGTTGTCTTGATGTAAATAAGCTTATATCTATGACAATGATCTGAGTAGTCGCTAAAATAGACCTTACCGTTCTATAAACAGGACAATGCAATGACAAAACCGGATCTCAATGATTTTGCGTGGTTTGTTCATGTCGTCGAGGAGGGGGGATTTGCGGCGGCAGGGCGAGCGCTGGATGAACCAAAGTCAAAGCTTAGCCGGCGTATTGCGCAACTGGAGGAACGGCTGGGCGTTCGCCTTATTCAACGAACCACGCGGCAATTTAATGTCACCGAAGTCGGGCAGACCTTTTATGAACATTGTAAGGCAATGCTGGTGGAAGCACAGGCGGCGCAGGATGCGATAGCCGCCTTACAGGTCGAGCCGCGTGGCATTGTAAAACTGACATGTCCAGTGACGTTGCTACATGTACATATCGGCCCAATGCTGGCGAAGTTTATGGCGCGTTATCCCGATGTGTCGTTACAACTTGAAGCAACCAACCGCCGTGTTGACGTGGTTGGCGAGGGCATTGACGTTGCAATTCGCGTCCGGCCGCGTCCTTTTGAAGACAGCGATCTGGTGATGCGCGTGCTGGCGGACAGGGGGCACCGTTTGTTTGCCAGCCCGACATTGGTACAGCGTATGGGGAATCCTTCTTCGCCAGCAGAACTGCATCACTGGCCCGGACTGAGCCTGGCTTCAGGTAAACATATCCACCGCTGGGAACTCTTTGGTCCACAGGGCGCGCGTGCTGAAGTTCACTTTACACCGCGTTTGATCACTACAGACATGCTGGCGCTGCGTGAAGCGGCCGTTGCGGGCGTCGGCCTCGTTCAGTTACCTGTTTTAATGGTGAAAGACCAACTGGCTGCGGGGAAGCTGGTTGCCTTGCTGGAAGGATGGGAACCCAGAAGAGAGGTGATTCATGCGGTATTCCCGTCCCGCCGTGGATTGTTGCCGTCCGTACGCGCGCTGGTGGATTTTTTGACAGAAGAGTATGCGCGAATGGTGGAAGATTAAAACAGAGCGCAATATACCCTTTTTTATTTTATGTCACTAACTTATTGATTTTATTGTGTATATATAACTTGGGTGAAAAAGGGTCTGACAGGAAGACGTTGCGTTTTTCTTCAATAAATCAACGTGATTGTCTGATATTATTCCTGTTCACTGCCGTACAGGCAGCTTAGAAACAGCGAAAACCACGCCCGATAAACAGGGTATGGTTCACTGCCGTACAGGCAGTTCAGTATTTAATGTAGAAGGAAGGGACGCTGCGGGGAATAAAAATAACGTTAATTCGCATCAACGGTATTCATGCAGGAAAGGGACAATAAAAAGGCCGGATAAACCGACCTTTTTTTATCTTTACGCCACCCGGGCGTGAAAACAATCAGCGACTACGGAAGACAATGCGGCCTTTGCTCAGGTCGTACGGGGTCAGTTCAACAGTCACTTTGTCGCCCGTCAGGATGCGGATGTAGTTTTTACGCATTTTACCGGAGATGTGTGCAGTAACCACGTGACCGTTTTCTAATTCTACGCGGAACATGGTATTAGGTAACGTTTCGAGAACGGTACCCTGCATTTCAATATTGTCTTCTTTGGCCATCTAATCCTCTGGGGTATCACTACCGTAATTTGAACCGGCAAGATAATGCCGAAGTTCTTTAAATAAGTAAAGATTTGCGCGTTTAAAACGCAGCAAATCAGGTTTGGCGCATTACTCCGAAAAACACGGCAAAGCCGCACTTGAAGCGCAACGTATAAGGGAGCGATGAGATAAACGATGGGCGTTACCTGACGCGAACGGTTCCTTAACGGCGGCGGGGTAATGGGCATAACCTGCTCTGCGGCACAATTATAACACCCTGACAAAAAATGTGCCGAAAACATTCACACCTGAGGCGAAAATAACGTGCGCGGCACCCAGAAATGACCCGGTAATCGCTGTTGCCGTAATGATCCCAGATGCTCAAGGTATTGCCTGCGGGGAATTTCGACAGCGCCAAGCGATGCCGTGTGGCTATTCAGTACCTGGCAGTCGATTAATTTTCCACCCTGACGAATAAATTCAGCGCAAAAAACAAGCAGCGCGGTTTTGGAGGCGTTCTCCTGGCGACTGAACATCGATTCGCCGCAAAACAGGGTGCCTTGTGAAACGCCATACATGCCGCCGACGAGCGCGTTGTGTCGCCATACTTCGATGGAATGCGCATGCCCCAGCTCATGTAAGCGGTGATACGCTTCCACGACATCGCGCGTGATCCAGGTTCCTTCGTCACGATCGTTGGCGCAGCCTTCAATAACCTGACCAAACGCATAATTAAGCGTGACGCGATAGGGCGATCGTTTGTGAAAACGCTTCATGCTGCGGCTGATGTGTAATGTTTCAGGCTGCAAAATAGCGCGAGGATCGGGTGACCACCAAAGAATCGGGTCGCCTGGTGAAAACCACGGGAAAATACCCCGCTGATAGGCCATCAATAAGCGGGCAGGACTGAGATCGCCACCAAGCGCCAATAAACCATTGGGTTCACGTAACGCGCCTTCCGGCGAGGGGAAGGCGATTGAGTGGCGAGAAAGCTGAACCAGGCGCATGACCGCAGAACTCCAGTACGCAAGTCGGATCGTTCAATAATAGCTTACAGACGTTGCTTAAACTGGTAATAACGACCCTGCCTGGCTAACAGATCTGCGTGATTACCTTGCTCAATAATTTGTCCGTTGTCCATCACTATTATTTGATCAAAACGCGACAGCCCGCGCAGACGGTGCGTGACCATTAAAACGGTTTTCCCGCGCATAACCTCTGCCAGCAATTCAAGCATCTGGCTTTCGGTTGTCGCGTCCAGCCCCTCAGTGGGTTCATCGAGCAGCATGAGCGGCGCATCGTGCAGCAGGGCACGGGCGATAGCCAGACGACGAAGCTCGCCGCCTGACAGCTGACGTCCGCCTTCGCCTAGCCAGCTGTTAAGTCCGCCATCCTCCAGCAGCTTTTCCAGCCCGACACGGCGCAGCATCTCTGAGAGCGTATCGTCGTTTGCGTCTGGCGCTGCCAGCAGCAGGTTGTCACGCAATGTGGCGCTGAACAGGTGTACTCGCTGCGGCACCACGCTAATGGTGCGACGCAGGGCTGCTTCATCCAGCGTTGAAATCGGTTGATCGTTAAGCAGAATATCGCCGCTCTGCGGGTCCCAGGCGCGGGTGAGCAGTTGCAGCAATGTCGATTTCCCGCAGCCGGTGCGTCCGAGAATAGCGATATGTTCTCCGGGCGCGACTTGCAGAGAAAGGGTATCCAGCGCTTTTTGCGGCTGCTCCGGGTAACTGAATGAAACGTCACGCAGCGTCAGCGTTACCTGCCGGGGAGCCGCTGCTTCGCCATCCGGGAAGGTCACTTCAGGCTGCTGCTCGGTCAGTTCGGTAATACGCAGCGCAGAGGCGATGACCTGGCCAAGATGTTGAAACGCGCCGGTAACGGGGGCAAGCGCTTCAAATGCCGCCAGTGCGCAAAAGACAAACAGCGCTATCAGCGCGCCAGGCTGGCTGTTATCGCCGACGCCGCCGGAAGCCATCCATAACATCAGCATTACCGCCAGTGCGCCAATCAGCAGCATTAAGGCCTGGGATAGCGCCGTTAATTCAGACTGGCGTCGCTGGGCTTCATGCCACTGTAATTCCGTGGCTTCCATTTGCGCCCGATAGCGCGAGCTGGCGCCAAATATTGTCAATTCCGCCTGACCCTGTAGCCAGGCGGTTAACTGCTGGCGATACTGACCGCGTAAATGGGTTAAGTTCTGCCCGGTGCTTTTTCCGGCGCGATAGAAGAGCGGCGGCATAATAAACAGCGTCAGCAGCATAATGCCACCCAGCGTAATCGCGAGGGTGAAATCGAGAACACTCAGCCCCAGAGTGACCACCATAATCACCACAAACGCGCCAACCAGCGGAGAAATGACGCGCAGGTAGAGGTGATCCAGCGTATCGACATCGGCGACGACGCGGTTCAGCAGCTCGCCCTGACGATAGCGGGCAAGACCGGCGGGGGAGAGCGGCAGCAGCTTGCTGAACGTATGAATACGCAAATGTTGCAATACGCGGAAGGTGGCGTCATGGCTGACCAGACGCTCGAAATACCGGCCCGCAGTACGGGTGATCGCCGCACCGCGCACGCCAGCAGCCGGCAGCATGTAGTTAAAGCTATAGATACCCGCCACACCGACTACGGCTGAGGCGGAGAGGAACCAGCCAGAGAGCGTCAGCAAACCGATACTGGCCAGTAGCGTGACGATGGCCAGGATAATACCGAGCGTTAACATCCACTTATGACGTTTATACAGCGTCAGATACGGTAGCAAGGCACGCATTTAAATGTCCTCCTGACGATGAGCCAATAGTGTCGCAAACGCGCCGTTGGCGCTGCTGAGTTGGGTATAATCACCTTGCTCGATGATCTGCCCGTCCTGCATAACCCAGATCACGTCCCAGTCGGCAAGATCTTCTAACTGATGCGTCACCATCAGCGTGGTCTGGCGTCTTGATGCGGCATTCAGCGCCTGCATTACACGCTGCTCGCTGTGGGCATCCAGACTGGCGGCGGGTTCATCCAGCAACAACAATTTGCAGGGATTCAGCAGGGCGCGGGCAACCGCAACCCGCTGCGCCTGACCGACGGAAAGGCGACCAGCGTGATCGCCAGTCGGCGTGTCTACGCCTTGCGGCAACAGAGGTAAAAACTCACTGACCCAGGCGCTGTCGAGAGCCGCCTGTAACGCTTGTTCACTGGCATCCGGGCGGGCAAGCAGGACGTTTTCACGGAGCGTGCCAGCCGGTAATTGTGGGTTTTGCCCCACCCAGGAGAGATGTTTTCGCCAGGATTCCGGGGATAAATCACGAAGTTCAACGCCGTTAATGCACAGGGAGCCCTGATAAGAGAGAAAGCCTGACAGCGCGTTTAACAGTGAACTCTTTCCTGAACCGCTGCGACCAACCAGTACGGCGCGCTGACCTGCGGCCAGTGTGAAATTCAGCGGTCCGGCAAGCGTTTTACCTTCCGGCGAGGTAATTATCAGATCCTGCGCTTCAAGGGTTACCGGTTCTTTCCCGGAAAGTTCGACATCGCCGCGTTCCGGGTGAGCGAGAGGTGTTTCCATAAAGGTTTTCAGGCTGTCAGCCGCACCTACCGCCTGCGCTTTGGCATGGTAAAAGGTGCCCAGATCGCGCAGTGGCTGGAAAAACTCCGGCGCCAGAATCAGCGCCAGGAAGCCGGCGGCAAGCGTGACGCCTGTCCCGTAATGGCCGAAATTAAGCTCGCCGAGGTAGGAGAAACCGAAATAAACCGCGACCAGTGCAATGGACAGCGACGTGAAGAACTCCAGTACCCCGGAGGATAAAAAGGCGAGACGCAGGACTTCCATTGTGCGCTGGCGAAAATCTTGTGAAGCGACACGAATGCTTTCCGTTTCTGCTTCACCGCGCCCGAAGATGCGCAGCGTCTCCATACCGCGTAAGCGGTCGAGGAAATGCCCGCTCAGGCGGGCAAGCGCCTGAAAATTACGGCGGTTAGCGTCGGCGGCGCCCATTCCCACCATCGCCATAAATAATGGGATCAGCGGTGCGGTGCCGAGCAAAATCAGCGCGGCGGCCCAGTTTGACGGGAAGATCGCCGCCACAATCAACAAGGGAACGCAGACAGCAAGCGCCATTTGCGGCAGATAGCGGGCATAGTAATCATGCATATCGTCAATCTGCTCCAGCACCAGCGTCGCCCAGCTACCAGCCGGTTTACCCTGAATCCAGGCTGGCCCTGCCTGTTGCAGGCGATCCAGCACCTGGCGGCGAATCTCAAATCGGATATGCTGCCCGGCATGAAAACCCACCCGCTCGCGCAGCCAGACCACCCAGGCGCGCAGGACAAACACCAACATCAGTACGATGAAGGGGAGCAGGAGGGCTTCGCGGGGAATATTGTCCATGATCATATGCTGGAGAATGCGAGCCATGATCCAGGCCTGAGCGACAATCAGTACGCCACTCACGAAACCCAACAGGCGTGAAATGTTCAGCCAACGTTGGGAAATTACACTTTGCTGTTTTAACCAGCGGGTCAATTCTTTTTGACGGGTTTTATTCATTGCACGCTTAGCAGGTGAGTTATCGGAATTTTTGGCACGGCAATGTTACAACGGGGCAAAAATAAAGGCGACTTATAGTCGCCTTTTTTACTTTTGTTACTGATTTGTAAAAACTATTTGCACGCGTCAGCCAGACCGTCAAGGTAGCGTTCAGCGTCCAGCGCCGCCATGCAACCTGTGCCCGCTGAGGTGATTGCCTGACGATAAATATGGTCCATCACGTCGCCTGCGGCGAACACGCCGGGAACGCTGGTCTGCGTGGCGTTACCGTGGATGCCGGACTGGACTTTGATATAGCCGTTTTCCAGTTCGAGCTGACCTTCAAAAATCGCGGTGTTCGGGCTGTGGCCGATGGCGACAAACAGGCCTGCAACGTCAAGGGATTCAATGTTGTCCGGGTTTTGCGTATCACGCAGACGCAAACCGGTAACGCCCATCTGATCGCCGGTCACCTCTTCCAGAGTGCGGTGGGTATGCAGCACGATGTTGCCGTTTTCCACTTTATCCATCAGGCGCTTAATCAGAATTTTTTCGGCGCGGAAGCCGTCGCGACGGTGAATCAAATGCACTTCAGCGGCGATGTTCGCCAGGTATAACGCTTCTTCAACCGCCGTGTTGCCGCCGCCGATGACCGCGACCTTCTGGTTGCGGTAGAAGAAACCGTCGCAGGTGGCGCAGGCAGACACGCCACGGCCTTTAAATGCTTCTTCAGACGGCAGGCCGAGGTAGCGTGCGGAAGCGCCGGTTGCGATGATCAGCGCATCGCAGGTGTATTCGCCGCTGTCGCCGGTCAGACGGAAAGGACGGTTTTGCAGATCCACGCTATTGATGTGATCGAAGATGATTTCAGTATCAAATTTCGTCGCATGTTCGTGCATGCGCTCCATCAATAGCGGCCCGGTCAGATCGTTCGGATCGCCAGGCCAGTTTTCCACTTCCGTCGTGGTGGTCAGTTGACCGCCTTTCTCCATACCGGTAATCAGAACCGGTTGCAGGTTTGCGCGCGCAGCGTAGACCGCAGCGGTATATCCCGCCGGTCCAGAACCCAGGATAAGCAGTTTACTGTGTTTGGTCGTGCCCATGAGATCCCCATAGTTGTTGGCAGACAATGGGCAGGATTGTAGGGAATTTGCAGACGTAAAAAAAGAGTATAGCGATTTTGTTAACAATATGTGTAATAGCAGGAACCGATGAATGGGCGGATTTAGGGCTGCGATATAATGCTTTCTACTTAAAATCGGCCAGTTATAAGGTGATAAAATGACGATTTAGCGCCGCTCTTAATGAATAACTGGCATGTTGTACTAAAAATCGATGTTTTGCTTTGACAATCCCCTGCTGTTTTGCGAAAACATCTTCTGGAAGAAAAAAACAGTGTTATGTGTGTGCTGCATAATCATGCATATAAGCACCATGTTTACCGGGCTAGTGAAATCTACGCATGGCGTGGACAGACGCCATTCGTGATGTCGATAGCTGCCATCCGGCAACGGTCTTCTCACCATAGGCCCTGGCATTGCGCGCCGTTAATCCCTCTGGGTTCGGTCTATTGTGATGGGCATCGACTCTGAACAGTGATGTTAGTAGAGTCAGGCAGGAGTAGGGAAGGAATACAGAGAGACAATAATAATGGTAGATAGCAAGAAGCGCCCTGGCAAAGATCTCGACCGTATCGATCGTAACATTCTTAATGAGTTGCAAAAGGATGGGCGTATTTCTAACGTCGAGCTTTCTAAACGAGTGGGACTTTCACCGACGCCTTGCCTTGAGCGTGTCCGTCGGCTGGAAAGACAGGGTTTTATTCAGGGCTATACGGCGCTGTTAAACCCGCATTATCTGGATGCATCACTTCTGGTTTTTGTTGAGATTACTCTGAATCGTGGCGCTCCAGATGTGTTTGAACAATTTAACGCCGCAGTACAAAAACTTGAAGAAATTCAAGAGTGTCATTTAGTTTCCGGTGATTTCGACTACCTGTTGAAAACACGCGTGCCGGATATGTCAGCGTACCGTAAGCTGCTGGGTGAAACCCTGCTGCGTCTGCCTGGCGTGAATGACACACGTACTTACGTGGTAATGGAAGAAGTCAAACAGAGCAATCGTCTGGTAATTAAGACGCGCTAACACGGAACAGGTGCAAAATCGACGTAGTTTGATTACACTCCTGTTAATCCATACAGCAACAGTGCCGGGGCAACCCGGTGCTGTTGTCCGTTTTAGCATCGGGCAGGAAAAGCCCGAAACCTGGAGAGCCTTTTTTGAGCCAGGAATACACTGAAGACAAAGAAGTCACATTGAAAAAGTTAAGCAGCGGGCGCCGACTTCTGGAAGCGTTGCTGATCCTTATTGCCCTTTTTGCCGTCTGGTTGATGGCAGCCTTACTTAGCTTTAACCCTTCAGATCCCAGTTGGTCGCAAACCGCATGGCATGAGCCTATCCATAATTTAGGCGGCGCGCCGGGCGCGTGGCTGGCTGACACGCTGTTCTTTATCTTTGGCGTGATGGCTTACACCATCCCGGTGATTATCGTTGGCGGCTGCTGGTTTGCCTGGCGGCACCAGAGCAACGACGATTACATCGACTATTTTGCCGTGTCGCTGCGCATTATCGGCGTCCTGGCGTTGATTCTTACCTCCTGCGGATTAGCCGCAATTAATGCTGATGATATCTGGTACTTCGCGTCTGGCGGCGTCATTGGCAGCCTGTTAAGCACCACGCTTCAGCCTCTGCTGCACAGCAGCGGGGGAACGATTACGCTGCTGTGCGTCTGGGCAGCCGGTCTGACGCTCTTCACCGGCTGGTCCTGGGTGAGCATTGCAGAAAAACTGGGTGGCTGGCTGCTGAACATTCTCACCTTCGCCAGCAACCGTACTCGCCGCGATGATACCTGGGTCGATGACGACGAGTATGAAGATGATGACGAATACGAAGATGAAGCGGTGGGCGCACAGCGCGAATCCCGACGTGCGCGCATCCTTCGTGGCGCACTGGCGCGCCGTAAACGGCTGGCAGAGAAGTTCAGCAATCCGCGCGGGCGACACACGGATGCGGCGCTTTTCTCCGGCAAGCGTATGGATGATGAAGACGATATCGAATACAGCGCGCGTGGCGTGGCCGCCGATCCTGATGATGTGCTGTTCTCCGGCCATCGTGCGACGCAGCCGGAATATGAGGAATACGATCCTCTGCTGAATGGGCATTCGGTCACGGAGCCTGTTGCCTCCGCTGCTGCGGCGACAACGGCAACGCAAGCCTGGGCGGCGCCTGCCGATCCGGTTATGTCTGCACCGTTGGTGCCGGGTGCTGAAACCGCGCCTGCGCAACCGGTGGTGGAATGGCAGCCTGTTCCGGGGCCGCAAACCGGCGAACCGGTCATTGCGCCCGCGCCGGAAAGTTATCCGCCGCAACCACAATATGCGCAGCCGCAAGCGCCACATCATGAACCGTGGCAGCAACCTGCGCCGACCGAGCCGCAACCGCAGTATTACGCTGAACACGCGTATGAACAGCCTGTGCCGCAGGCGCAGGAACCTGCGGCGGAACAACCCTGGCACCCTGAGCCGGTTTATCAACACGAGCCGACTTTCGAGCCGCAGCCGGCTTACCCGCAGGAACCGGTTCAGGATACGTATTACCAGCAGCAGCCTGCTGTTGAGCCACCGTCTGCGGTAGAGCCTGAGCCTGTAGCAGAAGAAATTAAACCCGCCCGTCCGCCGCTCTACTACTTTGAAGAAGTGGAAGAAAAACGCGCGCGTGAGCGTGAGCAACTGGCTGCGTGGTATCAGCCGATTCCTGAGCCAGCGAAAGCGCCGGAGCCGGTTAAACCATCGGCACCGACAGCAGCTTCTGTGCCGCCTGTTGAATCCGTTGCCGCGGTTGCGCCGTTGGCGGCAGGCGTCAAAGATGCAACGCTGGCCGCAGGCGCGGCGGCGGCATCCGCTGCACCTGCGTTTAGCCCGGTAAGCGGTGGTGCGCCACGCCCGCAGGTTAAAGAGGGGATTGGCCCGCAACTGCCTCGCCCTAACCGCGTTCGCGTTCCGACCCGCCGTGAGCTGGCCTCGTATGGCATAAAATTACCGTCTCAGCGTATCGCGGAAGAGAAAGCGCGTGCGGCGGGGCGTCATCAGTATGATGCCGAAACGCAGTATAGCGATGATGAAATTGATGAGATGCAGCAGGATGAGCTGGCACGTCAGTTCGCCCAGTCTCAGCAGCATCGTTATGGTTCCGAATATCAACATGATGCTCCTCAGGCAGAAGATGAGGATGCAGCAGAAGCTGAACTGGCTCGCCAGTTTGCCTCTTCGCAGCAGCAGCGCTATGCCGGGGAACAGCCTGCGGGAGCCCATCCGTTCTCG
This sequence comes from Citrobacter sp. CK202, assembly GCF_030333225.1. Classification (NCBI taxonomy): domain Bacteria; kingdom Pseudomonadati; phylum Pseudomonadota; class Gammaproteobacteria; order Enterobacterales; family Enterobacteriaceae; genus Citrobacter; species Citrobacter sp. CK202. The sequence goes on from NZ_JAOWGI010000028.1 coordinate 774,357, forward strand.
CTGGATGATTTTGAATTCTCGCCGATGAAAGCGCTGGTGGATGAAGGCCCGCATGAGCCGTTGTTTACTCCCGGCGTGATGCCTGAGCAGCCTGTTGCGCCACAGCAACAGTATCAGCAGCCGCAACAGCCCGTCGCGCCACAGCAACAGTATCAGCAGCCGCAACAGCCCGTCGCGCCACAGCAACAGTATCAACAACCACAGCAGCCCGTCGCGCCGCAGCAACAGTATCAACAACCGCAACAACCGGCCGCGCCACAGCCGCAGGAAAGCCTGATCCATCCGTTGTTGATGCGTAATGGCGACAGTCGTCCGTTGCAGAAACCTACCACGCCGTTGCCGTCGCTGGATCTGCTGACGCCGCCGCCGAGCGCAGTGGAACCGGTCGATACTTTCGCGCTGGAACAAATGGCGCGCCTGGTCGAAGCGCGTCTGGCGGATTTCCGCATTAAAGCTGACGTGGTGAACTATTCCCCAGGGCCTGTTATTACCCGTTTTGAGCTGAATCTGGCGCCGGGCGTGAAAGCCGCGCGTATTTCTAACCTGTCACGCGATCTCGCGCGTTCACTGTCAACCGTTGCGGTACGCGTGGTAGAAGTGATCCCTGGTAAGCCTTACGTGGGCCTCGAACTGCCGAACAAAAAACGTCAGACCGTCTACCTGCGTGAAGTGCTGGATAACGCTAAATTCCGCGAGAATCCGTCGCCGCTCACCGTGGTGCTGGGTAAAGATATCGCTGGCGATCCGGTTGTGGCCGATCTGGCGAAAATGCCTCATCTGCTGGTTGCGGGGACGACGGGTTCCGGTAAATCGGTTGGGGTCAATGCCATGATCCTCAGCATGCTGTATAAAGCGCAGCCGGAAGACGTGCGTTTCATCATGATTGACCCGAAAATGCTGGAACTTTCGGTCTATGAAGGCATTCCACATCTGCTGACCGAAGTGGTCACCGATATGAAAGACGCTGCCAACGCACTGCGCTGGAGCGTTAATGAAATGGAACGCCGCTATAAGCTGATGTCGGCGCTTGGCGTGCGTAATCTGGCAGGCTATAACGAGAAAATTGCCGAAGCGGCACGGATGGGGCGTCCGATTCCAGACCCGTACTGGAAGCCGGGCGACAGCATGGATGCCCAGCATCCGGTGCTGGAAAAACTGCCGTATATCGTGGTTCTGGTCGATGAATTCGCCGATCTGATGATGACCGTCGGTAAGAAAGTTGAAGAGCTGATTGCGCGTCTGGCGCAGAAAGCGCGTGCCGCAGGTATTCACCTGGTGCTGGCGACTCAGCGTCCGTCGGTTGACGTTATTACCGGTCTGATTAAGGCCAATATTCCGACGCGTATCGCCTTTACCGTATCCAGTAAGATCGACTCACGCACGATCCTCGATCAGGGCGGCGCGGAGTCCCTGCTGGGGATGGGGGATATGCTTTATTCCGGCCCGAACTCGACCATGCCAGTACGTGTTCATGGCGCGTTTGTCCGCGACCAGGAAGTGCATGCGGTGGTGCAGGACTGGAAAGCGCGTGGTCGCCCGCAATACATTGACGGCATCACCTCGGATAGCGAAAGCGAAGGGGGCGGCGGCGGTTTTGACGGCGGCGAAGAGCTGGACCCGTTATTCGATCAGGCGGTGAGCTTTGTGACCGAAAAACGCAAAGCGTCCATTTCTGGCGTTCAGCGTCAGTTCCGTATCGGTTACAACCGTGCGGCGCGCATTGTCGAGCAGATGGAAGCCCAGGGCATTGTCAGCGAACAAGGCCATAACGGGAACCGCGAGGTGCTGGCGCCACCGCCGTTCGAATGATTGCAAAGATCGGTAAATAAATAAGAATTCAGTATTTTCTTCTTTCCTCATGCTGATTTTTGGCCTGGAATAGAGAGCAGAGGGAACTCCCCATCGGGAGTGACGTATTTTGAGGAATAATGATGAAAAAAATCGCAATCACCTGCGCATTACTCTCCGGCTTTGTGGTGAGCAGCGTATGGGCGGATGCCGCCAGCGATCTGAAAAGCCGTCTGGATAAAGTCAGCAGCTTCCATGCCAGCTTTACACAAAAAGTGACTGACGGCAGCGGCGCCGCCGTTCAGGAAGGCCAGGGCGACTTATGGGTTAAGCGTCCTAATCTGTTTAACTGGCATATGACGCAGCCCGACGAGAGCATTCTGGTCTCTGACGGGAAAACGCTATGGTTCTTTAACCCGTTTGTCGAGCAGGCAACGGCGACCTGGTTAAAAGATGCGACGGGCAATACGCCGTTTATGCTGATAGCCCGCAACCAGACCAGCGACTGGCAGCAGTACAACATCAAACAAAATGGCGATGACTTTGTGCTGACGCCAAAAAGCAGCAGCGGTAACCTGAAGCAGTTCACCATTAATGTGGGTCGTGACGGGACTATTCATCAGTTCAGCGCAGTGGAACAAGACGATCAGCGCAGCAGCTATCAGCTGAAATCTCAGCAGAATAGCGCTGTCGATGCATCAAAATTTACCTTTACTCCGCCGCAAGGTGTAACGGTAGACGACCAACGTAAGTAGAGGCGCATGAGTGAGCAATCTGTCGCTCGATTTTTCTGATAATACCTTTCAGCCACTGGCCGCGCGTATGCGGCCAGAAAATTTAGCGCAGTATATTGGTCAGCAGCATCTGCTGGCTGCGGGTAAGCCTTTGCCTCGTGCAATTGAGGCCGGGCACCTGCACTCGATGATTTTGTGGGGGCCGCCCGGTACGGGCAAAACCACGCTGGCCGAAGTGATTGCCCGCTATGCCAATGCTGACGTCGAACGCATTTCCGCCGTGACTTCTGGCGTAAAAGAGATCCGTGAAGCCATTGAACGCGCCCGCCAGAACCGTAATGCCGGGCGCCGCACTATTCTGTTTGTCGATGAAGTCCATCGCTTCAACAAGAGCCAGCAGGATGCGTTTCTGCCGCATATCGAAGACGGCACGATTACGTTTATTGGCGCGACGACCGAAAACCCGTCCTTCGAGCTGAACTCGGCTTTGCTGTCACGCGCCCGCGTCTATCTCCTCAAATCCTTAACGACTGAAGATATTGAGCAGGTGCTGAATCAGGCGATGGATGACAAAGCGCGTGGTTATGGCGGCCAGGATATCGTTCTGCCGGACGAGACGCGCCGGGCGATCGCTGAACTGGTGAACGGAGATGCGCGTCGGGCGTTAAATACGCTGGAAATGATGGCAGATATGGCGGAAGTGGATGACAGCGGTAAGCGAGTATTATTGCCCGCATTACTGACCGAAATCGCCGGGGAGCGCAGCGCGCGCTTTGATAATAAAGGCGACCGCTTTTACGATCTCATCTCCGCATTGCATAAATCGGTGCGTGGCAGCGCCCCGGACGCGGCGCTTTACTGGTATGCCCGGATCATTACCGCTGGCGGCGACCCGCTGTATGTCGCCCGACGTTGCCTGGCGATTGCTTCTGAAGACGTCGGCAATGCCGATCCTCGCGCAATGCAGGTGGCGATTTCTGCGTGGGATTGCTTTACCCGTGTTGGCCCTGCGGAAGGGGAACGGGCGATAGCCCAGGCGATTGTTTATCTGGCCTGTGCGCCGAAAAGTAACGCGGTTTATACCGCGTTCAAAGCGGCGCTGGCCGATGCCCGTGAACGCCCGGATTATGATGTGCCTGTGCATCTGCGCAATGCGCCGACGAAACTGATGAAAGAAATGGGCTATGGCCAGGAATACCGCTACGCGCATGATGAGCCAAACGCCTACGCCGCAGGCGAGGTTTATTTCCCGCCGGAAATAGCGCAAACACGCTATTATCATCCCACAAACAGGGGTCTTGAAGGCAAGATTGGCGAAAAGCTCGCCTGGCTGGCTGAACAGGATCAAAATAGCCCCACAAAACGCTACCGTTAGCGCGATCGTTGCGGTAATGTTGGCACTGTATCCCTGTGACTGCAGGCTGTGGTCACGTTTCCTATTTTAATTCGATAAGCACAGGATAAGCATGCTCGATCCCAATCTGCTGCGTAATGAGCCAGACGCAGTCGCTGAAAAACTGGCACGCCGGGGCTTTAAGCTGGATGTAGATAAGCTGCGCGCTCTTGAAGAGCGTCGTAAAGTTTTGCAGGTCAACACGGAAAACCTGCAAGCAGAGCGTAACTCTCGATCGAAATCCATCGGCCAGGCGAAAGCGCGCGGGGAAGATATCGAGCCTTTACGTCTGGAAGTGAACAAGCTGGGCGAAGAGCTGGATGCGGCAAAAGCTGAGCTGGAGAGCTTACAGGCTGAAATTCGCGATATCGCGCTGACCATTCCTAACTTACCGGCTGATGATGTACCGGTAGGTAAAGATGAAAACGACAACGTTGAAGTCAGCCGTTGGGGAACCCCGCGTGAGTTTGATTTCGACGTCCGCGATCATGTGACGCTGGGTGAAATGCACGCTGGTCTCGACTTCGCGGCTGCGGTTAAACTGACCGGTTCTCGTTTTGTGGTAATGAAAGGGCAGATTGCCCGTATGCACCGCGCGCTGTCGCAGTTCATGCTGGATCTGCACACTGAACAGCATGGTTACAGTGAAAACTACGTGCCGTATCTGGTGAACCACGACACGCTGTACGGTACAGGGCAGTTGCCGAAATTTGCGGGCGATCTGTTCCATACTCGTCCGCTGGAAGAAGAGGCTGACAGCAGCAACTATGCGCTGATCCCGACGGCGGAAGTGCCGCTGACTAACCTGGTGCGTGATGAAATCATCGACGAAGATGCGCTGCCGATCAAAATGACTGCGCATACGCCATGCTTCCGTTCTGAAGCGGGTTCTTACGGTCGTGACACGCGCGGTCTGATCCGTATGCACCAGTTCGATAAAGTTGAGATGGTGCAGATTGTGCGTCCAGAAGAGTCAATGGATGCGCTGGAAGAGATGACCGGCCATGCTGAGAAAGTGCTTCAGTTGCTGGGTCTGCCGTACCGTAAAATCGTTCTGTGTACCGGTGACATGGGCTTTGGCGCATGTAAAACCTACGATCTCGAAGTATGGATCCCGGCGCAGAACACTTACCGTGAAATCTCTTCCTGCTCGAACGTATGGGATTTCCAGGCGCGTCGTATGCAGGCACGCTGCCGCAGTAAGTCCGACAAGAAAACCCGTCTGGTTCATACTCTGAACGGTTCCGGTCTGGCGGTTGGGCGTACTTTAGTTGCCGTGATGGAAAACTACCAGCAGGCTGATGGCCGCATCGAAGTTCCAGAAGTATTACGTCCGTATATGAACGGGCTGGAATATATCGGTTAATCCCCGCTCCTCTCTGCTTAAAAAGCGCCTCCGGGCGCTTTTTTTTATGCCTGTTTGACACCGGACAAGAATGGTTACCCCTTTGGGGGTAATACTACCTTCGAATGAAGATTAGCATTTATCGCTGATTTTTCTCATATTCATTATATACAAAACTATATATCGATTTATTCGTTATATAAATAACTACATAACGAAGTGTCTGGCTTTTATCAATCGTGAGCAAGCAAAGTGAGTCATCATGAAAACGAATATCCCCGATGCTGTACTGGCAGCTGAGGTAACTCGTCGAGGCCTGGTAAAAACGACAGCAATAGGCGGGCTGGCAATCGCCAGTAGCGCATTGACTCTGCCATTTACCCGGATCGCCAATGCGGCTGACGCTATCAGCCCCAGCGCATCCAGCGAAAAAATTATCTGGAGCGCTTGCACCGTTAACTGTGGAAGCCGCTGCCCGCTGCGCATGCATGTGGTGGACGGTGAAATCAAATATGTTGAAACGGACAATACGGGCGATGATAACTATGACGGTCTGCATCAGATTCGCGCCTGTCTGCGCGGGCGTTCTATGCGCCGCCGGGTTTATAACCCCGATCGTCTGAAATATCCAATGAAGCGCGTTGGCAAGCGTGGTGAAGGTAAGTTTGAGCGCATCAGCTGGGACGAAGCCTATGACATTATCACCACCAATATGCAGCGTCTTATCAAAGACTATGGCAACGAATCCATCTATTTAAACTATGGTACGGGTACGCTTGGCGGCACGATGACGCGCTCCTGGCCGCCAGGAAAAACACTGGTTGCCCGGCTGATGAACTGCTGCGGCGGTTACCTCAACCACTACGGCGATTACTCATCCGCGCAAATTGCCGCCGGGTTAAATTACACCTACGGCGGCTGGGCGGACGGCAATAGTCCTTCCGACATTGAAAATAGTAAGCTGGTTGTGCTGTTTGGTAACAATCCGGGGGAAACCCGTATGAGCGGCGGAGGGGTAACCTATTACCTCGAACAGGCACGGCAAAAATCAAACGCGCGGATGATTATTATCGATCCGCGTTATACCGATACCGGCGCGGGTCGTGAGGATGAGTGGATTCCGATTCGCCCGGGTACGGATGCGGCGCTGGTAAATGCGCTGGCATACGTCATGATCACCGAAGATATGGTCGATCAGCCGTTCCTCGACAAATACTGTGTGGGTTATGACGAAAAAACCTTACCCGCCAGCGCGCCGAAAAATGGTCACTACAAAGCCTATATTCTGGGGCAGGGTAGAGACGGTATTGCGAAGACGCCAGAGTGGGCGTCGCAGATCACCGGTATCCCGGCGGCGCGCATTGTAAAACTGGCGCGTGAAATCGGTAGCGCCAAACCCGCTTACATCAGCCAGGGCTGGGGGCCGCAGCGTCATGCCAACGGCGAAATCGTTACTCGCGCAATCTCTATGCTGGCGATCCTGACCGGCAACGTCGGCATTAACGGCGGCAACAGCGGTGCGCGTGAGGGATCTTACGATTTGCCGTTTGAGCGTATGCCAACGCTGGAAAACCCGGTCGAGACCAGCATTTCGATGTTCTTATGGACCGATGCCATTGAGCGCGGACCGGAAATGACAGCGCTGCGTGATGGGGTTCGCGGCAAAGATAAACTCGACGTTCCCATCAAGATGATCTGGAACTATGCCGGTAACTGCCTGATTAACCAGCATTCCGAAATTAACCGCACGCATGAAATTTTGCAGGATGATAAGAAGTGCGAAATGATCGTCGTTATCGACTGTCATATGACCTCTTCAGCGAAATATGCCGATATTCTGCTGCCGGACTGCACCGCTTCTGAGCAGATGGACTTCGCGCTGGATGCCTCCTGCGGGAACATGTCCTACGTTATTTTCACCGACCAGGCCATTAAACCGCGCTTTGAGTGCAAGACTATCTATCAGATGACCAGCGAGCTGGCGAAGCGTCTCGGCGTGGAGCAGCAGTTTACCGAAGGGCGTACGCAAGAAGAGTGGATGCGTCATCTGTACGAACAGTCGCGTCAGGCGATTCCCGAACTGCCGACATTCGAAGCATTCCGCAAGCAGGGCATCTTTAAGCAGCGCGACCCTGAAGGTCATCACGTTGCCTATAAAGCGTTCCGTGACGATCCGCAGGCTAACCCGCTGACAACGCCGTCGGGCAAAATCGAGATCTATTCGCAGGCGCTGGCAGAGATTGCGGCAACCTGGGAACTGCCGGAAGGCGATGTGATCGATCCGTTGCCGATCTATACGCCGGGCTTCGAAAACTACAGCGATCCGTTGACCAAAGACTATCCGTTGCAATTAACGGGCTTCCACTACAAATCTCGCGTGCACTCTACCTATGGCAACGTGGACGTTCTGAAAGCTTCCTGCCGCCAGGAGATGTGGATTAACCCGATGGACGCGCAAAAACGCGGCATTAGCAACGGCGACAAAGTGCGTATCTTCAACGGTCGCGGCGAGTTGCATATTGAGGCGAAAGTGACGCCGCGCATGATGCCGGGTGTCGTTGCGTTGGGCGAAGGCGCCTGGTATGACCCGGATGCAAAACGCGTGGATCAGGGGGGATGTATTAACGTCCTGACGACCCAGCGTCCTTCTCCTCTCGCTAAGGGGAATCCGTCCCATACGAACCTCGTTCAGGTTGAGAAGGTATAAGGAGTAACCGATGACAACCCAATATGGATTTTTTATTGACTCCAGTCGTTGCACCGGTTGCAAAACCTGCGAACTGGCCTGCAAAGACTACAAAGATTTAACCCCGGACGTCAGCTTCCGCCGCATCTATGAATATGCGGGCGGCGACTGGCAGGAGGATAACGGCGTCTGGCACCAGAATGTCTTTGCCTACTATCTTTCCATTTCCTGCAACCACTGCGAAGACCCGGCCTGCACGAAAGTGTGCCCGAGCGGCGCGATGCACAAACGCGAGGACGGCTTTGTGGTAGTGGATGAGGACGTCTGCATCGGCTGTCGCTACTGCCATATGGCCTGCCCGTACGGTGCGCCGCAGTATAACGCCGCCAAAGGCCACATGACCAAATGCGACGGCTGTCATGACCGCGTTGCCGACGGCAAAAAACCGATCTGCGTCGAGTCCTGCCCGCTGCGCGCGCTGGACTTTGGCCCGATAGAAGAACTGCGGAAGAAACATGGCACGCTGGCGGCCGTTGCGCCGCTGCCGGGCGCGCACTTCACCAGACCGAACATTGTGATTAAACCCAACGCCAACAGCCGCCCGACCGGGGATACCACGGGTTATCTGGCAAATCCGAAGGAGGT